>JAHBNG010000023.1 GCA_019217005.1 Chloroflexi bacterium TSY
GACCGGCTGAAATGCCATCAACGACAAGAAAATCTTTTTCTGAAAGGCTATATCTACTACCGACTGTCACTTTTCAACTCTAACCAAGCAATTTCTTCTGGTGTCAACGTGAGAGAAGAGGCTTCGGCGTTTGCTCGGAATTCATTACGATTGCGACAGCCGACCAGTGCAAAGACATTCAGCGGGTGATTGAGCACATATGCAACCGCGATCTGAGGAATGCTCAATCCATTCTCATCTGCCAATATTTTTACGCGATCAAGCCGTTGAAAGTTCTCTTCTGTGCAGTAACAATCAACGCATAGTTTGTCCCAGTAAGCCTCGAATGTATCGAGGTTATCGCGTTCAAAGCGACCGCTAAAGCCACTTGCTGACTCGACCAGGTAAAGAGGGCATCTGTTGCGACAGATACCAAGCCCGATCTTCTGCTCTATCTGGAGCACTGATGCTAATACAGTCGGCCCAGGGTTCTTTCCGCTGAACCGCTAAAATTGGGGCTACTCGCAACAAAAGGTTGTAATCCATTGGCTTCTGCATACTCATTGACTTCTTGAATCCGCTTTGCCGACCAGTTGGATCCCCAAACACGCCAATCCGTCCAGCAGTATGATGTTCGTTTAACGCCTCGACGATTGGGCCAACTGGCATCTGGGTCGTCACGATGCAGCAGATAAATGTCGATAAAGTCGGTCTGTAAGCGAATGCCGCAGCGCGTCGATCGGCTGTGCGCCTTTAATAATGTTTACCTGGTCACGGTTGTCGCGTTCTTGCATCCAGCAGCGTCCGTTCACAGTCGCCTCCTCAGCCATGAGCCGTATCAAACGTGTTCCCACCTTGCTCCATAACACCATCGAGCAGATCAAAGCTCTCATCCAATCGTTCGGTGCCCAACATCATTGTTCCCTGAACCAAACGCGAAACAGGGTTACGAACCCTGGAATATTATCTTGTTGCATAAAACTTTCTGGTAAAAGAAAAGAGATGAGAAATGTGACAAAAGCGGTTAGCAGTTCATCCTAAAGGTAGAGAACCCAAAAGGAGGAAGGAATGCTAACCGCGCCAGAAATAACTATAGCAACTGATGAATGTATTGCAAGTAACGCCGATGGAACAAACGTAAATGTAATGCGTCTGATGTGGGCAATGCTGAATGGGTCGTTTCTGAAAAGTCGAGGAGCAATCCATAGCGCATTGAAAGAAAGCGGGTTTGAAGATGAGGAGCTCCGGCGAAGCTGGTGGAGCTGATATGGATCATGGGATATCACAAGTCTGCTGGGGTCGTGGCAAGAAGAAGTGGAAAGGGGAATGGGAGGCAAAAAAAGTTAGAAGGATACCGAGTGAAAACATAGATATCACAGGGTTCTGGCGACCGAAGCTGCAAGGAAAGTGAACCGACTCTACTCAACGGCTCGTCGGCATTGCCCGCTCATCTTTGGAGTGATGATAAGCTCGGGGAGATAGGCGGGAAGCGAGTGCCACTGCTCAAGGCAATCATGAGATGCACGGTTGGAACAAAGGAAAGTGAGTTTCGGAAAAGCTGCTGACTTTCTGGTAAAGGCTTGAGTGACAAAGGGCAAACCGAAAGGGCGGAAAAAAATCCACCCTGAAAAACGGGATAAAATGTAAAAATAGTGCTCGGCTAGTTTAAGCAGCGGCATTGAGGCGGCGATGAGCGAGAACGCCTTTAGGGAAATGGTTGAAACCGAGGCCTTTTCCGAAAGTCAGGTCGAGTTGGTCAGGAGTTGGAAAAGAGCACTGAGAGAACACGGCGCAGCCTGCCGGGAGTGGATTGAGGCTCTCGATCCCAGTAGCCAGTCGGTATGGGAGGAAGAGAAGCGGCTAAATGGGAAAGAAGATTGCCAGCAAGCAGCCCCAGTTCAGGTAAGCGGAAACAAGCCTCATCGGCATGAACAAATTGACGATGTAAGCCAATCATCTGCTTGGAAGCCAAGGGGGGATGTTCAACAGGCCAGCGTTCCAGGTAGACAAGATAAATGGTTTCAGGCTGCAAAGTCATAACGGTCGCCAAAACCAAAGGTGTGTTGTAGGCCGGATCCTGAATGACGTAAATCGAGTAGGTACGGTTGGCTGTATCCACCTTGGTTGTTCTGGGGACGAGATTGTGCCATGCTTGATAGCAAATCAGGCGACCACTATAGAAAAGCGACCAGACGAGTCCGGAGTTGTAGCCTCGAGTCGCTTTCCTTATAGCTCGAGAGAGCGGACGCACAATATCACCATATTCAGGTGGTCTGCCTTTTCTTTGCGTTTGGGGAACTCATTGCGGCGCACTGTGCAGTTAATCGCTTCCCGCAGGACAAATCGGTCTATGCCGCTTTCTAGCATTTCTCTGATTGTAAACCCGGCATCGACCACCGCCACTTCGTCTGACTCCAGTGATTTCTTCGTCTCTGTCAGCAGCTTTTCCGAAACTCACTTTCCTTTGTTCCAACCGTGCATCTCATGATTGCCTTGAGCAGTGGCACTCGCTTCCCGCCTATCTCCCCGAGCTTATCATCACTCAAAGATGAGCGGGCAATGCCCGACGAGCCGTTGAGTTATAGAGTCGGTTCACTTTCCCTTGCAGCTTCGGTCGCCAGAACCCTGTGATATCTATGCTTTTCACTCGGTACCCTTCTAACTTTTTTGCCTCCCATTCCCTTTCCACTTCTTCTTGCCACGACCCCAGCAGACTTGTGATATCCCATGATCCATATCGAAAGCTTCGCCGGAGCTCCTCATCTTCAAACCCGCTTTCTTTCAATGCGCTATGGATTGCTCCTCGACTTTTCAGAAACGACCCATTCAGCATTGCCCACATCAGACGCATTACATTTACGTTTGTTCCCATCGGCGTTACTTGCAATACATTCATCAGTACTGCTATAGTTATTTCTGGCGCGGTTAGCATTCCTTCCTCCTTTTTGGGTTCTCTACCTTTAGGATGAACTGCTAACCGCTTTTTGTCACATTTCTCACCTCATCTCTTTTCTTTTACCAGAAAGTAAAGGCTGAAAGAGACGAAGAAATCACTGGAGTCAGACGAAGTGGCGGTGGTCGATGCCGGGTTTACAATCAGAGAAATGCTAGAAAGCGGCATAGACCGATTTGTCCTGCGGGAAGCCATTAACTGCACAGTGCGCCGCAATGAGTTCCCCAAACGCAAAGAAAAAGGCAGACCACCTGAATATGGTGATATTGTGCGTCCGCTCTCTCGCAGCTATAAGGGAAAGCGACTCGAGGCTACAACTCCGGACTCGTCTGGTCGCTTTCTCTATAGTGGTCGCCTGATTTGCTATCAAGCATGGCACAATCTCGTCCCCAGAACAACCAAGGTGGATACAGCCAACCGTACCTACTCGATTTACGTCATTCAGGATCCGGCCTACAACACACCTTTGGTTTTGGCGACCGTTATGACTTTGCAGCCTGAAACCATTTATCTTGTCTACCTGGAACGCTGGCCTGTTGAACATCCCCCCTTGGCTTCCAAGCAGATGATTGGCTTACATCGTCAATTTGTTCATGCCGATGAGGCTTGTTTCCGCTTACCTGAACTGGGGCTGCTGGCTGGCAATCTTCTTTCCCATTTAGCCGCTTCTCTTCCTCCCATACCGACTGGCTACTGGGATCGAGAGCCTCAATCCACTCCCGGCAGGCTGCGCCGTGTTCTCTCGAGTGCTCTTTTTCCAACTCCTGACCAACTCGACCCTGACTTTCGGAAAAAGGCCTCGGTTTCACACCATTTCCCTAAAGGCGTTCTCGCTCATCGCCGCCTCAATGCCGCTGCTTAAACTAGCCGAGCACTATTTTTACATTTTATCCCGTTTTTTCAGGGTGGATTCTTTTTTCCGCCCCTTTCGGTTTGCCCTTTGTCACTCAAGCCTTTACCAGAAAGTAAAGATAAAGGCCCCTTTGGATAATTGTGAACTGTGAAGGTTCATCTTGAATTTTTAATGAGGGGTGTTGGAAACATGTTGCTCGACATGGTAACTGATGTGTTTGTGTATCAGAAAATGATTCCAAGTAGTACAATTCATTGCCTGCCCCCTCACCATTTCGTCATTCGTAAATCCAAACTCGTAAATCACCGACTATCGCTCTTTAGCTCCAACCAAGCGATCTCTTCCGGCGTTAGCTTTCGTGACATGGCTTCATCATTTGCCTTGTATTCATCCGCCGTTCGACACCCAACCAGGGCGAAAATGTTGAGCGGGACGCTCATGACGTAGGCCGTGGCAATTTGAGGGATGCTCAGCCCTTTTTCTTCTGCTAATATTTGAACTCGATCCAGCCGTTCGAAATTTTCCTCAGAACAGTAGACTTCAACACAGAGTTTGTCGAGATACTCTTCAAAGCTATCAACGTTGTTGCGCGTAATGCGCCCACTAAAGAAGCCTCCAGCTAGACTCGACCAAGTGAAGAGCGGAAAGTTCTGTTCTTCGTACCAAGTGCGTTCTGATGCTCGCTCTGGGCTCAGTAGATCCAAATTTCAGGTTTTGAGAGAGAATTCTGGCTAAACAGTTGACATAAATACAAATTTGCCGGTCGATATCTAGTTTTTGCGTTAGATTTGGGCGATTTTCAGATATGAAATAGGTTGTTTTCTGTAACCGAAATCTGAATAAATGACTCCAAAATCCCTGCAATCTCGACTGAAAATCGCCAAAAACGCCAAATTTGGATCTACTGGGGCTACTGATACTCACACAGTTCAGCCAAGGTGGTTTAATCTGGACAGCTAAGCTGAAATTGGGGCTACTCACAGCAAAGGGTTTGAGTCCATGTTTGTCCGCATATTCATTCGCCTCTTGAATCCGAGCTGCACTCCAGTTGGAGCCGCCGAATTCACCAATCCGGCCAGCATCATGGTGTTCGTTTAAAATCTCTACTATCGGCCCCACTGGAAGGCTGAGGTTGTCGCGATGTAGCACATAGAGGTCAATCTTATCCACTTTTAGGCGCGCCAACGAATCAAAGAGATCGGACGTGATATCGAAGGGGGTGACGCGTTCACGATCCCGATTGTGATGAGCGCCTTTGCCCAAGATCACGACTTTATCTTCTATTCCTCTCTCATTGATCCAACGCCCCAATGTGCGATCACATTCGCCTCCAGCGTAACTGCTGGCCGTATCAAATGTTGTACAACCTTGCGCAAACACACCATCCAACAGCTCGAAACTTTCTTCGAGCCGATCCGTGCTGATCATGACTGCTCCTTGCACAAGCCGCGAAATCGGCTTGTCTATACCGGGGATGGTACCATATTCCATTAGACTATCCTTATCATTTATGGGACGCTCATCAGATGAAAATATGCAATTCACTGATCGTTCAGCAGTTTGATCGCCTATTTGCACACTTTCTGGAAGAAAGACCTTTTCTATAGATGAGCCTTATGGGAAACGTTCGTTTTTTATCAGCAATCTCCACTCCCCAACCACTACTAAAGTGGAGTCAATTTGAAAACGGACCATTCATCCACGAAGTGGACGAAGAAACACGAAGGTTGGCTCTCTCTTGGTGTTGTTCGTCTCCTTCGTGAAAAATGATTGGTTTCTATCTGATCTTACTTATGAACGTTAAATAGTTATTTCGGCAAACGTCCAGCGAGCACGCCCCGTGCGGCTTGCGTTCCGTCAAGACCCGCACGGGGCGTGCTTACTGAACTTGGTTTACGGGATTATTTTCTAAATGCTCATTAGTAAAGATTTTAGGCTCAATCGGATCTCAAAGGGTTGACAAATAAAGGAGCCATATTTACCATGAAGGAACTATAGTGCGGTTGTGATGAAAACAGTAGTTTTCCTTGCTCCTGCCAAACGAATCAAACTACGTATGGTGACATTTGTCACCTTGGTCCCTGATTTTGGGTGTTCAAACCCTATACAAGCGAGTCCTTAGAACACCTCTGAGGGTCTGTTAGCGTCAAAAAGGTTACAACATGACAAATTTGAGGTGCGAACCCTCTACAAACCCTTGAAATTGTCAATTAGGGTGACAAATGTCACTATTACGGGTTTCATACAGAGCTCACTTTAAAGAGATTGAAGGATTGTTTGCCTCTTCTTCAATTCCTTCAGCGCATTCATGGTTCGATTTCTCCTGTCAATCCCCTGGGATCCTGTTGGACCAGAGTTCATACGTATTGACCTTAAGGCTAAACCAAAAAAATAATTATACGCGAACGAGAGAATGGAGAGGGGGAATAAGGACAAACCATTTTTCTAAACCAGGTAAACGTTGGAAGCGTTGTGCCAAACGGTCCATCTCTTTCTGAGTGAGTTTGACGCCGGTCTCATAAAGAGTGGAATTCAGGTGAACGAAGGGTTGTAGTTGGTTAAAGCGAAAAGAACGGCAAAATTGAGAACGGTCTCAAGAGAATCGAGAAGAGAACCGTTCCAGTGTTTTCAAGATGGCCCCAAACCCGTTCGATGGGGTTGTATTTACTGTGATAAGGAGGGTAGCAGGCGAGCTGAATAGAGACGATAGTGCTCAACAAACTGAGTGAGACGATACATAAACTGAGTCCGACGGGTATGATTTTCGGGACCATTGTCCTGATTGATCACGAGGGTCTTGACGTGAGGAAAGTGTTCACGTACGCTTTCCCAAAATCAATCAGGCAGTCGACAATACAGTCACTCGTCACTTTCGACTGAGTCAAGTAAAGAAAGAGTTCCTTGGTTGAAGGGAGGTAAATGCCAAAGGAGTGACTTTCTCGGTCTTCTTATCTTGAAAGTCATGATCGAGCGCTTTGACAACCACTCGACTTATCCCTTCTCTCGAGAAACGGTCAAGTAAAATCGTCGCTTTGGCATCCCAAGAGAGGCGCAGAACCGTCTCGTCTGCATCCGCTTCTTGATTGATCTGATGAATTCTATCAAAGATCGCATCGGTCTCTGGGATCTTTTTCACTGGTTGACTTTTTTTGACCCGGTTTGAGCCATAGCCTAACTCATTGAGCTTCAAGCGGATGGCCTCTTCGCCAGGCAATTCCTCATCTGTGTATCCTTTCTGCTCGATGAGCTGGGTACGCATTTCGGCGGCGGTTAGTCGAGTGTACAATTGGGGGGGTCGAAAGGTGGGATCGGTCTGGCTGAATTGATCGGCGATTTCAACCATATCGGCCAGTAAAGTGGGGATATGGTCTTCGGCTATCGTCGCCCGATTCCAGCCCAACTCTCGTTCTGCTTTCGTCGGACTCCCTTCGCATATCGTTTTGACCGTTTGGGCCATGAAGTGCCTTCTTTCGTATCCACTTAACATGGCCTTCGTCTCTTTCAAGACTTCAACCATTTCTGGCGAGATTGTCATTTTTGCTCCTTTTGGAGAGCTAGTTTAACACCTTCTCGCGTATATTTTATTTTTTGGATTGGCCTAAACAGACTAGCTTTTGGTCAAGTCTCACAAAGAGGAGCGTCGGTAATTGCTGTTTTCGTAAAGAACTTGAGTATAATAGTCTCTGTGCAAGGCTTTGTCAATCGTTCGAGGCAGAAATATGTTAAGTGAATTTAAAAAATCGGCGTGATTCAGAAGTGATAGAGGGTACGTTAACAATTGAATGAATAAAAGAAGGTGTCATCCTGTAAAATGGTGAGTGCAAAATCAACCAAAGTAACAGGAGACAACCTTCCGATGAAATTGTACACTGAAGTCAACTCAAATGCAGCATGTTGGCCGGAGCCGCTGGAAAGCGTCTATCAATCGCTAGGCAATGCGCCAGCCACAGAGATAGCCCCGAAATTGCCTCATCTGGGAGTGTCAGACATTCTCTTCATGAGTACGGTGATGTCGATTCCTGGTGCCGAAAGGCCGTGGGGGATCGTGACTTGGATGTCCGACGTATTTAGACTGTCACGACCGAGTCTCTACGGCCTTTCGGCCCGAGTCAAGCAACGTCTGAATAATAGTGATGACGTTGTGGAGGTAGCCACCCCATTGGTGTCGTCGTATCGTCTGGAACGGACGGTGCTGACGGCGGCGTTTCCAGGCAAGATGGCGTTGCGACCGATGCAGGAGGTCTTGTGCGAAGCGCTGGAAGAGTCACGCAGTGTTGGTTGGCTGAGCGGGTTGCTGAATGATGCGGGAGACAAAGCGGGTGAAGTGCTAGCCAACATCGATACCAGTCCGCTGGGTGCAGTGATGGTGGCACGTGATGAGACCTTCTTTCAGGGAACGCCCATCTTGTTGGTCATTGACCCAGTGAGTACAACCATTCTGTTGACGCAAGCGTGTGAAGACCGCCAAGCTGACACATGGGGTCTGGCTTTGCTGCAGGCGCAGGAACAAGGCGTCCAAATCGCCGGTCTGGTCGAGGACATGGCTCGCATGTATCCCAAGTCGCAGCAGGAAATCGGCCTTGATGTTGCGGTGCAGAAAGACACATGGCACATCGAACGAGACGGGAGCCAAGTCTTGCGTGACTTGGAACGGAGTGCCTTGCGAGCCACCAAGCAAGTTCTGACCCTGGAGAAAAAACTGGCGAAGGCATGGGATGAGACCTTTTTTTGTGGAGAAATACATCCCCGCAGTGGTCAAGGAAGAACAACGCTATGCCCAACACGCCGCCTTTGCCTGTGTACTTGACCATTTCTGTGATGCCCTCGAACTCGTCGACTGGCGGAGCGGTGAAATCCGTGACGCCACAACCGCCCACTGGTATCTTGAGGAGACCCTGACGATGATGGCGACGATTGACTACCACCGAGTCCAGCAATGGTACAAGACCCTGCGCAAACATCAGCACCAACTTCTCACGGCACTCGACTGGTTAAACAGCTCACTTGAACCCTTGCGCACCGACCTGCTTCAGCACTGCTCAACCTCCGAGGTGGCACAACACTTCGAGCGGACCGTGGCACGGGCCTGGCGTCTACAGCAAGCTCTCATCAATGGCCATCTACCCTTCCGTCGCCTCGCCCAACAGGCTCAGGAGTTACTGGCAACCTTGATTTACCAGATGCCTCTACGTCAGCGACTGGCACAGCTACTTACCCAACGCTTGGATGCCGCTTGTCGAACCTCTAGCCTTATCGAGTGCATTAATGGCTTGCTCAAGCGCTTCCTTCACAACTGCCGTACCTTGCCTGACCTCCCTGCCTTGCAACGCTATCTCAATCTCTTCACCCTTTGGCACAACATGCGGGTCTATCAGCGGGGCAAGCGACAGGGCCTAAGCCCATTCCAGATGGCGGGCATTCACACCCATGACGCCGATTGGCTCACCTTACTCGGCTATCCCGCCTCTTAGTCGCACAACTCATCCACCCACATTCCTGCACTGACGACTCAGTGCTGACTTTACTGTGCTTATCTCTCATCTCTTATTCATTCAATTGTAAAGGTACTTGTACTTCACTTTGAACCATGCCAAAAAATCCAAATTGACGCGACTGTTTCATCTCTATGATGTGAACAATGATGGATATCTGAGTCGAGAAGATTATGAGGAAGTTGTCAACAATCTAGCGAAGAGTCATGGACTGTCCAGTGATTCATCCGCCTACAAAAATATCTACGCAAATTACATGGCTGTTTGGGATCTGCTGCGTCGCTATACCGATAACAATCGCGATAGCGTCGTTTCACTTGATGAGTATTTGGCGCGTTATGACGTGCTGCTTCGGCAGAATGAGGTCTTTGATTCTATCATCCTGACGAATGCAGAACTGATCATTGAAGTGACTGATACAGATGGCGACGGCAAAGTCAGTGAGGAAGAGTTTGTGGTTAGCCTTATGTGTCACAATGTGTCTGAAGAGGATGCACGGGCAGCTTTCCGACATCTTGATGTGCGCCGCTATGGATTCCTGACGAGAAGTGAATGGTTGCGCCATATCGAGGAGTTTTATAAGAGCGAAGACCCAAATGCTCTTGGTAATTGGCTGATCGGGCCATTACCCGAACAATAAAGAAAAATAGAGTTGTCTGAGAAATTGTGTGGTTTTCGGTTGGTTTGTTGGTTAGATGGTTGGTGAACAAACCAACCGAAAACCACACAAAACCTCAAAGAGCCAAAAATAGATCATTCATCTGAGGAACCCTTCATGACTGAAATTGTTCTCATACAACGCGATGACGATATTGCTACGGTTGTTTTGAACCGACCTGAAAAGCTAAACGCCTTGAGCAAAGCGCTGTGGGTTGGGGTAGGCGAGGCAATGCGGGCGCTCTCGGCAGACGACGATATACGCTGTATTGTCTTGCGCGGCGCCGGAGATCGCGCATTCTCGCCTGGAGCTGATATTAAAGAATTTGAGACCGAGCGATCCAATGTGGCCCAGGCGCGAGCATATGGCACAATCATGCACGATACGATGGGTGCAATTCGTGACTGTCATCATCCAACCATCGCAATGATCAATGGTATCTGTGTTGGTGGAGGATTAGAGTTGGCCTGCATGTGCGATCTGCGTATTTGTGGCGAATCTAGTCGCTTTGGCGTGCCGATCAATCGCATCGGCGTCATTATGGCTTATCCCGAGATTGAAGCACTTATTGACTTAGTTGGTCGAGCAACTGCTCTGGAAATTCTCCTCGAAGGTCGAGTCTTTAGTGCCCAAGAAGCAAAAGAGAAGAATCTGGTGACGCGCGTTGTCGCTGACGACGAACTCGAAAAGAGTGTCTATGAGTCGGCACGGCGAATTGCGGATGGTGCCCCTCACTCCAATCGCCTACATAAAAAGTTTGCCCGTCGTTTGCTCGAGCTGCGCCCTTTGACCGCAGAAGAATTCGATGAAGGATTTGCCAGCGCAAGCTTTGATGATTATCAAGAGGGATATCGCGCCTTTGTCGAGAAGCGCAAGCCGGCGTTCACAGGACACTAGGAATCATCATAACTCACTCATCGAATTGAGGAATTCATGACTACCTCCACAAATTTGAATGGCCCCTTGCATGGGTTAAAAGTAATCGAAATCACCCACATTATGGCTGGTCCCACGTGCGGTCTGATGTTAGCCGATATGGGGGCCGACGTCATTAAGATAGAACGGCTGCCTGCTGGAGATGATACGCGTCGCACCATTCCACCAACAATTCCGCCTACACCAGATGGCGAGTCGGCCGCCTTTATGATGATGAACCGCAATAAACGGGGCATTGCTGTCAACTTTCGTAGCGAAGATGGCAGGCAGGTTGTTCGTGATCTGATACGTCAGTCCGATGTCCTCGTAGAAAACTTTCGCAAAGGAGCAATGGAACATTACGGCTTGGGTTACGAGAGGTTAAAAGAGGAGAATCCTGGACTCATTTACTGTTCCCTTTCTGGCTTTGGTCGGACCGGACCTTATGCAGAGCGAGGCGGCTTCGATCTGATTGCGCAAGGGATGAGTGGGCTAATGAGCATTACGGGCGAGATGCCGACCGAAGAAAATGAATCGGGACGACCTGTCAAAGTAGGTGCTCCGGTCACCGATATTACGGCTGGGATTCTGGGTGCAATGGGTATATTGGCTGCTTATATTCACCGGTTAAAGACAAGTGAAGGCCAAATAATTGACACGTCGCTCTTCGAAGCTGGGATTACGCATACCTATTGGCAGTCGGCAATTTGTCTCGCGACAGGTGTTTCCCCTGGTCCACTTGGCTCAGCTCATCCGCTGATGGCACCCTATCAGGCATTTCAAACCCAAGACGGTTGGATTAATATCGGTGCCGCCAACCAATCGAATTGGGAAAAGCTGATCAAAGCATTCGATGCAGCAACGTTGGGTGAAGATGAGCGGTTCAACGACAATGCCGGTCGCCTAACCAACTTACCGCTACTTGTCAAACAACTAAAGCCTTACTTCCGCACACGAACCACGGCCGAGTGGCTGGAGATCTTTGATACGGTTGGGCTTCCCGCTGGTCCTGTTCTATCGATGGGCGAAGTGCATGCAGATCCACAAACTGCCGCCCGCAACATGATCGTTGACGTAGAACACGGCCGGCTGGGAACGGTCAAAACCGTTGGTGCACCGGTGAAATTTTCGCAAACGCCAGAGTCGGTCCGGCGAGGTGCGCCATTGCTCGGTGAACATACGCGTGAAGTGCTGCTTGAATATGGATTTACCAAACAGCAAATTGAAGGACTATCCGCAGCAGGTGACATTCTGATCAAAGAACAGTAGAACAAACAGCTTGTAAAAGGTCGTAGGACTTTCTACAGCTTATTTGTTCCGCATCACCAACGAATCTGCCCTGCCGTTGCACCGATTGACAAGATGAACAACCCAGCAACTTGCCTTATTTATAACGTATTATGCGTGTGATCGCAGAAATGACAATTTAGAGGCGAGTCAATCGTAGGTCACTTCTCTGAAGTGACGGGTACTAAGAATTCTGAATCTTCACTTGGAAGGGCGCGCTATCTTGACGCTTGTCCTACCAGAGACGGGACCTACGATACCCGATCAAAACTTCGATTACACTGTATCAGTTTCGAGATGTTGATGATGAATAGTACAGAACTCGCAACAATTATATCGGGCGGTGAAGACAGTTTCACCGAATTCAAACGCGACATCAGTCAACGCAGTGACTTTGCGGGTGAAATGATTGCGTTTGCCAATGTTGATGGTGGGCAAATTCTTGTAGGCGTGGGTGACGATGGCACCATTGTCGGACTGGATGACCCGCAAAGTGTTGAAGAAGCGATTGCGAACATTGCCCGCCATAATTGCGTGCCACCTTTAAGTCCAGCGCTCGAACGCATTGTGTCTGGTTCTGGCCAAACAATCATTCTCGTAAAAGTGCCGCGTCGAATCGAGATTCCTCATGAGAATAACAGCGGCCAATGTTATATCCGGGTTGGCTCGACCAAACGACTCTGTACACCGCACGAGCGAGCGCGCTTATTGCAGGCAGCCAGTTTGGTACATTATGATGAAATCCCCGTCGCACAAACTAGTGTAGAACAGTTGGACCTAAATTCATTTGGAGAATACTTTCAGCGTATTTATGAACAATCCTTTGAGGAAGCTGGTATTCCCTTGGTCTCTACCTTGTCAAACATGCGCTTCATGGTAATGGATCAACGTGGAAATCTAAGGCTCTCTTGGCTGGTCTTCTCTTATTTGGCAAGCGGCCTCAAGATTTTCTATATCATGCATATATTAGCGCTGTTCGTTGGGAAGGTTTGGACGCGGCTGAATGTATTATCGATCGTCAGGAGATCACGGGGCGTTTGTCTTGCGCAATACGCGATTGTCAACCGTGATTGAAGGTGTGCGTCAAACCGATCGTCGCGAATACCCAAGACCAGCGATTCGCGAAGCAATCGTGAATGCAGTCGTTCATCGTGATTACAGCCTGGACAGCGCCCAGATTTTGCTCTATATCTTTGATGACCGTATTGAGATCCGCAGTCCAGGCACCCTCCCCAATAGCGTGACCCTGGACAACATTCGCACTCACTATAGCAAACCAAGGAACGAGACAATCGCCCGCATTCTGTTGAACCTAGGGTATGTCAATCGTCTCGGTTCCGGCGTTCCACGCATGATTCGCTTGATGCGTCAACATGTGGGGCGTGCCCCCGATTTTGAGGTGAATAATGCGCAGTTTCTTGTGCGATTGTGGGCTGGAAACGGGCGATAGTGGATAGAGGATCGATTCAATTCTGGTAAAGGGACTTATAGAGTGAACCACATATCATACGAAGAAGAGGAACAATTATGCTCAATGTTGGACTGATTGGCTGCGGTGGGATTATGGGTGGCCATGTGGAAGGGTGGAAGAAGATCACCGATCGCGCGCATGTTGTAGCTGTTGCCGACATTTCGGAGGAGGCGGCACAGCGACGGGCAGAACAGCTTGGTTATCAGGTGGCAATTTATGAGGACTATCGGCTACTTCTTGCAGATGAATCAATTGATCTCGTCGATATTGGACTGCCCCACCATTTACATTGTGACGCCATCGTAGCGGCGGCCGAGGCTGGCAAACATGTGATGACCGAAAAGCCACTCTGTCTTAATTTGGACGAAGCGACAAAGATCGCCCAAGCCGTGGAGGCCAATGGCGTAACGTTGATGGCGGCGCACAATCAGCTCTTTTTTCCTGCTGTGCAACGGGCAAAACAGATGCTTCTCGATGGAGCATTGGGCAAAGTCTACATGATTCGCTCTTATGATTGCTCAGCACGAATGACGCAGCTCAATCCGGACAAAGCCAAGTGGGGCGTTGCAGAGAGTGTCTTTCGCGATACATGGCGAAGCGACCCAGAGAAGATGGGCGGTGGTGAATTGATCGACACTGGCTACCATCCAACTTACCGGTTACTCTTTCTGGCGGGGCAACAGCCGTACCAAGTTGTGTCAATGATGGGCACTCATCGATTGCCACTCAAGGAAGAAGATACGGCTGATGTGCTGGTGAAGTTCAAGAATGGTCTGCAAGGGCACATCTTTACAAGTTGGGCTGTGCGTGCGCCCAGCGGACGACCATTGCTCTTTGCGATCATGGGCGAATTCGGTCAGCTTTGGGGCGAACGTGACCGTCTGCATTTTCTCCCCGTGGGATTCAGCGAGCCAGCGACCGTCGAGTTTGGTAATTGGGGTGGCGGCCGGACCATCCAATCCGAAATTGCACACTTTGTAGACGCCATCGAACATGGATACGAACCGCTTCATTCGGTTGCCGAGGCGACAGATACATTGCGCGTCATTTTGGCCGCTTATGAAGCGGCTGATGGTGGGCGGATCGTATCGTTTGGTGAATAGTCAGGTACTGTCGGTAGGCGTCAATCATTGTTCCGATACAATGGCAAAATCTCTTCGTCGGTGTCGCGAACACACAGGCTGTATGTTCTACAATTAGGTTCCGTTGACATTTAGAGTGCACCCTCAGAGCATTGGTTGCGTTGAGCGTTCCTTTTCATCGTGAGGGCTGTCAAACGCCAAGGGCTCCTAGCCAAATCGACAGGGCAATCGCATATTTTGCGGCCAAGATCACAAGCAAGTCTAGATGGCCATGTCCATGAGACGAGCAATCCCGATTGGACCAAGAACTCTCTCTTAAGCGGATCATTGAGTGGTCCAATCCGGGATTGCGTGTGGCCCCTTCGATAAATAACACCGCTTTTTTAAGGTCCGCGATTACCCTAGCCAAATCGATGACAAAGGCCTTATCAATATATGTTCTGCTTACTCGGTATTGCCTTATGAGCAACGACAACGATACGGTGCGTATCGTTGTGGGCTGGCCAACAGGAGACGAGCGTCAGTCGCGCATCGCCAAAGTCTTCGATGTATGACGCATTCTGGGCCCGTTGCTCCTCGGAGACAAAGCGTTGAGGAAGGAGCAACGTCTGCGAAACTTCATAGAGATGATGTTGCTTGTCTTGCCAGACGAGAATTTTATCGCCAGCGCGCACTTGGTGTAAATCTGCAAAGACGGAGCCACCGATGCTGTTGTGCCCGCTGATTACTACATTGCCATGCTCGTCTGGTGATGCGCTGTTGCTGTGCCATCCGGCGGCGTCATCCACAACCTGCCACTGCGAAACGGATTTTCCGCTATTATCTTTTTTCGCATACCATCCCATCGGCTCCACAGCCGCGTCGAGATCGATCGCTGGGATCCGCAGCCAATTTGGTGGATTTGCATGAACTGGCATCATTACTGGACCCGTCTCTGCAGATGCACTGTAGCTATTGTTGAGTTCTGCTGAAGCATTCGGTCCTGTTGGTGGTAGTTCGGGTGGCGGCGTGATTGTCGGCGTATCAGTTGGTGTGGGCGTTGGCGAAATGGTTGGGGTTGCTGTATCAGGAGGAGTCTCAGTCGGCGTGGGTGTTGGTGTCACAAAAGGCGGAACGGATGTACATTCACCATTGCCTGGTAGATGATCCTCGCCTATCCCATCATCTTCGATTGACCCCATAAAGACAGCGATCTGGAAATCAAATGCTTCTCCAGGTGTGAAGTCGAATTCCGGTAGATCAGAAAAATTAGCAATGCTAAACTCAAGATCAGGCGCAGTGATATTGGGGCTAGCGAAGAGGATGACTGTATTAGTTAATGGTTCACCAAAGCCAAGGCCCGGTGCTAACGGTGATCCATTAAAATTATAGGCTGCGAAAGAACTGATATCCTCTTCTATGGCAACCCCTACAACAACTTCAAAGTCACCTGTCGTTCCTGGTTGACAGTCATTATCCGTATCGATTAAAAAGGTAAATGATTCAGTTCCACCCAGGTCAGGATTGTCTATTCCCATTACCTCCTCGAGAATCGGGCCATTTGTGCCTGGATCGCCATCGCTGTCAGCATCACCACAGATTTCAAAACAATCAATACCGACGTAGAGGACGTCAGTGTCGTAATCATATTCCATAAAGAGTGCATTCATATCCCAGCCACTGATCCGCTCAGGTGGAAATTGGAGCGGTAGTCCCACATCTCGTCCGTTGGGATCATCGATTCTAACAACGTTGGGGCTAGTAAAATCAGCTGGAGCATCGCCAGTAAAGACAGGAATAGCAAACGCCCTCATTTGAGAAAAAGGTAGAAAAATAGCGATTATGAGGAGCGCAAGCACGATAATAGCCCCGAACGATACAACGAGTCGTTGTTTCATGGTATATCCTTTCCAATTCATTCAAATACAGCTTGTTGTTGTGATCATCTGGTGCAGTTGGGTGTGCACGGCATGACAATGCTTAGTTTAGAACCTATCCGAAAAGTGGTTGTGAGTCCGACCAACTTCTCGAGTCAGAACGGATCGACACAGAACTTTTCGGATAAGCACTTAGGTGAGTCAATCGGATTTATATTGCCATACACTGCTATCATATCATATGTTGCTGTGGATAGGCCATAAAACGAATCAAAAAAAACGAGGCCTGTCGCTCACTTCCCGTAACGACAGGCCTGCTTGGAGGAATCCAAGTGGTACAAAGGAGAAAACCAACCAAAGGAGGACACCAATTCGCTGTTGAAGGCGCTCCCCAGAACCATCAACAACTGATTGTTATTATATCTGAGTTTTGCGCATTGCGCATCGTGCAAAATGCACAAACGTGCGGTCGATTTTCATTGGATAATGCACATGTATTTCGTGGTGTTATCAGGATTGGGAGGTTTGTGTGTGCGATTCGCCATGCACGTCATGTTTTGGGATTTGAACCGTGGCGCGAAGAGACGCACCGCCAGCTCATGCTGATGATGGCCCAAAGCGGTCAGCGAAGTGCCGCGCTGGCTCAATATGAGATCTGTCAACGCATTCTGGCAGAGGAGCTTGCCATTGAGCCCGATGCGGCAACGACAGAACTGGCGAATCAGATTCGTGTAGGTGGGATTGAACGAGTCGAACCTGCACAAAGCAAGCGACCGTCAAGGCTTGAGGGACACACGGCCGGTCACTCCCAGACTCAATCAAGCGCACCATCATCTGAAAATCTCGTGACTTCTAGAGGGCTCACGGCACCTTCTCATAATCTTCCGACCCCATCTACTTCTTTCATTGGACGTTCAGAAGAGGTCGTGGAGATCTGTCGGTTGCTGAGAGAGGAACCAGAGTGCCGGCTGCTTTCACTGATTGGATCAGGCGGTATCGGAAAAACGCGTCTAGCAATCGAAGTCGCTTCGGGTTTGAAAGAGGAGTTTGACGACGGAGTCTACTTTGTGGGGCTTGCTGCTGTGAGCGAGCCGATTTTGATTGTGTCGGCGATTGCCGATGTGCTTGGCTTAACCTTTTCCGGACGCCAAGATCCCAAGATCCAACTATTGGCCTATTTGCGAGAACGTCATCTTCTCATTGTGGTGGACAACTTCGAACATTTGCTCGATGGAGCTGAATTACTCGCTGATATCGTCACATCCGCCCCGAACGTTCAACTCTTAGTGACTTCACGTGAACGACTCAATCTACAAGAAGAGTGGAACTTTACACTCCAGGGGATGGGTTTTCCTCAGCGGATTGAAGAGCATGACAGTGTGTCTGGCTACCCAGCCATTCAGCTCTTTCTTCAGCGCGCTCGTCAAGCAGAGACAATGTTCAATCCCACAGATGACGAGATAAACCATATTGGACGCATCTGTCAACTCGTAGGCGGGGCACCGTTGGGGATCGAATTGGCTGCCGCCTGGGTCAGCACCCTGTCCTGTCACGAGATTGCCCAGGAAATTGAACAGAGCCTCGACTTCCTGACGACATCATTGCAAAACGTGCCCGAACGCCACCGCAGCATACGGGCCGTGTTGGCACAGACATGGCAAAGACTTGCGGCGGATGAGCAGGAAGTCATGCGTAAGCTATCGCTCTTTCAGGGTGGTTTTACCTACGACGTTGCCAAAGAGATCACTGGCGTGTCATTGCCTATGCTTGTGCGGTTGGCGGATAAGTCGTTGCTGCGACGTTCGGGTGAGTCTATTCGGTCTGGACGCTACAATATGCACGATCTCATCCAACGATTTGCCCAAGAAAAGTTGGCGGAGCAGCCAGCAGAAGCAGAGCCGGTACAACACCAATTCTGCTGCTATTTTGCCGACCGTCTGCAGGCATTAGAGCCGGATCTCTTGAATGAACGGCAGGGCCAAGTCTATATCTGGATCCGTCAGGAGATTCACAATATCCAGGCGAGTTGGGACTATGCGCTTCAAGAGGAACCGGTTGATGTTGTCGATCAGTTTATAGAGAGCTTGGGAAATTATTATGCGATCAACGCTCGATATCATCAGGGACTACACTTTACGGCCCAAGCGGTGCAGCGGCTGCGATCAGTGCCGCAGAGAGACCGGTCTGTCGATATTGCGCTGTCAAAAGCATTGAATTTCCAGAGTATTTTTCAGATAACATTACATGATTTAGCCACGGCGGAGAAGGATTTACATGAAAGTGTGGCCCTGTCCCGACAATCTGAAGCGATGGAACATCTTGTGCCAGCCTTGGGGTTGGTTGGCCCTCGTCGCCGGTCGCCAGCAACAGTTTGACCGCATGCGAGAACTGGCGCAAGAGGCGTTGGAGCTTGCTCGAACAGCCAGGTTCAGCCTCTTAGAAGCACGGATGCTTTCACACCTGGCCGATGCTGCATCTGGATTGAGTGACTATGAAGAAGCAGAACGTCTGTTGACGCCTGCGCTGCGCATTTATCGAGAACATCAACACCATTTTTATATAGACTTGACACTAGGCAAATTAGCCGACGTGACCCGATGTAGTGGAGATTTTGCACGGGCCAAAGAGCTAGTACAGAAAGGCATAAATGATTACATAGATAATTGCAGGAGTTATGTAAACTGGAGGCATCGATAATATCCCAAAGAAGGAGAAAAAGAGAGAGATGCCAGGTCCAGAAGCCGAAAAAATCGAACTAAGCCCAAAAGCGAAAGAAGGTCTAGAGCAGTTAGTCAAGGGGCACACAACGGGCCAACAGATGGTCAAGCGAGCGCAGATAATTTTGTACGCAGCTGCGGGTAAAGATTCTGGGACAATTAGCCTAGAAGTGGGCGTGTCTCGCAAAACGGTCTTCAACTGGAAAAAAGAGATGGCTAGCTCTAGAAGCGATACCGCTGGAAGAACTCACAGCGCAAGAGAGGTTGGAAGACCTGCCACGTCCTGGGGCACCGTCCGTAATCACGGCAGACCAAAGATGCCAACTGGAAGCCTTGGCCTGTGAATCGCCAGAGAAGTGCGGGCGTCCCATCAGCGAATGGACAGGGCGAGAAATCGCCGACGAACTGGTCAAGCGAAATATAGTAGAAAGTATCTCACCCAGACATGCGGCGAGGCTTTTAAAAAAGATGCATCAATTCGGCCCCATATGAGTCGCTACTGGCAAAACACGCCCAAGGATGAACTCTTTGAGGTGAAGAGCCAAACCATCAATGACCTCTATGCCCGTGCTTCTGAACTGGCGAAGAAGGGTGAACTCGTTGTTTCCAACGATGAAAAGACAGGGGTTCAAGCCCTCGAAAGGAAATATCCCGATCGTCCAACTGTCCCTGGCAAAGACCGTCTCATTGAGCATGAGTATATCCGTCATGGCACCTTAGCCTTCATCCTGACATTCAATGTTGCCTTGGGTGGCATTCTCTGGGTCACTGCTGAACCCACCCGCACCGAGCACGATTATGTTGCACATATTCGCCAGATGGTTGAGGCACACCCTCACATCAAACGTTGGCATATCGTGGTTGATAATCTCAACATCCATTGCTCCGAATCTCTTGTTCGCTACGTGGCCGCTGAGTCGGACATCACCTGTGATCTTGGTGTAAAAGGCAAATCTGGCATCCTCGAATCCATGAAGACTCGTGCCGAATTCTTGTCCCATCAAGAACATCGCATTGTCTTCTACTATACGCCTAAACATGCTTCCTGGATGAATCAGATTGAAATCTGGATTAGCATTTTGGTCCGTAAACTATTGCGCAAAGGTTCTTTTCTTTCTCTTGATGACTTACGCAACAAAGTTTTCGCTTTCATTGACTACTACAACCAAACTATGGCTAAACCTTTCCAGTGGACCTACAAGGGCAAGGCTCTATCTGCGTAATCATTTATGCCTCTTTGTACTAGTCCCCCTTTGGCTGCATTAACTTCCGTACGGGCCCTAAGACTAAGTAGTTTGTTAGATCCCCAACCCGACCGCCATTACTTCAGTTTGGAGCCAATAATCCGGGATAGCATCGTTTTGCTGGACTTTCGCTATGAACCATCAGACTTGTCTGCGCTCGTGAACAAGGTTAATTTTTACGTCTTGACGGAAGATGGCTTCCGCAGAATGGTGGCGGGAGAGAGACCAGAAATGGTAAACATCGCCACTGGTTACCCTCTCCCAAATAGCGACAAAGACAACGAATTGTGGGCCGGTTTTCGTGATTCTGGTCGGGGAACCTACACTGTCATGATCTTTAACTTTACTTTCTGGTAAAAGAAAAGAGATGAGGTGAGAAATGTGACAAAAAGCGGTTAGCAGTTCATCCTAAAGGTAGAGAACCCAAAAAGGAGGAAGGAATGCTAACCGCGCCAGAAATAACTATAGCAGTACTGATGAATGTATTGCAAGTAACGCCGATGGGAACAAACGTAAATGTAATGCGTCTGATGTGGGCAATGCTGAATGGGTCGTTTCTGAAAAGTCGAGGAGCAATCCATAGCACATTGAAAGAAAGCGGGTTTGAAGATGAGGAGCTCCAGCGAAGCTGGTGGAGCTTTCGATATGGATCATGGGATATCACAAGTCTGCTGGGGTCGTGGCAAGAAGAAGTGGAAAGGGAATGGGAGGCAAAAAAAGTTAGAAGGGTACCGAGTGAAAAGCATAGATATCACAGGGTTCTGGCGACCGAAGCTGCAAGGGAAAGTGAACCGACTCTATAACTCAACGGCTCGTCGGGCATTGCCGATCATCTTTAGTGATGATAAGCTCGGGGAGATAGGCGGGAAGCGAGTGCCACTGCTCAAGGCAATCATGAGATGCACGGTTGGAACAAAGGAAAGTGAGTTTCGGAAAAAGCTGCTGAAAGAGACGAAGAAATCACTGGAGTCAGACGAAGTGGCGGTGGTCGATGCCGGGTTTACAATCAGAGAAATGCTAGAAAGCGGCATAGACCGATTTGTCCTGCGGGAAGCGATTAACTGCACAGTGCGCCGCAATGAGTTACCCAAACGCAAAGGAAAAGGCAGACCACCTGAATATGGTGATATTGTGCGACCGCTCTCTCGCAGCTATAAGGGAAAGCGACTCGAGGCTACAACTCCGGACTCGTCTGGTCGCTTTCTCTATAGTGGTCGCCTGATTTGCTATCAAGCATGGCACAATCTCGTCCCCAGAACAACCAAGGTGGATACAGCCAACCGTACCTACTCGATTTACGTCATTCAGGATCCGGCCTACAACACACCTTTGGTTTTGGCGACCGTTATGACTTTGCAGCCTGAAACCATTTATCTTGTCTACCTGGAACGCTGGCCTGTTGAACATCCCCCCCTTGGCTTCCAAGCAGATGATTGGCTTACATCGTCAATTTGTTCATGCCGATGAGGCTTGTTTCCGCTTACCTGAACTGGGGCTGCTGGCTGGCAATCTTCTTTCCCATTTAGCCGCTTCTCTTCCTCCCATACCGACTGGCTACTGGGATTGAGGCCTCAATCCACTCCCGGCAGGCTGCGCCGTGTTCTCTCGAGTGCTCTTTTCCAACTCCTGACCAACTCGACCCTGACTTTCGGAAAAAGGCCTCGGTTTCACACCATTTACCTAAAGGCGTTCTCGCTCATCGCCGCCTCAATGCCGCTGCTTAAACTAGCCGAGCACTATTTTTACATTTTATCTCGTTTTTTCAGGGTGGATTCTTTTTTCCGCCCCTTTCGGTTTGCCCTTTGTCACTCAAGCCTTTACCAGAAAGTAAAGTTTAATGATGCAGAAGCTTCCGCAGAATATGCGATTAGTGTCGAAGGCGGCGTACTCATTGATCGGCTGGTTCAGACAAATGAATCTGTGGCGGCTCAAGCTGAGTTGGCTGCTATACAAGCCGCAGAAAGCGGTGGAACTCCGATCCAGCCTGCGTCTGACGCTGATAGCTTAGGGTCGGATCGTTCAACTCAACAGGCATCGCTACAAGAAATCTCTGCAACCCCTTCGGCGGTCGGCGCATCAGAGCTAACAGATTTTCTCATTAAGGCTCACGAACATCGGTACTTTGAGCTATTTCCCAAAATATCGGATGGCTTTGTGCGGGTGACAATGGCGTATGATACGAATGGCGTTGACGTATTGGATGAAGATATCAGCTTCTGGATCCTAGATGACGATGGCCTACGACGTGTGATTGGTGGTTCACGACCTGCGGATGTTAACATCGCATCGGGTAGTCTTATCCAGTTAGGCCCGGAAAAAGGCAAATTGGGTGCAGCGTTCAAATCGTCTGGTAGAGGTCGATACACGATAATTGTTTACAAAAACACGGATATTCCCATCACCTATACACTCCAGACCGATGGTGCTGTTTTAGGCGGAGCAACAAATCAAGATGGATTGGCCGTATCGCTGCCCTGATGGATAAACAAAGAATCAGTTGTTTGTCTCTCCGCCAACTTCCCTCAAGGTTTTGACAATGTAAATAACTTCACCTATCATCATATATAATATACGATGCAGCATATCGTGATAGACAATCACCCTTGCGTCGAACTCCCATTCTCCCAATGGACCACTTTACATAGTATACTGACTCAGAAAAGGGTCGACCCGTCTTCGTTCTGAGAGATATAGCGTCGTGTTGCTGTACCGAGTTTTGTTTGAAAATCGGCGGTTGACCCTCTGGTAGGATTCATGCAAGCTGCAATTTTCAAGACAACAGCTGTATAAGCTAAAGTAGGACAAATTTTCATATAGACTCAGTTCAATGGAAAAACCTGATGCCCGCGCCGAAAACGTTTCGTAGCAAGAAAGAATTTGTTTATGAGACACTGCGCGAGCAGATTTTGCATGGCTCATTGGAGCCCGAAGCACGCCTGATCATTGATGAGCTCTCTACCGAGATGAACGTTAGTCCTATTCCAGTACGTGAAGCGTTGCAGCAGCTTCACGCTGATGGCTTCGTCACCATAGAGCCATATGTGGGAGCACGGGTCGCAGGGATCCATCCCGACTTGATTCAAGAAGTCTTTGCTTTGCTTGAAGCCATCGAGGTAGTCAGTGCTCGTGCGGCCTGCGAGCGTATGACGGAAGCAGACCTAGCGGAGATGGAAACTTTGCTTCAGAGAATGGATCAGAATGTATCGCAGCCAGAATTGTGGTCTCAGGACAATGTTCGCCTCCACAAGCTGATTTGCGAGCGCGCCGAAGTACACTTGGTTGGCAATGTCTTGACTTGGGTGGTTGATCATTGGGATCGCTTGCGTCGTTATTATCTAGATAGCGTCTTCAGCGACAGAATCCAGACCGCTCATCAAGATCACTGGCGACTATTCGATGCCTTACGGACCCGTGATCCAGAAGTTGTTGAACATGTAATCCGCACCCACAATCAGAGTGCGCTGGCGGCGTATATGAGACACTTAGAACAGAACGGACAAACATAATTCTCATGATCGATATTTCAAGACTCGAGACAAAATGTCGTAAGACCCTCGACTTTGCCGGACGGCAGTTGCAGAATTTGATTGAGACACACCCTGACTATTTTTCCATGTATACGGAAAATGGCAAATGGAAACATGACGGAGAGGCTTGGACCAACTGGTGCGAAGGCTTTTTGGGCGGTCAGCTTTGGCTTATGCACCAATATACGGGCGATGCTTACTGGCGTGAAAAAGCGGAGCATTACTCTCGATTGGTAGAGGAGCGCAAGAATGACCGCACTGTTCACGATCTAGGGTTTGTTTTTTGGTCTACTTGGAAGCGTTGGTATAACTTGACGGGTGACCAGGCACTGAACGATGTTGTCGTTCATGCAGGCAAGACGATGGGACTGCGCTTTAAAGAGAAGGGTCAATATCTGCGCTCCTTTGTGGCAGATGAAAGCTGCTTTATCGATATTATGATGAATGTGGGCATTGTGTTCTATGCCGCACAACTATCGGGAGATGAAGCTCTCTTACGTATTGCGCATCAGCATTGTTTGACGACGCGTAAATACTTAGTGCGAGGCGATGGTAGCACTTCGCATGAGGGTATATTCGATTTGGAAACTGGAGTCTTTTTGCGCCAAAGTACTCACCAAGGCTGGCGGGACGATTCTTCATGGGCGCGGGGGCTCACCTGGGCACTTTATGGCTTTGGAACGGTCTATGCCATGACGCAGGATGCACGCTATCTGGAGACTGCCGAATCATGTGCGCAATTTTATATAGAGCGCACGCCTGCTCATGGTGTGCCACCGAATGATTGGGACGAGCCTGAGCCACAAAATCCTTATGAAAGTTCGGCTGCAGCCATTGCTGCAAGTGGCTTCTTCAATCTGGCCAAATTAACCGGCGACGCAACCCGTTCACGTTTCTATTATGACTACGCCCTGCAGATCATGGACACATTAACCGAGCCAGAATTTGTCGCCACCAACACTCCTGGTTGGGAAGGTATTCTCATGAAGGGAATGTATCACGAGACCTTGGGATTGGGCGTCAATCAAAGCGTCATGTGGGGTGAATATTTCTTCTTAGAAGCGGTCAGCAAGGTACTGGGATTGGAGGAAGTCTGGCCATGAACCAAAAAGTTGCGCTTGTGACTGGCGCTGGTCGAGGCATCGGGCGCGGCATTGCTTTGGCTTTGGCTGAAAAGGGCTGGTCACTTGTTATCAATTATCGCAGCAATGCAACCGCAGCGGCGGAGACGGCACAACTTGCTGAGGCACAGGGAAGCCAAACGCTAGTCGTGCAGGCAAATGTAGCAGTTGCCGCCGACCAAGAGCAGTTAGTCGATGAGACGCTGGCCCAATTTGGTCGCATCGATCTACTCGTTAACAATGCGGGGATGGGGCCGCGGATTCGGTTGGACATTCTCGAGGTGGGAGAGGAAAGTTATGATGAAGTCATGGCTGTGAACCTCAAGGGGCCGTTCTTTCTCAGCCAACGTGTGGCCAATACCATGATTGGTCTGTTGGAAGAGGCAGTGATAGAAGATCCAGCGATTATTAACATAGGCTCTATCAGCGGCTACACAAGTAGCCCGGCACGTGGTGAATATTGTATTTCAAAGGCTGGTATCGGCATGATGACAGCGCTTTTTGCCGACCGGTTGGCCGAATATGCAATTAATGTCTATGAAATCCGACCTGGTATTGTGGAAACCGATATGACCAGCGTCGTCAAAGAGAAATATGATGCCTTGATCAGCGATGGGCTGACTCCCATTCGGCGTTGGGGTCAACCAGATGATGTTGGGCGAGCTGTGGTAGCAATCGCCGAAGGCTATCTCCCCTTTTCCACGGGAGAGGTGATCAATGTGGATGGTGGCTTCCACCTGAAGAGATTGTAATCGTTATGAAAATTCGACGTGTTGCACAATTGCGAACGCCCAAGGCGTTTCGAGAGTATCTGGAGGGGCTTAACGTCACCCTTCCTTTTGATAATGAGGTTGCAAAAGGATTTGAAGCGCCACTTGCCCAGCCTTACTATCGCGAAAAGGATGTCATCGGCAATCGTTTCGCGATTTTGCCAATGGAGGGGTGGGATGGCAACGAAGATGGTTCACCCTCTGAGCTTGTGCGGCGGCGTTGGCAGCGCTTTGGTTTAAGTGGGGCAAAGTTGATCTGGGGTGGCGAAGCTGTTGCCGTACGTCATGATGGGCGTGCTAATCCGAACCAATTGGTTATTCAACCCGAAACAACCAAGAAGCTGTCAGAGTTACGTCAGTTGCTAGTTCAATCGCATGAGGAACACTTTGAGCGTTCGGACGATCTGTTAATTGGTCTCCAATTGACTCATTCAGGTCGTTTTTGTCGCCCAACCAAAGAAGGACTGGCTCCTCAAACGCTCTATCGCCATCCCATTCTCGATACAAAATTTGGAATTACAGATGACTCGACTCTCATGTCAGATGATGATATTGAGGAGCTCATTACGGATTTTGTACAGGCTGCCGTTTTGGCAAAGGAGGCGGGCTTTGCCTTTGTCGATGTCAAGCATTGTCATGGCTACTTAGGCCATGAGTTTTTGAGCGCCGTAGAACGTCCGGGAAAATATGGGGGCAGTTTCGAAAATAGAACGCGCTTTTTGCGCAAGGTCGTTGCGGGGATCCGTAATGCTGTACCAGAGCTTGAGATTGGGGTACGTCTCAGCGTCTTTGACTTTATTCCATTTCAACCTGGTGGCGGGGAAGAGCGTCGTGGCGTTCCTGCGTCTGCCACTCGAATCGATTACAAATACGCTTTCGGTGGAGATGGCACTGGAATTGGGATTGATTTAACCGAACCACTAGCCTTTCTGGATCTGTTGAGTGAATTGGGGATGGAACTTGTCTGCATTACGGCAGGTAGCCCATACTACACGCCTCATATTCAGCGCCCCGCGCTCTTTCCACCATCAGACGGATATCAACCACCAGAAGATCCCTTGGTGGGAGTCGCTCGGCAGATCAATACGGCCGCAGATTTGAAAAATCAACGACCCAATTTGATCTATGTGGGCACCGGCTATTCTTATCTGCAGGAATGGTTTCCAAACGTAGCTCAAGCTGTTGTGCGTACCGGGGTGACAGACTTTGTTGGCATTGGACGCATGGCGTTGAGCTATCCGAATATTTGTGCTGATGTATTGGCGGGAAATCCAATTCAACGCAAGCTCCTTTGTCGAACCTTTAGTGACTGTACAACCGCGCCGCGCAATGGCATGATATCGGGCTGTTTTCCGCTCGACGATTTTTATAAGCAGCGACCTGAATTCGATCAATTGCAGGAGATCAAAAAATCACTTTCATAAAAAAACGAGAGCTCACCCCTGTTGTTGCACATGCCCACCCAGTACGTTAACAGGTTCACGCACTGTGCACCATCTGCTATGTCATGCCCATCGAAATTTCGATTCGATTTGGAATGCATGTATAATAACCTTGCCCCAGCCATCGATGTGAGTGGAGTACTCCGAATGTCTGATACCCAATATTCTGGACTATCACCGACCCAGCGTCAACAGTTTGACCAGAACGGATATATCATGATCGAAAACGCTCTTGATGAGTTTGGTCTTGCCCGGGTGCAAGCTGCGTACGAGAGCGTTCAACGGGCCACAGAAACACCTTGGCGCGATGAAGTGTCGAATGGCACGGCGAGACCAGGCTATGGCAATGGTCCTGATGCCCATACAATGTTCGATCCATACAAGTATGATCCAATCTTTCTGGACATTGCTGCAAATCCGCGTATTTTGCCCATACTGCAAGAGGTTGTGGGACCTGATGTACAGACAATGGAGATTGTCGCCCATTGTCATCACGCTGGCACTCAGGCGCATACTGCCTGGCATCGCGATTGGCCAGAATGGAGTCATCCACGATTTGTGTTGAAGGCCAAAGTCTTTTATTTTCTAGACGATCAGGATGAAGAGATGGGCTGTTTTAGCCTTGTGCCGGGAACGCACAAGCGAGTCGAGCGTCCCCCTCGTGAAGAGTATATCAATGGCACTTTGGAAGAGATGCCGGGGCTGACCAAGATCACGGGACGCGCAGGCAGTGCGATTGTTTGGAATGTCTTGACGTGGCATACAGGGCTGGCCAACACCAGTCAAAAAGATCGACGTATCTTGATTTACGGCTACATGCCTTTCTGGGTGAAAAAGTGGGTTAGCTCTACACCACCTCGGGAAGTGATTGATTGGGCCGATACACCTCTTAAACGTCAACTGATGGGGATCCACGCTGTACATGGCCGCAATGTTTGGGATCGCAAAGATATTGAGTATTTGTCCACTCATGCGGATGCAGCAAAGGTTCACAAGGGCTGATGATAAGTGCTTTTTCGAAAAGTTCTGTAACGATGGATTTTCGCCCAAGAATTTGGGTGGATTCACAACCACTTTTCGGATACCTTCTAATGGAAGACTAAACAAATTGAGTCAAAATTCCCCCTCGATTGGACGCTCAATCATTGATTTTGTACTTTGTTATGTAACCTGGCTGATCTTTGCTGCATTGGGTGTATGGCTTCTTCTACAGACCCGATCGACAATCGTCCATATTGCTTCGTATCTGTTGGAAGATCCGTCAACGATGAGGGACGACTGGATTGCTCGTTCTATTGATCGCTGGGCAATCTATCTATTTGGAGGAGTTTGGGTTGTTGCGATTTTCATGCTCGAGGGCTATTTACGAGATGGACTGAACAAGGGTCAGCTTCTAGTTCGCATTGGTCGCAGCGCACTAATATTGTTTGTGTTTGCTGCAATTATTTTAGGATTACAATTTATTTAGAGATCAAACTACACAAAGCTGAGAGGAAGTATATTTGTGGCGCAGGTAGAACAGACTATTCAGACGAATCAGAATGGGCCAAGCGAACGTAATTCGAATTCGCTTCTCCTGGAGGTCAACGATCTCAAGATGCACTTCCCCATTAAGCGGGGCTTCTTTTCACGCACAGTGGGTCATGTAAAGGCTGTGGATGGCGTTAGCTTTTATATCCATGAAGGTGAGACGCTGGGCCTAGTAGGCGAAAGTGGTTGCGGCAAGACAACGACTGGCCGCGTGATTATGCGTGCCTATGAGGCGACTGGCGGTGAGATCTGGTTTGCCGATCAAGACCTTGGGCGGATTGATGTGGCCAAGTTAGAAAATCAGGATCTCAAACGAATGCGCCGCAATATGCAGATGGTCTTTCAGGATCCATATTCGTCGCTTAATCCACGCATGACGCTCTTGCAAAATGTGGGTGAGCCGCTGCTTGTCAACGGCATTGCAAGCGGGCGCGATCTGGAAGATCGGGTAGCGGATCTTCTCAAAGTGGCAGGGTTGCGTCCTGAATATATGAACCGCTATCCCCACGCATTTAGTGGTGGGCAACGTCAACGCATTGGCATTGCGCGGGCTTTGGCGCTGAACCCACAGTTGGTTGTGCTCGACGAACCAGTCTCGGCTCTTGATGTATCGGTGCAAGCCCAGATTCTAAACCTGCTGCAACGCTTGCAAAATGAGTTTGGTCTGACGTATCTGTTCGTTGCGCATGATCTGAGCGTGGTTGAGCATATCAGCGATCGCGTTGCCGTTATGTATGTCGGTCAATTGGTCGAGAGTGCGCCAACCAAAGAACTTTATACAAAGCCGCTCCATCCATACACCGAAGCCTTGCTCTCAGCCGTCCCCAAACCCGATCCCCGGCAAAGAGGCGAGCCGATCATCTTGGAAGGTGATGTAGCCGACCCGGCGAACCCGCCCAGTGGCTGCTATTTCCACCCCCGTTGCAAATACAGTGACGGAAGTCGCTGTGTCAACGAAACGCCCGAATTGCGCGAAGTTCACGGTGGGCATACTGTGCGTTGCCATTACGCAGAGACTTTGGAATTGGTCGGTGTCGGTGACTAATCATGAAAGTTATGCTCCTGTTCCCTCCCAATTGGACCCCAACAATGCCCCATTTGGCATTGCCAACTTTAACGGCTTATTTGCGGGAACATGGCGTAGACGTGATTCAGCGCGATCTGAATGTAGAGGTCTTTGATCAGGTTCTTACTCAAGAACACATTGAGTGGGCGACCAAACAAGTACGAAAAAAGTATGCGAATCGACGTCATCGGCGTCGTGCCCATCAATCTCCGACGCCATCGCCTGAACAGATTCAATGGGCAATCAATCATGGTTCCCACTTGGCACAGCGAGTTGAGAACGCCAAAGAAGGGATGCGGAACCCTTCATTTTTCGATGGACCGGTTGGATTACAGAATTTCCAGACAGTCGTCGAATGTTTAGAGGTCGCTTCTCTTCCCTTTTATCCAGCTTCTCTTCATTTACAAAGCTACGAAGCCGCAGGTTCAGTTGATAGCAGCCGCGAACTATTAGAGCTTGTTCGTAATCCTGAAACGAACATGTTTTTACAAATCTTTAAGCGCGGCATTATAGCCGATATTGTGCGTGAGCAACCTGATGTCGTTGGTGTCTCAATTCCGTCCATGCCTCAAATGCTAGCGGGCATGACGCTCTGCTACTTGATTAAGGAGTCGGGGGTTGACTGCCACATTACGGTCGGTGGGCCGCACATCAGCATGTTGCGCGAAGAGTTGGCCAAAGTTCCGGCCATCTTTTCGCTCTTTGATAGCGCGGTAGTCTTCGATGGCGAGGTGCCTCTGCTGGAGCTTGTACAAGCATTAGAGAAGCAAGGCGAGGGGACGTCCGATCTTTCTCGAGTACCGAATTTGATCTACCGGGATGGTGATCAAATTCGTGTGACGGAACGAAAAGCACCAGAGAAAATCGTTGATTTGCCAATGCCCGATTTTGATGGTCTACCGCTAGATCTTTACTTGGCACCAGTCTTGGCCTTACCTCTTTTGACGGCACGTGGTTGTTATTTTGGCAAGTGCGCATTTTGTAATGTGGGCTATGGCGAGCCGGAATCCTTTAGTCAACTGCGTGCCCAACATCTTGCCGACCAGATGTTGACGCTGCAAGAAAAATATGGCGTCGACCACATTTTCTTTTCGGACGAAGCAATTACGCCGCGCAATCTCCGCGATTTAGCACCCATTCTCAAGGCAAAGGGAACGCCAATCCATTGGGGTGGCTGTGTCCGCTTCGAAAAGGTCATTACACGTGAGTTGTTGAGCAATGCCTATGAAGCCGGATGCCGAATGATTCTATTTGGGTTGGAGAGCGCGTCCGACGCGATTATGGACCACATGATCAAGGGGACGAAGCTTGACGATATGAATCGTATTCTCACCGATAGTGCCGAGATTGGGATCTGGAACCATACATTTTTCTTTTTTGGTTTTCCAGGGGAAACAATCGAAGATGCCCAAGAAACGGTTAATTTTCTCTATGCGCACAAGTACGACATTAACTCGGCTGCACTGGGTACCTTCTTAATGGAGCGCTATTCGCCAGCCCATCGCTATCCAGAATCGTTCAAGGTCAAACGCATCATAGAAGAACCAGACAAAGATCTGGCGATCTATTTTGATTACGAAGTTGAATCTGGCATGGATGAGCGCATGGCGGATTTGGTGGCCGAACGCTTTCTCGATACATTGCCCAATAAACGTTACCCCCAATATTACGTAAGCGACGTCTATCGCTTTTTGTATGCCAGCTATCTGAGCGAACGCGGTTTGCCCAAACCGCCCTGGCTGGTGCCGGAAGAGGCTGCGGTTTAATTCATAACATTTATTAATCAATAGAGATGATAAGGATTAAAAATTTGGGACACGGATGAACACAGCTTTCACGGATTGATTCTGAGATGATCCGTGTTGGCGAAACGCCCACTTCGTGAACATCCTAAAAATCCGTGTCCTATTTTCAATCCCTATAATGTCTAATATTTAGGGGATCGGTAATCAATGAGTCAGTCAAGTTGCTCACCGACATATTGATGACTGTTCACTGAATTGAGGCCATCCAATAAAATTAAGTATCCAACTGAGTAAATAGAATCTCGTAGCACGATTACATTCTCGACTGGTATCACCCACTACTCTACACGCAATACGCATGCTACATGAGTATTTTATTTTTAGATTAACCTAACCAACCATTACATGACTTTTCTATCAACCAACTCTCAAGGAGGTCTTTGAATGAGGATTATCAAACGCAAGGGCAATGTATCCCGTCGTGAGTTCTTGCAACTTTCTGCAATGGCGACAGCCAGCGTCGCGCTGGCTGCCTGTGGTGGCGGTGATGCGGCTGCACCGGCAGCCGAACCAGAACCAACCGAAGCACCCGCTGACGAAGGCGGGAGTGCAGATGCTGCGCCAGCTGGTCCACCATCCAGCTACAACGAAGCGCCTATGCTGGCCGATCTGGTTGCCTCTGGCGATCTACCTGCTGTCGATGAGCGTCTGCCAGCTAATCCGATGGTGATGCCTGTGGCAGAAACAGTTGGTCAGTATGGCGGCACCTTCCGTCGGGGTTTCAAGGGTGTTTCGGATCGCTGGGGGCCCACCAAGATTCAGGATCGCGGATTGGCATGGTTCGATCAGGATTTGAACATGCAGCCGCGTATCGCGGAATCTTGGGAGATCAACGACGATGCCAGTGAGTGGACATTCCACCTGCGGGAAGGTATGAAATGGTCCGATGGCACGCCTTTTACCACGGAGGCCGTCCAGTGGTGGTGGGAGAATGACGCCACCGATACGACCATCAACCCGGCCTTACGCAACGCCTGGACGACCGGTGCAGATAAGAAACCGATGGAGCTGGAGGTAATTGATGACTACACGGTCAAGATGAAATTTGCCGATCCAAATCCGCTGTTTATCTTTGAGACGCGCCGCCCAACCACCACAGTCTATCTGCCAGGACACTATCTGTCCCAGTTCCACATGGAGCTAACCGATGACCAAGATGCGCTACAGACCCAGGTAGAAGATGGTGGCTTTAATAGTTGGGAAGAATTTTACATCGATCGCCGCTGGTGGTATCTCAATCCCGATTTGCCCAGCTTAGGGCCGTGGGTTTCCAAGAACGAACTCTCCAACGAGCTCTTCTTGATGGAGCGCAATCCCTACTTCTTTGCTGTCGACGCAGATGGCAACCAACTGCCGTATGTGGATGATATTCAGCATCGCCTCTTTGAGACCAACGACGTCTTTGACCTCTGGATCATCAATGGCGAGATTGACTTCCAGGCTCGCCACGTCAACATCGGCAACTTCACGCTTTATAAAGAAAACGAAGAGAATGGCGATTACAGTGTTTTCCTCGGATCGGCTTCGGGCCATTCTGCGATCCAGCTCAACTTGACAACGAAGAACGAACCATTGCGCGAATTCTTCAATATACGAGATGTGCGCATTGCGCTCTCTGTTGCTGTCGATCGAGATGCACTCAATGAGTTGATCTGGGATGGCTTGATGACGCCTCGTCAATATAGTCCTCTGGAGAGTTCTCCTCAAGCCTATCCCGATCAAGCCAATGCCTGGATCCAATACGATCCAGACCTGGCGAACCAATTGTTAGACGACGCGGGGTACGCCGAGAAGGATGCAGACGGTTTCCGCCTTTGGCCAGGAACCGATGAAACGCTAAGCTTTACCGTCGAGGGCACCGCCCAGCCAGGTACGACAGGCGAAGATGAGATTCAGGAGGTACTCAAGTACTTTGCGGCGGTCGGCGTTAAAGCTACATACAAAGGCTTCGAGCGTTCGCTTTACGAGGAGCACCATGCCGCCAACGAGATCGAAGCGGCCTGGTGGGGTGGCGACCGCACGGTTGTGCCTCTTGTGAATCCGACTATTTGACCTGTGAGCAACCTGACCGACCTTGGGCAGCTGCCTGGGCACACTGGCGACGTCAGGGAGATGCGAATCCCAACGCAGAGGAACCGCCGGAGGGGCATTGGGTTTGGGATATTTGGAACACCTGGGACCAGATTGCAGTGGAACCAGATTCCGCGAAACAGACAGAGATGTTCTACCAGATTCTGGATATCTGGGCCGAAGAGCTGCCTATGATCGGCTATCTGGGCGAACGTCCAGCACCGATCATTGTCAAGAATGGGATACGCAACTATCTGGCAGGCTTCCCCTTGGATGACTCAACAGACGATGAGCATCTGCTGAATACCGAGACCTATTTCTGGGAAGCGTAGGATTCACGACTTCAGATTTACGATTGGGGACTTAGCATGACAAGGAGTGCTTGAAGTTTCGCCATTCTCAATCGTAAACTAGTATCACGCAACATGCAATAAACACTGAGTTTTTGGATCAATCTCACTGTTATAACAATTAGCTCTGAAGGAGGTATTACAATGAGAATTGTCAAACGGAAGGGCAATGTTTCCCGTCGGGAGTTCTTGCAACTTTCGGCAATGGCAACGGCGAGTGTTGCGTTGGCGGCCTGTGGTGGCGGCGCTGCACCCGCTGGTGAAGCAGAAGTAGCTGAAGCACCTGCTGAAGAAAGTAGCAGTAGTGATACAACGGCTGCTGCTCCACCATCCAGCTACAACGAAGCGCCCATGTTGGCTGATCTGGGTGCCTCTGGCGAGCTACCATCTGTCGATGAGCGTCTTCCAGTCAATCCGATGGTGATGCCCGTGGCAGAAATGACGGGCAATTATGGCGGTACATTCCGCCGTGGCTTCAAAGGGGTTTCCGACCGTTGGGGGCCAACCAAGTGTAAGGATCATGGTCTAGCCTGGTATGACCAGGATCTGAATATGCAGCCACGCATTGCAGAATCCTGGGAGATCAATGATGACGCCACTGAGTGGACGTTCCGACTCCGTGAAGGCATGAGGTGGTCAGATGGTACGCCTTTCACCACGGAAGCCATCAGTTGGTGGTGGGAAAACGATGAGACGAATACAACCATCTCGCCCAGCGTCGGCGGTCGTTATGTGACTGGCCCGGATCGGACGCCGATGGAGCTGGAGGTCATCGACGACTATACCATTAAGTTTAAGTTTGCCCATCCAAAGCCTCTTTTTGTCTTTAATTTGGGTCGCATCACGAGAGATCTCTATCTACCTGGTCATTATTTAGCGCAGTTCCATATGGATTTAACGGACGATCAGGATGCGCTACAGGCTCAGGTAGAAGAGGCGGGATTCAACAGTTGGGAAGAGTATTACATTGACCGTCGCTTCTGGTACCTGAACCCAGAATTGCCAGACGTTGGGGCGTGGGTCTCCAAGAATGAGCTATCAAACGAGCTGTTCTTGATGGAGCGCAATCCCTACTTCTTTGCCGTGGACGCAGATGGCAATCAACTGCCTTACGTGGATGGGATCGACCACCGTCTCTTCGAGACACCTGACGTATTTGATCTGTGGATTATCAATGGGGAGATCGACTTCCAAGCCCGCCATGTCAATATCGGCAACTTTACCCTCTATAAAGAAAGTGAAGATAGTGGAGACTATGAGGCCTTTCTCGGTTCGGCATCGGGGCACCAAGCAATTCAACTCAACCTGACGACCAAGAACGAACGATTACGAGAGTTCTTCAATACACGAGACGTCCGGATTGCCCTCTCCATTGCCGTAGACCGCGACGCAATCAACGAATTGATCTGGGATGGGTTGCTCACACCACGTCAATATAGTCCAATCAGCCGCTCGCCCCAAGCTTATCCGCAGCAGGCCAACGCCCATACTGAGTATGATGCAGAGCGAGCGAACCAGCTTCTCGATGAGGCGGGTTATGCGGAAAAGGATGCCGACGGCTTCCGTCTTTGGCCAGGAACCGATGAAACGTTGAGCTTCATCATTGAGGGCACGGCCGTTCCGGGGACAACGGGTGAGGACACGGTGCAGGAGGTCATCAAGTATTATGCTGATGTTGGCGTAAAGGCCGCCTACAAGGGTTTCGAACGGTCGCTCTATGAAGAGCACTGGGGTGCAAATGAGATTGAAGCGGCCTGGTGGGGCGGTGATCGGACCGTATTGCCCCTGGTTGATCCCAGCATCTTCATCTGCACGCAACCCGACCGCCCATGGGCAGCGGCTTGGGCACTCTGGAAACGATCGAGTGGTGCAGAAGCCGCGGGCGAGGAACCGCCAGAAGGTCACTGGGTTTGGGATATTTGGGACATTTGGGACCAGGTTGCCGTTGAGCCAGACCCCGCCAAACAGAATGAGCTTTTCTTCCAGATTCTAGATATTTGGGCGGAAGAGTTGCCCATGATTGGCTATCTGGGAGAAAGTCCGTCGCCCATCATCGTCAAAAATGGAGTACGCAACTATCTCCCTGGTTCGCCCATGGACAACACCACCGGCGACGAACATCTGCTCAATACAGAGACCTATTTCTGGGAAGCGTAGGATTTATGATTTTGGATTTCAGATTTACGATTGGAAACTTGGGGTAGTGCGCAAAGTTTGACCTTTCTTGGTTCTCGATCGTAGATTGGACTCACCATTCAAATTTAAGCATCTTCTCAAGAAAAAGCGGTGGGATGGAGCCGACCTTTCCGGAAGAGGTCAGAAATTGGCTCGAATGCCTAACAACTTCTTGACCTCTTCCGGGAAGATCTTGTCTCACTTCTTTGAGAAGGTACATACATCGGTCTACCGTTGAGGCGTCAGTTTTTGTTTTGGCTAGATAGCGAAGTTTGTTCGTTCGTGGCGCTGAACAAACAAGCTGTTTGTTCTACTATTGCATGTACCGCGTTTGACAGCCAGAGTCTTTCAGGATAGCCTAAGGCAACGAGCCAGGAAGAATCTCGCTCGACTATACTTTGCTCTGTGTGAAAACCGGAATTTAGTTTCTCTGGTAGGACTGCGGAAAACTCCGGTTTTCATCACAACCGCTGTATAGGTTCGTATACCTAAAATCGTAAATCTGGAGTTCTCCATATATGCTTGTTTATATTCTCCGTCGTATCTTATTCATGATCCCAACGTTGATTGTGATCTCGCTGTTGTCATTCGTCATCATTCAGTTGCCACCGGGTGATTTTCTGACTTCCTATGCGGCTCAGTTGCGCGCCGAGGGTGATGAAGTTGATGAAGCTGAGTTGGAGGCACTGAAACAGCGCTATGGTCTGGGACAGCCAATCTATGTGCAATATGGCAAGTGGATTTCTGGGATCATTTTGCGGAATGACTGGGGGGCAATCATTGGAGTGGCAGAAGCCTGTCAAAGAGCTGATTTGGGAACGACTCGGGTTGACGATGGTACTTTCGCTTTCATCGTTGTTGGTTAGTTGGTTTATTGCCATTCCGATTGGTGTTTTTTCTGCAACCCATCAGTACTCATTTCTCGATTATTTGCTGACGTTTTTCAGCTTTGTCGGACTTGGTACACCTGGATTTTTGCTTGCCCTGGTCATCATGTTCTTAGCCCAATCCCAATTGGGGATGAATGTAGGCAGACTTTTCTCAAACGAATATATGCTCGAGCCGTGGAGTTGGCCCAAATTTGTCGATATGCTCAAACATATCTGGATCCCCATGCTCATTCTCGCTTTTGGCAGCACTGCAGGGAATATCCGCATCACGCGTGCCAATCTGCTGGATGAACTCAATAAGCCTTATGTTGAGACAGCGCGCGCCAAAGGGCTTGTAGAAGGTAGGGTCATTTGGAAATATCCTGTACGCGTTGCGTTGAATCCGTTTTTTAGCACGGTAGGATGGTCGCTCGCTAGTTTGATTTCTGGAACAACTTTGGTGGCCATGGTTCTCAGCTTACAAACAACCGGCCCCATGTTGTTACGTTCGCTTACATCACAGGATATGTACCTGGCCGGCAGCTTCCTGCTCTTATTAAGCACATTGACGATTATCGGAACGCTCATTTCAGATATTTTGTTGGCCATCGTAGACCCGCGGATCCGATTAGAGAACTGAGTGACTTTAGTATCCCAGCGTGGACTAGAAACTTGCAGCACAACAATTGTCTGGGTGTGTACCACAAAGTGTGTAAATGAAGTAGATTCTCTGACTGAGAGGTCTCCATTTACACACTTTGGGACACACTGTCAATTTTCTCTGTTGGTACCACGCAATACGAAAAAAGGTTGGACACCGACTCTATCACCCCGACTTACCGAACATTTGGAGTTTCTGTGAATGCAATCAGTTGAGAAATCTTGGATCGAGCGATCGGCTGAAGATGAGACCCTACAAGATGACAGTGCAATAGATGATGCCGTTATCAGTGGAGATGAGAAGGTGTATGTGGCCTCGTATCTGCGTTTGATGTGGTGGCGTTTCTTAAAGCACCGTATGGCTGTCGTCAGTGCAATTATTGTTATTCTTCTTTATGTTGTAGCTGGCTTCAGCGAATTTGTTGCCCCTTATGATCCAGAGGAATCGTTTGTCAAATACAAATTTGCCCCGCCGAGCCGTATTCACATCATGGATGAAGCGGGCAATCTGCAACGGCCATTTGTCTACAAGATTGTGCGAGAGCGAGATCCAGAAACCCTACGCAGTATCTATACGGAAGATACATCCATCATCTACCCCATCCGCTTTTTTGTGGAAGGACCTGAGTACGAATTGTGGGGTCGCTGGCCCATGACAACCCATCTGTTTGGACTAGATGCCGCCGCGGAAGAGCAGGGCGTCTTTTTGATGGGGGCGGACCGATTGGGTCGCGATCTCTTTTCGCGGCTTGCCTACGGTGCTCGGATTTCCCTAACGATCGGGCTAGTCAGTGTCTTTATTAGCCTCGTGCTGGGGATTGTCCTCGGTGGGATATCCGGTTATTATGGCGGTACGCTCGATAACGCAGTGCAGCGTCTGATCGAGTTTATTCGCTCAATCCCAGAAATTCCATTGATGATGGCTTTGGCGGCCGCTTTACCCCCCGATTGGCCAACCGTGCGGGTCTATTTTGGCATCACGATCCTGCTTTCACTGGTCGGCTGGACGGGTCTGGCACGCGTCGTGCGGGGACGTTTTTTAAGTTTGCGCGAAGAAGATTTTGTCATGGCCGCACGCTTTTCAGGTTCGAGCGAAATGCGCATTATTCTACGTCATATGCTGCCTTCATTTTTGAGCCATATCATCGCGTCGCTCACCTTGGCCGTCCCAGCCATCATCCTAGCCGAAACGGGACTCAGCTTTATTGGCCTGGGGTTACGCGCCCCCGCGATCAGTTGGGGCGTACTATTACAAGAAGCACAGAATGTAAAATCGGTGGCCCTGGCCCCTTGGGTGTTGGCTCCCGCCTTGTTTGTTGTGCTCTCTGTACTTGCATTCAATTTCCTGGGCGACGGCATCCGAGATGCCGCCGATCCCTATGCATAAGATTATCGAACTGACAGTTTAGAGACTCCCACTTCTATCGATCATATTTCTCGAAGCCATTTTGAAAGATAAGAATCCTAATTGACAAACAGATACTCGCAGCACAACCAATAACTCAACTGATATCACGCAATACGTTCAACACATAGGTCCTTATTTATCGCCCTGGCTTAACTAACCTCTATTTTCGAGTAACACAATGACAGACAGCACACTTTTACAAGAAACAGCTTCCGCAACACGAGCACGAACTGAGTCGAATGGTGATTCTGTACTCATTGAAGTGCGGAACATGAAAACCCATTTCTTTTTGGAACAGGGTACGGTACGCGCCGTCGATGGCGTTGATTTTACGGTGAATCGCGGTCAGACGGTGGGATTGGTTGGCGAAAGCGGATGTGGCAAATCGATTACGGCTCGCTCGATTCTGCGGATTGTGCCATCGCCTGGCAAAATCGTGGATGGAGAGATTCTTTACCATCGCCCACAAATGGGACTGGATGGCTCAGGGATGTCCGAAGAGGTGATCGATTTAGTACAGCTTGACGATAGAGGGCAAGAGATCCGTAGTATCCGTGGCGGCGAGATTTCGATGGTTTTTCAGGAGCCAATGACTTCGCTGAGCCCTGTTCATACGATCGGGAATCAGATCACAGAAGCAATCCGTCTGCACCGTGATGTGACCAAAGAAGAGGCTCGCCAACAGACAATTGACATTTTGGAACGGGTCAACATGCCACAACCTCAACGCATCATCGATCGCTATCCGCATCAACTGAGCGGCGGGATGCGTCAGCGGGCCATGATTGCAATGGCGCTTTCCTGTCGACCGACATTACTGATTGCCGATGAGCCAACGACAGCATTGGATGTGACAACGCAGGCACAGATTCTTACTCTGATGCGTGACTTACAAGAGTCGTTTGGGATGGCGATTATTTTTATCACCCATGATTTGGGCGTGATTGCCCAGATGGTTGATCATGTTATTGTGATGTATTTGGGTGAAGCTGTTGAAACGGCTGATGTTGACACGATCTTCTATGATCCCAAACATCCCTATACACAAGCTTTGCTTCAATCGATCCCTCAGCTGGGAGCCAAATCAGTTGCCGAGAAGAGTGGTCCACTTTCAGCCATTCGCGGTTCTGTCCCAGATCCCTATTCGATCCCAACGGGTTGTCCATTCCATCCTCGCTGCCGCCATGCCATCAAGGGTGTCTGCGACGAAAAAGACCCGCCTTTCTTGGAAGTGAGCGCAGGGCATAAGGTGCGTTGTGTTTTGTATGAATAACGAATCATCACGAAGTTCGCGTTTCTCCTTCATATGACGGTTCAACCGGATCTCAGGGGGTAGACCCGCTTTGGTTTCGATACGGCTCCGCCACTCAACCGGTGCTAGCCATTTTCGAGTTTGTCAATCCCCTGAATTCCTGAAGAGCCCATATGACTTCTTGAATAGTTTTAGTGTTTGAAGCGTCTGAAGTGGTTATCGATGGATCAGGTTCGATAGATTGATCTTTTGAGCAGATCATGACGCTAGAACTCCGCCTCCTGGGCAACTTTAACCTGACCTATAACAAACAGGCAGTTGGGCAGATCAATGGGAGCGCGCGCCTTCAGTCTCTCCTTGCCTATCTTGTTCTGAATTGCGATACAGCACAACCTCGTCAACAAATTGCCTTTCTCTTCTGGCCTGAATCATCCGAACGTCAAGCTCGCACGAATTTACGGAAACTCTTGCTGCAACTGCGCCGCGCCCTGCCCGATGTAGAAAAATTTTTGCTCGACACCAAACAGACCATTCAGTGGAACCCAAATGCGCCATTTTGGTTAGATGTGGCTGAGTTACAAACCCTGCTTGGTCAGCTCGACTCGGATTCTCCCGACCAGACTATATTAAGCAGCTTGAGTGATCTTTACGGAGGGGTGCTGCTGCCCAACTGCTATGAAGAGTGGGTCTTGACCTTGCGCCAACATCTGCATGATTCCGTTACCCGCGCGTTGGAACAGTTGGTCATGCTGTTGGAAACCCGCCATGCTTATGAAGAAGGAATTCGCTACGCCCAACACTTGCTAAGCCTTGATCCATTACGAGAACAGATCTATTGGCGGCTGATTCGACTTCACGCTCTGGCTGGAGACCGTATCGGAGCACTACGGACCTACCAAGAGTGCGTTGCCATGCTGCGTCAAGAATTGGATGTGGAGCCAACGTCTGATCTGAAAGCCCTAGTCGAACAGATTCAGGCTGGTGTTCCGATTGAGGAGACCACGATCCAGGCTGAGGAACTCAGTGCGACGGACAGGTCCGCAGCCCTTCACATCACATCAAATGATGCCACGCAGAGGCAAGACAAATCTTCTTTAGCTGACGATGATCTTGATGCAAGCGAAATCGCACCACAAGCACTGATTCGAGGCTTACCCGCACAGACAACACCTTGCATTGGGCGCGCCGAAGACATTGAACGGCTGATAAAGATATTGGACGCACCCTATTGCAGATTGTTGACTCTCTACGGCCCTGGCGGGATAGGAAAAACGAGATTGGTCATCTCCCTAGCGGAAGAACAGATAAATAGGTTTCGTCACGGCGTATATTTTGTCCCTCTTGTTTCTTTGAGCACACCAGAAAATATTGCTCCTGCCATCGCCGGTATGCTTAATTTACGTCTGGTTGAAGGAAGACGCCCTGAAGTCCAGTTATTGGCCTATTTGCGCGATAAGCATTTGCTGCTTGTTTTAGACAACGCCGAACATTTGTTGACCAATGGTTTTGACAATCAGAGTCCAGACAATCATGAACATCTAGCAGGGGAGGAGTTCCCAGCACATTCCCCCATAGAGTTGCACACCCTGGTCGAAAACATATTAGATTCTGCACCTGCCGCTAAGATTGTCGTGACTTCGCGAGAATTGTTGGATTTGTACGATGAACATACTTATGAGGTGAATGGCCTGCCACTGCTTGATCAATCTGCTCAACAACAAATGGATATGAGTAACACCCTATCCGCCGCCGAATCTCTCTTCTATCACCAACTGACGCGGATACGATTGGACCTTCTACCGGAGAAGTTGTCAGCTGAAGATAGAGCAAAGGTTACTCATATTTGCCAATTAGTCGGTGGGATGCCGCTCGCTCTTGAACTGGCTGCAACCCAAATACGCACGTTTTCGCTCAACGACATTGCTACTGGTATTGAACAGAACTTGGACATTCTAAGGACGCGCTGGCGCGGCGCACATCGGCGACACCAGAGCATGAGGGCTGTGATTGACTCATCAATCAATACGCTGACCGAGACCGAGGGGTTGTGTTTGGCCCGATTGTCTGTCTTTCGGGGGGGATTCTCATCTGTCAGCGCACAAGCCGTCTCTGATACAACGTTAGATACTCTTGATTCAATCTTGCATAAATCACTATTGAGCCGTACAACACAGAACAACACGACAGACGAAATCTTTGGGCTGCATCCGCTGATCCGTCAATACGCTGCCGAAAAGTTGTCTAACTTGCCAAAGGAGAAAGAAGAAACCGAGAAACGTTACTATCATTATTACGCCTCGTTGTTACACGATGGAATGACCCGCTGGCGGATGCAATCTTATTCTTCACCCGAACTTCTCCCCTTGACCCGCGAGAGCGATAATATTCGAGCGGTAGGCCAGTGGCTTTTGCAGCACGGGACGTCAGCCCAACTCAAGGAATACTTCCAAGACCTCTGGGATCTCTATCGGATGGAACGACGATTGCCTGAAGTGATCGAACTGTTAAACGATGCCACCCGCTTGGTGCGACAGAGGATACCCCATATCGACGCGGCCATCCTTGCTCAATGGGAGCGCATGTTGGGCGAAGCATATCACATTCTGGGAGAGTTTGAAGCTGGTCGCCGTCATTTCGAAGAAACCTTGCGGGTTCTAGATTTTCCTGTCACAGGTAACGGCGTTGAGCTGTTGACGATGCTTCAACGCCAAGGAGTTCAACAGGCTCTAAATCGTCTTCGAGGAATGAGTTTATTTCAGCGAGCAACCGCTACTCAGGAAGTTGATGCTGGCGCGTTGGAAGCGATTGAAGCCTATCGTCAACTCGTCGATATCTCTATCTTTTCAAGTGACACAGTTCGTTTGGTGAACGGTGCACTCTATGCTTTGAATCTCGCGGAACGTACGGGAGATCCCTCTGCACAAGCATTAACCTATGGTCTTATGTGCCTCATGACCAGTGCGGTCCCGGTAGCCAAATTGGGACAGATGTATGAACAGCTTGCGCTGGAAAAGCTGCCAATGATCCAGGAACCTGAACGCCAAATCGACATTGCCATCTACTTGAGCGCCTACTATGCAGGACGCGGTAACTGGTCACGACTCGACGAGATTGTTCGGCCAGCAATGGAGAAAAGCCTCGAGTTGAATGCCTATCGCCGGTGGGGATATTGTCGAGCAATTTGGGCCAGCATGTTTATCTATCAGGGCCAGTTTGAGAATGGTTTGCAAGCCTGGCGTGATCTATACAATCAGTCGCTCGAAACAGATAGTTTTCTGTTCATCTTGCCGGCCTGGGCCGTGACGGGAATGGCCCTCTGCACAATCAGATTGGGCAATTTGCAAAGAGGGATTGAACTGGCCAAAGAAGGTTTGACGCACCTGCAAGGAAAGGATGACCCTGTTGGTCAGGCGCGTTGCTATGCGGCGCTTGCACTCGCTCAATGTCGTTTGGGTGCCTATCAGCTTGCCCTGAGCGCGTCAGATCAAGCAATGGCACTCATGGGAAACAAATGGACAACCAATTATGCATCGCTCGAATGTTATTCGTGGACGGCAGAAGTCTATTTGGTACTTTGGCAGGTGTCTCACGAGGCAACCGCAAATGATATTGAAACCAAGCCGCTTCTATTACACGACGAAACCGGCCTTCAACTAACCAAAGGGCACTTGCAAGAGAAGGCACGTGGCGCATGGAAAGCATTACAGAAATACGCACGTATCTTTGCGATTGGCAAAGCGAGCGAATCCCTGATTCGAGGTCGATATGCCTGGCTCGATGGGCAAGGGCACCATGCAATCGAATCATGGCAAACCTGTATTGCGCTCTCGACTGATCTGGGAATGCAGTATGAGTTGGGCTGTGCACATTGGGAATTAGCTCAACATCTACCAGATGATGCGTCACACCGATCCTTTCATTTGCGCCATGCCAGACTCATTTTCGAGGAATTGAATGTCACACATGGCTTGACGCAATTGAAAGATTTTCACTCTTAACATGTAGTTTCACGCTCTCAGGCTTTGATCTCAGCAAAAACAACTGCACATCTGCTCATCGGACGAAATTGTGCAAACGTGAATTTCTATCTTTGAAAAGTTGATCACCCACTGCATCAAGCTATATGTACCGGTCCGTTGGACAGTTGGTGCGATATCATAGAGACGGTAAAGTTCCAAAAGATATTCGTCTGATACCTGATTCGCGATTGTGTAAAACCCCTCTACTGGAGGCTGAGTGCGGTGTAATTCCGGTCGACGATAATGAACAGCAATGTCAAATTAGAAAGGGCACAGTCGTGCTCCAGGTGACAGTCACTCCCGAAATCTTGCACGTTGCAGGAGAAGTTCACGCCCGCTGGGTCGTGAAGTGACGGTCACCTTCCGCAAAGCCGAGATCAGTGGAAATGTTTGCGAAGCAGTCGCTTGCGACTTGGTTGTTCGTTGTTGTCTGTTGAAAGTCGATAGAAGAAATATGGTATAATGATTGAGATTCAATTGCATTGAGACCGAAGAGAGACATGGGGGCAACGCTGTGAAATTCCCATATGGAAACAGTGATTTTTACGATATCATTACATCGAAAAATGTATACATAGACCGTACGGACCGAATTTCTCAGCTTGAAGCAGTTAGTAAAAGTACTCTCTTCCTACGCCCGCGTCGACACGGCAAGAGTTTGTTGCTCTCGATGTTGGAGAACTATTATGATATTGCCAAAACAGATGAGTTTGAGCGACTTTTTGGCAAGTTGGCGATCGGTCAGAATCCAACGCCACTGCACAATCAATACCTGATCATGCGTTGGGATTTCTCGGTGATCGCACCCAAGCCGACCTATGAAGCACAGTTACAGGTGTTGACTGATTACATCAATGATGAAATCAAAGCCTTTGCCAAAAACTACCCTTCGATTTTGCAAGATACAATCGAAATTCATCCGACCAACGCCACCTCCTCCTTCTGGTCGGCCATCAGTGCTGTGCGCCAGAGTGGGCATAAGCTCTATCTGTTGATTGATGAGTATGACAACTTTGCCAACGAAGTCTTGATGGGGGGACGACCTACGAGTCAAGATCGCTATGAAGCACTAGTCTTTGGAGAAGGCGAATTCAAGGCGCTCTTTAAGGCCGTTAAGGCCGCCATGGCGGGTCGCGGTTTGGACCGCACCTTTATCGTGGGTGTCTCGCCCATTGTGCTCCACGATGTCTCCAGCGGCTACAACATTGCCACCAACATCTATTTTCGCGCAGAATTCAATGACCTGTGTGGGTTCACGGAAGATGAAATTGTACACCTTCTACAGCAAGTGGTGACAGAGCAGAACCTCCCATCGGCGCAATATGAAGAAGCGCTGGAACTCATGCGCACCTACTACAACGGCTCGCTCTTCAGCGATGAGGGGGGGGAATCGATCTACAACCCCACCTCGACCTTCTACTTTTTGGATTACCTCCAGCGCACCGGTCGCTATCCGCGCAAGCTGCTCGACAGCAATCTGGCCCCCGACCATGAGAAGATCGCTTATGTCTCGCGCCTTCCCAAGGGCGATGAGGTCATCATCAATATCCTAGATGAGGCGACTCCGCCATCCGTGGTCGAACTGGAAGATCGTTTTGGCATCAAGCAGATGTTGGCGGAGAGCAACACCGAGGCATTTATGCTCTCTCTGCTCTACTATTTGGGTGTGCTCACTCTGGATGGGGGAATTACGCTGGGGGGCGAACAGATCCTACGGATTCCAAACTTGATCATGCGTCAGCTCTATGCTGATCGTCTACGCAGGATGCTACTGCCCGCTGCAGCTGATCGTGATGACAGTCAGGATGTTGCCAAAGAATTTTATGGCCAAGGCGAGATGCAGCCACTCTGCGACTTTATCGAGAAGCGCATCTTTCCCGTATTTGACAATCGCGACTACATCCAAGCCAATGAGCTGACCATCAAGACCGCCTTTCTCACATTACTCTTTAACGATATTTTCTACGTCGTTGACTCTGAACTGCCGCTCCGGCGCGGCTATGCAGATATGAGCATGATTCTGCGGCCAGAGATGCGCCAATATCAGTTGCTGGACTTGCTCTTGGAGTTTAAGTTTGTCAAGCTCAGCGAAACCGGTTTCAGTGGAAGCGAGCTTCTCGCCAAAACTGAGACAGAGTTGAAGAAGCTGAAATCAGTCGAAAAAATGTTTGCGCAAGCTCGCCAGCAGGGTCAGGAGTACAGTCGCATCTTAACGGAAAAATATGGCGAGAAGTTAAAGCTGCACACCTTTGCTGTCGTTGCCATTGGGTTTGACAAGCTGCTCTGGGAGGAAGTCCTGTAGAACCCCATACCCCATGAAATTGTGAAATGCATTTGTTCGTTAAAAGTTGATAGTAGAAATATGGTATAATGAATGGGATTCAATCGCATTGAGACCAAAGGGAGACATGGGGAGAGTACCGTGAAGTTTCCATATGGAAACAGTGACTTTTATAAAATTATCACCCGAGACAATCTGTATCTTGACCGCACAGATCGTATTCCCCGACTGGAAGCAGCTGCTGATAGTATTCTCTTCCTACGCCCGCGTCGCCACGGCAAGAGTTTGTTGCTCTCGATGTTGGAGAACTATTATGATATTGCCAAGGCGGATGAGTTTGAGCAACTTTTTGGCAAGTTGGCAATCGGTCAAAATCCAACACCACTGCACAGTCAATACCTGATCATGCGTTGGGATCTTTCAGTTGCACCACCCAAGCAGACCTATGAAGAACAGCTGCAGGCATTAACGAAGTACATCAATGCCGAAATCAAGGTCTTTCAGCAGAGATACCAGTACCTTTTATCAGAAGAAATAGAGATCGATGAAAGTTATATGACGGCCTCTTTCTGGTCGGCCATCAGTGCTGTGCGCCAGAGTGGGCATAAGCTCTATCTATTGATTGATGAGTATGACAACTTTGCCAACGAAGTCTTGATGGGGGGACGACCTACGAGTCAAGATCGCTATGAAGCACTAGTCTTTGGAGAAGGCGAATTCAAGGCGCTCTTTAAGGCCGTTAAGGCCGCTATGGCGGGTCGCGGCTTGGACCGCACCTTTATCGTGGGCGTCTCGCCCATTGTGCTCCACGATGTCTCCAGCGGCTACAACATTGCCACCAATATCTACTTCCGCGAAGAATTCAATGACCTGTGTGGGTTCACAGAGGATGAGATTGCTCAACTCTTGCAGAAAGTGGTAACAGAACAGAACCTGTCGTCAGCGCAATATGAAGAAGCGCTGGAACTCATGCGTACCTACTACAACGGCTCGCTCTTCAGCGATGAGGGAGGCGAATCGATCTACAACCCCACCTCGACCTTCTACTTTTTGGACCATCTTCAGCGCACTGGTCGTTATCCGCGCAAGCTGCTCGACAGCAATCTGGCTCCGGACCATGAGAAGATCGCCTATGTCTCGCGCCTCCCCAAGGGCGAACAGGTCATCATCAATATCCTGGATGAGGCAACCCCACCATCTGTGGTCGAACTGGAAGATCGTTTTGGCATCAAACAGATGTTGGCGGAGAGCAACACCGAAGCGTTTATGCTCTCCCTACTCTACTATCTGGGTGTGCTCACTCTGGATGGGGGAATTACGCTGGGGGGCGAACAGATCCTACGGATTCCAAACTTGATCATGCGTCAGCTCTATGCCGATCGTCTACACAGGATGCTACTGCCCGATGCGGCTGATCGAGATAACAGTCAGGACGTTGCCAAAGTATTTTATGGCCAAGGCGAGATGCAGCCACTCTGCGACTTTATTGAGAAGCGCATCTTTCCCGTGTTCGACAACCGGGATTATATCCAAGCGAATGAGTTGACCATCAAGACCGCCTTTCTTACATTGCTCTTCAATGATATCTTCTACATTGTTGACTCGGAACTGCCGGTCCGGCGCGGGTATGCAGATATGACCATGATTCTGCGGCCAGAGATGCGCCAATATCAGTTGCTGGACTTGCTCTTGGAGTTTAAGTTTGTCAAGCTCAGCGAAACCGGTTTCAGTGGAAGCGAGCTTCTCGCCAAAACTGAGACAGAGTTGAAGAAGCTGAAACCAGTCGAAAAAATGTTTGCGCAAGCTCGCCAGCAGGGGCAGGAGTACAGTCGCATCTTAACGGAAAAATATGGCAAGAAGTTAAAGCTGCACACCTTTGCTGTCGTTGCCATTGGGTTTGACAAGCTGCTCTGGGAGGAAGCCCTGTAGAACCCCATACCCTTTGAGTCGTGATCGATGGATCGAGTTTTACAAATTGTTCTCCTTGGCAGCTTCCAGTTGTACTACGACAATAAAGCTGTCACCACATTTGAATCCCCTCGTCTCCAATCGCTGCTTGCTTACTTAGTCCTTCACCGAGACGCACCCCAGCCGCGCCAACAGATCGCCTATCACTTCTGGCCCGTCTCCAGCGAAAGCCAGGCTCGCACCAACCTACGCAAACTCTTTCTCCAACTCCGTCGCGCCTTGCCCGATGCTGACCGCTTTTTGATCGTCAACAACCAGACAATTCAGTGGCGAGATGATGCACCCTATGCGCTGGATGTTGGCGAGGCTCAACATCTACTCAAGGTGCTTGAAGACAACCCGCTAGATCGAGATGCTTTGACTCATCTGTTTGATCTTTACTCCGGTGAATTGCTGCCCAGTTGCTATGACGACTGGATTGTTCCTCTGCGTCGACAACTCCATCAAGGAGTCATGGCTGCTCTGGATCGGCTCGTCACGCTGCTCGAAAACCAGCGCGCCTTTGAAGAGGGCATCCGCTACGCCCGACGATTATTGAGTCTCGATCCGTTAGATGAGAAGGGCTATCAACGCCTGATGCGGCTACACGTATCTGATGATAATCGGGCCGGAGCACTCAAAGTCTATCAGGAGTGCGTAGAAACCCTGGAGCGTGAACTAGGCGTAGACCCCGCACGAGAGACCCAAGCGATCTATGAACAATTGCTTCAAGCAAGAGATGCGCCAACTATAGAAAAGCCCAAACCAATGGCCTTGCCAGACATATCACCTCTGGTCGGGCGACGGGCCGAGTGGCAAACACTTCAAGAGGCATGGCAACGAGCGGGGCGGGGGAATTCGAACATTGTCGTCATTTCCGGGGAAGCGGGCATTGGGAAGACACAGCTGGCAGAGGAGCTATTCATTTGGGCTAATCAGCAAGGAATTGCGGCGGCGCGCACGCGCTCCTATCAAGCACAGGGCGCATTGACCTACGCGCCCATCACAGAACTGATGCGAGCTAATACAATATACAACAAGTTGGTTCGCTTGAGTGATCTGCGTCTGGCCCAGGTTGCGCGTTTGCTGCCCGAACTCCTAGATGAGCGTCCCGACTTACCGCATCCTCAACCCATGATGGAAGGCTGGCAGCGTCAACAATTTTTTGACGCACTGGTCCACGCCATCTTACGCGATGGACAACCGCTGCTTCTACTTTTTGATGACCTACAATGGTTCAATGATGACACGCTCGAGTGGCTCCACTATCTATTGCGCTCTGCAGATCAATCGATGCTGCTAATTGTCGGCACCATTCGTACAGGTGAATCGAACAATGCTCATCCACTTTATACGCTTCTGAACAACCTACGACGCGAGGATTTGCTCCATGAAATTGCGCTGGCACCGCTCAATTCTGCAGAAGTAGCTGAATTGGTCAAGGGAATCGCCCAAGCCCCGCTAGATCGGGAACAGACAGCTCAACTTTACTCTGATACTGAGGGCAACCCGCTTTTCGTCGTTGAAATGGTACGGGCGCGAAGTTCATTCGCTTGCATCAAAGAGAAAAATGGGGCCAATACAGATCGAACTACACCGGACTCAACCCAAGCCCTACACCTTCCGCCCAAAGTTCACGCCGTCATTCAGTCTCGCTTGACCCAGCTTTCCACCCATACGCAGGATCTAATTCGCCTGGCCGCCGTTATTGGGCGATCCTTTTCCTATAATCTGTTGGTTGCCGTGAGTCAGCATGACGAAGAGACGGTGGTCGGGAGTTTGGACGAATTATGGGAACGTCAGATTATCCGCGAACAGGGCGCAGACGGCTACGACTTTAGCCATGACTGTATCCGCGACGTTGCCTATGGGGGAATCAGTGGCACACAGCGACGCCTGCTTCATCGACGCGTGGCTGAAGCATTGCAAAGTACTTCTGGTTCCACACAAGTCGGTCAGGTGGCCGCAACATTAGCGTATCATTATGTTGAAGGTGGCGAGAAAGAAAAAGCAGTCGATTATCTGATTCAAGCCGGGGACACTGCACGTCATCTCCACGCCAATCAAGAGGCATTGCGCCATTACCAACAAGCAGCAGCGCTTGTTTCAAAGGCATCGTCCAATCAGTTATTAAAACAATCTTCCGGACACGTATGTCTTGATGATATCTTGAATCGTCAAGCCCAGATCCATCTTGATTTATTTCAAGGGCAAGAAGCGGCCTCTCTCTTTGAGAAACTGGTCAACCATGCGCGTAAAGATAGCGATCGCGAGAAGGAGCTGTCCGCACTCTTAGGGCTCGGTCAAGCATTGTTTATCATTGCTTTCGACGATCCGATTCCAGACGCAATTGCTCGATCCTGGAATATTTTCGGTGCAGCAAGCGAGTTGGCGAGAGAGTTGAACGATAAACCTCGCTTGGTTCGTGCATTGACCGGCACACGTTGGTTCTGCATCTTCTCTTATGATTATCTAGCCCAGTCTGGTATCAATGCCAAGGAGGCGCTTGCCCTCAGCAAAACGCTTGGAGATGATCAGTTGATCCGCGACGCCGTTCTGGGGCTCTTTCACTTCGAAAACCCAACTGAGTGGGTGCATCAAGTCGAAGCCATGATCTGTCCCCTCGAAGCCAATCGGGATCTTGCTAAGCTGAACGAACTCTACTATTATCTGATGCTCATCCACAATATTCAAGGCAATTTTCAGCGCGTCCTTGAGTGCTGCGAAGCAGGCATTCACTTAGCTCAGGAGATTGGTGCACCACCGGTACAATATCCCTCACTCAAATCTAAGGCTCTGCTCCATCTTGGTCGCTACGCTGAAGCATGGGCTGTGCTCCAAGAAGAATTGGCCGATGATGCTTATCCCTTCGGGCAGGCGTTTCAGAACTATGGCAGGGCCATTTATTATCTGGACATTTTGGCTGTGGATCAGGCGATCGTGCTCTTTGAACGCGTCGATAAACAGGCACGCCAACTCTACCGGCCCTGGCTCAGCGGGCAGGCCCTTGTTATGCTGGCCAAGGCCCACTGCTTGATGCCAAAGCTGGACATAGCTGTGCTAGAACGGATTGATCAGGAACTGTATACTATTGCCAAAGAGGATGTGATCCTCTGGTCCATGATGATTGGTATGCCAGGCACTGCACGCGCTGAAATCGCCTTCGTCAAAGGAGAGTATATCACCGCATTAACCAAAGTCGATGCCGCCATTGCCGCGGCCCAAGAGACTGGTCGTCAACCCGATCATGTGATATCCATTGAACTGAAGATGCGCATTCTATTGAAGCAAGGCCAAGCGCGAGAAGCAGTTCATCTGGCAGATTCAGCGCTTCAAATTGCCGAGCAAAATGGTTACCTACCTATGCTTCGGCGGCTTTGGGCCACAAAGGCTAAAGTTCTGGAACAACTAGGCGCGCAGGAACAGGCGATCGACGCCGCCCAAGCCGCAATTTGTGTCATCCAAAAGCTAGCTGAGTCTATTGATCATACAGAATTGCGCAACAATTTCCTTGCACATTCACTGATTGTATCTATTAAAGAGATAGCCGATAAACTGGTAGGATAGTGTGTTTATGACAGAGTAATTGATATTTTGACAAATTAGAGATGGCCAAATCGTAGATCCTGTCTTTGATGTAACAGGCACCAAGAATCCTGGTGCTTCACTTGGAAACTGTCGCTATCTTGCCGCTAGTCCCGCCAGAGACGGGACCTACGACTATCTGTCAATACTTCGATTTCACCGCACTCGCCTGTTCACAATGGAAATCATAATGAAGGGAAGACCAACATGCAACTAATAGCCCAACGACCTGAGCAGGTCGGTATTTCTCCCCACAGAATCGAACGCATCACCCAAGCTGCTGAAAGCTGGGTTGTACAGGGAGTTGCGCAGGGGCTGGTTGCTCTTGTTGCCCACCGTGGCTCGATTGTGCTACACAGCGCCTTTGGACACCTTGTGCCAGGGCAGGATTCTCCATCGCTCACAGCAGATGCCGTCTTCCCTCTTGTTTCCCTTACCAAACCGATCACGGCAACAGCTATCATGCTCTTGGTCGAAGATGGTCTGCTAGGGTTAAATCGGCCTGTCTCAGAATATGTTCCGGAATTTGTTGGTACAGACAAAGATGCCGTGATGGTTCACCATCTTCTAACTCATACGTCAGGACTCAGCGACGAAGAATTAGAACTTCATGTTGTGCAAAAGGGGTTGAACCCCGAAGAGATTCCGCCAGCAGATACGACCCAGCATCCACGCAGCCAACATTACCTTTATCCGGGATATGACCAACCGCTGGGACGTCCAATAGGATCAGAAATGCGCTACTGTAATTATGGCTACGAACTCTTGGGCGAAATTGTACGACGAGTCAGTGGTCAATCTATTGCTGACTTTGCGCAGTCGCGTATCTTTGAACCGCTCAGCATGAACGACACCTCTTACATCGTGCCGGATGCCATGCGCAAACGCATTGTGCAGCGACCTGATGATGCCCCCCTTGCCGTTATGGACGACAGAGGTCACCTGCAATCTCACTTTCAGGGCATCAATTCGCAGTCGATCTTAGAGGCACCGTGGGCCAATGGTGGTGTCTTCTCCACCGCCTATGATATGGCTATCTTTGGACAGATGTTCCTAAATGGCGGGAACTATGGAGATGTCCGAATCCTTAGCCCTGCCATAGTATCTGAAATGACCCGCAATCAGATTCCTGGCATCGGCGCCCGCAATGGTGATGAGTTTTTCCCCGAAGCAGGATGGGGACTGGGATGGAGCGTTCACGGCAACAAAAAGGCCCTATACGACGGAACGCTCTACTCATCCAAAACCTATTCACACGGCGGCGCGGGTGGTGTTCAACTCTGGATCGATCCAGTTTATGAGATCGTCGGCGTATACTTCGCCATTGCAACAGAATTTACCGAATTAGGCGTGCCAAGAGAACAGCCCGATCTATTTATGAACATGGTGACTGCGTCGGTGACGGAGATCTAGTAGAGCATTTAGGCTAAACCAAAAAAATAATTATACGCGAACGAGAGAATGGAGAGGGGGAATAAGGACAAACCATTTTTCTAAACCAGGTAAACGTTGGAAGCGTTGTTCCAAACGGTCCATCTCTTTCTGAGTGAGTTTGACGCCGGTCTCATAAAGAGTGGAATTCAGGTGAATGAAGGGTTGTAGTTGGTTAAAGCGAAAAGAACGGGCAAAATTGAGAACGGTCTCAAGAGAATCGAGAAGAGAACCGTTCCAGTGTTTTTCAAGATGGCCCCAAACCCGTTCGATGGGGTTGTATTTACTGTGATAAGGAGGGTAGCAGGCGAGCTGAATAGAGAGACGATAGTGCTCAACAAACTGAGTGAGACGATACATAAACTGAGTCCGACGGGTATGATTTTCGGGACCATTGTCCTGATTGATCACGAGGGTCTTGACGTGAGGAAAGTGTTCACGTACGCTTTCCCAAAAATCAATCAGGCAGTCGACAATAAAGTCACTCGTCACTTTCGACTGAGTCAAGTAAAGAAAGAGTTCCTTGGTTGAAGGGAGGTAAATGCCAAAAGGAGTGACTTTCTCGGTCTTCTTATCTTGAAAGTCATGATCGAGCGCTTTGACAACCACTCGACTTATCCCTTCTCTCGAGAAACGGTCAAGTAAAATCGTCGCTTTGGCATCCCAAGAGAGCGCAGAACCGTCTCGTCTGCATCCGCTTCTTGATTGATCTGATGAATTCTATCAAAGATCGCATCGGTCTCTGGGATCTTTTTCACTGGTTGACTTTTTTTGACCCGGTTTGAGCCATAGCCTAACTCATTGAGCTTCAAGCGGATGGCCTCTTCGCCAGGCAATTCCTCATCTGTGTATCCTTTCTGCTCGATGAGCTGGGTACGCATTTCGGCGGCGGTTAGTCGAGTGTACAATTGGGGGGTTCGAAAGGTGGGATCGGTCTGGCTGAATTGATCGGCGATTTCAACCATATCGGCCAGTAAAGTGGGGATATGGTCTTCGGCTTTTTTGCGACCACGTCGGTGGCTTTGGTCGACATAACAGAAGCCGCCTTCTAGTTCTTCCAGGGCTTTGGCTATCGTCGCCCGATTCCAGCCCAACTCTCGTTCTGCTTTCGTCGGACTCCCTTTGCATATCGTTTTGACCGTTTGGGCCATGAAGTGCCTTCTTTCGTATCCACTTAACATGGCCTTCGTCTCTTTCAAGACTTCAACCATTTCTGGCGAGATTGTCATTTTTGCTCCTTTTGGAGAGCTAGTTTAACACCTTCTCGCGTATATTTTATTTTTTGGATTGGCCTTAGGCCATTCCAGGAAATTAACTATAGGTGACAATCCGTATTGCGTATTGCGTGAACCAGCCGAGATAGTTATTCTACATATGTATATTTATTTTTCTAAACCAGCTGTAGGAATAATTTCCCGTTTTCCCCGATCCCCAGACGTCTCGTCTGGGGACTGAACTCAATACATTATTTCTGGATCTTTACTTAGTAATAGCTTGGAATTATGGCTAGTCAACTCACAATTCATCTTCTCAACAGCTTCCAGATCCAGACGAATGGAGAACCCCTCCAAGGATTTCATCAACCCCGAATCCAGGCTTTCCTAGCCTACTTGCTGCTCCACCGCGGCATCCCCCAATCACGCCAGAAAGTCGCCTTTCGGGATGGCCGGGCCACTTTGTGATATTTGCGGTAATTATTTGGGGGTGGTTCAGAATTAGGTTTACACTTTTGATACATAGATAAAAATCTATATGAGGTCATTTTCTGCCTGAGCATGGCTCAAAGTAGAAAATATAAACATCTTTTCTCTTTGCAAAAATGTAAACCTAATTGTCCGCCTAAAATGAACCACCCCATTATTTGTGGATGAAATCATATACCCTATTTGGGGTATTTGGTCGAGTGAATTGCGAAGATTCGCTAGTCAATCTCGAATCCACATCCGCAAATAATTCTCCATATATCACATCGACACGGGCCATCCCCGCCTTTCTCTTTTGGCCGGACTCATCGGAGAAATAAGCTCGTACTAATCTGCGTGGTCTTCTTCTAAACCTGCGCCGCAAACTACCCAATGCTGACCAATATTTGGAGCAGAGTAGTGAATTCGTTCATTGGGTTACTGAAGCACCATATGATCTGGATGTAGCAACCTTCGAAGCCGCCATCATTCACGCCCAGAATGCATCGCAACAGGCAGCAAAACAGACCGCACTCCAACAAGTGATTGATGCCTACCCTGGCGATTTGCTCCCCGATTTCTACGATGACTGGATTCTGATCGAACGCGAACGGCTAGCCATCCTTTACGTGACAGCCCTGACCCAACTAGCCGATCTGTATGAGGAAGAGCGAGTATACACAGCAGCCATTACACAGACACAACGAATCTTGAAGCAAGAACCGCTGTCTGAAGTTGCCCATCAGCGATTGATCCGCCTACATCTCCTCAATGAGGATCGGGCCGCGGCTTTGCGCGCCTATCACATCTGCGCCACAACGTTACGTGAAGAGTTAGGTGTTGATCCGGGACCAGCAATTGATGAGCTTTATATGCGGCTACTGCGGCTAGAAGATGAACCAGCCCCTCAAAAGTCGAAGACGCAATCCGTCGTGATTCCCTTGATCGGCCGGCATGACGAATGGAGATTGCTCAATGAGCGCTGGCAGCACGTGCAACAAGGCCGCCCCCAGTTAGTGCTGATTGAGGGCGAAGCTGGTATTGGCAAAACACGATTGGCAGAAGAGCTTGTCGATATCGTGCGTCGCCAAGGTATGGTTGCACTACAGACCCGCGCCTATGCCGCTGAAAGTGCTGTCCCATACGCTCCCTTAGTCGGGCTGTTGCGCTCGCAACCTGTCCAGCAACGTCTAAGCGAGCTAGAAGAACCCTGGCTCACCGAATTGGCTCGTCTGCTCCCTGAACTCCTGACGGAATTCCCAGATCTACGAGAGCCAACGCTCCTGACTGATGCATGGCAACATCGTCGATTTCAGGAGGCAATGGTGCGTGGTTGTCTGGCTGCTGGACAACCGCTTCTGCTCCATTTTGATGATCTACAATGGTGCGATGGTGAGACGCTGACCTGGCTCCATTCCCTTTTGCACTTCGACTCGAACGCTCGTATTTTGGTCGTGGGAACCATCCGTTCCGGAGAAGCGGAATCATCTCATCCCGTCCACCAATTGAAGAGCGAGTTTATTCGCAGTGACCAATGTCTGACCATAGAACTCAATCCTCTTTCACTGAATGAAGTGACAGCACTGACGGCCCTGGTCCGCAAGCAAGAAGAGAGTGCATTGGATGGCGAACGATTATTTGTCGCCACGGAAGGCAATCCCCTCTTTGTGGTCGAGCTAGCACAAGCTGCAAACAACGAAGCAGCCACCGACGCGCCAAACCAACCTGACACAACGGATCAACATTTACCATCCAAGCTACAAGCTATCATTGCGAGTCGTCTGGTCCGGTTATCAGATTCGGCACAAGAACTGATTAGAGTTGCTGCGGTTGTGGGTCGTTCTTTTACTTATGATGTTCTTGCCGCAAGTAGTCAACAGGATGAAGATCAGTTGGTAGAAGCGCTGGATGAATTGTGGCAACGTCGCATCATTCGCGAACAGGATGTAGACAGTTACGACTTCAGCCATGATCGGATTCGAGAGGTTGCCTATCGGGAGATTAGCCGGACGAAACGCCGGTTGATTCATCGACGGGTGGCGGAGGCGTTGGAGAGAATTTATGCAGACGAGATAGATGAGATTAGTGGTTCACTTGCCGAGCATTTCGAGCAGGGAGGCAACACACAAAAGGTAATTTTCTATTTGCGAAAAGCAGGTGAAAGAGCAAAAAGACAGTTTGCGAACGAGACCGCTATTGACTGCATTACGCGTGAGTTGGCACTCATTTCAGAAAAAGATATATTTAGGCGATTAGAGCTGCTGCTCGCTCGTGAACAACTTTTTGGTATGCTTGGTTCAAACGTTGCGCAGGAGGAAGATTTACGCACGTTGCAGAAGATCGTGCCATTGGTTAGCAGCAACTCAACTATCAACAAACCAAGCACCAGTGGCTCAATCGATGGTTGTCTACAAGATGGACAAAGATACGCGGCATTGACCAAAACCCGTTGGTGGAAATGGTATGCATCTAAGGCTGACTTTGATCAAGCCATTCAATTTGGGCAAGAAGCCATCCGATTTGCCCACTCATCCGAAGATCGTTCAGTTCTCGCAGAAGTGTATCGAGATCTTGGATGGGTCTACTTTTTTCAAGGGGATATGATTCGCGCGCGTCATACCTTTGAAGAGACTGTATCCAAAGCGCGTCTTGCCGAAGAACTAAGCATCGAAGCAGAAGCGACCCATTGGCTCGGTGCGATTCGTATGTTTACAGGGGCCAAATTTGCCGACGCGATGGACAATTTTCAAAAAGCACTCTCCATCTATGAAAGTCTCGACGACCTGCGTGGACAATTGGATGTCAACCATAAATTAGGCTATGCGCTGGTGGCTCAAGGGGAAGACAGCTACGAACAAGCAGAGAAGCATATAATCACCGCCCTCGCGCTGGGTCGTAAGCTAGGAAGCCAAGTAGATATAGGAGCACAACTCCGCAATCTCGGGTGGACTTATATCTATCAAGGTCAATATGGCAAAGCCCGTGAAACTCTCCACAAAGCACTAGATGTCCTTGGCGATCAACATGTCACTATCGCCAACGCAGCGCAGATTTATCTCGGCATTAATTCAGTACAGTCGGGCAATCTGGCAAATGCACAAACACAATTAGAGATAGCGTTACGGTGTTATAAAGCTGCTGACCCAACCACTGCACATCGGACGGTAACGCTACATTGGCTCAGTCTGTTGCATAGCCATTTGCAGGAATTCGAAACGGCTCTCGCCTACGCCAAACAAGCATTAGATTCTGCTGAACCTCGAAACGACAGCCGCCATATAGCGGCCGCAAAGACTTATATGGGTCATGCTTACCTAGGTCTAAGTGATCTGGACAAGGCCAGAAAATGCTATCAGGAAGCCCGACAGCTTCACATCGGGATAGAGCAATTCAATCGCAGCATGGAGTCATATGCTGGTCTAGGCAAAATTGCTTGGATCTGTGAGCAATATGACGAAGCGATGGATACGATCAATGCCATCTACACTTATCTCCACTCCCACCGTTTAGACTATACGGAAGAAGCTTTTCAGGTCTATTTGATTTGTTACCGAATTCTTTCCGAGATCAACGATCCGCGCGGCACCGAAATTCTTCGACGTGCCCACAAACATCTACAAACAAGGTCATCATCTCTAGATGCCGAAACGGCCATTCTCTTCTGGAGTATCCCCAGTCATCAAGAAATTCGTCAAGCCATACAACTGAGATAGCTTTTGATCGTTCGTGAATCTGCTTTTGACAACAAATTCGTCGCTTTCAGGTATCCACTGATTGGCGTATGAAACGCCTCTTGCCAATTCGTACAACGCCTATCAAACGCCCCATCCACTACACTATCCTTCAAATGATTGTTGAGTTCACCGCAGACTCAAAATGGTGGTACGCCAAATTGTGTATCGATTCGATATTCCTCTGACGAAGATAGGCTATTTACACAATTTTTGCTGTACAACCCTCAAAATCGAGCATTTGGAGACATGAAGCGTATGAATACCAAGATTTTCGAATGGCAAAAAGGTGATGATGTCCCTGCAATCAACTTAGAACCTATCCGAAAAGTGGTTGTGAGTCCGACCAACTTCTCGAGCGAGAATACATCGTCACAGAACTTTTCGGATAAGCACTTAGCCTTCCAAGCAGACGGACACAACGAACTAGATAGTACTTCTCGATTGACCGATCATGAGACGCAGAATCTTAAACAGCGCAGCAAAATCTATGAATTCATTTTGGTATGCGTGCTCATCTACAGCTTTGCTCTATTTCTCTTTTGGCAACGAACAAATCAGCACATTGCAAGATTAACAGCTGAAATTAGTGCTATGCAAAGCCAATTCTCCGAAACGCAAGGGCAACCTGTTTTCATAACGATTCTAGTTGATCAATCAGAGAAGCAACCACTCGACGTACCTGTAGATTCCAATCACGAACCACTTTGGGATATCGATCAAGTCGACGGTCGAATTTCTGTATTGAAGGGGCACATAACACTGCCATAGGACGAGCTGATTGAGTGGGTACAAAAAAACCTCTCCCCCGAATTCTACTGTCTATTCGTTGAGGAATAGGGAATCAACTATGAGCAAACCAACCAACCTAACCACGCCGACTACCCTCTTCACCATCCGTCTCTGGTGCGAAACGTACAACGACAATCGGTTCGAATGGCGAGGCAAAATTACCAACTTACACAACCAGGAAGTACGCTACTTTCGAGATGCAGAAACGCTTTATGGGGTGATAGTAAAGATGGTTCACGGTGCTCCACGAAGGGGAGAAGAATCTATACCACTTATAGACTTTTTTCACGAAACGTAAGCATTTCTGCCAACGCGATCTTCTGCTCTTGACAGAGCGACCTCGCCTCATCCGTAAAGCCACCCAAAGACAAAAAGGCTTTGAGAACTACTTTGTCTGGATTGCCCTGTGCATACGCATCTACTTTGTGCTGAAAATCTTCGACCGCTTTTACGCCCATTTTATCCTGCTGTTTTTTTACTTCAACCCACCGACCATCCACCCAACTCCTCTACCGTCCGTTGCATTCGGCACGCCACCCAAATACATCGCACACAGTTGACGATGACGGCCCCCACAAACCGCTAGACCTGCCTGCAACGCATTCTTACACTAAGAACCTATCCGAAAAGTGGTTGTGAGTTCAAGCGGCTTCTCGAGTGAGACTACATCGTCACAGAACTTTTCGGATAAGAACTAACGCAAAATGCACACGAGAGCTGTGGGTGTATTTCACTTTCGGGCGAGGTCAGAAGAATGCGATACACACGCATTGAATCGTATGGTACGTCCAACCATTGATTAACACGGAAGAAACGCCTCGCAACACGAAATCCATCAAAAGAAACGCCTTGTGGCACCAAACGCAACGCTTGAGAAACGGTGACTCCGCTATTCTGTACATATCAATATATTGTTGCTCACTCGATCCGGGAACGACGGCATCATGGTTGGTTCATTTATTCAGTATCCCAGCAACGTCTTTCACTATATCTTTCAAGGAGTAGAAAATGAGAATTTTTCACGATACATTTTTAGCCCAGTTAACAATCTGGCTTCTCGCGGCTACTACGTTGCTGAGCACGACAACGCCAGCGGCGGCAAGCGGTGTTGTCCATAACGTTTATCTGCCCGTTATGACATCGCCACAAAACGTAGCAGTAGCACCTGTTTACAATGAAAGCCTCGATTTCAACATCGACAGCGATCCGACGATTACACGACTTGTATCTTTAACGGAAAAAGGCGGTCGGCTCGACACCACACAGTTGATTTGTGGCGCTAATGCAACACTGGAGGTTCATGTCTTTGGCTCTGAAGGTGAAGCGGAACGTCTCAACGAGGTTATTGTTCAGGTTGTTCATACAGATGAGCAGGGCGCAATCAAAGAAGAATATAAGCGGACTGGCCGAGATAGAAATCAAGGTAGATCTGAACTTGGTGTTGTGCGATTTAACTTGCAGCCCAAGGATCCAAACGTGCAGATTGAGAAGACCGAAGTACGAATCATTGCAGACGTTGATGGTCGCAAAGTCTCTAGCGCATCGATGAGCCTCTCCACTGTACCGACTGCGATCCCATTTGAATGGCTCGAGCGAGCAGGATACTGTCGAGATTATCGAACATGCCAGGCCTTTACGCAACTGAATATGTGCGCAGGAAATTTCAGCTGGAACGTGGCATTCAAGCGAAGCTACTGAGAACAGCTCTTGCAGTGACACACAGATGTGTTCCGCGTCATCATTGCCAAACCAACAATGATCAACCACACTCCCACACCCGCAGAGGCAGCCATTATGCTTGCCACGATAGACTTTGTTCATGCCTTCATAGAGACCAACGCAGAGAGGATTGCAGGGCACTACACGCAAGATGGCAGACTTTTGCCTTCCCACGGCAAAGTCATCACGAGTCGGCTTGCCATTCGAGCATTTTGGCAAGGAGTATTAGATATGGATCTTGTTTGTTTGGAACGCACAGCCACCGAAATCCAGAGTGAAGCGACTATCGGCCACGAAACCGGGACTTACGCACTTTGCCGACGAAACGGACAACTGGTCGATCAAGGTACATACATCGCGCTTTGGCAATGGAAAGAAGATCGCTGGCAGATTTACTACGATCTGTGGCACAGCAGTCGGCTTGCATTGATGGGAAATAGAAAGCGGATAGACGATGGTTAGACATTGATCAGACGGAGGTTAGCTCAGCGGTGCTATAGTCGAGCGACGCCGTCAACCGCTATCTCTCTTCAGAAATTAGCCCCTAATTCATCTCAGAAAGGAGGAGATGGAATGAAACTCAATACTTTCATGACTGCTACAGCTGTCGTTGCGGCACTCTACGGTATCAGATTCGTCCTGATGCCGCGTCAAATTTCCACGCTCTACGGGATTGAAGCCGACAACGCTTTGCAGTTTACGAATCAGCTCTTTGGTGCGGCTCTCGTTACATTTGCAGTGTTGACCTGGGCAGCCAGAAATGCTGGTGACTCAGACGCCCGACGAGCTATTGTGATGGCCCTATTCATTGGCCAAAGCATTGGCTTCATCGTCTCTTTGGTCGCCCAACTTCGTGGCGTCGTGAATGGAGTTGGCTGGTCAACCGTCGCAATCTATCTGTTGTTGACGTTGGGTTATGGATATTACCAGGTTACGGGGTCAGCAACTACGAAATCAACGCCCACTTCAGTAAAAGTCTGAGAGATGAAAGTCAGCCTGACAAGGCCATTCCAGAAAAATAAATGCCCGTTGAAAGAGGGGTTTCTCCCTGGAATAGCTACGGCTTTTCCAGTCGAATTGGGTGATGGTTCACAAATAGATTGGCAAATATTATGAGGAGAGAGCGCACCTTTCCTTTGGAAAGGCGTTCTCTATTACACGCAGTAGAGAATCTCGGACCATTTGGCCCGCTCGAGTCTGTTTTGACTGAGAAATGCAGGATTATGTCTACTGCGTGTAATAGAGAACGCTGCGCCATGCATGGCGACTCCGCAGGAATTTGGATCGACTGAGACTAGAGATTAGAGACTTAGTGTTTATCCGAAAAGTTCTGTGACGAACCCTTGTTGGTCAAGAAACTGGTTGGACTCACAACTACTTTTCGGATAGGTTCTTATCGCCCTGTGCCCCGTCTCCAATCTCTAATCTCCAATCTCTAATCTTCAATCCCAAAATGACCAACTACATCTTCCAACGCCTCGTCTATATGGTGCTCACTTTCTTCATGTTGAGCGTTGTTGTCTTTATCATCATCCAGCTGCCGCCGGGTGATTATCTGGACACTTACATCGTGGCGCTACAAGAACAGGGTGGTTTTGCAGATGAAGCTGAAGTTGAGGCATTGCGTAAACAATTTGGCCTGGATGGGAATGTGGTGGAACAATACATACGGTGGCTGGGCAAATTTTTGCGTGGAGATATGGGGCGTTCGTTTGAGTGGAATCAGCCCGTCAATAAATTATTGGCCGAACGGCTTCCCTACACAGTGATGCTTTCTTTGATCACGCTCTTTTTTACCTATGTCGTTGCAATACCGATTGGGATCTACGTCGCCACCCGCCAATACAGCTTTGGCGATTACTTCTTTTCTGTACTGGGTTTTGTTGGACTGGCTACGCCCAATTTCATGTTGGCTCTGATCCTCATGTTCCTGTTTTTTAGATACTTCGATATCAGCGTTGGCGGTCTCTTTTCTGCCGAATATGCGCTGGAACCGTGGAGCTTGGGTAAGGTCTGGGATCTCTTCACCCATCTCTGGGTCCCTGTCATTGTGATTGGCACAGCAGGTACGGCGGGTATTATCCGCGTGATGCGTGGTACCCTGTTAGACGAACTGGGTAAGCAATATGTCATTACAGCGCGCGCCAAGGGCGTCACGGAAGGGAAACTGCTCTTTCGCTATCCAGTACGGGTCGCCATCAATCCGATTGTCAGCACTGTCGGCTGGCAACTGCCGCGCATTGTCTCCGGTGAAACCATCGTCGCAATCGTGTTGAGTCTGCCCACAACGGGGCCGTTGCTGTTCCGCGCGCTGCTCAGCCAAGATATGTTTATGGCAGGTAGCATTGTCATGTTCTTGGGCATCCTGACACTGATTGGGACGCTGCTGTCGGATATTCTATTGGTCATCGTCGATCCGCGTATTCGTTTTGAAAGTAAGAGCTAAGCCTATGTTTGCGCTTCGAGGAATGACTATTTCCAATGTTTTCTTTGGTTCTTGCAAAATACTACAGCGGATTCGGATACAAACGGATTTTTTTGCTTCGCATACGAGCATTCTTGCGCGAGACCCATCACACTCGTAGACGAAAGTGCAATCCATTCCTATCTAAATCTGTTGTAGTATGTGTCGAAATAGCGAACCATAGAATTCACGAGAATTAAAGAAACGACGATGACCGAATATCTCTGTTGTGGACCAATCCTATATTGCATCGAGGAGACCACGATTGATCACAATTACGCTTTTTGTCGTAAAATGGTATAAAAATTATACAATTCGATGTTGAGAATTCAATGGGACGAAGACAAGCGACAAAGCGTTCTCAATCGTCGCAATATTGATTTTGCGCAGATTACTGAACTTTTTTCCTTACCCTATATTGAGGACCAACGAAACGATGAACCGGAACAGTACAGAGTGATTGGTTTCATTGGAAACCGACTTGTGACATTCATTGTAGAATATCGCCAAGATGAGCAAGACGAATATATCTGGGTTGTAACAGCCTGGAATTCAACAAGACAGGAACAGCAAGATTATGAATACGAAACAAGCTAAACAATCGAAGGTGGCCAACATTGACGAAATCGCGGAACAGGCCGAGCGTGGAGAAGATGTTTCCAAGCATTTCACGAATCAGTACGCTGCAAAGCAGCGTGTGAATATCGATTTTCCTCTCAATTTGCTGCGCGCAATCGATGCCGAATGTCAGCGTATCGGTGTCACGCGTCAGGCATGGATCAAGATGGTCTGCGATGAAAGACTCCGCCAAGTTCACATGATTTATGCCAATTCTGTCCAGTAGGACCAGATCCTCTACAGATAGTTCCAACAGCATAGATGCTTTATGACAGCCGTGACGAGCGCACCACGTGGAATCGAACCACAAAGCACCGAAATTACAGCAGAAGAGCGTTACTACCTGGCCTCCCAATGGCAGTTGATGTGGCGCAAGTTCAAGAGACACCGGTTGGCGGTTGTTTCGACTGTACTGCTGGCGCTGCTTTATGTCATCGCCCTCACCTATGAATTCTGGGTTCCCTATGGCAGGCTTACCCAGCACAGCGATTTTCTCGATGCCCCGCCAACCCGTATCCACTTTGTTGATGGTGAAGGTCAATTTCGCGGTCCCTTTGTCTATGGACTCGAGGGAGAAATTGACTTTGAGACTTTTACTCGTGTCTATACGGAAGACCCATCACAAATCTATCCGATTCGTTTTTTCGAAAAAGGTGAATCCTATCGGCTTTGGGGTATCCTGCCGTTGGAGACCCATTTCTTTGTTCCTGAAGGGGAAGGGCGCATCTTTTTGTTTGGCACAGATTCGTTGGGGCGCGATCTCTTTTCACGCACGCTGGCCGGGGCGCGTATCAGTCTTTCTGTCGGACTGGTCGGGGTTGCGCTCAGCTTTATTCTTGGCTGTCTTTTGGGTGGCATCTCCGGCTATTTCGGGGGGACTGTCGATCTGATTATCCAGCGCATCATTGAGTTCCTCATCTCGATTCCGACAATTCCGCTGTGGATGGCGCTGAGTGCAGCCGTGCCCCCGCGCTGGGAGCCGATTCGGGTCTATTTTGCCATTACGATCATTTTATCCATTATCGGTTGGGCGGGGCTGGCCCGGGTTGTGCGTGGTAAGCTGCTCGAACTGCGTGAATCCGACTTCGTGATTGCGGCCAGGGTGGCGGGGTCCAGCAACATGCAGGTCATTGTCGAGCATCTCTTGCCCGGCTTTATGAGCTACCTGATCGTTCACCTGACGCTAGCAATTCCCAACATGATCTTGGGCGAAACGGCCCTTAGCTTTTTGGGGCTAGGTATTCGTCCTCCCGCAGTCAGTTGGGGCACATTGTTACAGGATGCTCAGAATGTACGGAGCGTGGCCATTCATCCCTGGATGTTGATTCCCGGATTGTTTGTCATAGCGACAGTGCTATTGTTCAATTTCATTGGTGATGGGCTGCGCGACGCGGCGGATCCGTATAAATGAGTTAGTCAGTTGGTTAGTTGGTTAGTTTGTTGGCTAATCGCGTGGCTCACCATAAACCAATTAACAAACCAGCGAACCAATTAACGACAAAAATGTCCGATCAAGATCTGGTTCTGGAAATCAAAAATCTACGCACCTACTTTCCTCTGGAAGAGGGAATGCTGAAGGCGGTAGACGGCGTGTCGTTGTCCATTCTTCGCAACCGTACCTTGGGCATTGTGGGCGAATCGGGTTGTGGCAAGAGCGTGACGGCACAGTCGATCCTGCGCATTGTGCCTCCGCCGGGGGAAATCACGGGTGAGATTCTTCTGCACAAGAACGGTCAGGTAATCGATCTTGTTTCGCTGTCACCTTCGGGCGCAGCGATCCGCGACGTGCGTGGCCGCGATATCTCAATGATCTTCCAGGAGCCGATGACCGCCTTCTCGCCTGTTCACACCATCGGCTTTCAGATTATGGAGGCCATCTTGGTCCATGAAGAAAGCGTAACCAAGGCAGAAGCGCGCGAACAGGCGATTTCACTCTTGAGTCAAGTTGGCATCCCCATACCCGAGGAGCGAGTGGATGCCTATCCTCACCAACTTTCGGGCGGGATGCGCCAGCGAGCGATGATCGCCATGGCGCTCGCACTGAAGCCTATGCTTCTCATCGCCGACGAACCAACTACGGCACTGGATGTCACCATTCAAGCCCAGATTTTACGCTTGATGAAGAACTTACAAACCGAGATTGGCATGTCGATCATGTTTATTACCCACGACCTGGGCGTGATCGCCAACATGGCCGATGAGGTTGCTGTAATGTACTTGGGCAGAGTGGTCGAGTACGGTCGCGTACGCCAGATTTTTCGCAATCCACAACACCCCTACACCCAGGCGCTGATGCGGTCGATTCCCAAGGTGGGACGCAAAGCGCGGGTACGCCTGGAGGCCATTGAAGGTATCGTGCCGATTCCTCTCGACCCACCAGATGCTTGTCCGTTCACCAACCGCTGTTCGCAATTTATCCCAGATCGATGCGATGATGGGGTTCCGGATTTTGTTGAAACAGAGAAAGGTCACCAGGTGCGCTGTGTGTTGTATGAGTGACTAATAGCGACGATTGGCCGAATGTTGCCATCTTGCAACTTTGCAACCTTGCAACTGTGCCACAACTTGTCGGTTTGAGGCCAAACTTCGCTGCACACTGATGGTGAAGGATGAAACCAGACACTCTATTAGAAGTATATGGTTTAAAAAAATATTTTCCCATTGAGAAAGGTTTCTGGCGGCGCGTTGTCGGTCATGTGCGGGCCGTGGATGATGTGAGCCTGAGCATCCCTGCCGGGCAGACATTGGGGTTGGTCGGCGAATCCGGCTGTGGCAAGACGACATTGGGACGTTGCGTCATCCGCGCCATCGAACCAAGTGCCGGGCAGGTGTCGTTGCGGGTCAACGGGCAGGAAGTCGATTTGACGAGCCTGGATGCCAGAGAACTGCGCACCATGCAGCGACACATGCAGATGGTCTTCCAAGATCCTTATGCCAGCTTGGACCCGCGCAAAACAGTGCTGGATATTGTGGGCGAACCGCTGCGCGTCAACAAGATCGCAACGGGAGCCGAGTTGGAGCAACGAGTGCGTGATCTGATCGATCTGGTGGGGCTGGATGTTAAATATCTCAAACGCTATCCTCATGCTTTCAGTGGTGGGCAACGCCAGCGCATTGGCATCGCACGCGCATTGAGTGTCCATCCGCAGTTGATTGTTTGTGATGAACCGGTCTCAGCGTTAGATGTTTCGGTCCAGGCCCAGATTCTGAACTTATTGCAGGATCTGCAGGCTGAGTTTAAGCTGACCTATCTCTTTGTCGCCCACGATCTGAGCGTGATCGAACACATTGCGGATCAGGTTGCCGTTATGTATGTCGGCAAGGTAGTTGAGCAGGCCGAAACGGAGGAGTTATTTCTCCATCCTCGACATCCTTATACCGAAGCGTTGCTTTCTGCGATTCCCAAACCGGATCCAGATCAGCCGATGGATGAAATTACGCTGGAAGGAGAGGTACCCAGTCCAGCCAATCCGCCGTCTGGCTGTACCTTTCATCCGCGTTGCAAATATGTGCAGCAGATCTGCCGAGAGGAGACTCCCGACTTGACGGAGATCACCCCCGACCATTATGCCGCTTGCCACTTTGCGCAGGAATTGACGCTCCAGGGCGTTACAGATTAGTATCTTATCAACCAATTTCTTGCACATTGGGCGAGAAGTTGCAAGGTTGCAGAGTTGAAAAGACGCTTTGGGTATTGGAGCCTGTTCTCATGCAAATCGAGTCTATTCTTTGGAGCAGACGAGATTCTCTGTAACCACCTTGCAACCTTGTAACTCTTCTGGCTTGGTAGCGAAGCGGCCTTGGCCAGGTTAGGGATTAGGGCGATAATATGGCCGAAACAGACAGTCCTCTAAAACGTTTGGTCAAAACGAAGATGAGAATGTTGTAAAGATGGGAGAAAAACTAATTGAATACGATGAGTTACTGCTAGATACACCGTATCTGCGTCGGATTCGTGAAGAAGGCCGTGAAGAAGGAATCCATGAAGGAGCGACCAAAACACTATGTCGTAAAATTCTAGATGCTTTTGTTTGGCACTTCGATCCATCTGTACCTGTCTATCGAGAAGTCGAAAAGCATTTGACGAAAATTGCATCTGAGAATGAACTGGACGAATTATTTACGGCAGTGTTGCAATCTGCGAAAATGGATGATTCCCTGGCAGTTCTGCAGGAAATGGTCGAACGTAATGAAGTGGATGAGGCAGATGCATGTCGCTGATCTTGTTTTGGACGCTACTCTGGTTCCTTGGTATAGGCATTTTTCTCTATCTCATGCTGAGATTGATACGGTGGACGACGATTCGTTTGAGCCAGCGAGTCGAAGCCAATGTGCGGGCCGCTGAGTGCATCGTGAACGAAGAACGCGTGCCCGATGGATGGATAGAGTCCTATCAATCAAAGATCGATGCAGTGCGTCATAACGGCGGATCCGAGAGCGAAATCGAGCATATCGGCCAACGGGAATATGCACGCTGCTTGCGTCAGTTAGATGATTTGATCAAGTTCTTTAACGAAAGTAACATGGTTGACAGCATAGAGTCACGGCATATTTTGATAAATAGTCTCCAAAATCAACGGGATCGTTGGGCGGCCATCGGTTGGCGCGGTCTATTGGAAACTTAAAGACAGTGTGTCCCAAAGTGTGTAAATGCAGACCTATCAGTCAGAGAACCTACTCCATTTACACACTTTGTGGTACGCACCCAACTTATAGGACAAACGGAATGTTACAAGCAGGAATCATCGGTTGTGGCGGCATCACCGAGCGACGGCATGGTCCGGTCTTGGCGAGCTTGGCCGGTCGGGTGAAGCTGGTGGCGTTAGCGGATCTGGCAGAAGAACGCGTGGCGTTGATGGGCCAAAAACTTGGCTTCTCCCCAGACCATCAATACAGCGACTACGAAACAATGTTGACAAACGAGTCGCTGGATCTGGTTCATATCTGCACTCCTCACAATCTGCACGAACCCCAGGCGATTGCTGCCATGCAAGCAGGGGCGCATGTGTTGCTGGAGAAACCGATTGCCACCTCTATCGAGGAAGCCGATCGGATGATTGCGGCGGCGCAACAGACGAATCGCAAGCTAACCATCAGCCACAATCAGATCTTCTCACCTGCTTCGCAGACGGTGACCCAGCAGATTCGTGCCGGTGACATTGGCAACGTATTCCTGGTGCGTAGCGAAGGATTTGGGCGGACCCACGTGGTGGGGCGCGGTGAGAGCCAACACTGGCGCACCAGTCCAACGGCTGGAGGCGGCGGTCCCCTCATCGACAACGGGTATCATCAGGTCTATCGCACCGTCGATTGGGTCGGCTCACGTGTGAAGCGTGTCTACGCTCGCATCGGTCGCCATGTGCATGACATCTCCGTGGAGGATATGGCCCTACTCCTCATCGAGCATGAAAACGGCGCAACGACCTCTCTACAGACTGGTTGGTGTGCACCAGCCGGAGCGATCGGGATGGACGAAATTTTTGGCACCGCTGGGCAGATTCGCTTTGCGTTTCGGGATGAAAACCCGGTGGCCGTCTGGCAGACAGCAGTTGGCGAGTGGGCCTATCCTACGGTCCAAAAAGAAGGCAGGGATGAGTTGGGGTTTCCCGTGTTGGTCAGGGAGTTTGTGAAGGCCATCGAAACGGACGGACCGGTACCAGTAACGGGTGAGGCGTCACGTCATGCCCTGTCTGTAGTTTTGTGTGCTTATGAGTCTGGAAAAAGTGGTCAACCGATTGATGTATCTAGCTAGTAGTGCCAGTAAGGTTTATTGGTGCTTCCTTGTCAGCCCCCTGAGATCCTGAAGAGCGGGTTTATTTTTGCTTGTGTAAACAATTTTCTGTTGTGTTGCTGCGGAGTCTATACTGTGATCCATCGAGGACAACGTCATGCCGACGACCGATACATTAACCGTTGCCCTGATCGGCGCAGGCAACATCGCCAATCGCCACCTGGCCAACCTGGAATACCTGAACAATAATCGAGTGACAGCAATTTGCGACATTGATGAAGCGCGCGCACAGCAATTTGCCAGTCGCGTCGGAGCGAGCGTCTACACTGATTTCACCAATATGTTTGAACGCGAGTCGGGTCTGGATGCCGTGATTCTTTGCACACCGCCGACCATCCGCAAAGAGATCTTTGAACTGGCCGTGGCGCACGAAGTCGCCATCTATTGTGAGAAACCACCCGCCAACACGGTGGAGGAGGCCCGCAAGATTGCCGATTTGGTGCGAAACAGCCATATGATCTGTAGCGTCGGGTTCCACATGCGATATTCACCTGCAGTGGACCGGTTTCGGGCACTTACCGCTGGACGCGCCATAAACATTGTGCAGAGTAGTTTCTTGAGTACGGCAGCGCTCACTCGCTCCCTGGAACCCTGGTTCTTTATCCAAGAAAAGTCGGGCGGTCATATCATGGATCAGGCTATTCATGTCATTGACCTGTTGCGCTACGTGGTGGGTGACATCTCGCATGTTCAGACTTTTGGCAACAACGTGCTTTGTCCCAAAGCCGACGACTTTACGATAGAAGACACGACTTGCACCAACCTACGTTTTGTTCATGGTGCTTCGGGGAGTCACATTCATTCCTGGGCAACATCGCGTGGTGGGGCCGAAATCCGCATTATGGGCGGTGATTTTTCACTTTCCTTGCAGGCCCATAGTCCACCCAAAGTGGAGGGCTGGTTGGGTGCGCCAGGACGAGAGCAAGAGGCCGTTGATGAAATCTTTGCACAAGGGCCAGCTATGGGACGGATCGGCCAGATTCCAGAGAATCGCGGTCCGAACGATCCGCCCGATCCACCTCACTGCGGTGGGTTGGAGGTTTTTCTGGATGCAGTGCGCACTGGGGATGCCAGCCAGATTCGCAGCCCGTATGAAGACGCAGTGACGTCGCTGGCAGTGGTGTTGGCGATGAATCGGTCGATTGAGTCGGGGCAGGTTGAGGCGATTGAGTGAGTGCGGTATAAAGAAAAGGAGCAACGACTTGATACACGCATATTTCTACGGAACGCAGAAGCCGCTACCAGCGGAATTCGACAACTACTTCGACATTACTGACACGGTTGTGATTGAGATGGATATGTGTCGCGGCCATTTGGACGAAGGCCCTGGCGTCACTTGTCCATGCCCGCGTGGACGTGAAATTATCGACCCAGTGAATCGATTTAATCAGGCCGCGCGCGAGTTGGGAATTCCCGTGATCCACATGCGGGCGGTCAATCGCAAAGGGGGGATCGACGATGTCAACGGGAATCGAGCCGCATGGCGGCAGGTTTTTCCGATGACGGTTGGTCCGATTCCAAATGCAGATATGCACAATATTGAGGGGTCTAAGTGGTGCGAGTTTGTAGTCGACGTTGCCGAGTCCGATCTCACCGTCAATTCAAAGAAACGCTTGAGCGCTTTTTATCCGACGGATCTGGAGTTTTTGCTGCGCAATCTGCGACGGAACACGCTGATCATCACGGGGTTGATGACTGACTGCTGCGTTTTAAACAGCGCATTTGATGGCTCGAATCGTGGGTTCCAAGTCGTCGTCCCGCGCGACCTGACCCGAGGATTCAATCTTGAACTTGAGGACGCCGCGCTCAAAATCATCTCGCTCCACTTGGGTCTCGTTGTCGATTCCCAGGATCTCATTGCGATGTGGCATAGAACATGAAAAATCTTCCGCAAAATGTTATCTGGATCACTTCCGACCACATGCGCTTTGACAACATTGCTGCACATGGGAACCCTGTGATGGTGACGCCCACTCTGGATCGGCTGGTCAATCATGGCGTTTCATTTACCAATGCCTTTGTCCAGAATCCTGTTTGTGTGCCCAGCCGTTGTAGCTTTATGACCGGTCTTTACCCGCAACAAACGGGTGTCACCTGGAATGGACATAGTCTGCCGCATGATTTCTATCCAACAGTGGCTCACGTTTTTGGCGCCGCAGGTTACCAGACAACGCAGATCGGTAAGCTCCACTTTCAGCCCCATGAAGACAATGATTTGGAGGCAACACCCCGGCACAAGTATGGCTTTGACCTCTTCTATTCGGCTGAAGAACCAGGCTCAGTAGATCCAAATTTCAGGTTTAGAGAGAGAATTTGGGCTAATTAGTTGACATAAATACGTATTTGCCAGTCAATACCTAGCATTTACGTAAAATTTAAGCGATTTCTAGATATGAAATTGGCTGTTTTTGGCAACTGAGATCTGAAAAAATGGCCCCAAAATCCCTTCTCTCCCGACTGAAAATAGTCAAAAACGCCAAATTTGGATCTACTGAGGCTGCTACGAGGACGCCTACATGACCTGATTGCGTACGGAATATCCAGAATACGTGGAAGAATTTCGCATTCCACGCTCCTCATCACCGGCACGTCCGCGTAATGATCCCAGCCAAAGATACGCATATCTCGTTGAGGCACCGTGGGAGGCCAGCTTTAGTGGTTGGATCGCGACCATGGCGACCAATTTTCTCGACTATCGCAGCCGCCGCGACCCACACCACAAGCACTTTATGCATCTGGGGTTCTATGCACCACACCCTCCTCTCAACCCAACAAGCGAGATGTTTGCCCCATATGCCGAAGCGGAGATCCCGACGTTTCGCCATGGTGGCGAATCATATCCGGCGGCTCCCTTCAGCACCATGGCTCGCATGTGCCAACATTGGTCGGATGAACAGTTGATGACTTACAAGCGCTACTTTTACGCAATGGTGACGGGCGTGGATATGGCATTGGGGCGCATTCTGGATTGCTTGATCCAAATCGACCAGCTCGACGACACGCTGATTGTTTTCTCTTCCGACCACGGCGATATGCTGGGCGATCACCGTATGTTGGGAAAGGGGAACCAGATCTATTTTGACGAGGTGACGCGGGTTCCCTGGGTCATGCACTGGCCAAACGGATTCGGGACCGAAAGCCAGCGCATCGAAGGATTGGTGGAACTAGTCGATATGTTGCCGACCCTGTTGTGCTTGTGTGGTGGTCATGTGCCAGAGATGATGGTGGGCCGCTCTTATGCATCGGCTTTGATGACTAGACAGAAACCCGAGGCGCGTGAGGATGTACTAGCTTATTCGCATCCCGGCTCGGCCATGCTGCGTTCGCATGATTACAAATACTGTCGTTTCCCCCACTTGGGAACTGAGTCTCTCTTTGATTTGCAGAACGATCCCCACGAACAGAGAGATATCGCACAGAAACGTCCCGATATTGTTGACGAAATGAAAACAAGAATGCTCGATCGAGCGCTAGAGGCAAGTAGATCTCGCCGTGCACATCATTTCCTGTTTTAGGAATGGGAATTTAATAACTTGTACAGTTTGTGCGAGATTAGAGACTGAGAGATTAGAGATTACAAGGGCGGAATCTCTCTATCTCTATTCTCACAATCTCCAAGTTATTTGCGGCTCATTCCTTAATACAGCGTCAACTAAGTTTTTGAATGTTTTTAGTCAGAGAAAATTATCGATTACTTAATTTACACTGTACTTAATATATACTATCAAAATATAAAGGTAGACACTCGTGCCAACTCAACCATTCAAATTCAACTATGTCCTAGCTTCGTGTATGTATGGTACGCTGCCGCTGGCGGAAATTCTCCCCGAAGTATCCAAGATTGGTGCAGCTCATATTGATATTTGGCCCCGCAAGCATGGCAACCAGCGTGAACAGGTCGAAGCGATGGGCCACGCTGCCTTTGCACAGCTATTGCAAGCGCATAACATTCAGCTCGGTGTCTCAACCCGCTTTGACTTGGGACCGTTTGGTCTAGAGCCCGAGATGGACTTTGCACAGAAGTTTGGCACACGTCTTCTCGTCACAGGGAGCAGCGGCCCGAAGGGATTGAAAGGGTTGGAATTACGAGCCGCTGTCAAACAGTTTACTGAACAGATGAAGCCACATATTGCCACGGCAGAAGAACACGGTGTCAAAATCGCCATTGAGAATCATGGGAATGCCTTAATCGAGTCGCCAGACTCAATGAAGTGGATGCTCGAGTTTGCCCAGTCAGACCATTTCGGTATTGCCCTCGCTCCCTATCATTTGCCAGATGATGCCCAACTAGTGGCTCAACTCATCGAAGACCTGGGCAGCCGAATGTTCCTCTTTTATGCCTGGCAGCATGGCATGGGATGCATGGAGAAATTGCCCAAAGAACAGGAACTCCTTCAGATGCCTGGTCGTGGATCCCTAGACTTTGTGCCGATTGTTGCATCTCTGACAACAATCGGATTTGATGGGTTTACCGAGATCTTTATGCACCCTGTCCCGCGCGGGATCCCGATTTTAGATACACTTCCAGAGGTAACAGCCGAAATTAATCGGGCGCGTCACCATCTTGAGACACTTTTGAAGAAATGAGAACTTTATAGTATCAAATCTGAGATCACATCCCCTGCAAGCTACCATGATTGGTCTACGTATCCATACAAATAGTCTGGAACCAGATAAAGACTACCCAGTGTAAGGCAAAAAATTCATGGAAATCACCATTACAGCGCAAGAACTTGCTCAGGAAAAGCTATCTCACGAGCACTTGGCACAGGCAGTTAATGCAGTGCGCATGGATGGTTATGTGATCCTATCTGATGTGATTGATCATGAGCATGTAGATGTACTACGTGAGCGCATGGATGCTGATTCGCAGGAAAAGATCGCTGTGCAGAAGTGGGGTGGTGCTGGTCAGGTGGTGGGTCACCTACAGCAAGGCCCGCCACCGTTTGCACCCTACATCTTCCGCGATATTGTGGCCAATCCTTTTGCCATCCAGGTAACGCATGCAATCCTTGGGGATGGCCTATATAACCGTTTCTACAACGGCAATACAAACTGTCCTGGAAGCGGCACGCAGCCTCTTCACACCGACGGACCACACTTATGGCCGGATATGCAGATTGCCCATCCGGCTGCCACATTGGTTGTCAACGTGGCGTTGATGGATGTCAGCGAAGAGGATGGTGCCACCGAACTGTGGCCAGGGACCCACCTCATTCCCAGCAACGAACGACGCATCAGCCCAGAAAGCGAGGCCAAACGCCGCGAAATTGCCCCGCCGGTCTATGCCATAACTCGCAAAGGCAGCCTGCTCATCCGCGATGTACGGCTCTGGCACCGCGGCGTTCCCAATCGGTCGGATAAAGTGCGACACATGATCGCAATGATTCATAACCGCTCCTGGTTACAACGTCCAGGTTCGCTTCTCTTTAATACAGGCTGCGAAGATGCCTTTCCTGAATCTCCGTTGGATCACAATGTTGAGTTTACAGATAAACCGCTAGACTATCTTTTCCACCGATTTGCGACGATTCGGGATTAGCTAGATTCCTGTTGTTTGAGACATCGTTCGCTTCCTCTCAATCACCTCCACCCTAATTCTACTAGGTTCTGTTGACATTTAGTATTGTTTACTTACATCGACACCGCTACGATTTAGTTACATCGCGCCCCCTTTTACAAGGGATTCTCTCAGAGAAGGGTGGTCGCGATGTAACTAAATCGTAGCGGTGTCGATGTAAGTAAACAATACACATTTAGAGTGCGCTCTCAGAGCGTTGGTCGCTCTGGGCAATGATTCCTCTGAGGAGATTGTGGTGCTACGCACCCACTGCGTGAGCAAATGTCAACGACTCCTAAAATTCCACGGAGATACAACGAATTTCGGTGCAACGCAGTTGGCAACGCGATTGGCAACGTCTGCGCAACGAGCGATTGCTAATCTAAAAGCCGTTGTCTGTACAGACACAAAATCTATATAACGCAGCTATCACAAATGGCTGTGCAATCTTTTTAGGTTCTGTGAGGTCTTGTGGGGTAGATGTTGGATAGTTTGTTGGTTGGCTGGTTTGTTAACCAACTATCTAACCAACAAACCAACTGAAAACCGCACAATTCCTCAGACAACCTCTTTTCATTTACAAAAGGAGCAAATATTATGTTTATGCAATCTATTGTTTTCCGTGTTTTTGCTGTGCTGTTTCTACTTACTTTGGCAGTTTTTGGATCAGTCCATCCAACCATGGCTCGTTCCGCCAGTCGTCATGCCAACCTGGAGAATACTTGTCAAGGCTCCACGGTTACCATTGCGGGCGATCAGAACAACAACACATTAATCGGCACTTCTGGGGATGATGTTATCCACGGTTTTGGCGGCAATGATGTCATTCATGGTGGAGGCGGCAACGATATCATATGCGGTGGCGATGGGGATGATTGGGTCTACGCTGGCCCCGGCAACAACAAAGTCGATGGCGGCGACGGTAGCGTTGATCAGATTATGTATGACATTTCAGACAGTCCGGTTTTCGTCAATCTGGTGTCTGGTATTGGAAAGACCGCTCTCTACGTAGATACATTGAGCGGGATTGAAAAAGTTGTGGGTTCCGACTACGATGACATTATTATCGGCAATGATGACGCAAACATACTTTGGGGACGCGACGGCAATGACATAGTCCTAGGTGGCGGTGAAGCGGATACGATCACTGGCGGAACAGGTGATGACACGCTCTACGGGGGTGATGGAGATGATTGGCTCGTTGGCCACGAAGGAAACGACCGATCTATGGGGGCATTGGGAACGACAAGCTTTGGGGCGTATCTGGGCAGGATCACCTCGACGGGGGTGATGGCACCGAAGACAAGGCCTCATTTGAACTGTATCCTTGTGGTGTTGATGTGGATCTAAGCTGGCATCGAGCCATTCCCATGCAATCGGGCCCGTCATGCGATTTTAGCGTCACCCTGTTCAATGTCGAAATTGTTCTCGGATCGAGTTTCAACGATTCTATCGTTGGAAATAGTCAACCAAACGAACTCTATGGTCGAGACGGCGACGATACACTTAAAGCTGGGCACAGCAACGATCTGCTCAGTGGCGGTGATGGGACTGATACATGTACTGGTGGGATACAAGAATCATGTGAGTCTTCGTAATACCTACATGTTTATCGAACACCCCCAATTGATGAACTCGCCAAACTGGTCATCGATCGATAAGAGTTGATAGTTAACAGCTGAAAAGGAGAGTATTATGTCAAATATTAAACAATTTCAAGTCAACATCGGTTTTGGTGAAGCGCCGAGTGTCTACATCAACCTATACGACGAGAATCAGCAAGTTGGTCGCATCGACGTCTCGGATCCAGCGGCATATACGCAGGTGGCACTTGCTATCGAGATGTTGCGAGTCGGCAATTCTGTTAGTTGGCATGAAGATGCAGAGGTTCTAAGCTTTGGTGCATTGTGCACAGATGTGTACGGATAAGTTTGGCTGGAGTGGTGGACGGGTCTATATATCCCTGCCCACCACTCTCCTTTTGACCCATAACGCTCGCTCGTTCCTGTCCTAGGTCAGGGTAAATTGGGATTCATTTCATTCAGCTGTTCCCAGTCAACATAAGAGTTTAAGTATGCCGCCAAATGTAAAGACGCCACAATTTTGTCGTGTTCTCCAATGTTTAGTGTGCTAATCCTGCTTGTTTGGGTATCAGATTGATTTTCTAATCCTGCCTCCCAGATTGGAAAACTATAATGAATTGTCTCACTCTGGACATTCTGCAAATCTTCAGTCGTTTGAATATCATAGAGATTGTAGAAAGCAACAAACACTTCTGGATCCTCGAAATCAGAAGCTAAGTATTGGTTGGTCAATATTACATTCGGCCATTCGTTGAGCGGTGTTTGGCTGATGTTTTGGATATCAAATTCGGGTAGTATTTCAATATGCGTTTGGAAATCTTCAGAATAAACTTGGATTAGGGGAGCCAATTGATCTTTTGCGTAGTCAGGGCAAGCAATTGCTAGGGATTCAGTTATTGGTGGCTCGAAAATTCCTGGGCAGGCCTTAATATCTCCGTCGCAATTTTCCTCAGGTTCACAGTGACAAAACACCCCTCCATTTGTAATTATAAAATCTGGTGGACTCTCAAATACAATCACTGGCGATATTTCCTCTGATTGACGTGAAGCCACAGTGGCCCGACAGCGTGAACAATACTTTCTACATTCCCTATTCTTCTTACAATCACATTCACGACAATATTCTTCAAGAGCATCATTTTGCTCTGCAGTATTTGCAATCTGCAGACAGCCAGCTAATGCAAATAGGCTAATCAAACAAAAGCAATACATGGCAAAGACAGCGTTCAGTTTCATAGCGGTTTCCTTGTTGAGATGTCACTTAAACTTCGGACAATCGGACAGTTGCCTGTCGAGAGACAATTGTCTGAAGTTTTAATGATTTGGCAATTAAATTTGTATATGAGAATACTCAGTTGCAAAGTGATCAGATCGAGTGTAACCATTCTTTGACTGCAGGTGCCTTATAGTGCGCCAGTGATTCAAAGATTGATAAACTCCTTGAGCCTTGTCGATACGCTGAGGCTTTATCACCCTTGGCCAGGGCAACTCGAGCTAAACCATAGAGAGCCAATGCACCTTGTTCTCGCCTATCAGGTTCATTTGTAGATAATTGTAGACAGAGATTAAATCGTTCTGTAGCCAGATTCCAACGCCTGGCCTTAAGGTAAAGTTCACCCCAATTTGCCGCAATCAGGGCAAGTAGAGCATCGTGCCCAATTTCTCGCGCAATAGACTCACTGGTTTTCATATAGGATTCAGCACTAGCAATATCCTCGTGATAACCTGCAATCAATCCAAGCTGCATGTTGAGATAAGAAATTCGGGGTCGGTATCCTAACTCACGCGTGATGGAGAGCTCCTCTTGAAGGTAGCAGTTCGCCATTTTGAAATCTTCTTTGTCCATTGCGAGCTCTCCCAGATTCGTAAGCAATAAGCTGATTTTATCCCTATCTTCAAGCTGGCGAGCGATGAATAATCCTTCTGTATAGAATTCTTCTGATTGCGGGTTGTTACCAAGATTTAGTGCGATTATTCCAGACATTAACAACAATTCGCAGAGAACTTCGACATAATCGTATTCACGTGCGATTCTTCTCCCGATTTTTAAATACTCTTTCGCCTGAGGGAAACGCTCTCTTAGATATTCCAAACGGCCTAGATTCACAAGGAAATTGCACTTTTGTCTGTGGTCTTTCATTTGGTCTGACAATGATAAGCCGGCTAAAAGGCACTGTTCTGCTTCTTCATATTGCCGCAAGTAGCTGTATGCACGCCCTAGATCCACAAGTGTCGCTATCTCTTGTGGGGAATTCCCTAAATGACGCGCAATAGCAAGCCCTTCAGAAAGTAGAGACACGGACTGTTTATAATTTTCTCGTTTTTGAGAGATACGACCTAGACGTAACAGGACAATGGCCAGATTTTCATACTCGTTCCGAGCTCTTGTTACCGCTAGGGCCTTGTTAAGTAGCCCCTCTGCCTGCTCATACATCCCTCTGGTTTCTAAAAACGGAAATAAAGAGGTAAGTCCGCTCATAAACGGTTGGTATCTTTCCAGCTCATACGATGATTGAAGCGCGGGCAAGATGTTCTCTATCTCTAACTCCAATGCAGCATGACTAGCTTCGTGTGTTTGAATATAGTCCATGTAATATTCTGCGTAACTGGAAGCCGATTGCTGGAAATAGAGCTGTATGTCAATAAGTGTATCCATTGTGCATCATTTCAACTCTTGAACAATGTCGGACAAAACAAAATAGTGTGTCAAAGCGTGCAAATAATAGCGAATATGATGGAGGCTAGATGAATCTCCTACCTCTAGAAACGACAGTTGCCAAAGAGCATCAATCTGGTAACCAAGGGTACTACTGTCAAGCCGACTGGTCGCTTTGACGGCATCAAAGGTGCCGCCAACCCCTGGCGGAAAGTGGGCCATCGAAACCAACAGCTTCTTTCCATCCATCGAGAGAAGCTGCCAAGAGGGCATAAAGATAAATCGATAAAATTGGCTGTAGTCATTTTCGTTCACGTGATTCGCCAACTGGACGTTCTGAAGCTGGTCCAGTACGACTTCTACCGGTAAATGGCCCAACTGCCCAACCACTAACTTCATAGCCAGCGGCGATCCATTCGTTGTTTGAACGAGTGGAGTCAACTCTTCCGTTGTCGCGTTGGCGATGCGCTTGATTCCCTTTTCTTCTCCCGTATGTTGAATGAAGAGGATAGATGCTTGATGACCTAGACCCGTCAAGTTGATAGCGTATGTTTCCCCTTTAAAGCGGTGTCGGCTCGTGACAAGCGCTTTGCTTGGTCCTAATAATGGTCTCAACTTTGCGATTAGCTCTTCTTGGGGTTCATCCGCGGTCTCAAGATTGTCTAACACAACCAATACTCGTTCACGATCCAACATGGCTTGTACCCGCGCTTGCTTTTCCGTAATCCTGAGCTGCGATGTCTCGTTGTCATCCAGCTGTGTCCCTATCGCATCGAGCACCGTTTCAAAGGTGAGGGCAAAACTGCTAGCTTGTTGATGACTAACTGGATCTTTTTTTGATGCCTGGATCCACACGCCGGCATCGAATAATCGTTCAACCAGACATTGTTCCAATACCTCTCGTGCCAGTGCGGTTTTCCCGATCCCGCCCATGCCATCAACGCCGACAATCCAGTGGCTATCGGGTGATTTCAGCGAATCTATCACATCATTTACAAGCTGGTCGCGCCCGACCAGCTCTTTGTAAGGTTTTGGAGGAAGATCGCCAGTCAACGTTGCCAGAAGTCCGGATGCATCTTCATCGCCTAGCTTCCCTATTAACTCATCCAGGGTATGATGCCCTGCGCTCTGCAGAAATTGTTCTAACCATTCGCGTCCCAGCTTACCCCGTCGTGTCAGCTCTTGGGCAAGCTCTATAATGTCGGCGAACTTTTTAGGCACGTTCCCTTTGCGCCAATATTCAACAGCGCTGCCTCCCTCACGTCCGAGGACATATCCAAGTTCATCCTGAATCACGTGAATTGGCTTGGCTTCACGCCGCTTAATTGTGTAAATCCCTTCGGTCAGTAATTGAGCAAATCGTTCTGATGATGGAGACACAATAAGTTCCCTTTTATAGCCACATTACTTTAACTTCGGACAATTATCTTTCGACAGCAAACAGTCCTGTTGTCCGAAGTTTAAGTGGCGTCTCTATTCGTGCTGATCCGAAAAGTTCTGTAGCGATACCTTCCTACTCGAGACTCCGCTTGGCGTCACAACCACTTTTCCATTCGGAGTAAAATTCGGAGTAGACTTGGAGTCGGACAGCCACTACTCCGACTACCTTCGGACTATAATCGTAAATGTACTGTACAGAATATCACGTTACCTGAACGGCAACGGCTCACCTATCACAAATGTGTGCATGAGAGACTATTTCTGGCTAACAATTGGTCGTTTGCCCACATTTGGGAGATGAGCAAACAACGACTCTTTGGGATCTCACGTGGTTGACAAAGGAAGGGAAGACAAGCGCCGGTGAGTCGCGGAAGGCGTATCGACACCAAAGTCGGTCTACGACAAGAGATCCTGTTGAGCCACAACGATATTAAACCTGCTCAATGGGGGAAGCATATGCGCCGCCCAACATGATGGACAAGGCGGTGGGATCCCCGAACTCAACGAGCCTCTTTTACCCCTGATGGGAGGATCTTTGAGATGAGCATTTTACAAATTCGACACACGTTTTGGATTCTGGTTTTGGCAATTTGGTTGGTTGTTTCGGGAATGGCGCTGCCGGTTTTGTTGGATGAGTTCGTCAGCACGACCCAGGTTATGCCAGCACTGGCTGACGATCACCAGTGGGGCGGCAGTGGTGGTGGTTAGAACATCAAACTGAGCTTAGAATCGATCCGAAAAGTGGTTGTGAGTCCAACCTGCTACTCGAGCAGAATGAATCGTCACAGAGCTTTTCGGATCAGCACTCAGGTTGAGTGGATGTGTAGAGCATATCCACTCAGCCCGAAACCAGGGATTGTAAATGAGTTGTGAGTAGCATATAGACACGTTCATAGACTGGTTCATCTTTAAATTCGTCTAACCACTCTAATGCATTTCGTAAAGTGATAATGGCCTTTTCATATTGCTTTTGCCCGCAATATGTCAGGGCTAATCCATCCATCGCATTGGCCATTGATAGCACATTATCAACTTGTTTCCACAATTGAATGCCCTCTACATAAACATCCTCTGCCTTGGTCCATTCCTCCAAACGACGATATTCTATGCCCATATTCGTATAAACCAGTGCCAGATGTAACAAATTCTGTGTTTTGCGAAAAGTTGATTCTGCTTTGGAATAACACGTCAACGCATTACGAGATTCTTTCATCATCGAGTAAACAATGCCAAGGTTCATTTCTGTTTCTGCCTTATTTCCAGAATCTTGGGTTTCCTCGAAGATCAGAACAGCCTCCTTCATATAAGCCAACGCCTCATCAAATTTACCTTGTTCACATAGAACCGACCCGAGATTGCGTAGATTGAGGGCGATATAGCGTCGTTCACCTTGCTGTTTGCGGATTTGCAATGCGGTTGTGTAGTGTTGTTCCGCTTGCGCCCAGTCGCGCTGATCAAAAGCAATTTTGCCAAGCACATAATAGCAATTTGCTTTTTCAGGATCAGTTGATCTAACGAAACCAAGCGCTTTTTCCATCAACGCGTTTGCCTCGTCATAGTCACGTTGCCAAAGTGCAATAAATGCCAATCGATTGGGGTGGTTCATTTTAGCTGGATAGATAGGTTTACACTTTTAGAAACAGAAAGAACGTTTATATTCTCTGATTTCGCCGGTTCTCAGAGAGAAAACGGTCTCATATAGATTTTTGTCTATATATCAAAAGTGTAAACCTAATTTTGAACCACCCCAATCGATTCACTGCTTTCGTTTGGCCCGATAGGTCGTCTATTTGAAGAAATAGACTGAGGCTCTGTGTTAAGACACGACGTGCTTCAGCATATCTGCCACGTAGATAATGCAAATAACCGACTTGTAGACATAGCGCGGCACAGGTAGAATGATCTTGCATTACGCGACTTTGTTCTACACCTTGCTCCAGATAGGGAATCCACTCATCACGCCAGCCCTCCTGTTCCATTTTGGGTGCTATGTTCAAGAGCAGGTCACGAGCGAGTGGCCAGGCATCAGGTAAACGCAGCGCATAGCTTAGAATATGCCATGCATAGCGCCGGACTGGATCTGGAACAATCGTCTTTGCCGCCTGTACTTGCGCCAATGCTTCTTGCAGGCTTTGTTGAATCTGCTTATCAAAGAGTGCTCGATACTTGTTCACTGTATGGATATAATGAACTCACTCCCATTCCACCACCTGCTCGTGCAGAAATGCACAGGTCAAATTGTGGACGGTATAACGTCGTTCATGCAAAGTACCGCGGCTATCCACCAAACTGAGACGAACCAATGTACTGAGTGCGTCTCCCACATCACTCGGATCTAACTGGCAGACTCTGGCCAACAAGTCGAGTGTACCGCCATCATTGGTCACCAGCGGCATGGCCACAAAGACAGTGCGCTCTAACTCGTTCAATGTTTCCCATGCTCGTTGATAGACGTAGCGATAGAGGTTATCCACTTTTTTACCCTGTGCCTGCGTCAGATTCTCTAAAACGACATCCAGAGTATGGATGGCAGTCTGCCCCACAACTAGACGAATAGCCAAGGGATTGCCGCCTACGGTCTGATAAATGAGACTCAATTCGGCGTCACTAGCCGCCAAGAGGTGGGGCAAATTGCGCTTTTGGGCCTCCTGACGGACGAGCGCCAGCGTATTTTGGCTGCTGAGTTCGGGTACGGGAAATCGGTAGATATCGGGTTCGGCATAGAGACTCGCGCGTGAGGTCAGCAGGAATTTGGTTGGATTTGCAAGCTCACGTAGCGTAGACAGTAGACCATCTACATCAGAGAGTGTCTCCAAATTGTCGATGACGATCAGATGAGGATAGGATTTCAGACGCTGCTGCAACATACGTCGCAGTTCGAGCAGCGAATAAGCATCTAAATGGACCGTATCGTCTGCCAATAACTGTTTGACTAGCGCTTCTACTAGGGAATCCACCGTAAGAGCGGGGTTGTTCACTGGTTTGATGCTGCCACCCAAGTTAAAGACCTGTTGCCGCGCCGTCACCCAGCCCACTTCATCTACAATATTTTCTGCGATCAATTTTCGGATCAGAGCATCGGTCAGCGAGGTTTTGCCGATGCCACCCATACCTTCAATCGAAATGAGCCAAGGTGGCTCTAATGAAATCAGTTGTGTAACCAGATCATCTGTCTGCTCTAATGTGCCAATCAAGGAACTATAGGTTGGTGCCTCTAGCCGATTCAAAAGGGTCTTCTTATGCATACTTAGGGAAGTTTCATCACGTTTCTGCCTCTCAAATTTTAATGAGATGAGATATATGTCCGAGTTAGGCAACTTGCCCCTTTTGATTGCCCCCAACAGTTCGGTCGTTTTTTCTTCAGGCGTTAGCCCCAACTCCTCATTCAGTAGGCGTACACATTCCTGGTATTGACGTAATGCTGCAGCCTTTTGACCAGATTGGGCGTAAAGCTGCATTAATAACCGATGTGCTGGCTCATGAAGAAAGTCGATTGCCAACCAGCGTCGAGCATATTGGAGAGCGGTTTCAAATTCAGCTTGCTCGCTGTAACAGTGTGCCGCGATTTGCAAGGTGGTTGCCAAACTTTGGCGTAAGCCCTCTGCCTGGAAGAAGCAGCACTCATCGAAGGCGGGACAATCCGGTAAGGTGAAGCCTACCAAAAAGTCAGCTCGATAGAGATCAATGGCTTCGCTTAATGAGGCGAGAGAATCTGTGCAAATCTGAATGGTTGGGTTACCATCTGCTTGGCAATCAACCAGTAAATGTCGAAAATGATTGACATCTAGCCACACATTAGCCGACGGCTCTAGCACAACCTGTTCCGGCTCAACGAACAGCCATCCTTTGCCGAGCGCACTATTGATTGCAGAAATTGCACGGCGCAGATTGCTTCGCGCCCGTCGCTCGTCAAAATCCGGCCAGAATAGGGTTGCCAATGTTTCACGTGAATGACTCTCTCTGGTCACAGCTAAATATACGAGCAGGGCAAGTGCTTTGCGACGATGAATCGACACAGTCGCACCATCTAGTTCTATATAAGGAGAGCCGAGTAAGAAGAGCTTAAGCGTAGACATGATGACGTACTATTATATGCTATCTCCCCGAAAAGCACAACGAGTTTTTCTGCGTTCTAATAGGGACGTCACGTAAACTTCGGACAATAGAATCGTTTTTTATCGAGGGACAATTGCCCAAAGTTTAACGCTCATCAAACGAAAGCGTACAATTCACTGATAAATTCGACAGTTTGATCACATATTTGCATACTTTCTGGAAGAGAGATCCTTTCCATTGATGAGCCAAGTTTAAATGATGTGGTTATAAGATAAACGCTCCCAGAGGGACTTGCTCACCCGTTCGGCGAACAGATATCGTCTTGAACCATCCCATGCGACATCGGTAATGACATACTTCCCCGGCTCGATCCCAAGCAGACTCTGGAAGATCCGATCGGTATTTGTGCGCCATTTCAGAGCCGTCTGGAGATCTGACCGCTGGAGAGCTGTCCAATCGGCGGGAATCTCAATGGCAACGTATGTCCCATCAACCAATTCTGGTGCTCCATGCCAATCAAAGGGGATGCGCTCTACATCGGTTCTCTTTGCTAAGTCGACAATTGTTCTTTTGATAGACCCCATCGATGTGTTGGAGAGCAGTGGTACACGTTTGCTGGCAATCAACCACGTTATCTCAAAGCGAGATGCTGGCACCTGATTTAATTTATTGTGGAAGGGATAGAGATTCGTTTCATGGTGAAAGACGATACCACGCAGGAGGCCAAAATTAAGCACAGCATTTGCAAATTGCAGGGGATCAACTGTCCAGTTAATTATGCCAATGCCCTCTCGCCGGGTCTGTTCGGCCTGCATCAATTTGAGTAAAAAACCAACGCGTCTGCCGCGGTATTCTGGCAAGACGCCCATTGCTTGGGATTCAATACGCAGGTGGCCAGAAAACTGTTCCGCCCAGTCTAAAGGGAGAGGGGTCCCATCATATTTGTAGAATCCAAAGAGAAAGCCAGCCAATTGATCTTCGATCCGGGCCACGAGAGCGGTTCCTGGGACAAAATCTGGACTGTAGAGATCGGTCGGATAGAGAAATTGATCTGAGCTACCCCAGATGGCTTTTTGGGCGATCCGTGCCGCGCTTGCCTCTGCTTGGTTTGGTTGACCGATGTTAATGCCACCGACACTCTGCTCTGTCGGCGCATAGGTACGCTGCTGATGTTCAGGGTTATAGAGAATAAGCTCGACATCTTTTTGAAGTATTGAACTTAGTTGGGTTTGGGTAATTTTCGTGACTGCCTCAATTTTGAGACAATTCGTCGCCAGGGCGCTCGTCTCTTGAATCGTATGGCTGTGAATCTTGTTGTCCTGAATGGAATGAAATCGGAATGTATAAATATTTTTTTTGTTCTGCATAGGACGCGGAAAGCAGAATCCTACCCCGAGATTTGTCTCATCTTGTTTGACCACAGCTATTTTCCCACCAATTTTAGGCAATACGACCTTGGTAAAATGAGGCGGAAAGAGTGTTGGATTGTTCGGCGCGCCTAATTGCACAAATAAATCGTCTAATTGGGTATTCCAGTTCGGATTGGATGGATTGAGAATATGGGCATTCATCAGAGTATTCTTGTATGATTCAATGGTTTCGGGCGATGGCGTACAGTATGAGATGCTTATTTGAGGCATACTATAACTGTAGAGAATATGAGTGTATAACATTTTGGGTATGATGAAAAACCAATCGACTCTTCACCTTCTTTTGTTCATATGGCTTGTTCTCGGTTTCACCGCGTGTAGTCGTCCCACTGTACAAGTGGCTAGTGCAACGGTCGTTGAAGCATTAAGTTACACAGGCGATGAACCTTTTGCGCGTGCCACTCAACCAATTGATTTTCATTTTCCTGCCAATCATGGACCTCATCCCGAGTATCGTACTGAATGGTGGTATTATACGGGGAATTTAGAAGCACAGGATGGCACTGAATATGGGTATCAACTAACATTTTTCCGCAGCGCGTTGACGCCCGATTTTTCGGCACGTGAATCTACCTTGGCAACAAATCAGGTCTACATGGCACACTTTGCACTCACAGATGGAACAGCTAAGCGCCATTACAGCTTTGAGCGCTTTGCCCGCGGCGGGAATAAGATGGCAGGGGCGACAGGTCTTCCTCATTATGAGGTTTGGTTAGATGGTTGGAGTGCCCGCGAACCTGAACCAGGCATCATGCAATTGGTTGCCCGCACAGAGAGTGAGCACGGGATAATTTCCATTGAGTTGACGCTCGATACTCCACTCTCCCCCCTGTTACATGGTGATCGGGGACTAAGTCAAAAGGGACCCGAAGTGGGTAATAGCAACTATTACTATAGTCTCAGTAGATCCAAATTTGGCGTTTTTGGCGATTTTCAGTCGAGATTGCAGGGATTTTGGAGTCATTTATTCAGATTTCGGTTACAGAAAACAACCTATTTCATATCTGAAAATCGCCCAAATCTAACGCAAAAACTAGATATCGACCGGCAAATTTGTATTTATGTCAACTGTTTAGCCAGAATTCTCTCTCAAAACCTGAAATTTGGATCTACTGAGTCTAGTCAGAATGGAGACGAACGGAACGATCTATTTAAATGGGGAAGAGCGTTCCGTACAGGGGTTGAGCTGGATGGATCACGAATTTGGCACCATTGCGCTAAGCAACGGTGCTCGTGGTTGGGATTGGTTTAGCGTGACGCTCGACAATGGTATGGTCTTCATGTTCGGAGAATTACAAAACGGAAAAGGCGAAGGACGCTTTCTCTATGGCGGTACACTTGCACATGCGGACGGTCGCCAATTTTCGCTGGGACAGGATGATTTTGAAATAAATTCTCTGGAAGAGTGGACAAGCCCTAGAAGCAAGATTACCTACCCTTCTCGCTGGCTTGTGCGTTTTCCGACACACAATATCGAATTGGAGATCGAACCGATTATTGCCGATCAGGAGATGGATGTCAGTTTTATCTATTATGAAGGAGCAACCCGTGTCACCGGGATGATGAATGGGGAAGAAATTCAAGGTCAAGGTTATGTTGAATTGACCGGCTACTCAAACCAGTCACAGGATTAGCGACAGGCATCATGCCAACTTGCGTTAAATTGATTGCGAATCCGACATCCAATCGTGGCTCAGCTCATCACCAAATAGACCAAATTCGACATGCTCTAATATCGGCTGGCATACCTTTTGATTTGGCGATCACAAAATGTCAAGGTGATGCAGAACAGATTGCCAAACAAGCTTATCTTGATCGATATCGGTTTTTTGCCGTTGCTGGAGGAGATGGAACAGTCAGTGAAGTAGTCAATGGGCTGTCGTTGGCGATTGATGAAGGGGAACCTGTGGGTACGTTGGCGATCTTTCCAATCGGTACAGCGAATGATTTCGCCGCCATGTTGGGATATGATCAATCTGTTGAGCAGGTAGTGCAGTTGATTCATCAAGGCGTCGTTCGTCAGGTTGATTTAGGGCATGTAGTTTATCAAATGGACGATGAGAAACGAGAACGCATCTTTTGTAATAACTTTGGGATCGGGTTAGAGGCAGTGGTGGCTAGTAATATGAATCGAGGTCCAGATCTGATCTGGCAGTGGTTGCCCGGACATTACCGTTATATTATTGCGGCACTTCAAACGATTGTATCCTATCATCCTATTTTTCTTGAAGTTTCCTGGCTCTCTGCAGCTGGAAGAATCGAACAGATTGGCGATACCACATTAATGGTAAGGCTAAACCAAAAAAATAAATAATTATACGCGAACGAGAGAATGGAGAGGGGGAATAAGGACAAACCATTTTTCTAAACCAGGTAAACGTTGGAAGCGTTGTGCCAAACGGTCCATCTCTTTCTGAGTGAGTTTGACGCCGGTCTCATAAAGAGTGGAATTCAGGTGAACGAAGGGTTGTAGTTGGTTAAAGCGAAAAGAACGGGCAAAATTGAGAACGGTCTCAAGAGAATCGAGAAGAGAACCGTTCCAGTGTTTTTCAAGATGGCCCCAAACCCGTTCGATGGGGTTGTATTTACTGTGATAAGGAGGGTAGCAGGCGAGCTGAATAGAGAGACGATAGTGCTCAACAAACTGAGTGAGACGATACATAAACTGAGTCCGACGGGTATGATTTTCGGGACCATTGTCCTGATTGATCACGAGGGTCTTGACGTGAGGAAAGTGTTCACGTACGCTTTCCCAAAAATCAATCAGGCAGTCGACAATACAGTCACTCGTCACTTTCGACTGAGTCAAGTAAAGAAAGAGTTCCTTGGTTGAAGGGAGGTAAATGCCAAAAGGAGTGACTTTCTCGGTCTTCTTATCTTGAAAGTCATGATCGAGCGCTTTGACAACCACTCGACTTATCCCTTCTCTCGAGAAACGGTCAAGTAAAATCGTCGCTTTGGCATCCCAAGAGAGGCGCAGAACCGTCTCGTCTGCATCCGCTTCTTGATTGATCTGATGAATTCTATCAAAGATCGCATCGGTCTCTGGGATCTTTTTTCACTGGTTGACTTTTTTTGACCCGGTTTGAGCCATAGCCTAACTCATTGAGCTTCAAGCGGATGGCCTCTTCGCCAGGCAATTCCTCATCTGTGTATCCTTTCTGCTCGATGAGCTGGGTACGCATTTCGGCGGCGGTTAGTCGAGTGTACAATTGGGGGGGTCGAAAGGTGGGATCGGTCTGGCTGAATTGATCGGCGATTTCAACCATATCGGCCAGTAAAGTGGGGATATGGTCTTCGGCTTTTTTGCGACCACGTCGGTGGCTTTGGTCGACATAACAGAAGCCGCCTTCTAGTTCTTCCAGGGCTTTGGCTATCGTCGCCCGATTCCAGCCCAACTCTCGTTCTGCTTTCGTCGGACTCCCTTCGCATATCGTTTTGACCGTTTGGGCCATGAAGTGCCTTCTTTCGTATCCACTTAACATGGCCTTCGTCTCTTTCAAGACTTCAACCATTTCTGGCGAGATTGTCATTTTTGCTCCTTTTGGAGAGCTAGTTTAACACCTTCTCGCGTATATTTTATTTTTTGGATTGGCCTTACTGTTGGCAATAGTCCCCGATCCGGTGGTGGATTTTACCTGACACCAAATGCTGAACTTGACGATGGTCTTCTTGATATCGGTATTGCAGCTGGGCTTTCACGAATGGAGATCTTGCGTCTTCTCCCTGCCGCGCGGGCGGGACAGCATACAGATCATCCAGCGGTGCAAATGGTGCAAACGTGCAAGTTAGACGTAACGTCTAGAGATGGGATGCCTATCCATGCAGATGGTGAACTATTATCACTGCAAGCTTTCGCCCTCAACATTGATATTCAACCTCAACGTTTAACTGTTATTGCCCCATCATAGCGAAAAAGAGCAATTGCTTCTGTAAAAAAGTGTGCGATTGTATCCGAACGGAGTTAATATAGTTTGTATGGATAGAGCTTCAGAAAGGTTGTCTCGGCTTCGTTGTGAACGCTGGGACACGAAACTTTTCTGGATGAGTATATGGAAACTGATTCGCTCCGGTATCTTCTTTCTGGTATAATCTCGTGGTTGTGGGTAACTCGTGCTTTAGGACGTAAATATTATGATAGCTCTGGATCCTTGCTACTATCTGTGAGCGAATGTAGTATATTTGCGGATAGAGTGTCCAAAAAGCATTGCCCATGTAAAGACAATGGTCTCTACGTGGGTTTTTTGCATGACTCAGAAAGAGCACGTTTAGAGGTTCCACAACTGCAATTGGGATACGAACCTATCCGAAAAGTGGTTGTGAGTCCCACTGGCACTCGAGGAAGAATGTATCGTCACAGAACTTTTCGGACATGCACTAGTGTTTTGTCAGATAAGTTATAATACGGTAAACTCTGCCAGAAAGTGACTAAAAAAACGAGGAGGCAGAGAGAAATGAAGCAAGTATATAAAGTTAAACTAAGTGATAAAGACAGAAATGAATTAAGGCGAATAACGGCAAAAGGAAAAGAGAACGTAAGAAAGATAAGAAGGGCACATATTCTGCTCTTGTCAGATGGAGGAAAAACAGACAGAGAAATCATGGAACGAGTGGGAGTGACGCGAGCAACGGTGGTGCGAATCCGCAAAAGATATGTGACGGAAGGGCTAACCAAAGCCCTAGAAGAGAGGCCAAGAAGCGGACGACCAGTCGAGATTAGTAACGAAGCCAGAGCCAAAATCACGGCACTAGCGTGTACGAAAGGACCAGATGGGCGAAGCCGATGGACTTTAAGGCTGCTAGCAACCACAGCGGTTGAGTTAAAGTTTGTGGAAGACATTTCGCATGAAACCGTGAGTGAAATTCTGAAAAAAAACGAACTGAAACCCCATTTGAAGGTGCAGTGGTGTATCGGAAAGTTAACACCTACATACTTGTGGCACATGGAACAAATCTTGGACCTCTATGCACAGCCCTATGACCCCAAGAATCCTCTCTGGTGGGTGTTACGATGAAAAACCTTGTCAGCTCTTGGGCGATACAATCGTGCCGATTGAGATGAAACCAGGCAAGAAATGGCGCTATGATCATCACTATGAACGCAAGGGCATCTGTTACATCTTGATTGCTTACCAGCCACACACTGGACAGCGGGTTGTTCAGATTACCGAACGGCGCAGAGGCCAAGAGTATGCTCGCTTCATGCATGATCTCAAAACGAAACACAATCCTGATGCCGATTCATTACAGATTGTTCAGGATAATCTCAACATTCATTCACCCAGTTCCTTCTACACCATCTTTTCGCCTGAGGAAGCTTTCGCTCTGGCTCAGCACTTTCAGATGGTTTATACCCCCGTCAACGGGAGTTGGCTTAATATGGTTGAAATTGAACTCTCGGTTATCACTCGCCAAGTTCTTGATCGCCGCATTGATTCCAAAGAGCTTCTTGAGACTGTTGTCCTTGCTCTTGTCAACGAGCGCAATGAACAATCCGCTACCATTCAATGGCAATTTACCCCCGCTCTCGCTCGCCAGAAGTTCCAGCGTTTCTATCCTGTTTTGGATACCGATTCTGATGACCAACCTGTATCATAACTTATCTGACAAAACACTAGGAGTCGTTGACATTTGACAGCTCTCCTCAGAGAAATCAATGCCCAGAGTGACCAACGGTCTGAGAGCGCACTCTAAATGTCAACAGAACCTAAGCCTGCGGGCGAAAGGGTTTTTTGTGGCCACTCAGAATATTCACCTTCGTAATTCACCGGTGGAAGAGTCGTCCATACACTCAAATGATGTTCCGAGTCACGATGATGTACCCCATAACGATTCATATCGAAACGGGACATCTCATACAATTCAAGTGGAATATCCTCTTGCACTGGCTAAAGAAGAGAATTCTGCTCATCGTACCGTGGTCAATAGTGGAACAGCGGATGTTCAGATTTGGTTTGAACATTTTCCATTGCGACCAACCAGTGGATGGGTGGTTGTCGCTGCTATTCTGGGGCTCGGATTTCCGACTACATCCGTCCAATTGGATTGGCGTACCAGTGCTCTGCTGATTTTGTTGGCGGATCCACTTTGGGGTAGTATTTGGCGGTTATCTTATGGACGGATTGGGTTGTTGCCGTTGCGAGCGGAAATTTTAGCACAGACAGCTTGGTTGCCCTATCTACAATCAGATTCACCGGCGGCTCAGTTAATGGGCAGAGGAAAGGATGGAGCGCAGAGTGTTTCGCCATTGCTTCTGCGTGTCGTTTTGCCTACTGTTTGCCTCACCTGTGCAATCGCATTTGTTCTTGGCACGACAGCTCTTTGGTTGACATTAATTGTCTTGCTTTGTAGTTCTTTGGCTTGGATTGGCCGGCGTTATGAACGACGTTATCTATACTTGTTGCACTCTGTTATCACAATTTCTTTGCCCTGGATGCTCGTATTGGGACAGTTTGGCTCTACATATTTGCGTTCTGATCGATTTGGTTCTGACGCGGTTCAAGGAACCTATATCCTGGCATTGCTTTTGTTTTGGACCCTCCATCAGTGGGGCGCAGGAATTTGCCTCGACCAATTCGGCAGCCGCGCAGGCATCGTGCTCATTGCAATAGCGGATATTGGGATTGGCCTTGTGATTATTTTGGCCAAAGCACCATTGTGGCTTTTGTTTCTAGTCATCTGGATGTTGCCTACCTGGCATCGAATTTTTCGAAGACAACCGCTCACCCATTTACAGTTTTGGTGGTTGCTGGCTCTGTTGACGAGTTCAGCGGCGGTTGGCCAAGGCGCAATTTGAACTGAACTCTGCATGAAAACATGGTTTTGGTTTATCTAGTAAAGCGGTAGGAAAAACCATATTTTCATTACAACCGCCGTATAAACCTCCTATTTGTTTGGGCCTGCAATTGTGCAGGCCCTCGGCCCAAACTGGACCTACGGCGGCACCCAACAAGCTTGTTCATATTGACACAAAATTGTCGATATTGATCCGTTAGGGCCGATCGGTCTTAAGATAAAGACTTTCCGTAGGGGCATGAGGACGGAATGCGATTCCCTATCGTTGTTGCCTCTCTATCCACCATTCGTGTGCCTGTCTTCTCGGACGAAACTCTTTTGCTCAGATGGACCAACACATTTCGCTGGAGTAAGTTATCATGTTACCATCGTTATCCCATTTTTTGGATCTACAATCCCTGACAAACGAACAGTTCTGGGCTATATTGCGGTTGGCAAAGGAATTGAAAGAAGATCGAACCAGGTTAGGTCAAAATGCACCGATTTTGGCCGGCAAAGCATTAGCGATGATTTTTCAAAAGCCTAGTTTACGAACCAGAGTGAGTTTTGAAATGGGCATGCAACACTTAGGTGGTCACGCATTCTATCTAAGTCCACAGGAAGTTGGTTTGGGGGCGCGAGAAAGTCCGCCAGACGTTGCGCGTGTGCTCAGCGGATACGCAGATTGTATTATGGCACGTGTTTTTGAACATGAGCATATTGTGCAATTAGCTGAATGGGGTACAGTTCCCGTCATCAATGGTTTAAGTGACTTAAGTCATCCTTGTCAGGCCCTTACGGATCTTTTTACAATTTGGGAACGCACTGGTGAATTGACTGGTTTGACACTAGCTTATGTAGGAGATGGAAGCAATAACGTTGCAGCGAGTCTTTTGGCGGCTGGTGGTAAGGTAGGACTATCGATGCGAATTGTTTCACCGAAGGCCTATCAACCCACTGAGGCTCAATTAGAGGCAACAGATGCGGATATTACAGTGACGGATGATTTGGACGGAGTCGTTGGAGCTGATATTGTTTATACGGACGTTTGGGTGAGTATGGGACAGGAAGATGAGCGAGCAGAACGAATGGTTGCACTACAGCCCTATCAAGTGAATGAGCAATTGCTAGCTCACACACGTAATCCAGACATTTTGCTTATGCACTGCCTTCCGGCCCATCGAGGAGAAGAGATTTCAGACGGTGCCGCTGATGGCAAACACAGTCTCCTCTTTCCGCAGGCACACAATCGGCTACACGCACAGAAAGCGTTGCTTGCCCATCTGATAGGTCATGTGTCTCTCATGTAGGATTAGCATTTATGTCAGATATTGTTGCATCTATTAGCCGTTTGCAAGACTGGCTTAACATCATTGATGTGACCATTGTTGCTTTGATTATTTTTGGTGTGCTCAGGTTGTTTCGGGGGACCCAAGCAATCCAACTTGTGCGTGGGATTCTTGTCATTGCGCTCATCGTTCTAGTCATCGGTCAGACGGTCGAGTTAACTGCCGTTAATTGGTTATTGCGAAGCAGTTTTAGCGTTCTACTTGTTGCTCTTCCTGTAATCTTTCAGCCAGAATTGCGGCGTGCATTAGAACGCGTTGGGCGTTCTGCGCCGTTGCTAATGCGGCGTGCGAATACAGCAACCACTCAGCTTCTGGTCAATGAAATTGTGCAAGCTGTCGAGGAACTGGCGCGATACAAACATGGCGCATTGATCGTTTTTGAGAGTACAACAGGTCTTGGAGAATACATCGATCAAGGTATAACGCTCGATGCTGAATTGTCATCTGAGTTGTTGCTCACCATATTTGCTCCGAATACGGCCTTGCATGATGGAGCCGTGATTATTCGTAATGAACGCATTGGTGCTGCTGGATGTATTTTGCCATTAACGCAGCGTGATCCAGGCGATTCTCAACTCGGAACACGTCACCGTGCGGCAATTGGTTTGACGGAGCAGGTTGACGCTTTGGTCATCGTTGTTTCTGAGGAAACGGGAACGATTTCGGCTGCTCGTAGTGGACGTATATTACGACTTGATCCAGGTCGCATACGTCCACTTCTGAATGATTTTTATAAATAAAGTCAGAAACAACGAGTTTTTGCGTTGGAGAACAAAACACAACGATTGACACAAGGGCGCTTCGGGCGACTGATTGAACAGCTTGGCACTCTACTTTTCGCAGTTGTTCTTGCATTGATTGTTTGGCTGATTGCAATCAATGAAATAGATCCTCTACAACAGGGGGAGTATCCGCAGCCTCTTCCACTTCAGGTGAAAGGACTTGCCGATGGATTAATCTCTCGTCAAGAACTAGACAAAGTGATCGTACGCATTTCTTTGCGCGCTCCGGCAAATGTTTGGTCAGCCTTAAACGAGAATGACCTACACGCTTACATCGATCTGTCTGGGTTAGGTCAAGGCTCTCATCAAAAGCCTATTATACTCGAGGTCGCCCATCAGAATATACAAATCATGGATGTTCGACCTGCTATAATAGAGGTTGATCTAGAACCCGTATCTGATAAAGAAGTACCAATTCATGTGGAGATCATGGATTCATCTGCATTTGGGTATGAATGGGATATTCCTGTTTTTAAGCCAATTTCCGCCACGGTAGAAGGTCCTAAAACTTTGGTCAATGCTGTCACCAGATTAGAGGCACCTGTTTATTTACATAATGCAAAGAGTCAAGTAGAGCGTATTCAACTATTAACGCCCTACAACGAAAAGAACCAAATAATCTCTAATGTCCGCGTCGACCCCCCCCCACAATTCAAATCATTGTACCTGTTCGTCGTTTGCCCGGTCGCAAAGAGGTTGTTGTTCGTCCCAAATTGGTCGGCGAACTAGATAAAGGGTATCGTCTGAGTGCTGTCACTGTCGATCCATCGACGGTGGTTTTATCGGGCGATACGGAGAAACTAAGTAATGTTCCAGGTTTTATCGAAACAGAGCCTCTTTCGCTCACAAACGCAACAGCAGAAATAGATCGGCAAATCGAGCTTGTGCTTCCAGAGGGTACAGAATCGCTAGACGGTTCGCGCGTTTCTGTGACAGCGAGCATTACGCCGATCAAAGGAGGAATCACAGTGGAGCGTAAACCCACTCTGAACAACCTCCAAGAGGGTCTCAGTGCACGGATTGCACTTGATACTGTCGATGTCATCTTGAGTGGCCCGATTGTACAGCTTGATCAGCTAGGTACAGACGATGTACGCGTGGTTCTTGATCTTTCTGGTCTTCTAGCAGGTAGCCATGTCGTTAAGCCGCAGCTAGAACTTCCTGAAGGGATTTCGCAAGTGAGCATCTTGCCTGAAACAATAGAAGTAGTTATTGAGAAGCTGATGAGTCCCGAAAGTCCACTCGATACACCGGATTCATGATATGAAAAAACAAAAACCCGTTGTGGCGCTCGTTGGGCGCCCGAACGTGGGAAAATCTACGCTTTTTAATCGATTGACTGGCACACGTACAGCCATCGTAGAGGATATTCCTGGAACAACACGCGATCGAATCTATGGCGAAAGCGATTGGAATGGAAAAGGGTTTATCGTCATCGATACTGGCGGCTTGGAAGCGCCCACACAACTGGCTGAAGCACGCATGCGTCAGCCAAATATGACCCCGTTGGCAGAAGATTCAGCTCTCTTTATTCCTCAGATCCAAAATCAAGCCCAACTTGCATTAGAGGAAGCTGACGTCATCGTATTTGTTGTCGATGGCAAGGATGGTTTGTCCGCAGCAGATGAAGAAGTCTCAGATATCTTGCGCGCGACGGAAAAACCGGTCTTGATCGCTGTTAACAAAACAGAGAATGAAGAACGCTTACTTGACGCGGTGGAGTTTTGGAATCTCGGTTTGGGTGAACCAATGCCCATCAGTGCTCATCATGGAACGGGAACGGGCGATCTCCTCGATGTATTAGTTGATCTGTTGCCCGCTTATTCCGTTGACGATGAGGAAACTGAAGGGGTTGGGATTGCTATTGTTGGGCGTCCAAATGTTGGCAAAAGCAGCCTTTTGAACAAGCTCATCGGTATCGACCGGGCGATTGTCAGTGATGTACCCGGCACAACCCGCGATCCTATTGATACGCAAATTGTTTATCATGGTCAACAAATTACATTAATTGACACAGCAGGGATCAGGCGTCGAGGGAAAGTGGAACCGGGCATTGAAAAGTATAGCGTCTTGCGCAGTATGCGCAGTATTGATCGGGCTGACGTTGCCCTCTTGTTGATCGATGCCACAGAAGGCGTGACAGCACAGGATACGCATGTTGCCGGATATATTTTAGAAAAACACAAAAGTGTTGTCGTGCTTGTCAATAAGTGGGATCTGATCGAAAAAGATAGTTACACGATGTTGACCTATACGCAGCAAATTCGTGAAGAACTAAAGTTCATTGATTATGTCCCTCTACTTTTTGTCAGCGTCTTGGATCAGCAACGGTTACATCGTATATTGCCGACCGTGCTAGAAGTAGCTGAGCATCGGAATCATCGTATTTCGACAAGCGCATTTAACCAATTGTTACGTAATGCATATGATCGTACATCCCCACCGACCCGGGCAGGACGTCCGTTGCGTCTCTATTATGGCACGCAAGTGGGAACCGACCCCCCTACATTTGCCATCTTCGTCAATAACCCAGATCTGATCCATTTTTCCTATGAGCGCTATTTGGGAAATCAGATTCGGGAGTTCTTTCCCTTTCACGGTACGCCCATTCGGCTCTTTTTCCGCGAGCGTAATGAGAAGCAATCATAGAAATTGGAGTCTATCGAATGCAAAGATTTCAGGCCTATAGTATTGAAATTTCTCTGGTTACGATACTTTTATTGGCGGTCGCTTTCTTTGGCTATCTTGGTTATGGATTGGTTGTTGTGGATAGTTCGAATCGTCCATTTTCCGGTGAGCAAGCGTTGGACTATGCAGCTACACAACTGAAATTCGGGCCGCGCACAACTGGTGGCGAAGAGAGCCAACGTATGCGTGACTGGCTCGTTGAGGAACTAACAAGCAAAGGGTGGGATGTTGTGATCCAGCCTTTATTGACGCAAAATGAAACACGTGCACAAAATATAATTGCGATCAGCAAGAATCAAGAAGAGCGTTCTCTCCCAACTCTCTTAATTGGTACCCACTATGACAGTCGGCTGATGGCCGATCAGGACGAAGATTCCAGCAATCATTCGACGCCATCACCTGGAGCCAATAGGGGGGCGTCTGGATCAGCCGTTTTATTAGAAATCGCACGCACCGTCAATCTTGATGAGACAAATTATCGAGTGTGCCTTGGGTTTTTTGATGCAGGTGACAATGGTAATATTGACACCTGGGATTTCGCTGAAGGCAGTCGCTATTTCATCACAAATTTACAAACAGAAATCCCTCGTTGTGACCGACTCGTTGCTGCTGTCATTATTGATCAAGTTGGAAGTGCTGAACGGATGATTGTAGAACAGCAGAGCAACCCTGATTTGGTCGAGAGTTTGCAATTAGCCACCAAAGAAGTGGGATTTGACAATTTTTTGGTTGGAGAGCCAACTTCAAACATTGATGGCGATCATATGCCTTTCTTGGAGCACAATATCCCAACAGTCTATCTGTTTGATGCAAACTATCCACATCGCCATACACTTTCAGATACGCTTGATAAGCTTGATGCAGAGAATCTTGAACGTGTTGGACAGCTCCTTAAAGTATGGTTGGAAAACGGACCCGTTCTTCCACAATAGAGGTGGTGTATAGGAGAACCCAGATACGCTCGAATACCAAGCGGCGCCATAATGGTACATTTTTGCTTATGTAAATATTGTTTGGTTGTGCTGCTGCGGTGTGTAAATTGAAGCAAACCCTGGTACTATTGTACCAGTTACGAACCAAGACAGATCTGATATAATAGTTGAAACACATACCCGATTCTGATAATATATACTGCACTCGCTCATAAATTTAAGATCAATTTGACCGCTTTCGGTCGCATAGAACTGAATAACAGATTATAAATTTATGGCAGTGCTCAGTACACTTGACCGAGACTTCCACTTCTCGATAAAATAATAGCAATAGTCACCGCCTCTCTTCTTTGTACCCGACCCAAAATTGCCATTTTGAAACCAGATCTTGACGAAAAATAGGTTCGGTTTCAATCGAGGAGAAGGGATTGCTGATGAAACAAGGAATCCTCATTCGTGGTAGCGAATCTAGGACAGCAAGAGACATCTACTTATAACGCGCCAGCGCCAGAATTTCCCAACCAGTTGATTCCAAACATCCTCATCGTTGATGATGAAGAGAAGCTTGGGCGTTTTATCTGCATGGTGCTGAAAAAAGCTGGGTACCAATCTGTGGCATGTCGCAGCGTAGCGGAAGCCCGTACTCTGATCGGTACAAATACTTGGCATTTGGTTCTAACAGATATTGTCATGCCGCGCGAGAATGGATTTGAGTTGGCCTACTGGATTAGCCAAAATTATCCTCGCCTTCCGGTTATCGCAATGACCGCTCATTCGACGGAGGCGATTGTTCACCAAGCGAATCAGCTTGGCGTTGCAGCTATTTTGCATAAACCCTTCACGCTTGAAGGGTTACGCAAGCTGCTCTCCGAAACCACTCAGCTTTATGTTAACAGTCATCGATCATAGTCAACTCTGTAATGCTTGGGCCAGTGCTTCGGCAAGATGAACCGATTTGCGGCCAGTGAAATCGCTGATCTGATGACGACAGCTTGTACCGCTGGCAACAATGGTAACCTCCATTTCGGCTGAACGCACCGCTGGAAAAAGGCGATCTTCACCAACGGCCGCACTGACTTCATAATGGTCAATCCCATAACCAAAGTCGCCCGCCATACCACAACAACCACTAGGAATTACCTCCACGTCATACCCCGCTATACCTAGAACAGCTTTCGTCGATTCGTTTCCCACCAATGCTTTGTGGTGACAATGGCCGTGAAGCAATGCCTGACCAACCTGCGCCTTCCAAGAAGCCTTGAAACCACCGGCCTCGTGCTCCTGCAAAACGAATTCCTCAAAGGTCATTGCCTTGTCTGCCAAAATGTGGGCGCGTTTCGTATCGCTGGCCAATCCAAGATACTCATCGCGTAGGGTCAAAATGCAACTGGGTTCGAGCCCGACAACAGGAATTCCCTGATTTGCATAGGGTGCAAGAAGCGCCACATTGTGATCGACCCATGCACTTGCCTTGTTGGCCTGTCCACCGGTAATCAGCGGGCGTCCACAGCATTTGCGACCTTCTGCCAGATGAACATGATATCCAGCGGCCTCTAAAACACGAACTGCCGCTTGGGCGATATGAGTTTCATTGAAATTGCTCCATGTATCATGAAAGAGGATAACGGGCTGAAGGCTAACGGCTGAAGGCTGAGAGCGATTGGGTGGTTGGCGCGTTCGGAACCAGGATTCGAATGTCTGGGATGCATATCGAGGAAGGGTGCGTTCGCTGTGGACACCAATTTGAGCGAGGATTGCTTTGGTGGCGGATGACTCTAATGTTCGATTGACTAGCGGGATCAGTGGCTGGCCAAAGCGAAAGAGCAACTCATTGATCGTTGGCAGAAATCCCACCATGCGATTGAAGAGTGGAAGGCCGTTTTCTTCATAGTAGTGAACCAGGTATTCAGCTTTGATCCGTGCCATATCAACTGCGGATGGGCATTCGCTCTTGCACGCCTTGCAACCCAAACAGAGATCCATAACATCATACATTTCAGATGTGTAGAGTTCACTGTGGGGGATCCGACCAGCCATTGCGTTGCGTAACGCATTGGCGCGTCCACGCGTGCTGTCTCTCTCGTCCTTGGTCGCCATGTAACTTGGACACATGGTCCCCGACCCCAATTTACGGCAGACGCCTGCACCATTACACATCTCAATGGCCGGTGCATAACCACCATCTGGACTCCAATCAAAAACGGTATTCAACTCAATCGTCTGATAGTCGTTCCCATAGCGCAAATTTTCAGTGACCGGCGGAGCGTCAACAATTTTGCCTGGGTTCATCAGGTTATGGGGGTCAAAGGCACGTTTGACATCTTGCAGTGACCGATAGAGGTCTGGACCAAAGATCTTCGGATTGAGTGCACTGCGTGTTAAACCATCACCATGCTCCCCGCTCATGGCGCCACCATATTTAACAGCCAAATCGGACGCATGTTCTCCTACAGCGGCGAGTAGCTCGACCCCACGCTTAGATTTCATGTTGAGCAAGGGTCGTACGTGTAGACAGCCAGCAGAGGCATGGGCATAGACGGCTACATCGGGAATATCTCCCTGATCTTCGCAGAACTTCAAAATATCGCCTAGATAGTCAGCCAACTGCTCCTGGGGAACGCTCACGTCTTCAATTCCCGTCACTGGCTTGTAGTGACCACGACGGCTCATGAGTAAGTTGAGTCCGGCTTTTCGTACCTCCCAAATTTCAGCCTGTTTTGCCCGGTCAGTGACGTGCAGGATGGTCCCTCGATATTGCCGATCGCGTAGATGCTGTTCCAAATGAGCAAGCTTACGGCCCACCTCTTGTTCCGATTCACCATAAAACTCGGTTAAGAGGACAGCCTCTGGATCGCCATCTACAAAGTGCATCCGCTTGGCCCATTCTGGTTGTGCACGCGCCAGATCCATGAGTTGTTTATCCAACAATTCAGAAGCGCTTGGATCCGTTTCCAAAATATTTGGAATTGCAGCGCAAGCATCGAGGGTGCGGTCAAAATGAACCACGGCAAGTCCAGTATAAGTTGGCTTTGGGACGAGATTCACGGTTGCCTCAGTCATCACTGCCAGCGTGCCTTCGCTGCCGGTGAGAAGCTGGGCCAGGTTAAATTGCTCAATCAACGCCGGATCACAGATTGGCGGACGAAAGCGACTGTCAAAGCTGAGCTTGTGTCGTTCGGAAGGGGGGAGGAGGGCTGCCGCCAACCGATCCAGATTATAGCCCGATGCACGGCGCCAATGCTTTGGCCAACGCTCGAGAATCTCCTCCATGACACCGTGAATGATACGTGGCACTTGGCTATAGATCCGACCTTCCAAGCTGTCGGACTTCGCCTTCGTTGCCAATGCCGCTGGATCCACCGGACCAAAGCGGGCACTCGATCCATCAGAAAGAATCGCTGCTGTCTCTTGAACATTGTCAGCCATCATGCCATAAAGAATGCTGTGGCTCCCTGTCGCATTGTTACCGATGCTGCCGCCGATAGTTGCCCGATTTGCGCTCGCCGGATCGGGTCCCATCATCAATCCATACTCTCCCAATTGGGTGTTGAGAGCCGCAAAGTTAATACCCGGTTGAACAGTAACCGTTCGGGCCTCTGCGTCTACGTTCAGCACTTGATCCATATATTTGCTAAAGTCGATCACAATTGCAGGGCCCACTGTCTGTCCAGCCAAAGAGCTTCCACCACCCCGGGGCAAGACGGGCACCTGATGACGCGCAGCAATTTCGATTGTGGCCTGCACATCCTCCGCTCTCTGAGGAATGACGACGCCAACGGGCTGAATCTGGTAGAGACTCGCATCTGTACTGTAGAGCATGCGTGTGTAGCCATCGAAGCGTACTTCGCCTTCCACAACGCGTCGCAAATCGACCACCAGATCGAGGTTATTGTTAACGAGACCACGCATGTCCGCAGACGATAGACGAGAAGAAGATTTGATTGACATGGGCCGACGTTCAGCAGTTAATGACGCTGTCATATAGAAATCCTTGCATGTTTAATAAGTTGTTCTAACCAATAACGGTTTTCTGAGGAATTGTGTGGTTTCAGACAGTTGGTTGGTTTGCTGGTTGGTTAACTAACCAACCAGCAAACATCTACCCCATAAAACCTCACAGATCCCCAATAACTTACGATAGTTGTAAAGACAATGCGTTTGCTGTGATAGATAATTCATGCTCTGATCCGGCGCAACAACAGAAAAGGAGCACCGCCTCAAAGATGTAAAAGACATCTTACAAGGTGGAGCCCACTGAACTATACAAACAGTTGGAGGGATCTGATTATTTTAGTCTTCTTTCATTGGGGGACCAAAAAAGCGACTATCCTGTTAACACCTGCTTTCGGGCTAAATATTTGGTTGGAGAGGTCGTTTCTTTTTGTTGCCTTCCGATCTATTCTTTGGGTTCGGTGATGGCTGGGCAGAATGACCACGTACTATTTAGGATTCGCAACAGCCTCAAACGCTCCCAAGTCAGCTATGCCTCTGCGCAGATTGCCGCGCAAATCGAATAGGATTCCTTGTCGATCGTCTACACCTAGAAGAGGGCGCGATCCGACTGCGCGATCACCAGCATCAACCACAGGACTTTCCGTGGATGGGACCACGTTTCGAATGCAGTGCTCTGTTGGATTGGTCCATTTATGGATAGTCACACAGTAATCCTCGGCCAATTTTGCCTCTTGTGCATTGGCCGCCATCTGATCTTCATCGAGTGGACAACTGAGACCAACAATTTTCTGGTCGCTGTTGTAAAACCCGTTATAACACATGGTTGTTGTGGCATTTAGGTCAAAGCTGCCAAAGCGATATACATCGACAAAGAGATTGTTGCGAATGTCAAGGTTGTCTGGCTGAATGTTGGTGCGCAGATATTCAACGTCTACGTTTGCACTGCTGTGAAAGGTGTTGTTATAGATTTCAATTGCGCTCACGTCAGTATTGATCTGCAGAATACGTCCATCTGTATCTGGTTCAGAGGGGTGTGCACCTGCTGTGTAGTGACCGATATCTGAAAAAAGATTGTTTCGCAGCGTAATTTGTGTTGGTCCATCACTCTGAAAGCTAAGCCCAATCGCTGTATTGAAAATCACGTTACACTCAATCAGAACGTCACTGACATCGCCTTCGTCCCCTTGAAGAACAAGAGCTTGTCCTCGGCTACCGGACCCACCACATTGGGGCGCCGTTTCACGGAAACCATGAAAAATATTGCCACGAATGATCGAGGGAGTGCCGTCCGACGCTGCGCCCATTTTGAGGTCAATGGCGTTTTCCGCGCAAGCACATGAGCCATTGGGAGTCTGGATTCCTGTTGTACAATCTGCGTATAGTGCGTCTGTGATGTATATCTCATTCTCTTCCACCACAAGACCCTCGAGGACCGTTTCCTTAGAAGGATTGGTTTGTAGACCTTCTGTACAATTGTAAATTTCGTTATTGAGAATTCGAATATTGTCACTCTCTTGTAGTCGAATACAGACGGTGTCCTGACCTGGGATCATCAAGTCTGTGTTGCGCAGCACGCTGTTTTGGACTGTGTTATGATCGCTCTGATCTTTAAAGACGATCAGGTCCATCTGATTCTCGGCCAAGATATTGTTGAAGATAATGTGATTCCCGTCGCTGTTTACTTCGACCAGATTTAAGTTGGAAGGCGTGCCATCTCCTCGCAGCACCACACCGTCGATAATCCAGTAAGCCGAGTCGATTGTTAATCCTTGGATGACTACTTGCTCCTGATCCTTTAGGGTCCAAGGTTCAGCTGTCCCACCTGATTCGGTATAAGAGCGAATTACACGGGGAACTGTTGACGAGCCGCTCATTGTCAAATCGGCTGCTGAATAGAGACCAGGTTGTAAGCAAAAGACACGGATCGTTGGTTCATTTATTTTGCTTTGCCACTCCTGATCCGTTTCAAGAATATCTACATCATCCCCGGTACATTCAGGGAGCAAGGGCGATGAGAGATAGGAATCGGGTCCAGCCAAATGTCCGGTTGATTGCGTTTGGTCCCTCCCGATAATGAGGGGTAAGAAAATTTCATCACCACCTTGCTCGGAGACTTGAGTTTGCTGGGAGGGTGGAAGTGATAAATTTACCCCGAGCAATAGAGGTGTCAGAAGCAGCGAGCAAAGTAGTATAGAATAGGGAGCAGCAAAGGCTGTTTGGATCGTAGGTTTGTTGAGCATTGAGTCAGGATCATCGATGAAAAGGGTAGTATACTACAAATTGTGCAAAAGCTACTTGGCCAGTCAGAGCGAAAGCGAATTTACACACAATCTGGGATACCACCGTGAAAAGAGTAAAAATCGGTATGATTCTCATAACCACATCATTTAAACTTCGGACAATTGTCTCTCGATAGCAAATAGTTCGATTGTCTGAAATATAAGCCGCATTTCCATCAGAGTAAAAATGAGCTTGATTCGCTCTTTTGGCTGATGAACAATTGAGTCACCCAATAGCACGCGACAAAGATTGTATCTAATGCGTAAATAAATTTCGTTAGCAGTATATCACAACGCTAGGTTGGCGGAGCAGAACTAGATAATGTAAACTATACTTAATACTACTGTGCATCAAGTAAAGGCTCGATAATGTTCGATTTTTGCACAAGATAATGCGAGCGTTTAGCGGAAGCAAGACGACGTTGCTTGTAGCGAAGGCGCTCGATAGTCTCAGCGAGTGTCAAGACAGGTTTAGGCAGAACGGCATGGAGAAGTTCAACAACCTGTGGCAAAGTGAGAGCGGGGGCATCATATTTGAGGAAAAACTGAGAACGAGCCAAGAAACCAAAGGCCAAAATGACTAAGGTCATATGATGATGCCAACCGAGCCAACTGCGAGTTTCATATTCGTTGAGTCCGAGAAACTGCTTGGCTTGTTCAAAAATGGTTTCAATGGGCCAACGCAAAGCAGAAACAGTGGCGAAGTCATCCAAGGAAGTCTCAAGGGGTGCATTGGAGAGAAAGTATTGCAGAGAGCAATCGGGATTGCGGCGGACGATGAGCCAGAGAGCAGAACCGGGGAGCCCATTGCGGACAGAGACAATGCGGCGACAAGCAATGGAAGCAACGATGAAGCCCTTGGAGCCCTCTTTGAGAACATGCTGTTGCCACTCATGCTCCTGGAAGGTGTCAGCGAGTTGAGCAACGGTGAGAGGCGTAGGTTCACCAGGCCGGACGCGGAGCTTGGAAGCTTTGCGCCCGCGTCCAGATGATGCGGGCAGATAGGTCTGGGGGCTGGAGGTCCAGACACGAATCTCTTTGGGCACTTCAGCAAAGTAGCTGTAAGCGGTTTGGCCATCAATGCAGTCAAGCAGATGAGTATCTTTGCCAAAGGCTTCATCCATAGTGATCCAGCGGATGGGCAACGCACCCAGGGCGTGCGTCTGCTCAATCATGGACCCAAGCCAATTCATTTTTTGTTTGGAAGGTCAGGTCAGTGGGAAGACCGGTTTTGTACCGCTTCTCTGCATACTCATCACTAAACCATTCTTGGGGGATATACAACCGACAGTTCAGTAAGGTATAGCCATGAGAGCTATTATATCCCAGGAAGACTCCGGCTTGACAGTTGGCGATCTTGCCCAGTTCGCCACACCGCTGCCGCTTGACGCCCACTGACTCTTCTCCTTGCTTGGGAATGTCGCTCCCATCCAGGAGTAAGACGCCATTTGCGTCTCCCAACAACTCACCTGTCTGTCGAGTATGTTCCGCCAGCATCGCTTCACCGCTCCAGCGGCTCTGACCCACAAAGCTTTGCAGGGGGGCGTACACCCGATTCTCCTACTGTCGCCAGCGCGATGTTCTCGGCCGATTTGCGTTTGATTTCGGGGTCTAACAAGCCTCGCATGTAGTGGTACGCATGCTCTCTCTGAGCCACATGGCTGAAGTATGGACTATATATGGCATGATACTCCTGGAGTTGGTCGGCCAGTGCCGCCAGTTGCTCTTCTGTCAGTTCCAGCAGCGGCGGGCTTTCCAGTTGGCTGTAGTCATATTGATTGACTGCTTGAGCAAGTTTCATCTTGATTTCCTTTCATCGAAGACTGCTTCATTTTATTGGCTCTTCAGTCTATCTCATTTTTCCTTTGCATTCTGTTTGCGTTTTGTTAGCAATATGCCCAGAAATATAACGAATTTCCTTTGTGTTTCACAATATATTGCTGCACAGTAGTATTAAGCCTTAAGAATAAATTTCATATTGTTTTTGCGCCGTGGGATTGAGTTATGCTAAGCAGTGAATATTTCTACTACTAATTTGGGGGTGGTTCAGAATTAGGTTTACACTTTTGATACATAGATAAAAATCTATATGAGGTCATTTTCTGCCTGAGCATGGCTCAAAGTAGAAAATATAAACATCTTTTCTCTTTGCAAAAATGTAAACCTAATTGTCCGCCTAAAATGAACCACCCCCTAATTTGAACAATTTTCCACTAGCCGTTTTGTATTTTATGCATTATCCTAATCCGCGGTATAAGCAATTGTTTCAATGTTTTGTCTATCTCTGGGACAAGACATCCGTTTAACAAACCATCAGCCTGAAAGGTTGGAGAACAACTATGAGACGGTGGGTAATCGTTTTAATCATTTTAATATTGGTCGGTGTTGGCGGTTTTTTCGTTTTGCAGTCCCGTGGTGGTTTGGAAGGCTTTCAGGGACAAGGTGCGGATCCAACACCAACGTTAATCCCTGCTGTACAGGACAACAATGAGATTGTGGCCGAAGCTGTGGTTGTCCCTGTGCGGTATGCTGCGCTCAGTATGACAACTGGCGGCATCGTGGCCGAGGTATTGGTAGCCGAGGGTGATTTGGTCGAGGAAGGGCAGTTGATCGCACGTCTGGACAATGAACGCCAGATCATCGCCATTGCCCAAGCCGAAGCGAGAGTGGCCAGCGTACAGGCTCGTTACGATGAGCTTGACGCGGGAACACGCCCCGAAGATATTGCGGCTGCTGTTGCTTCGGTCGATGCTGCCATGGCACGCTTGGCCCAGCTTACCGAGGAAGCGCGTCCGGCAGATGTGTCTGCTGCACAAGCCTCACTCTTTGCTGCACAAGCCTCACTTGCTCGGACTTTGGATGGTCCTGATAATGCTGATTTGATCAGTGCTCGTGCCGAGATTGAGCGGACTGAAGCTGAATTGAGCCGGGCTCAAAATGCCTACAATCGGATTAAATGGCGCAATGACATCGGAGCATTGCCCGAATCTGCCGCTTTACAGACTGCCACAATCAATTACGAGGCGGCGAAGGCGCGTTTTGACGAAGTTGTGGCAGGCGCCAAGCCCAGTGACATTGCCAGCGCTCAGGCTGAGGTTCAGCAGGCGCGAGCAAGCTTGGATCAAACAACTTCGCCCGGTTCGGACAATGAAATTGCCGCAGCGGCTGCCGAAGTACGTCGCTCTGAAGCGCAGTTGGAACTCTTGCGCGCTGGTACGCGACCAGAATTGATTGCGGCAGCCAAGGCAGATCTAATGGAAGCTCAGACGACTCTTTTGCAAAGACGAGTCGAGCTAGAGGATACAGAGTTACGGGCACCTTTTTCTGGCACGATTGCTTCCATTGATCTTCGCAGTGGCGAACAAGTGGCTGGCGGCAGACCCATTGTCCAGATGGGAGACTTTTCTGAGTGGCGCATCGAGACAGATGATCTGACTGAAATCGGTGTGGTTAACATTCAAGAAGGCGATTCGGTCGTCATTACGATTGATGCGCTCGACGATCTGGAATTGACTGGCACGGTCGTTCGCATCAGGCCGCTGGGTGAAAACAAACAAGGCGATATTACTTATACGGCAACCATTGTGCCCGATCAGTCCGACCCACGGATTCGATGGAATATGACAGCTGCGGTGACAATTACACCGCAAAGTTAAGGAAGTATCCAATGATTTCTCCGCGTTGGCGCAAAGTGCTGCGCGATCTATGGTCGAATAAGACTCGTACAATTCTCGTGCTGCTCTCCATTAGTGTTGGTGTGACTGCGCTGGGAATGGCAATGGGGTCACAAGTAATTGTTGATCAGAGCCTACCTAATGCGTATGCTGCGGTCAATCCGGCGAGTGGCACAATTTTTACATTGACCACCTTCGATGACGAGATGATTCGCTCCATCAGGTCGATGCCAGAAGTGGCAGAGGCCGAAGGACGTCGTCTTGTTAATCTACGCTTTCTGGCCAAGAATGGCGAATGGCGTAGCATTCAGGTGAACGCGATTCCAGATTATGATGACGTCACGATCAACGAGATCAACCCTGAGGAAGGTGAATATCCGCCCCCTCATCGCGCAATGTTGATCGAACGCGCTTCGTTTGCCGACTCATTGGGATTGGGTGACGTTACAATTGGTGATACTCTTCTAGTTGAGTCGCCGAGTGGCAAAAAGCGGGAAATGCAGATTGCGGGCAGCGTACACGATATGAGCCAATTGCCCGCGTTTATCAACGGCTCTGGATATGGTTATATCACCTTTGAAACGCTGAAGTGGCTGGGCGAGCCAGAAGATTTTAACCAGGTTGTCTTTGTGGTCGAGGAAAATCCGCTCGATCAGGAGCACATTACGCAGGTTGGTAAACTGATTCAGGACAAGCTGGAAAAAGGTGGCGAGTCGGTGATTTTTACGCTGATTTTTCCACCTGGTGAGCATCCGGCACAGAATTTTTTGAACGCGCTTTCTCTGATTTTGGGGGCGGTTGCTCTTCTTGCACTGATTCTAAGCGGGTTTCTGATTATCAACACGCTTTCGTCGATCTTGACCCAGCAAGTACGCCAAATCGGCATTATGAAGGCCATCGGTGGCCGCACCTATCAGATTACGAGCATGTATTTCGTGCTCGTGCTGATCTTTGGTCTACTTTCACTCTTCATTGCTGTTCCGCTGGGGGCATTTGGTGCACTCGGTGTGACATCGCTCTTTGCTGGTTTTCTCAATTTTGATATAACTTTACTTTCTGGTAAAAGAAAAGAGATGAGGTGAGAAATGTGACAAAAAGCGGTTAGCAGTTCATCCAAAAGGTAGAGAACCCAAAAAGGAGGAAGGAATGCTAACCGCGCCAGAAATAACTATAGCAGTACTGATGAATGTATTGCAAGTAACGCCGATGGGAACAAACGTAAATGTAATGCGTCTGATGTGGGCAATGCTGAATGGGTCGTTTCTGGAAAGTCGAGGAGCAATCCATAGCGCATTGAAAGAAAGCGGGTTTGAAGATGAGGAGCCCGGCGAAGCTGGTGGAGCTTTCGATATGGATCATGGGATATCACAAGTCTGCTGGGGTCGTGGCAAGAAGAAGTGGAAAGGGAATGGGAGGCAAAAAAGTTAGAAGGGTACCGAGTGAAAAGCATAGATATCACAGGGTTCTGGCGACCGAAGCTGCAAGGGAAAGTGAACCGACTCTATAACTCAACGGCTCGTCGGCATTGCCCGCGCTCATCTTTGGAGTGATGATAAGCTCGGGGGAGATAGGCGGGAAGCGAGTGCCACTGCTCAAGGCAATCATGAGATGCACGGTTGGAACAAAGGAAAGTGAGTTTCGGAAAAAGCTGCTGACAGAGACGAAGAAATCACTGGAGTCAGACGAAGTGGCGGTGGTCGATGCCGGGTTTACAATCAGAGAAATGCTAGAAAGCGGCATCGACCGATTTGTCCTGCGGGAAGCCATTAACTGCACAGTGCGCCGCAATGAGTTCCCCAAACGCAAAGGAAAAGGCAGACCACCTGAATATGGTGATATTGTGCGTCCGCTCTCGCAGCTATAAGGGAAAGCGACTCGAGGCTACAACTCCGGACTCGTCTGGTCGCTTTCTATAGTGGTCGCCTGATTTGCTATCAAGCATGGCACAATCTCGTCCCCAGAACAACCAAGGTGGATACAGCCAACCGTACCTACTCGATTTACGTCATTCAGGATCCGGCCTACAACACACCTTTGGTTTTGGCGACCGTTATGACTTTGCAGCCTGAAACCATTTATCTTGTCTACCTGGAACGCTGGCCTGTTGAACCTCCCCCCCTTGGCTTCCAAGCAGATGATTGGCTTACATCGTCAATTTGTTCATGCCGATGAGGCTTGTTTCCGCTTACCTGAACTGGGGCTGCTGGCTGGCAATCTTCTTTCCCATTTAGCCGCTTCTCTTCCTCCCATACCGACTGGCTACTGGGATCGAGAGCCTCAAGCCACTCCCGGCAGGCTGCGCCGCGTTCTCTCGAGTGCTCTTTTTCCAACTCCCGACCAACTCGACCCTGACTTTCGGAAAAAGGCCTCGGTTTCACACCATTTCCCTAAAGGCGTTCTCGCTCATCGCCGCCTCAATGCCGCTGCTTAAACTAGCCGAGCACTATTTTTACATTTTATCCCGTTTTTTCAGGGTGGATTCTTTTTTCCGCCCCTTTCGGTTTGCCCTTTGTCACTCAAGCCTTTACCAGAAAGTAAAGTATAACCGGCCTTCAGCTGGAACCACAAGTCGTATTGATCCAAACGGTGATCGCGCTCAGCGCGCCAGTTCTTGCTGCCATCATTCCGATTCTATGAGGGGTGACGGTGAGCGTTCGCGAGGCAATAAGCGAGCAGGGTCTCGGCAAGGGGCGTTTTGGGCGCGGCTTGATCGATCGATTTGTGCTGGGTTTGCGCCGTGTGATTCCGATGGAGAGACCGGCACAAATCTCGCTGCGCAATACGTTTCGACGCAAAGCGCGGCTGACGCTGACGTTGATCACGCTATCGTTAGCCAGTGCGATCTTTATTTCGATCTTCAGTGTGCGCGCGTCGCTCCAACAGACGTTGGATGATGGATTGAAATATTTCGACTATGATATTCAGATCATCTTTGACCGTCCCTATCGCACCGACCGCATTCAGCGTCAAGTTTCTAGCTTGCCTGGGGTTGAGGGGGTAGAATCCTGGGGCTTTGCCTCGGCGCGACGAGTGCGACCAGATGAGACGGAGAGCGATAGCATTATTGTCTATGCGCCGGAACCCGATACCACGATGCTCAATCCAATTTTGGTTCGGGGACGTTGGCTGCAAGCGGATGATACCAATGCCATTGTGATCAACACAGATGTCCTGAGAAACGAAGATGATATTGACGTTGGTAGCACAGTGACTTTTGATATCGAGGGCAAGGAAAACGATTGGGTTGTAGTCGGCATTGTGCGCGGTGTTCTCTCTGGGCCAAATGCATTTATCAACTTTGAGCACTTTGGTCGCGTCACCAACGCAGTAAATCGCGCCCAGATCTCTCAAGTGCGCTTGACCGACCGCAGCGCAGAGAATCAGTCGATCCGCGGTCAAGAATTAGAAGAAGAATATCGACGCAGTGGCTTTCGCGTGCAGCAAATGCAGACGATTGCTCAACTGCGCACAATTATATCGTCGATCTTCAACGTAATTATCATTTTTATGCTCTTTATGGCTGTTTTGTTGGGATTTGTAGGTGGGCTTGGGTTGATGGGCACCATGAGCATCAATGTGATCGAACGGACGCGCGAGATCGGTGTTATGCGTGCGATTGGCGCGTCGGATCGGTCGGTGCTGCGTATTGTGTTATTAGAAGGGATGGTTATTGGATTGATCAGTTGGTTGATCGGTGGGTTGATTGCCTTGCCAGCCAGTAATCTCTTGACAAATGCCGTGGGCGTGCAGCTTTTGCAGGCGGCCCCCAGCTACATCTTTTCAACAAGTGGCGCAGTTTTATGGCTCTTTATTATTTTGATTCTGGCTCTTCTGGCCAGCTTCTTACCCGCTCGCGGTGCGTCACGCTTAACAGTGCGCGAAGTGTTAAGTTATGAGTGACGACATATTGTATGGTACGTTATTTGGATCAACTTGAGAACCGGAGTTTTCGCCCAATCCATCTGCCGGGAAGGGGTCAGAAACAAGCTGCCTAACAAGTCTATCTGTGGCCCATTCCCGGTAGATTAACTACTCTAATTTCCAAGTTGATTTCGGTATGGTTTAGAAATAGTTGGGTTGTATGGAGCTTATTGACGTTCGTGATCATTTCTGCTAGCGAAGCGAAAGATTATCTGTAGGTCATCCTATTGGCGTGATATGGCTGCCCAAATCCTCATAGAATAACCTACTACGAAACCAGCGGATACAAAAGATTCACTCTGATTCATAGAGGGTATGATGTTTAAATCACTTTTTCAACGTAGTTCCACCAATGGTGAGGCACCAGAGACGACAGGGAGAATGAATGGTGTTTCTATACCAAATAATGAGCGCCTCATCCATCTGATCGATGTGGAAAAGGCATATGAGACACCTACCGGGCCATTTTTGGCGCTGAAAGACATCGACTTGCAGATTGGAAACGGCGAGTTTGTGGCTGTAGTCGGCAAGTCGGGTAGCGGTAAGTCGACGTTAATTAACATGATTACCGGCATTGACCGGCCAACAGCGGGCGAAATCCATGTTGCAGGGACGCCAATTCATAATTTGAGTGAAGGCAAGATGGCGGAATGGCGGGGGCGCAATGTGGGCGTAATCTTTCAATTTTTCCAGCTTTTGCCCATGCTCTCGTGTGTAGAAAACATTATGCTGCCTATGGACTTCTGCAACGTGTACAAATCTAGCGAACGTCGCGAGAAGGCACTTCATCTACTCGATCTGGTCGAGATGGTGGACCATGCCGATAAGCTGCCATCTGCTGTGTCGGGCGGTCAACAACAGCGTGTGGCCATCGCACGTGCGATGGCGAATGATCCCCCGCTCTTGGTGGCGGATGAGCCGACTGGCAACCTGGATTCGAAGACGGCTGATTCCGTTTTTGAACTCTTCGAAGGACTCATCGGCGAAGGGAAGACCATCCTCATGGTGACGCACGATACAGAGCTTGCGAGCCGGGTAACGCGCGAAATTACAATTACGGATGGCGAGATTTCAGATGAGACGCGACGTACCTTAGACGAGGCATCAATTCCAGAGCCGGTTATGGTGATGGATGTCGAGAATATATGAGCAACCAGGAGAAGAAGCAGATACAACGCACCCCAGAACATCGTGTTCGAGTGTGTCCCACAAAGTGTGTAAATGGACGCCGCTCAGCCAGAGAATTGGCTGCGCTTACACACTTTGGGACACACTCCCTCTTGTTCAACGTAGCGTTTTATTGATTCTTTTCCTCTTGCTCGCCTTTTTCTACTCAGTTGTCAATCCTCCTTACGAAGCGCCTGATGAAGTTGGACACTTTGGTTACATTCTTCATCTACGTCAGACCTACGAACTACCACGCCAACAGGTAGGCGTTTTCGGATCTGCATAGCATCCACCACTTTACTACTTGCTTGCGGCCACTCTGTCATTACCGGCACATATTGATGATCAGACAGGCATCTATCAACCAAATCCTCAATTTATGTGGCGATCTGGCGGAGGCGATGATGTCAATATTGCTCTTCATCATACAGCAGAAACCTTTCCTTATCGTGGTCATTCTCTATTGCTGCATCTATCTCGCTTAACATCTGTATTGATGGGAGCAGGAACAGTTATTCTCATTCTGTTGATCGGACGAGTGATTTTCCCAAAGAATCCAGAAATCGGCACATTTGCAGCATGTCTTACGGCACTAAATCCCCAGTTCTTATTCATCAGTGGTTCGATCAATAACGACAATTTGTTAATTCTGACCGCAACAGGGTTTTGCTTCCACCTGCTCTGTACGCTTAAAAATCCTGAATCAACTCAAAATTGGCTTTACAGCAGTCTCTGGATCAGCCTGGCAACCCTATCTAAGGTACTCGATAGTTGTGAAATGAATATTTTCCAAATTTGACAAAAGAGACAAAAGTCATCTCAATAGATTGCATCAAGAAAAAAGTGCGAAAAAGGAGCCATCAAGATGCAATTGCCGATAGTGAATGTAGCGCCACTGGTCAGGGAGCATAGCGAAACCTTTCGTTCAGTATTTGCCAATCGTAAACAGTTTCGCCACTTTGAAAACTATCTGACGGGTCTGATGGTCTTGGACAACAAAAGCATGGCAAATATTGCCCGTTGCATTCTAGATAGTGCAGATAAGGCCAATCCAAAAAATAAAATATACGCGAGAAGGTGTTAAACTAGCTCTCCAAAAGGAGCAAAAATGACAATCTCGCCAGAAATGGTTGAAGTCTTGAAAGAGACGAAGGCCATGTTAAGTGGATACGAAAGAAGGCACTTCATGGCCCAAACGGTCAAAACGATATGCGAAGGGAGTCCGACGAAAGCAGAACGAGAGTTGGGCTGGAATCGGGCGACGATAGCCAAAGCCCTGGAAGAACTAGAAGGCGGCTTCTGTTATGTCGACCAAAGCCACCGACGTGGTCGCAAAAAAGCCGAAGACCATATCCCCACTTTACTGGCCGATATGGTTGAAATCGCCGATCAATTCAGCCAGACCGATCCCACCTTTCGACCCCCCCAATTGTACACTCGACTAACCGCCGCCGAAATGCGTACCCAGCTCATCGAGCAGAAAGGATACACAGATGAGGAATTGCCTGGCGAAGAGGCCATCCGCTTGAAGCTCAATGAGTTAGGCTATGGCTCAAACCGGGTCAAAAAAAGTCAACCAGTGAAAAAGATCCCAGAGACCGATGCGATCTTTGATAGAATTCATCAGATCAATCAAGAAGCGGATGCAGACGAGACGGTTCTGCGCCTCTCTTGGGATGCCAAAGCGACGATTTTACTTGACCGTTTCTCGAGAGAAGGGATAAGTCGAGTGGTTGTCAAAGCGCTCGATCATGACTTTCAAGATAAGAAGACCGAGAAAGTCACTCCTTTTGGCATTTACCTCCCTTCAACCAAGGAACTCTTTCTTTACTTGACTCAGTCGAAAGTGACTAGTGACTTTATTGTCGACTGCCTGATTGATTTTTGGGAAAGCGTACGTGAACACTTTCCTCATGTCAAGACCCTCGTGATCAATCAGGACAATGGTCCCGAAAATCATACCCGTCGGACTCAGTTTATGTATCGTCTCACTCAGTTTGTTGAGCACTATCGTCTCTCTATTCAGCTCGCCTGCTACCCTCCTTATCACAGTAAATACAACCCCATCGAACGGGTTTGGGGCCATCTTGAAAAACACTGGAACGGTTCTCTTCTCGATTCTCTTGAGACCGTTCTCAATTTTGCCCGTTCTTTTCGCTTTAACCAACTACAACCCTTCGTTCACCTGAATTCCACTCTTTATGAGACCGGCGTCAAACTCACTCAGAAAGAGATGGACCGTTTGGAACAACGCTTCCAACGTTTACCTGGTTTAGAAAAATGGTTTGTCCTTATTCCCCCTCTCCATTCTCTCGTTCGCGTATAATTATTTTTTTGGTTTAGCCTAAGACGAATATATCACGGTATTTGAGTGAAGCTCCTTGGCGAGCCGAAAAACTCAATGATGAGCGTATAGGTTACATGAAGTCAGAGACAGCACAATACCAACGTTCAGAGTCAGAATCGGTATTAGCGATTGACGATACACTATGTGAACACGTGGGAAGTCTGTTCGAGTATATCGATACACACTACAATCATAGCAATGGTCAGCATCCACTGGCTCATAACTTAGTCACAAGTCACTATGTCAGTGGCGCTGTTCGTTTTCCGGTCGATGCAAGTATCTACCGACGGTACGAAGAGTTTACCGACTGGGAAGCATTTGTGGAAAACCATTTCCCAGTGACTGAGATTCCCAAGAAAAAGAAAGAACGAACCGCTTTTCATAAACGAGTGGATAGCCACCTATTAACTGACCCCGCCTTTCGAGGGCTAGACGAAGCGTTTAAGACCAAGATAACCATTGCCAGTGAACTGGTTGAAAAAGCTGTTGAACGAACCCTTATCTTTGGTTGGGCTCTCTTCGATGGTTGGTATCTCGCTCCAGATCTTCTAGCTGTACTCGATCGTCTGAATAAAGATTGGATCAGCATCTTGAAGTGCAATCGCAATCTGGAGACAAATAGCTTTCGTTTGCGAGATGAAGACGGTCAGCCGATAACTTTCGAGGGGCCACATATTAAAGTCAAAGAGTTGGTCCCCTACATCCCCCAGAATGCCTACAAACCTGTCACCATTGATGGTCGTACTTACGGGGTGGTTCATTTTAGGCGGACAATTAGGTTTACATTTTTGCAAAGAGAAAAGATGTTTATATTTTCTACTTTGAGCCATGCTCAGGCAGAAAATGACCTCATATAGATTTTTATCTATGTATCAAAAGTGTAAACCTAATTCTGAACCACCCCGTACTTACTATACCTTTACCATGACTGTGCGTATCCCTTCTATCGGCAAGGTACGCATCGTGATTAGTTTTGATAATCCTGAATTGCAAGGCAATTAGGCCGTTTTAGTGACCAATCGCACTGATTGTAATGCCAAACGCATTCTCTCGATTTACCTGCTTCGTTGGCCTATCGAGACGGTTTATCAGGATGGTAAACAACTGCTTGGCCTTGATGAATATTGCATGCGAACTGCCCACGCCTTTCAAAAACATTGGTCTCTGGTCTTCGTGGCTTATTCTCTCTTGCACCTTGATTGTTTGGGACCATCATTGGCTAAAACTCAATTCTCGCCCAGCAAATCCCTTGGTGAGGCTACTCGGCAGCAAGCTCAGTCACTAATTCAAGATCTCATCTTGACTGCACATCATGCCTTGAATGACGGACAGGAGATTGCAGAGGTCTTCGCTACCCTTTTCGCCAAACAGCAGGCCTGCTCTGCTTAATTTTGACTTTGTCAAATCCGGCACCTGCTCAAAATACAACTATCGAGTAAGGTAAATGGCCTGTTATTCGGCCTTATTCTTGGGCTTTTTCTTGTCGTTTTCGCTATTCAGCGTCGCTCTCTCTCGTTTCTACTGCGGAATGGAGCAGCGGTGGCAGTACCTATTTTGGTTTTGACCGGTTGGTGGTTTATCCGCAATTGGAGATTATATGGTGATCTGCTGGGTTGGTCTGCCTATGTAGAGGTATTTCGCGTCAATTTGCGGTCAAGTTTGCTAACGGGGAACGACATTCGGCACTTCTTTTCGACACAATTCAACTCATTTTGGGGTCGTTTTGGGTGGATGAACATTTGGTCTCCTTCGTGGTTTTATATGTGGATCCGACTCTTAATGACAATGGCTTTGGTGGGGTTATTTGTCTTTGTGGTTCGATGCTGGAGGAAGCTCAGTTCTTTTCAGCAGCTCGCAACCGGAACATTGCTTTTGATGTCTTTCACATATGAATCATATATGCTCTGGGCGATTACTAAATTCAACGATTCCTGGTACCAAGGCCGCTATATCTTTCCAATCATTGCGCCGCTCATGTTGCTAATGAGTATTGGACCCTCTTATTCAACAATTCCAGAGCCCAAATGGCGGGCTTGGCTGCTACCGCATCAAACAGACTACCAGTTTGGAGATTCATTCTTGCTGCGAGGATACGAGTTGGAAACAGGCGGGTTGCAACTTGTGCTGAATCTCTATTGGCAGGCGAAAGGAGAACCAGATTTCAATTATTCTGCATTTGTTCATCTGCTTGATGAGAATGATAATATTCTGATACAAGATGATCATGCGCCGGGGGAATCAGTTGGATATCCACCAAAGGTCTGGCAGAATGAAGATATTGTTGTGGGGCGGTATACATTGGAATCACCTGCGAATCTTCCAATCAACCGATATCGGCTTCGTGTCGGGTTGTACAACTGGGAAACCGGACAACGATTAAAGGTATATTCCGACGATGAGTATGTAGGTGAGTACGTGATTTTAAGTGAGTGACATGTTGATTCACTCACTTCACAGAGCCAAAAGATATAACAAGAATCAGGACAGACTATGAACCAGAAGACCTTACTGACTTATTTTCAAGACAAACAATCCGAAATGCTCAACGTCATTCAGCAGCTTGTCGAGATGGAGACACCGAGCGATGATAAACCCCGTTTGGACGCCTTTGCGCAGTTGATCGGCGATCGGTTAGCCGGCGCTGGAGCCGAAGTTGAACTCATTCCCAATGAAACGACAGGGGTACATGTCCGTGCCACCTTTGGTCCGCACGGTGGTAAGGCCAAACCTGCACTGATCTTATGCCACTATGACACTGTCTGGCCTGTCGGCTCGCTGGAAACACACCCTTTTCGTGTAGATGAGCAAGGCTGGGCCTATGGACCTGGTATTTTCGACATGCAGAGCAGTTTGATGCTGGGCGAGTTTGTTCTACATGCTGTGCAAGATTTGGAACTGACCCTGCCTCGTCCCATCACCATTCTAATTACCTCAGATGAAGAAACGGGCAGTCGCACGTCTCGTCAATTGATCGAGGATGAGGCAAAACGATCTGCCTATGTTCTCGTAATGGAATCGCCTCTGCCAAATGGAGTGCTCAAGACGACTCGTAAAGGCTGTGGTCACTTTGAGGTCCACGTGACGGGCAAAGCTGTTCATGCTGGCATCGAACCTGAAAAAGGGATTAGTGCCATCCAGGAGTTAGCACAGCAGATTCTGGCTTTGCATAAACTCACTGATCCGGATGTGGGAAGTACAGTCAATGTTGGTGTTGTGGAAGGCGGAACTCGTTCGAACGTTGTGGCGGCTTCCGCACATTGCGTGATTGATGCTCGAGTCTGGACGCAGAGTGAGGCGGATCGGTTGTACGAGGCAATTCATGGTCTAGAACCGGTGACGCCTGGTGTTAAACTGGAAATCACGGGTGGGTGGAATCGCCCCCCCTTGGAGCGCTCTGCAACTGGCGCATTGTTTGAACAAGCCAAAGAGATTGCGCGTCTATTGGGCCTTTCATTGGAAGAAGGCGGTACAGGTGGTGGCAGCGATGGAAACTTAACGGGTGCACTTGGTGTTCCAACGCTGGATGGACTTGGTGTTCCCGGTTGGGGAGCACATGCGGATGATGAACATATTGAAACAGACAAGATACACACGAGTGCGGCGCTGTTGGTTGCGCTTCTGATGGAGCTCTAGCGATGTTTATGTTGTTTTGATATAGGTAAGCATTCAGCGAGTCAGCTATCAGTCATCAGCTGGGCACGTCCTGTATTGTTCGATGACTTCGTGACCTCCCATGTTCGAGGACATCGTAGCCACCACTCGAGGCGGAAGGGACACGATGTCTCCGAACAGCGGGGGTCACGAAGTGTCCGAACCATACACTTCCCTGTCGAAACAAGCTGCTTAAACGTCTCGATCTGATAGCTGACATGCTGATAGCTGAACAGCTACGATATAGGTTTGCTCGATCATATTTGTTAGCGTTTCGTCACAGCTCTATCTTGACACAATAGAACAAATGAGCTATTATGTGACAAAAGCTAAAATTCGAATCCGTAAACCAAAATAGACTTGCTCACCTCCCAAATGTGTACAGAGAGACATCGCTGGCAGCGCACATTTGTGGTAGATGAGCCAAATAGATTACTTACATCATAGATAGAATCGGAGGCCTTTATGAGCGCACAGGCAGTTGATAGTGGTAAGTTGAAAGCATTGGAAACAACTCTGGCCAATTTGAACAAAAAATTTGGTGAAGGGGTTGTGATGAAGCTGGGTGATACAACTCGGCTCAACGTGGAATCGATTCCCACTGGAAGTTTGAGTCTCAGTAGATCCAAATTTCAGGTTTTGAGAGAGAATTCTGGCTAAACAGTTGACATAAATACAAATTTGCCGGTCGATATCTAGTTTTTTGCGTTAGATTTGGGCGATTTTCAGATATGAAATAGGTTGTTTTCTGTAACCGAAATCTGAATAAATGACTCCAAAATCCCTGCAATCTCGACTGAAAATCGCCAAAAACGCCAAATTTGGATCTACTGAGTCTTGATATTGCACTCGGTGTCGGTGGTGTCCCGAAAGGACGGATTGTTGAGATTTATGGTCCCGAAAGTTCGGGTAAGACAACTGTTTGTCTTCACGTAATTGCCGAAGCTCAAAAGGCGGGCGGAATTTGTGGATGTGGAGCATGCTTTAGATCCAGCATACGCTCGAAAGATCGGTGTGGATGTGGACAGTCTCTATATCAGCCAACCAGATACGGGAGAGCAGGCTTTGGAGATTGCCGAAGCATTAGTTCGTTCAGGGGCAATGGATGTGGTGGTCGTGGATAGCGTAGCTGCATTGGTGCCGAGAGCAGAAATTGAAGGCGAGATGGGCGATAGTCATGTAGGCTTGCAGGCACGGCTGATGAGTCAAGCACTTCGCAAACTAACAGGTGTAGTGAAGTCGAGTGGAACGACTCTTATCTTTACGAATCAACTACGTCAAAAGATTGGTGTGATGTTTGGTAGTCCTGAGACAACCAGTGGTGGCATGGCACTGAAATTTTATGCCAGCGTACGGCTGGACATCCGTCGTATTCAGTCGATTAAGCAGGGAACGGATGTGATTGGCAACCGAACCCGCGTGACCCTTAAGAAGAACAAAGTCGCCCCACCATTTAAAGTCGCCGAGTTTGACATCATGTATAACGAAGGGATTAGCACCTCTGGCGATTTGGTTGATCTGGGTGTTGATCAAGACATTATCGATAAGCGTGGTAGTTTTTATTCGTTTAAGGAGACGCGTCTTGGACAGGGTCGCGAAAACGCAAAGCAATTTCTCGTCGAAAATCCAAACATGGCGGCGGAAATTGATGGATTGATTCGAAGCAAATTTGGTCTGCCCGTTAATTTGGGACCAAAGACTGATATCCAAGCAGATGATGCTGATACATTCTCTCAAACCTCAGCCGAAGCCGACAACGGAAAAGAAAAATCGGTAAGTGCCAGCAGATCGAAGCGCAAGTCATCAACCAAAGCTAGCGCAGCCGCAGATACCGTCTCAGCAGCTGAAAACAAAACCGTGGAAGTTGGGCAAAAGACGATAGAACGAGCCGCCTAATAGTCACATAATTTAAACTTCGTCCTTTCGTCCGCAATGCTGCCAGAGTAAAAAATGCTGCGAAGGTACGGAGTTTATGTGACTTCTCTATAAGAATGGGCATTAAAGACGATAGCTGAGTTTTATTTGGATAGAGTGTTTCCATCACAATTATAATGACAAATACAGGGTCTTTCTAGATAAATTATGTGTCTAGAAGGACCCTGTATTTTGATTGCGTATCAGAAAATCACATTTTCAAATGGGGTATTAGTCGTTATTTCGAACAGTGAAGAGGAATGTTGACCAATGCCTCAATTGTTATCAAGATAGAGTACATTTGCGGATGTATCGTTGAGTCCTTGTGTCAGCATTTCAAAATCACCAAAATACTCACGTTCATAGGTAGTTCCTTCAAATTCTCCTGTAAAGAGCCAACGTTTCTCGTAACTTAAAGCAAGCAGCAACCCTGTTCGAATGTCATGGCAGATTTCACCTTCGTAGATTGTTGACCAGCCGTCGCCTTCTTCAACTTCAACAGTGTGAGGACCGGAACAATATGCTGCTATCTGACGACCGTTATCGAGATGATAAATCGCATTTGGTTCTTCTGATTGAGGTCCAATCCAGTAACGATAGAGAAAATTTTCTTCATCTTGGCGTTTTCGTTCGATCCCAGAAAATCGATTTACCTCGAAGACCCATTCGTCGGTCGAGAAACATGTTTCGTCCCAGGTAACAGCATGGTCGATCTGGAGCCACTGTTGACCAACAACATTGTTGACTGAGGCCTCCACCGTCGCATTGCATGATTGGATTTCGCATCGTTCAGAACCACACTGCCATTCAACGTCCCATGTCGCACCTAAATCCTCGCTGAAGACAGAGTCATACGTTGGAACTGTTTCAAGATCACCCTCTAAAGTGACTACAATATCTGCTAACCAAGCAAGAGTTGAAGGCTCTTCTGCGTTATCTGTATTGCCATCTCCTTCAATGCAACAAATTTGCCACCAATCACCTGCATCGTTCTTTTCCACCACGTCAAAAGTGGTTCCCGATGAAGCCGCTGTGAGAACCTGATATTCCAGACCTGGACCACTGCGCACATTGGCCCGTCGTCCACCTGTGCTGACTGTCGCGGTTACGTTGGTTGTTGAACGCACATCCAGATCTGGAATTGTAACGTTTGCAAGATCGCGCGATATCCGATTTGGACCACTTGGCGTTAGATTTGTTATCCCCTGAAATGGTCCGACAGGTCCTTCGCAGGCCGTCAATAGCAGAGAAAGCAAAAGAATGCTTAGGATAATGGGAGGGCAAAACACCAATCGACGTTCAACTAGCAAAAAATCAAACCAGAATTTCATAGTTTCATTGCACCATCATATAAAAGTTACGAGAACGTTGTCTAGTAGACCCAATTCGTCTAACGCTTCATATGCATGAGACCGTACAAGATAGTTTGGGTCGTTTAGATGTTGAAATAGAATCGGAGCAGTACGCATCGTTGCGATTTTATGCAAGGCATATGCGGCACGAGATCGAACACCATCATGGTTGCTTTGCATCGCTTTGGCCAAAACATCTACTGCATCGTCACCACACATCGAAAGAGCGTCAGCTGCCGACTGACGAACAAACCCATCTTCGTCTGCCAATCGAGCGACTAGCAATTCTAAATGAGGAGTAATTGCTGCTGGTACTCGTTGATGAAGATGTCCAAGCGCCAAGGCGGTTGTTGCTCGTAATTCCGAATCTGGATCTGTCAAACTCAAAATGAGTGATTCAATCGAATCGGCTTTTCCGCAGTGTGCCAAAGTTCGAACGGCCCACCAACGTTGGTCCAATTCGCCCCTAATTGCCAATTGAATCAACTCTGATTCTAGAGAGGAATCTATTTGCAGGCTTAACTCTTCGGTCTTGGCGTCATCACCTACATCTATTGCTACTAAAAATTCTTGAAAGGTTGTTTCGTTAACCATTGGTTATTGATTGATTGGACGGAGTTCATATATTTTTAACCAATCGAAATTTACCTCAGCCGGGACTGAGTATTGAGTCCCCCCGGCTAATCCAGTCGTACCTGCTGGAAGTTGAGGCTGATTAACGGTAATAAGCAATTGCCCATTTGCTGAGAACTTCAACGTTTGCCCGTTGTCTTCAAGTACAACATGATTGGCTGTGTCTACACCATTTAGGAATGTAGAGAATGTCCAAGGCTGAATAGTTTGCCATATACCTTCTTTTTGAAGTAGAAGTTGAAAGCGTTCTTGTCCATCGATCTCAAAGATGTAAAATGACTGATCATCCTGATATCGTGCGAGAAACCCTGCGTAGCCAAAGGGGGCATCCTTGTCCCCCACATTGATAGTTATGCTTGTTTCTAGTCGATAAGGTGATGTTCCAACGATTGATAAAACACTCCACGCTGCATATCCCGGCCAAGGTCGTATTCGATAGACACGCTCTCCAGGCAAGAACCCCATAATCCATTGTTCTGGGCGTTCATCAACTGCAAGTGGAGTGTGTGGCCGAACGAAATCGTCTTCCAAAATTAAAAAAGCGCTCAGTTCAGGCAAATCATTGGACTTAACATCTTGGTGCTCAATATTTGTATCTAATAACTCATCGGAGGAAGCATCCAATAATCGCGTCATGACTAGGATCGCTGTCGCGATCATGAGCAAAATAAATACAAGCATTGCACTCCAAAGATGCCCAGGAGTCGGATTCGTTTCTGGAGGCCGTTGAATTTCCGATTTTGCTGTCGGTCGAGGTGGGCCTAACCCAATCTCTTGACGTTTTTGCATGCTGCGTTGGTTCATAACGCTGTCCACGTGAATCGATTCAGGTCCAGCATGCGGGACACTTTGCGAGGCAGAAGAGGATGACATGAAATTAAAGGTTTTTATTATATATTCAGCAAGAAGTATTCATTATAGCATCGGCGGTTGCGCGATTCCAAAGTACTCAAAGTACTGAATTTGCAGTACACACCTACTTTGTATTGTCGTTTTTCGGGAATCAGTCTACAATTGAGCATATGGGGCAGAGGCGTCCCTGTTGCGTAGGGATTTAGCATATATTTTGGATGGTTTTATGGAAAGTATTTATTCAGATGTTACACCTGGAGACGATTGGACGCCTTCAAAGCGTTATCGTTTATTTGCTTGGCTAACACATGTATTCACGGCAACAGGAGCAGTTTGGGGTTTGATGGGTATTATCTCAATCGCACAACATCAATGGATGTGGGCGTTTGTCTGGATGGCTGCTGCGGCATTTGTTGATGCTTTTGATGGTATGTTGGCGCGACGTGCACGCGTGAAGGAAGTGGTTCCAGAGTTCGATGGTGCATTGCTCGACAATATGGTTGACTTTCTGAACTACGTAATTGTACCTGCATTTTTTATTTTGGAATATGGATTCTTGCCAGAACGATATGCACTTGTTGGTGTTTTTTTATTGGTTCTGGCATCGACCTATCAATTTTGTCAAAGCGATGCGAAGACAGATGATCATTATTTCAAAGGGTTTCCTTCCTATTGGAATGTGCTCGTCTTCTATCTCTTTCTGCTCAATCTAGCTGCTTGGACCAATTTTGTCATTGTTGTGGTATTGGCAATACTCGTTTTTGTTCCCATCAAATATGTTTATCCATCCCGCACAGAGCGTTACCAGCGCCTTACCTTGCCTTTGGCCATTATATGGGGCATTGTTTGCGTTATCATCTTGATACAATATCCCAATCAAAATCCCTGGTTGATTTGGATTTCACTTTTGTATGCTCTCTACTATGTTGGAATCAGTCTCTATTCAATGATTACCTATACGAATTAAAGTGATGTCAGTTTGACTGAAGCATCCACGGGTGTAAGATAATATATGGCAGATTTAAAATACCAGCGGGTTTTGCTAAAGCTTGGGGGAGAGTCATTGGCAGGGAACGATGGGTTTGGGATTAGCCCCCAAAGAGCAGAAGACGTTGCCAGTCGCGTACTCAAAATTGTTGATCTTGGTGTCCAAGTTGCAATCGTAATCGGGGCAGGAAATATATGGCACGGGATGCAGGATGGACTACAGCATGGTATGGAGCGTGTGACGGCCGATCATATGGGAATGTTGGCAACTGTTATGAATGCACTGTCTCTGCAAGATGCGTTTGAGCGTTCTGGCATGCCTACACGAGTATTGACTGGCATCGAAATACGGGCCGTCGCCGAACCCTATATTCAGCGGCGTGCCGTTCGACATATGGAAAAGGGGCGCGTGATTATTTTTGGCGCAGGTACTGGCAACCCGTATTTTACAACCGATACAGCGGCTTCTCTTCGTGCAATGGAGATCAACGCCGAAGTGCTCATTAAAGCGACCAAGGTGGATGCTGTCTATGAGAAAGACCCGCAAACTTATCCTGATGCAAAACGATTTGAGCAGTTGACATATATTGAAGCATTAAACATGCGTGTTGGCGTCATGGACAGCACTGCCATGGCAATGTGTATGGATAATGATCTACCAATTTATGTGATCAATGTGTGGGAAGATGATGCACTGACGAAAGTTGTCTGCGGAGATTCAGTCGGGACTCTTATTTCCGTTTAAGGCCATTCCAGAGAACTTTACTTTCTGGTAAAAGAAAAGAGATGAGGTGAGAAATGTGACAAAAAGCGGTTAGCGTTTCATCCTAAAGGTAGAGAACCCAAAAAGGAGGAAGGAATGCTAACCGCGCCAGAAATAACTATAGCAGTACTGATGAATGTATTGCAAGTAACGCCGGTGGGAACAAACGTAAATGTAATGCGTCTGATGTGGGCGATGATGAATGGGTCGTTTCTGAAAAGTCGAGGAGCAATCCATAGTGGATTGAGTGAAAGCGGGTTTGAAGATGAGGAGCTCCGGCGAAGCTGGTGGAGCTTTCGATATGGATCATGGGATATTGCAAGCCTGCTCTCATCGTGGCAAGAAGAAGTGGAGTGAAAAGCATAGATATCACAGGGTTCTGGCGACCGAAGCTGCAAGGGAAAGTGAACCGACTCTATAACTCAACGGCTCGTCGGGCATTGCCCGCGCTCATCTTTGGAGTGATGATAAGCTCGGGGGAGATAGGCGGGAAACGAGTGCCACTGCTCAAGGCAATCATGAGATGCGAGGTAGGCACAAAGGAAAGTGAGTTTCGGAAAAAGCTGCTGAAAGAGACGAAGAAATCACTGGAGTCAGACGAAGTGGCGGTGGTCGATGCCGGGTTTACAATCAGAGAAATGCTAGAAAGCGACGTCGACCGATTTGTCCTTCGGGAAGCGATTAACTGCACAGCGCGCCGCAATGAGTTACCCGAACGTAAGGAAAAAGGCAGACCACCCGAATATGGTGATATTGTGCGTCCGCTCTCTCGATGCTATAGGGAAAGCGACTCGAGGCCACAACTCCAGACTCGTTTGGTCAATTTGTCTATAGTGGTCGCCTGATTCGCTATCAAGCATGGCACAATCTCGTCCCCAGGACAACCAAGGTGGATACAGCCAACCGCACCTATTCGATTTACGTCTTTCAGGATCCTGCTTATCACACACCTTTGGTTCTGGCGACCGTCATGGCTTTACAAGCTGAAACCATTTATCTTTTCTATCTGGAGCGCTGGCCTGTTGAACATCCCCCCCTTGGCTTCCAAGCAGATGATTGGCTTACATCGTCAATTTGTTCATGCCGATGAGGCTTGCTTCCGCTTACCTGAACTGGGGCTGCTGGCTGGCAATCTTCTTTCCCATTTAGCCGCTTCTCTTCCTCCCATACCGACTGGCTACTGGGATCGAGAGCCTCAAGCCACTCCCGGCAGGCTGCGCCGCGTTCTCTCGAGTGCTCTTTTTCCAACTCCCGACCAACTCGACCCTGACTTTCGGAAAAAGGCCTCGGTTTCACACCATTTACCTAAAGGCGTTCTCGCTCATCGCCGCCTCAATGCCGCTGCTTAAACTAGCCGAGCACTATTTTTACATTTTATCCCGTTTTTTCAGGGTGGATTCTTTTTTCCGCCCCTTTCGGTTTGCCCTTTGTCACTCAAGCCTTTACCAGAAAGTAAAGGAGAAATAAATCTCTAATTTGCCCAATCGATTTTTCTGGAATCAGCAATTGTCAATTCAAAGCCGCCAGATGACAGTCACTCCCGCGCCGAGTCGAGAGAATGGTCTAGATCCGCCCCATCGCACCCCTTAAGTGACAGTCATCTCGCTCTCCATGTGGGTTGGAGATCAGCTGAGCGGAAGTGTTTGCGAAGCAGTCGCTTGCGACACCGCCACTTTTCGACCCAGCGAGGAAGAAAGAGCGGCCATCCAGGTTTGATTGCGAGCAGTGGCTGTCACCTGGAGCGGCGATGGCACCAAATTTCTGACCAGGATTGGATCTAACCTCGAATTTACAATTGCTGCTCTGGAATGGCTTGAGCTTTTCCAGAGCAAATTAGGGGGTGGTTCAAAATTAGGTTTACACTTTTGATATATAGACAAAAATCTATATGAGACCGTTTTCTCTCTGAGAACCGGCGAAATCAGAGAATATAAACGTTCTTTCTGTTTCTAAAAGTGTAAACCTATCTATCCAGCTAAAATGAACCACCCCCAAATTAGGGATTTCAATTGTTGGAAAAGCCTAATACTACTGTGCATCAAGTAAAGGCTCGATAATGTTCGATTTTTGCACAAGATAATGCGAGCGTTTAGCGGAAACAAGACGACGTTGCTTGTAGCGAAGGCGCTCGATAGTCTCAGCGAGTGTCAAGACAGGTTTAGGCAGAACGGCATGGAGAAGTTCAACAACCTGTGGCAAAGTGAGAGCGGGGGCATCATATTTGAGGAAAAACTGAGAACGAGCCAAGAAACCAAAGGCCAAAATGACTAAGGTCATATGATGATGCCAACCGAGCCAACTGCGAGTTTCATATTCGTTGAGTCCGAGAAACTGCTTGGCTTGTTCAAAAATGGTTTCAATGGGCCAACGCAAAGCAGAAACAGTGGCGAAGTCATCCAAGGAAGTCTCAAGGGGGTGCATTGGAGAGAAAGTATTGCAGAGAGCAATCGGGATTGCGGCGGACGATGAGCCAGAGAGCAGAACCGGGGAGCCCATTGCGGACAGAGACAATGCGGCGACAAGCAATGGAAGCAACGATGAAGCCCTTGGAGCCCTCTTTGAGAACATGCTGTTGCCACTCATGCTCCTGGAAGGTGTCAGCGAGTTGAGCAACGGTGAGAGGCGTAGGTTCACCAGGCCGGACGCGGAGCTTGGAAGCTTTTGCGCCCGCGTCCAGATGATGCGGGCAGATAGGTCTGGGGGCTGGAGGTCCAGACACGAGTCTCTTTGGGCACTTCAGCAAAGTAGCTGTAAGCGGTTTGGCCATCAATGCAGTCAAGCAGATGAGTATCTTTGCCAAAGGCTTCATCCATAGTGATCCAGCGGATGGGCAACGCACCCAGGGCGTGCGTCTGCTCAATCATGGACCAAGCCAATTCATTTTTTTGTTTGGAAGGTCAGGTCAGTGGGAAGACCGGTTTTGTACCGCTTCTCTGCATACTCATCACTAAACCATTCTTGGGGGGATATACAACCGACAGTTCAGTAAGGTATAGCCATGAGAGCTATTATATCCCAGGAAGACTCCGGCTTGACAGTTGGCGATCTTGCCCAGTTCGCCACACCGCTGCCGCTTGACGCCCACTGACTCTTCTCCTTGCTTGGGAATGTCGCTCCCATCCAGGAGTAAGACGCCATTTGCGTCTCCCAACAACTCACCTGTCTGTCGAGTATGTTCCGCCAGCATCGCTTCACCGCTCCAGCGGCTCTGACCCACAAAGCTTTGCAGGGGGCGTACACCCGATTCTCCTACTGTCGCCAGCGCGATGTTCTCGGCCGATTTGCGTTTGATTTCGGGGTCTAACAAGCCTCGCATGTAGTGGTACGCATGCTCTCTCTGAGCCACATGGCTGAAGTATGGACTATATATGGCATGATACTCCTGGAGTTGGTCGGCCAGTGCCGCCAGTTGCTCTTCTGTCAGTTCCAGCAGCGGCGGGCTTTCCAGTTGGCTGTAGTCATATTGATTGACTGCTTGAGCAAGTTTCATCTTGATTTCCTTTCATCGAAGACTGCTTCATTTTATTGGCTCTTCAGTCTATCTCATTTTTCCTTTGCATTCTGTTTGCGTTTTGTTAGCAATATGCCCAGAAATATAACGAATTTCCTTTGTGTTTCACAATATATTGCTGCACAGTAGTACTAAGAGCGTGTTTTAAAAGTCATTCTGAGGAGGCTTTGCGACGAAGAATCCCACGTTCCAAGTGCAAAAAGAGGATTCTTCGCTCCGTTCCTACGCTCAGAATGACACGCTCTAAGTGCATCGATTCAAATTGGCTCTTTTCGTAGATAAGCCAAACTTTGTTAAAATGGTATTTGTTATTATCTATTAAGTGAGTGCGGTATAATAAGGAGCGGCTCCAAATGATCGAAGAAATCAAGGCAGATGCGGCAGCACGTATGCGTAAAACCATTGAGTCATTGCAGAATGATTTTTTAACAATCCGTACGGGGCGTGCATCGCCTGCTCTAGTTGAAAAACTATCGGTTGAATATTATGGACAACCAACACCCTTACAGCAATTAGCAGCTGTTTCTGTGCCAGAAGCGCAAATGCTGTTGATACGGCCTTATGCTGCAACCGATATTCCGGACATCGAGAAAGCAATCGCAAAGTCAGATTTAGGGCTGACACCATCCAATGATGGTCAGCAGATTCGTTTGGTCCTTCCTGCTCTGACAGAGGAGCGTCGTCGTGAGCTGACGCGTGTAGTTGGCAAACGTGCGGAGGAAGCGCGCGTTGCTGTCCGCAATATTCGACGAGACAGCATCAATGATTTGCGGGAATTTGAAAAAGAAGGAATGATTTCTGAAGATGAACGGCATCGCGGTCAAGATGAGGTGCAAGAGGTCACGAATACATTCATTGATGAAGTTGATCAGGTTAAAAAGGCCAAAGAAGAAGAGATCATGAAAATTTAATTCCATTCTCATTTTGACAGCGATTACTGGTGCTCCTCTTTATTATACCTGGCTGTGACATGCCTTTTTTGAGACCCAATCGTACTGAAACCCATACCTAAATTTAGCTGAACACCGAAAATTGCTGCGTTTTTAAGATATTTCAAGGATAGAGCGAATATAAGGGTTTTTAATGGTTGCTAACCGATCAAACAACAATGCAAACGTATGCAGGACAAGCCACACCTGAATCAAACGGTCGCCTCTCTTTACAGTCAATTCCACACCATGTTGGCATTATTATGGATGGCAATGGACGGTGGGCACTGAGTCGTGGACTGCCACGATTAGCAGGACATCAACGTGGTGTCGATAATATCCAACGCATATTGGAATGCTGCGTTGAGCATGGAATCAAAGTATTAACTATTTATGCTTTTTCAACGGAAAACTGGAATAGACCTCCAGAGGAAGTCAATGGTCTCATGCGCCTACTTGGTTTGACCATTCAGCGTCAGCTCAAGGAACTGCACAAGAATGGAGTACAAATCAGACACAGCGGTAGAATGACAGGGATCAATCATCAACTGCAAAAGCAAATTCGTCACGCATTAGAAGTCACGCGTCACAACGAGCGCATTATTCTAAACGTTGCTTTTAACTACGGAGGTCGGGCCGAAATCCTTGATGCTGTGCGAAGAGCGATTGCTGACGGGATCGATCCCGATGATCTAACCGAAGAGCTTTTCAGCCAATACCTCTATACAAGCGATTTGGCTGATCCAGACTTAATTATTCGCACTGGAGGCGAATGGCGTCTGAGTAACTTTCTGATCTGGCAAGCCGCTTATGCAGAATACTATACAACGCCAACCTATTGGCCTGATTTCAACGAACAAGAGCTCTATATGGCGCTTGCTGAATACAATGATCGCGAGCGGCGCTTTGGACGTGTTCGAAATGCATAATCAATCGCTCATCTCCCAAAAGTGAGCCTCCTGCTAGTTCTCGAGCAGTGAGAGTCTCCGTTATGCATATTCGTGGTAGATGAGCCATCAATATGTAAACGCGTGATTACTCGCATTGTTGTTGCACTTCTTGGTCTACCCTTCATCATCATTCCAGTTTGGTTAGGCGGAATCTGGATTCAACTGCTTCTCGTCTGCGTTGCTTTACTGGCAGGAGTTGAATTTTTCAATCTGTTGAAAACTGGTGGTTATCAGCCTGTTACTTGGATCGGGCTGCCTTGGCTTGTTCTTATTGTTCTCTCTTTTGCCCAGCCAATTGATCGGATCATCACATATCCAATCAGTCATCTGCTAACCCTGCCGTTTCTGTTGACATTTGGATTAATGGTGACCATTACCTATACACTTTTTCAGCCTGCCAAGCCGCTCTTGATCTGTATATCAACCATAGGCGGCGCTGTCTATCTCGGTATGCTCATTGGCGAGATTCTGGCCTTACGTTTTGTTGATAATGGTCTTTGGTGGTTTCTGTTAGGCTTATTGATCACCTGGGCCAATGATACCGTTGCATACTTTGTTGGGGTCTGGTTTGGAAAAAACAGGCTTTGGCCACGGTTGAGCCCCAAGAAAACCTGGGAAGGGACGATTTCGGGCTGGGCCGGAGCAGCTTTGATGAGTGGATGTATTGCCTGGTTGACACCGCTTCCCATTCATTTTGGCATTGGCGCGCTTCTCGGAGCGATAGGAGGAATCCTCGCACTATTTGGCGATCTTTCCATTAGTATGCTGAAGCGTCAAGTAGGTGTCAAAGATTCTAGCGCACTTTTCCCTGGTCATGGCGGTATGCTAGATCGCCTGGACAGCATTTTATTTGTCCTACCATTTCTTTATCATGTTGTTCTTATCCTATAGATTGATACTTGCTACACAACCAATTCTCTCAACTAGTACCACGCAAGACGCACCACATTTGACACGCTGGGCGTCCTATTTCTCAAAATAATCACATGTCCAAACTCGCAATAAACGGCGGCACGCCAATTCGCACAAAACCCTGGCCTCCTTGGCCTCAGTGGGATGATCGAGAGCGAGGGCGCCTGCTGGGCGTTCTTGATTCTGATGAATGGGGTGGCTATCATCCCGCTGTGGGCGAATTTGAAAACGCCTTTGCCCAACTCCACCAAGCCAAACATTGTATCGCTGCCGCCAATGGCACGCTGACACTCGAGGCCGCATTGCGCGCCTTGGATGTAGGGACGGGCGATGAAGTCATCATTCCTCCTTACACATTCATCGCGACAGCCAATGCTCCTCGCCTGGTCGGGGCAACGCCAGTCTTTGTTGATATTGAACCGGATACCTATAATTTGGACGCCGCGGCTGTTGAGGCGGCTATCTCATCAAAAACCAAGGCCATCATTGCTGTACACTTTGCAGGGTTGCCTGTCGATCTCGATGCATTGCTTCCACTTGCCGCGGAGCACAATATTCCCGTCATTGAAGACGCTGCGCATGCACATGGTAGTACGTGGCATGGTCAACCAGTTGGAACGCTGGGCCAAATCGGCTCTTTTAGCCTGCAAGCGAGCAAAAACCTGACGGCGGGTGAAGGGGGGATTCTGCTCACAAATGACAACAAATTGGCTGAACGACTCTGGAGCTTTGTCAATCAAGGACGTTCGCCCACTGGCGAATGGTACGAGCACTCAAATTTAGGGAGTAATCTACGCATTTCTGGCTGGCAGGCCGCGATTCTGCTTGGACAGCTTGAGCGATTTGAGGCCCAATTTGAACGACGACAGATCAATGCACGTCAACTCCATGCCATTTTGGCCGAAATCCCTGGCTTGGAGCCGATGCGGTGGGACGAACGATGTGAACGACATGCCCATCACCTCTTCATGATGCGTTATGACCCGACACAATTCGCTGATCTTACGCGCGAGGATTTTGTGACAGCATTGAAGGCAGAAGGCATCAACTGTTCCACGGGCTATCCGTTCCCACTTTATCATCAACCTCCGCTTAACGCCGACCACAGCCGCATCATGCCTTGTCCAGTCGCAGAGAAGGCTTGTCAGGAAGTGATTTGGATCTCTCAAAATGTGCTTCTGGCAGAACCGGAAGAGATGGACGATATTGCGCAAGCGATTGTGAAAGTACGCGAAAGCAGAGTAGGGGTTAAGAACTAGGAAGACGCATGAAACTTGGTCTCGGGCTTTATCGGCAGATGCTCACACCCGATAACTTTCGCTTTGCCCGGCAGGCGGGTGCGACGCATATTGTGGCACACTTAACCGACTATTTTAAGGATGCAGAGAGTCTTTCGACGGCATCTGGTGGTGACGTCTGGGGCATTACGCAAAACCAAGATCGGTTGTGGAGCTATGAGGAATTGCGCGATCTGCGAATGACTGTTGAGGCAGAAGGGTTGCAGTTAGCAGCATTGGAAAATTTCGATCCCTCCCACTGGTACGACATCTTGCTGGACGGGCCACAGAAAGCGTGGCAGACCGAAAATCTGAAGACCATCATTCGCAACATGGGGCGAGCAGGAATCCCTTGCATGGGATATTACTTTAGCGTTGCTGGCGTTTGGGGGCGGGTTTCCACTCGAGGTGCGCGTGGGCAGGCGGAGACCGTGGGATTTGTTGCGGAACAAGCACCATCTCATGAACCAATTCCGCACGGCGAAGTTTGGAACATGATCTACGATCCAGAGGCACCTCCTGGTACAATTGATCCTGTCAGTTCAGAGCAGATTTGGCAGCGCCTAAACGACTTTCTGACTGAGTTGGTGCCTATAGCCGAAGAAGCAGGTGTCCGCCTTGCTGCACATCCTGACGATCCACCATTGCCCGTTGTCCGCAATACAGCCCGCCTGGTTTATCAACGTAGTGGGTATCAACGCCTTCTCGACCTGGTTTCCAGTTCGTCAAACGGTCTGGAGTTTTGTCTGGGCACTCTGGCAGAAATGGAAGAAGATGAGATGTTTGACGATTTCTACCAGATGGTCGATCATTATAGCAAACAAGACAAAATCGGATATATTCACTGTCGCAACATCCGAGGCACAATCCCCAACTACCACGAAGTCTTCATAGACGAGGGGGACATCGACATCGTCCGTGTGCTGCGTATTCTGCACCGCAACGGCTTCGACGGCGTCATCATTCCCGATCACACGCCACAGATGACTTGCGGTGCGCCCTGGTATGCGGGGATGGCTTATGCGTTGGGGTATTTGAAGGCAGTGATGAGGATGATTGAAGAGACATAATACTAAGTCCATCGCCTAGACATAACTCGTAGATTTGTGGCATATATGGTCGTGTCGAAACAGCGACACGGTCTGTTTTATTATGAATCAGCTAGCTTATTGAATAAGTACAACGCATCATTATACAGAAATTTTGGTGCCAATCTCCAATTCATCAAGATAGTCAACTCGACTTTCACCACTGATCCCGCGCCGATTTTCTACCTCCACCGGTGGTGCGTCCTGTCCATCTTCCCAAGAAATGGCAATGTGCCAGATCTCACTTTCTCCTACAAAGAATTCTGCTGGGATAAAGGTCATTTTGGAGCCAACAGGCTGGCGCATCTGATCTTCCGGAGTATATGTGGCAGGCCAACCCTCAAATGTGCCACACCACGTTTCGCCGCGGCTATGGAGTACTTTCGCAAATGTGCGGATTGAACAGATATCGGGAATGATCACAGGGAGCCTAAAGAGACGGCCATCTGTTGTAAAATTAGCTTGTTCGACCTGCATTTCTGCGTGCCTCCTCGGCTTGACGCCATAAAGTCAAAATATCTTGCGAATACTTGTGCGCCAATGCTTCCGCCCGACGCGTCCTGGTATGCGGGAATGGCTTATGCATTGGGGTATTTGAAGGCAGTGATGAGGATGATTGAAGTATAGAACTTCATTTATTGGATAAGGACTTATCTAATCGCTGAATCTTAATTCGTAATTGGATTAGCTTTTCAATCATCCGACCAAGTTCTCTTTCGTAAACCTCACTCTGGTCGACTAAGGCTAAACCAAAAAAATAATTATACGCGAACGAGAGAATGGAGAGGGGGAATAAGGACAAACCATTTTTCTAAACCAGGTAAACGTTGGAAGCGTTGTGCCAAACGGTCCATCTCTTTCTGAGTGAGTTTGACGCCGGTCTCATAAAGAGTGGAATTCAGGTGAACGAAGGGTTGTAGTTGGTTAAAGCGAAAAGAACGGGCAAAATTGAGAACGGTCTCAAGAGAATCGAGAAGAGAACCGTTCCAGTGTTTTTCAAGATGGCCCCAAACCCGTTCGATGGGGTTGTATTTACTGTGATAAGGAGGGTAGCAGGCGAGCTGAATAGAGAGACGATAGTGCTCAACAAACTGAGTGAGACGATACATAAACTGAGTCCGACGGGTATGATTTTCGGGACCATTGTCCTGATTGATCACGAGGGTCTTGACATGAGGAAAGTGTTCACGTACGCTTTCCCAAAAAATCAATCAGGCAGTCGACAATAAAGTCACTAGTCACTTTCGACTGAGTCAAGTAAAGAAAGAGTTCCTTGGTTGAAGGGAGGTAAATGCCAAAAGGAGTGACTTTCTCGGTCTTCTTATCTTGAAAGTCATGATCGAGCGCTTTGACAACCACTCGACTTATCCCTTCTCTCGAGAAACGGTCAAGTAAAATCGTCGCTTTGGCATCCCAAGAGAGGCGCAGAACCGTCTCGTCTGCATCCGCTTCTTGATTGATCTGATGAATTCTATCAAAGATCGCATCGGTCTCTGGGATCTTTTTTCACTGGTTGACTTTTTTTGACCCGGTTTGAGCCATAGCCTAACTCATTGAGCTTCAAGCGGATGGCCTCTTCGCCAGGCAATTCCTCATCTGTGTATCCTTTCTGCTCGATGAGCTGGGTACGCATTTCGGCGGCGGTTAGTCGAGTGTACAATTGGGGGGGTCGAAAGGTGGGATCGGTCTGGCTGAATTGATCGGCGATTTCAACCATATCGGCCAGTAAAGTGGGGATATGGTCTTCGGCTTTTTTGCGACCACGTCGGTGGCTTTGGTCGACATAACAGAAGCCGCCTTCTAGTTCTTCCAGGGCTTTGGCTATCGTCGCCCGATTCCAGCCCAACTCTCGTTCTGCTTTCGTCGGACTCCCTTCGCATATCGTTTTGACCGTTTGGGCCATGAAGTGCCTTCTTTCGTATCCACTTAACATGGCCTTCGTCTCTTTCAAGACTTCAACCATTTCTGGCGAGATTGTCATTTTTGCTCCTTTTGGAGAGCTAGTTTAACACCTTCTCGCGTATATTTTATTTTTTGGATTGGCCTAACTGGTAGATCTCTTCTATGCCGGTTTCGATCTGCGTAATAGCATCATTCAGTTGTAGCATAATCAATTTTTCTACTCGTGCTGCCCGCTTCTCTTGCGTCTTTAGTCGAGCCTGCGCTGCATCTACCAAATCCTGAGTGTCCCTTAATTTCTTGCGCTCGATACGTAGTTTCTCATCATGCGGTTGAAATTGCTCCATCGAACTGGCATCCAAAAATGCTTCTTCCAATTGATTGAGGTCGCCATTATACTCCTCAGCCCATTCCTGCATCCGTTCTAAATATCCTCCTCGATAGAGCATGCTAGGATCACGATTTAAATTGTCCCAGTTATTGGCAGCTTCGGTGAGGCGACGGTGAGTACGCAACCCTTCGCGGTCTGCATCGAGCCAGTTACGCAGCCGGGGCCATTCACGAATAATAGCCTCATGAGTCACTTCAACTTTGTCTTCGTCGATCGTGATCAATCGAGCATTGGACAAAGTTTGGAGCACATTTCGCACAGCCTGAGCATCGATCTTGTCCGAGATGAATTCGTTTAATGTGACGCTACGCACAGTATCCCGATTGCCTTCACCCAACTGAGTCAAACGTAGAAACATATTCCGTGCGACATCTCGGTCGATGTCTGTTAAGTACTCGCTGTAGACTTGCTCTGATGTCATCGTAATTGCATCTTGGACTCTGCCTGAATCAAAATACCCAGACAGGGTCAATAGATGCCCCTGACGTCGCTTCCAGGTTTCGAGCAAAGCATGGGAAAGCAAGGCTAATTGACCTGGCTCATTGCCGACATCACGTAGCAATTGGTCAATCAAATTCGGCTCATATTGCCAGCCATTCGCTTCCAATGGGGAGATTATTGCACGGCGCAATTCATTCTGTTCCATCGGTCCGAGGCTCCATTGATATTCCTCTAGTGCATTGTACAATCCGCTAAAGGCAGCACAGTTGTCATAAAAATCAGAGCGCAGAGTTAGCACAACGATACAAGGTTGCCAATCATACCTATCCAAATAACCTTCTGGAGCAATTCCGGCAGCATAGAGAACATTCTCTACATATGCCTCCCGCTCAGCCTGATCTCGACAGAGCGTGAAAATTTTCTCAAACTGGTCGATCACCAATAAAACTCGCTGTCGAGCCAAGCCACTATGCAACATTCGCTGTGTGTAAAGATGTAGGCTACGTTTGTCCATATGCATGTCGTCGATTAGCGTAGAAGTTGCGGTGATCGATTTACTGTTCACGGTGAGGCTGGCCGCCAATCTTTCCAACGGTCGCGCCGTGGGTGTGATCAGGTGGATAGACCAATCCTCACTTCCCGGCGGTAATTGGATTCCGTCTGGCAGTGCTTTTCGCCCTTGCAAGACAGGCACCAATCCTGCGCTGACCAACGATGACTTCCCGCTTCCGGGTGTACCAATCACTGCCAGAAACGAATGTTGTTTGATGTGCTGGACGAGTTCCGCTATCAACGTCTCGCGCCCAAAGAAGATATCCGCATCTTCGACGTTGAAGAAGCTCAGTCCTTTGTAGGGTGGTAGGCCAGGAGTAGGTTCGATGGTCTCGGCTGAATCGTCGGTTGGGTGTTCACCACCCAAAATGATTGGTCCATGAATTTTAATACGCCCATCATGATCAACGGCAGCAAGATCACCTAATTCATCAATATTGTATTGGTCGCTCTTGTTTCTGTCCTTGCCGATTTTGTCGCCATCAAAATTGTTGTCATCTACGTCTTCACTCTCTGGTTCATCATCATCCACATTGTCACCCATGATGAGCGTCTGTTGCGGATGTTCGTCGCTCAAATTAATCGGCTCAAATTCAAGCTCACTCCACTCACTTGCCAACATCTTGAGCCTATCACTGTTGGGATTTGATTCTTGCGCAGCGACCAACAGTTGATTCAATCCTTCTTCCCGGCTAGCAAAATAGGCTACAAGGTCCGTAACAATGATGGTTGGGTCTCGCTTTCCAGTTATCGGTGTGAGCCAGTCCATATCACGCTCGAGCTTGTCGGAAACGAGCTGGATCAGTTCGCCGTAGTTAAAGGCATCAAGGAGGGCGTCAGTCAGGTGATTGATTTGCTCGGCGGTTGGTTGGTGGGACATATGGATCAGCCTAAACTTCTGAGATTAGCTATTATCTGCTCGAGTATCCGATCGGAGTTCTCTATCCTAGTCTGAAAGGGGACCACCGATACGCCATATTCATTTGCACGAATTTCTTCAAGAATCGTGTCCACGTTTTCAATACTCGTCTCGATTTGACGCAAAGATTGATCAAATCTATCGACAAACCTTTGTCGTTCTAGCTCCCTGTGTTCAACACTTGCCTGAACGAAGTTCACTTCATCCGAAGTTAAGTTATCCTCATATTCTGCCAACCACCTTTCGGCGTCAGCCAAGAGCGCACCACGCAATAAAGCACCATTATCCTCATTGACATCCTGCCAGCGATACATATCTGACCGCAACTGTTCTTGCCAAACCCGAAAAGCTCTCACCTTGTTGAGCCATTCGTCTAATTTGCCCCAGTGCTGAATGAGCGCCTCATGAACAACTTCGACCGTCTCCTGACCGTCTGCATTCCGACTGGTCACAACCAGACGTGCATCTGCCAATTTCCTGACGAGCGCCCAATTTTCTTCACCCAGTTCCCGTTGTGTTGCCAATCGACGCGTATCTTCTGTACCCTGACCGGGCCGAATCATCTGGGTAAAAACAGTTTGAATCTTCTGCTGTTCAATTTCTGTGAGTCGGTCGTAATAATTGTTTGCGTATTGAGCCAGTGCGCCTTCCACCTGCCCTATTGCTTCGTAGTCGGCATGAGTAAGCTGCTCACCACCATGGGCCTCCCAGAGCAGAGTCAGCGCAAATTCCAGCAATGGCAGATTCCCTGGTCGGTTCTCTATCGCTTTTAGAATTCGGTCTACCAATCCTTGTTCAAACGAGACATGCAATTTCTGGGCTGGCATTTCGACTGCCTGAGCAAGTTCCTCTTGCGTCATGGGTCTCAATTTGATGTCTTGCTCCAAAATACCAGCAAAGGTAGGATGCTCAAGCGCTTGGCCTAAGAAGTCAGCGCGCATTGTCAAAACGATGACTGCAGGCGATTTGGGATTTGCAATTGGTTGACATCCTGCGGTAAGCATTGCGAGAAAATGACTACGGGTCTCTTCATCGGGACAGAGTGTAAACAGCTCTTCAAACTGATCTGCAATCAGAAGCGTTCGATGCTGCGGATGCACCTCATGAATGATGTCAAACAGATCCGTGAGATTTAGTTCCCCTGCTAAGAACTCCCGTTTTAACTTCCGTGCATGTTTTCTTTGTTCCAGTCTACCAAGGTCTGGCTCATAGAGGGGGACAAGAGCCGATGCCAATGAAAGAAACGGATCGGCCCCTGGACGAAAGTGGGTGAATTGCCAGTTCCCAATTTGCTGAAGGGTAGGCACCAAGCCTGCCAAAACCACAGAAGATTTGCCACTTCCAGATGCACCCAATACAGCAACGACACTCTGTCTGTGTGCAAGTCGCACCAGTTCTTGAATCACATCTTCACGCCCAAAGAAAAACTCTGCATCTTTCGGCCCAAAGTGAAATAAACTGCGATATGGACAGGGCAAAGCTTCTTCAAGAAGGGCTGGATCTGTGGTAGTTGGGGGATCGGCAAAATGGTAATGATAGTTATTAATGACCGCATCCCCCTGCACATCCCCGGCCACATTGTACTGGGTACCAACCTGTTGATTTTGCTGGTCAACGATCGCTCGAGTCTTTTCCAACGATGCCAGCAGCGGTCTTAATGAATCTTCCCATTGCTGTTGGCTCACTTCGCCAGTAATGACCAATCGGGTTTGATCGATGGCGACTTTGTGATCCTCAATTTGGTTCGACAATTCTATAGGAGGACGGTCACTATATTGAGCTTCTTGTTCTTGAAGTATGGTAAGGTTTTGCTTCAGTGTAAACAAATATTCTTTAGGGTCTGTCATTTGTCGAATGAAAAGGGCCAATCAACCAGTAGATGACTGAACGTTTTTGCTCGTCTTAAGAATCGGTCATCACAAGTTATGAAAATACTGCCAATACTTCCCCCGCCTTCCCCCGATTCGATCCATTTGAACTGATGTATCTCTGCACATCGAACGCCTGAATCTCTGCCTCAGCATATTCGCGGCGTGTAAACTCTGTATCGTGATTGGAAATAATCACCGGAACTCCACGTCGTGATACCTCCTCCGCTTTGCGTGCCAGCAACGTTTGCTCTGCCACACCGAACAGATCTGCACTGTAGCCTGTAAAGTTAGCCGTCTCGGATAGAGGCACATAGGGTGGATCGCAGTAGACCACATCACCTTCTGAGGTCGAGTCCATTGTGGCAACAAAGTTGGCCTGATGGAAAGTGGCCGATTGGGCTTTCTCGCAGAAAGCGAGCATCTCTGCTGCGGGGAAGTAAGGCTTTTTATAACGCCCAAAGGGTACATTGAATTGCCCTTTTGAATTGTAGCGACAAAGCCCATTGAAGCAATGCTTATTCAGGTAGACAAAGAGAGCTGACTTGTACCGGATATCCTCTGTCATGTTGAACTCAGTACGGAAATGATAGAAGGCATCTTTTTGATTGTGGTCTGGAACAAAGAATTGACGGCAATAGTCAACGAAGTCCTTCTTTTCTGCCTGTAGCTGCAAATAAAGATTGATCAAATCCCCATTCGCATCGGTCAGAAGATAGTCAGGATAGTCCGTATTCAGAAAAACAGCCCCCGACCCAACAAATGGCTCGACGAGACGACGTCCCGTCGGCAAGACGTCTCGGATTCGCTCCACAATCTGGTATTTATTTCCGGCCCATTTTAGAAAAGGCTTCATTTTTTATGAACCAATGGCAAATTTGCAAAGACATCGACCGACAAATCCTGAACGGCATCGGTATTCGTCTGCCATCGATAGTGCGCGGCGGCTCCAATCATCGCTGCGTTGTCCGTACAAAGAAACAGGGGGGGGATGTAGAGTGGAATAGCGAGAGCCGCGGCTTTGGCTTGTAGGTCGGTGCGCAAAGCTGCATTGGCGCTGACGCCTCCGCAAACGCAGAGTTGACGTGCATTCGTTGCGGTGACGGCATCAATCGTTTTTGCCGTCAATACATCGACAACTGATGCCTGAAACGAGGCGGCTAAATCGGCAACGAGTTGCGGTTGCGCAATATCTTCCCCTTGTTGTTCGAGCTTGCGCACCAGGTTCAGCACCGCCGTTTTCAATCCGGAAAAACTGAAATTGAAGCGATGCTCACGATTCTTTTGCAACGGACGAGGCAACTCAAACCGTTTTGCATCTCCATTCTGGGCCGTCTTCTGAATGGCTGGTCCACCAGGAAAGCCTAAGCCAAGCAGACGCGCAACCTTGTCAAATGCCTCACCCGCCGCATCATCCAATGTGCTGCCCAACCGTTGATAGACTCCATGCCCCGTCATCAGCACCAACTCGGTATGCCCCCCCGATACAATCAACACCACGACCGGAAACGCATCGTCCGACATCGCCACTTGCCCCTCTACGGCAATCCAGTTGCTATAAACGTGGCCTTCCAAATGGTTCACGGGGATGAACGGCAAACCACTGCCAAAGCAGATGCCCTTGGCCGTATTGACACCCACAAGCAAACTGCCTGCCAGCCCTGGACCATGGGTCACTGCCACAGCATCCAAAGTCGACAGATCGCCGATGTTCGCTTGAGAAAGAGCCTGCTCGATGACAGGTTGAATCGAGAGCACATGCTGTCGGCTGGCCACCTCTGGAAAAACGCCACCATAGCGCCGGTGCAACTCGATCTGCGTCGCAACAACATTGCTCAAGATCGTGCGCCCATCTTCGACAACCGCCGCCGCCGTCTCATCACAACTGGTTTCAATTGCCAGAATCCGTCTCATTCCCTCAACTCTCTCCCTCCATCACATCATCCATCGGCTCATACCCCACCAACTCTCGCGCCGACTCCAAATCCCACCGCATCCCCCTATTATTCGACATTCCATTCACAATCGCAAATCCGATAGTGGGATCAGCCTCAATGCACTTCTCCATCAACTGGCAATAATCACGGTTCGAAAGCCACATCAGGCGGAACCAAGATCCGCGCTCGGTTGGGATGGTAGAAGCCAGGTTACGGCCGGCGCGAATCCAGCCGATGCGGACCGCGATAAAGGAAATGCCATATGCGTCAACAAAACATTTGCCCAGCCGCTCACCCACTAACTTGGCACCGCCATAAGCCACGCTATTTTGCTCTTTGCCCTCGACTCGATAATGTGTCCCCGGTTTGGGAGGGAGGTCAGTCGTGAGAAGCTTGGGCTGCTTCGTATCTTTGTAGCCCCCCATCACGTGGTTGGAACTGGCATAGACAATTCGCTTGACATTGCTTTGCACAGCGGCCGTAAAAACGTTGGTCAATGCGTCAATATTCGGTGCCATCAATGTCGCCCACTGCACGCCTGCATTGGGGTTCGCTGCCAAATGTACAACCGTATCGACCCCCACAAAATGGCGCACCCATTCTTCATCCCATTGACTCAGATCCGCCTCCAAAATATCGCGCTTCCCTTTGGCATCTCGGTCCAACAGACGCAGCTCATAGCGCCCCTCCAAATGCCGTCGCAATTTATGTCCCAGATTTCCGCTAGCGCCGGTGATGAGTATTGTTCTGTGATCTGTCATGATAAATCATTTATCCCTAATCCTAAACTCCTCGATTTCAGTCTCGGATCGGACCAAGGTTGGACCGTTTCTCAACGTTTTTTTTGATCGTTAAAAATTGCGTCAGATTTTGGAACCGATCCGAAAAACGGGAACGTTAAAACTGTGGTGCGAAGGGTTAATCACGCCTCATTTCTTCATCACTTCGCTCTGTAAGCAGCCCACAATTTACACAACGCTCATCAGACGAACGTGTGCAATTCATTGATAATTCGACAGTTTGATCGCATATTTGCACACTTTCTGCCAGAAAGCTCTTTTCCATCGGTGAGCCTTTACACAAGTTTGACGTTTTGTTTTTTCGGGAGGGACCAGTGATACAACGTGGATTTATCCTCACCATTAGTGCTGTGGCGTTTGTCTTCCTCTTTATACAGATCGCAACGCGTACAATAGAAACAGCGTCATATGCATCATCAAACGATTCGATTCACAGCGTCACCCCGCGTTCAGTCTATCGGGTTGCACGTGCGCAATCTTCTCCAACAGCGACAAAACCTGTCTTGATTGCAGAGACTTCTAACAGAATATCGCCCCTCGCGACATGGACAGGGACACCGATATCGCCACCACGTCCAACTGCCAGCGTCACGCCTGCTAACCGTCCAAGCCCTACACCGCCGCTTTTTCCACAACAGGGTGACACGGAGGCTGTTCAGATTGAGCCAGGCTCTTCAACACTCGATGACTATCGTGCGCCCATTCGCATAACCTTCAAAGAACCGATGGATCGTTCCAGTGTTCGCGATGCCCTGACATTTAATCCTGCGATCAATTTTGCAACCAACTGGCTCGATGACCAGACGTTAGAGATTGTCCCGACCGAATTCTTTCAGCCCGGTACATATACGCTCTGGCTACAAAATAGTATCAAGACCGTAAACGGTCAGTCGCTCAATCCAGCTTCTCCTTACTACCGAGAATATCGCTTTCAACCAATTTTGGTGAATTACACCGTGCCACAAAGCTGGGATCCAGATGACCCACTCACGCTTACCTTTGGAGAAGCGATGGATAGTGAGAGCGTTGAAGCCGCCTTACAGATCGATCCTTCATGGGAAGGTGAGTGGCGTTGGAACCAGGCGCAGACTGTTGCAACGTTCCATTCCGACACACCACCCCCACTGAACACCTGGCATACGCTACGGTTTGATGCTTCTCACCTGCCGCTTCGTACGCGAACAGATCGTCCAGTCCCAAGTCCCAATGCCATTTCATTTCAGACAACGGGACCGATTGTTTCAGCACAACCGATGGGGAGCCATATTGACCCGGCAAGCGAAATGCGCATTCGCTTTGCCCAACCAATGGATCATGCATCTGTGGAAGCATCTCTGCACATGACACCAACCCGATCAGTTACTTTTGAATGGCAAGGCAATACCCTTCTGGTACAGCCAGAAGAAGCCTACTGGGATGAGAGAACCCTCCATACGGTTACGATTGAACCCAGTGCGCTCGATGCGGAAAAATCCACTCTTTTGGCAGGGCCTTACATTTGGTCATTCCGTACCGGAGCATTTCGCACAGTTGCGAACTTCGGGTTGGGCCCAAACATCCAGGTTGTCGATGCCGCGGGACGGCGCGCGCTTCAGTTCCAAACCCTCCACGATGGAACCGTCAATCTAACCTTCAAACTCTATGCGCTGTCGCTTGACCAATTTCTTGTCGCTTTCCAAGAACATTTGCGCCCGCTTTACGAAGACAATCACGAACCAATCGAAACAGAAGCCCTGCCTCTTGTGACACAATGGCAACACCGTTCGATCCGCTATAGCAATGGCCGACAAAACCCCAACCAACCAGATTCTATCGGCGAAACACTTCTCCCCGCGGACATTGAACCGGGCCTCTACATACTGAATTTGACGGCAGGTCAAGTCAATGATCAATTGCTCGTTCTGCTCACCCACAATGTTGTCATGGTCAAACAGGCGGAGAACCAATTGGTCACTTGGGTCACTGACATCAACGATCAACCGCTTGAGAATAGCGATGTATACGTGTATGGTCAGGATGGTGAGTTCTTGCAGCAGGGTCGATCGAGCGCAGACGGTCTATTCCGCGCCGAGCTCTTGCCCGAAAACGAGCCACAACTCGTGCTTGCAGGCAATCCATCAACTGAAGATTATACCGTCTCCGGTCTCACGCGCGAATGGCGCAGTAGCAACAATCGTGGAGGTTGGTGGTGGTATTGGGAATCCAAGGTTCCCCACTATGCTGTTCACATCTATACGGATCGTCCCATCTATCGCCCTGGACAAACGGTCTTCTACAAGAGTGTCGTGCGTCGTGATAATGATGCCATACTCAGCCTTTTGCCGCCAGATACGCCTGTGATGGTACGCATTCGCGACGCGCGGGACAATGTTGTCCAGACTACTACCCATCAAACCAACGAATTTGGCACACTTCATGGTGAATTTCAGATTGCCGAGGGAGCCATGCTGGGCGATTATGCAGTTGAAATTGTGCTTTCAGGTCCAGATGCCAATCTTGCACAAGATGCGGAGGTAGCCGCAGATCGAGAAGCCTCGAATGCGTCAGAACAGTTTCGCCAGACATTCAAGGTAGAGGAGTATCGAAAACCAGACTTTGCCGTCACCGTTCAAACCGCCAAATCACGCTATGTGATTGGAGAAGAAGTAGAGATCCAAATTGAGACCAAATACCTTTTGGGTGAACCAGTTGCTGATGCCCAGCTGACAATTCGGCACTACAGCCTGACACTCTACTATGGCTTTGGGTGGCAACCATCTGACAAAACAGAGTATATTTGGACCCGCAATAACACTTCTGAAACTGTCGCCACAACAGACCAAGATGGACGGTTCACGACGTCGATTCGGGCTCCACATCTGAACAATCACGCTCACTATCACTGGGGAAGTAGCTTACGACAAACGACTTGGGGCATCGAAGTCACCGTGGACGATGGGAGCGGCCAAAGCGTCAGCAACGTTGCCATTGTCGAGGTCTATAATGCCGCCGAGAAACTCACGCTTGAGGTGGCTAGCTATGTCCAAAAAGCTGGCGGGCCGTTCGACATCGACATTGCTGCGACCACATTAGATGGTGAGCCTCTGCCCGAGCATAGATTGCTTTTGGAATTGCGACGTTGGGATCAGACCGGTCGTGGCTATTCACTTGTAACCGATTCATTCTCGTTTGTAACCGATGAAGCTGGCCTTATCCGGGCGCCCTTGACGATTGACGTACCCGGAAGTTACCAACTCTTTCTGCGTGATGCGACCCCAAAAAAGGCTGACTCAGTCAACTTCCAAAGCTATATTTATATTGCGGGCGAAGCTCAGAACTGGTATAGCAGTTTGGACCAAACACCGCTCAACATTGAGACCGATCGTGACACCTATGTACCGGGCGAGCGGGCGCAATTGGCCATCGAATCAGCCTTCAATGGCCCGGCTCTTTTGACATTTGAACGCGGCACAACGCGACGCGAGAAATTGATCGACCTGACTGCACCACTCACATTGGTAGAGGTTGAGATAGAACCAGAGGACGCACCAAACATCTTTGTGACAGTCAACGCTTGGCAAAAACAAGATACAACGGAGCGAGATGGTTGGGCCATCAATCAACCAGATGCATTGCTCTTTATGGATTCTGTTGAGCTCACTGTGCCAGCACGTAACAAGCGCCTCAACGTGACGATCATGTCTGACCACGACCAATATGCGCCGCGCGATGAAGCAACCTTTAAGCTTCTCGTAACAGACTTTGAGGGAAATCCTGTGCAGGCCGAACTCTCGCTGGCCCTGGTGGACGAAGCCATCTTCACCCTCAGTGATGATCTCTCTGGCGATATTTTTGAGGCCTTTTATTTCAAGCGTCAGAACGCTGTTCGCACCTATGACAGCATGGTGCCGATTCGCTGGCCAGGAGGTGGCGGTGGAGGTGGCGGTGGAGGGAATGGAGCCACTCCTCCACGCCGCGACTTTCCTGACACGGCCCAGTGGATCCCGAGTATCTTGACAAATGCCGCTGGCGAGGCAAGTGTCACAATTGCCTTGCCGGACAGTCTCACAAGTTGGCGGATGACGGCCAAAGCGACGACTGCTAATGAGACAGAGGTAGGCGAAACCTTCATCAATATCACAACCCATCAGCCGCTGGTTGTACGCCCTATTTTGCCTGCCTCATTAACGGCTGGTGATCGGGTGCATCTGTCTGCTGTTGTCCACAACTATAGCGAGCAGAGTGTGGCAGTCGATGTCTTAGTTCGTGTCGATGCAGCGGATTCTAGAGAGGGCAGTCCCCCGTCTCTCCAGATTTCTGCGACAGAGGGCGATCCGATTACCCAAACAGTCACCGTCGAACCAGGTGCATCGCACATAGTAGGGTGGCAAGCAGTGGCGACGCAAGCCGGAAGTGTGGAGATGACGGTCACGGCACAGTTGGCGGAACGAGCTACGGATCAAGACGTTGCGCACAATGGTTCGACCGACGAGTCGTCAGCACAATCCCCTTCATCATCAACTACACTCTACGATGCAGTCCAACTTCCGCTAACGATCCGTCCATTGGCCGTTCCCGATGTGACCACATTCATTGGTGATTTTTCGGATGAGTTCACTCTTGATCTGGAGCTGCCAGCAGATGCACTCGACATGAGTTCGGTTGAGATTGAGGTGAGTCGTTCCATTGCCGGCAGCTTGCTAAACGGCTTGGAATTCCTCACTGGCTTTCCTTATGGTTGTGTCGAGCAGACCATGAGTCGCGCTTTGCCCAACGCTGTGGTCGGTCGCGCCTTTGAGCAGCTCGGCATGAGCAATCCAAACCTCAAGAACGATCTACCAATGCTGATCAACGCTGGGATCCAGCGACTCTACGGCTTCCAGCATGATGATGGTGGCTGGGGCTGGTGGCACGATGACAAGACAGATGCCTACCAGAGCGCCTGGGTTCTCTTTGGTCTCTCGGTGACTGCCGAAGCTGGTTACGAAGTCGACCCTGATGTGGTACGTCGTGGCGTGCGTTGGTTGGCTCTAAGCCTGGACGGGATGGACCCGCGCACACGCGCCTTTGCACTTTATGCCATGACACGTGCGAGCGCTCTAATCGATCTGTCTGAACAATTTCGTGAATCAGGTCGATACACAAACGATGGGCAGAAAATATTGATGGGACCAACTCTCCATGAGCAGATCGAACAACATGCCCGCGGTCTCATTCTGAATGCAGCTCCGCTTGAACCCTTCAGTCAATCTGCTTTGGCGCTGGTGTTGAACACCCTCGGTGATGATAAAGCGGCTCGTAGGATACTATCGCAACTGGCACAGACCGCAATCCAGGACGGAACTGGTCTACACTGGAAAAGCAATCGCAATGACGGAGCCTACTACCAAAAAACTATGGCGTCGGCCACTCGAAGTACAGCCTTGGCCCTCAGTGCCTTTACCCAGATTTGGCCTGACCATTCTGGAATTCCCGACATGATGCGCTGGCTGATGGGACAGCGGCGTATGTCCGGTTGGGGAACAACCAACGAGACATCCTTTGCCATCTTGGGCCTGACTGATTTCCTCCTCGCCAGCCAGGAACACAATCGCGACGTGGATTATGTGATTGAACTCAATGGTCACAAAGTATCGCAAGGGCAATTGGGATCAAATGAACCAATCGCACAGCTCACTCTTTCCAGGGGCCAATTGCACCGCGGGATCAACGAAGTTCACATTCGACAGCTAAACCAAATAGCGCAAAGCGATGAAGACCAACAGCGAGAGGGTGATTCTGAGGAAAGTTCTCGTCTCTATTATCTGATCAATCAACGCACCTATTTGGCGAAACCAAACATCGTAGCCGCCGGGACGATTCAGCTCACACGTACCTATCAAGATCCAAAAACGCATGAACCGTTGACACAAGTCAAAATGGGTCAATTGGTTGAGGTAAAGCTTCAGGTCGATACCTCTGCCCTCAGCTACTATCTGATTGTAGAGGATCAACTTCCTGGTGGGTTAGAAGCATTAAACGAACGGCTGAATACGACGCCTCGTGTTGTTTATGGCCGCCAGCAGCAAGAGTCCCATTGGCAATTCTATGGCTACAACTACAAAGAAATTCACAACGATCGAGTGAGCTTCTTCGTGACGGAGATGGGCGCTGGTCAACGGACTTTTACGTACCTGGCTCGTGCGACAAGACCGGGTGCCTTTGTCGCTATGCCAGCCGAGGCATATCCAATGTATGACCCGACTGTGTGGGGTCGATCGTCGAGTCATTCATTGACGGTTGCGGCAGACGAGAGTTAGGCCCTTAAGGGATCAATACCGACAACTTTTGTCGATATGCAATTGATGGTTGAGTGCCGCCGCAAGGTCCTTGTTTGGGACGACGGCCTGCACAATTGCAGGCCCAAACAAATAGG
>JAHBNG010000172.1 GCA_019217005.1 Chloroflexi bacterium TSY
AAGGAGCACAGGTAGAAGAGTTTAAGAGCTTATATAAAAGATATTGGGAATGGAAGCAAGAGGAAAAAAGAAAAAATGATAACGTTGCTCAAGAGTTGAAAGTTATCGATTCAGAAAGAGAACAGGAGCAATCTCTGAAGACCATTTTATTTGACGAAGATGAATCCACTATCTATGTCCCTTGGTCTCTCCCAGATAGGATTCCGTATTTCAAATTTCGAAGTGAAGTTAATACAAATAGCGAGGTACAGCAATTGCAAAAACTCTTGGCAACCGATTCTGTAGTAACATTGTATGGACCTGGCGGAGTCGGCAAAACAGCATTAGCTATAGAGATAGCTTGGTCAGTGCTATCGGAAGAAATTGTTCGGGATATCTATCCTGATTGCATTTTGTGACTTGACTTATATCGCAATCGCTATGTAGTGCATATTTTAAAAGAAATTGCCATCCGGTTTAAGGAACCTTGTTATTCTGGATCAGAGTTACTTGCAGCCCAACATGCTCTATCTAAACGGCGGCCTTTACTGATTTTAGATTCAGCCGAATATGTGGATGATTTGGGTCCGTTGTTAGAACTTAGAACTAATAGAGGTTGGGTGATCATAACATCTACCTCAAAACATGATGTTGTTGGCAAAACATATGAGGTTGGAGTTTTGCCTCCTACTACAGCACGTACCCTCATTGAGGATTGGAGCGAAGGAATCATCAATGATGAAATTGCGGATAAGATCTGTCATTTGATTGGGTACCTTCCTTTGGCAATTAGGATAGCAGGACATCGCGTCCGGCTTGGCTCAATAACCGCTACGGAGTGTCTGAAAGAACTTGAAGATTCAGACCTTATTTTTGCGCAACGGGAAGGGAATTCTATTCGTTGACGCAATAAGAGCCTGATTCTATTCGATCAAATTCGTCAAAATGCCGAAAAAAGGATAGCCTCAAAGAAATTCATTAGAGATACCCGATCCAAGGAGGCATTCATGGCAATAGAATTCGGACTAACGAACGAGATCAGCAATACTCAGTATGCACCATTAGCTGCGTTGCTGGCACACTACCATCAAGAGAAAGTGCTAACTGCGTTGAAGAAGATCGAAATACCGGTCAAAACGTATGAATATACACCAGCAAGTAAGTTGGAACAGGTGCTGGTTAGCATATTATGTGGTTGCGCAACGCTGACTGAGTTCAATACAAAGGTCAGACCAGAAAGACTCCTTGCGAAAATTTATGGGATGGAGCAGCTTAGTGAGCAATCAAATATGTCTCGTACATTAGACGCCCTAACTCTAATGAATATCGGTAGAGTGCGGTCAGCGAAATCTGCAAGCCTCTAAGCCAAATACACAACCACGATTGGCGAGGGTTCTTGTGGTTAGACTTTGACCTATCCGGATTACCATGCGGCAAAAAGGCACAGAAAAGTCAAAAAGGCTATTTTAGCGGCAAAAAAACGCAACGGGACGCCAATTGGTCCGTGTAAGTTCGGTTAAATACCATGAAACGGTTTGGTCAGACCTCTATCCAGGAGTCAGCATACAGCTCCATCGTTTCAGCCAGCCGTGCCACGGAAAGTTCATTAGAGTTAGACGAGAAAAACGCGAGCGAGTCGTCTGGCGCACCGATGGTGGTGCAGGTAGTGAAGAAAATATTCGGTGGCTGCTCAACCGCAACTATCAATTTATGATGAAGGGCAACTCCAACCGTCGTGCCCATCTGTGGGCGCAACAGGTGACTCGATGGGATCCTTGCGGTGACGTCTTTCTGGCTGAAATTCCATCACCTATCAAGTTTAATCGCCCTGTACGCATTTTTCTCAAAAAAAGAGTGAAAAACGAGCAAATTTGGGGGTGGTTCAAAATTAGGTTTACACTTTTGATATATAGACAAAAATCTATATGAGACCGTTTTCTCTCTGAGAACCGGCGAAATCAGAGAATATAAACGTTCTTTCTGTTTCTAAAAGTGTAAACCTATCTATCCAGCTAAAATGAACCACCCCCAAATTTGTGTCAGTTACTACATTTCGACCATCAAATTGCCATCCAAGCGTCACTTCATTTCATATTATGACAATCGAGGTGCGGCTGAAATCGAACAATTCCGTAATGATAAAATGGGGTTACACTTAGCTTCTCGTCGCAAGACCCTATTTCTAGCTCAAAAATCTCTTATCCTTTTGGCTGATTTGGCGCATAATTTGATAGGCCATTTCCATCAGCAAGCTCTCGTGGATACTAGATTTGAACCTTTCCGGCAGAAACGAATTGTTCGAGATCTATTACAAATACCTGGTTTTCTCTCTTTTCAGAACGGCTCACTTTCACGGATTGACCTGCTAAGTTCACATCCTTATTCTCGTGACCTTCTGATTTGCTTGAAATCCTATCTAGAGGCCGATTAGAAACCCCCTCTAGTTGCATGAACGAATAGAATCACGCTCTCGTTGCGCAAAAATAAGGTATCACTCGTCAAAATCAATCGCAATGCATTAGCAACGTCTCGTCAACTAAAACCGAGTATTCCTCTCGTCGGCCTTGATGGGATTCCGTTGAGGGATGAGATCGAATTGGAAATGTTATTGGAGCATAAATCTACGGAGATTTGAGATGATTGCGGAATTAGACGTTCTTGAACAGAGTGCACCCAAGACCAAGACGCGCGAGGTTGTGATCGACTGCGATATTCATAACTTTGAAGCATACGGTGACCCTGAGTATCAACGGGTTTATATGACCTACTTGGAAAAGAAATGGCATCGCCATCATGAGATGATTGGCCCCCGTGGATTCCTTGGTGGGGGATACCCTCGTGCACAGGTGAATGCCGCCCGTGCCGATTCATTTCCACCCAGCGGGAAGCCTCCCGGAATGGATTTGGACTTTATGCGCGAGCAGCTGCTCGATGAATGGAACATGGATTATGGGATTCTGAATCCGCTCGGTGGCGCTGCTAGCCAGTTAAATCTTGAATATGGCGCTGCCCTGTCACGGGCAATGAACGACTATCAAATTGCGGAGTGGCTAGAGCCCGAGCCGCGCTTACGCGCCTCCCTAACTGTTATCTACGAGGATGGTGATCTGGCTGCCGAAGAGATTCACCGGCTGGGTGATCATGAAGGATTTGTCCAGGTATTGCTTGTGGCTCGCACACGAGAGCCATTGGGTCGACGTAAATATTGGAAGATGTATGAGGCTGCAGTTGAACACAACTTGCCGGTTGGCATTCATTTTGGTGGCGCCAGCGGTGGCCCAATTACGGCTGCTGGGTGGCCGTCCTACTATATCGAAGATCACGCCGGGATGCCGCAGACTTTCCAGGCCCAAATTGCGAGCATGATCTGCGAAGGGGTTTTTGAACATTTCCCCTCTCTTCGTGTCGTCATCATTGAGGGGGGCTTTGCTTGGCTGCCTTCATTGGCATGGCGACTGGATCAGAGCTGGTCCAGACTCAAAGATGAAGTTCCATCTTTAAAGAGAGCTCCGTCTGAGTACATTAACGAGCATTTTTGGTTGACAACCCAGCCAATGGAAGAGCCGCGTCAGAATCGCCACTTTATGCAACTGCTGGAACAACTGAATGGCGGCGAAAAGCTGATGTTCACCACTGACTATCCCCATTGGGATTTCGATTCCCCCGGCTTAGCTCTACCGACCAATCTGCCTCGCGAGATTCGGCGGAATATTATATCTGAGAACGCGCGGGCTTTTTACGAACTTGATTGAGATGACAAGATGACACAATAGTTGGTATGAATCATCCCGTCAAGAGGAGGAAATATGGCAAAATATGAAGTTGCAAGCGTGGACGAAATCCCCCCTGGTGAACGCAAGTTGATGACAGTTGCTGGTCGACCGATTGGTGTCTTTAATATAGATGGCGAATATTTCGCGTTGCGCAGTATGTGTCCCCATCAAGGGGGACCGTTGTGTGAGGGGCTGGTTACTGGCTTTTTGATGTCACAAGTTCCCGGTGAATATGAGTACACGCGCCAGGGCGAAATTCTGCGCTGTCCGTGGCACGGTTGGGAATTCGACGTCAAGACTGGGCAATCGTGGGTCGATCCAGAGAAGACGCGGGTGCGTACATATCCTGTTTCGATTGAGGCTGTACAAGGCGAGAGTGTGGAGAGTCAGACCGTTGACACCGATCCGGAAGTTCGTGAAGCATTGGTCGACCCAGAAACAGGGCGAGTGCCAGGTCCGTATACTGCCGAGACGTATCCTGTTTCAGTGGAACGACAGGTGATTTTTGTCGAAATCTAAGTGACTTCTCAATAAGTAGCGGTTGGGTAGATCCGAGCTTCCCAGAAGGGGTCACATATGGTTCCGATTGCGCTGCTATTCTTGACCCCTTCCGGGAAGCTCTGACCTCACTTTAGTGTTTATCCGAAAAGTTCTGTGACGAACCCATGTTGGTCAAGAAACTGGTTGGACTCACAACCACTTTTCGGATAGGTTCTTATTGAGATGATACAGATCTAAGTTCTCATGAAAAAGCTGATCAAAACTGATAGGAACATCCCCTGGTTAGCCAAGCCTGGCGAAGGCAGACTGTACATTACTGATGAGCTACCTGCATCTGAAACTTGGGGAACGGCCTTTGGTTTCGCATTTGAGGAAGACAAAATTTTGTTGACGCGTTTGTGGGACCGAGATTGGGATATTCCCGGCGGCGTGATCGATTCGGGAGAAACGCCCGAACAGGCTGCTGTCCGTGAAGTTTGGGAAGAAACGTACGCTCATGTGGAGATTGTTGAGTTGATCGGTATTCAAGAGATTGAGCTTTTTGGCCCCAAGCCCGGCAGATATCGTTGGGCATATCCCCTCAATACACAATGCTACTTTCTCTGTCGTCTGGTCGAGTTAGCGCCGTTCCAGGAGAATGTAGAGAGTTTTGAACGAGGTTTCCTGTCGCCAGCTGAGGCCCGTTGTCTCCCAACCATGCGCAATCACGATGGTATCTATGAAGAGGCGCTGAGGCGTGCACCAAGTAAACCCTAGAAAGTATTTGGACACGGATTAATTGGGTTTTCCCGAGTTTAATCCGCGAATATCGGGGTGGTTCATTTTAGGCGGACAATTAGGTTTACATTTTTGCAAAGAGAAAAGATGTTTATATTTTCTAATTTGAGCCATGCTCAGGCAGAAAATGACCTCATATAGATTTTTGTCTATGTATCAAAAGTGTAAACCTAATTCTGAACCACCCCCGAATATCTGCGAAAATCAGCGTCCCAATTCTAATTTCTTCCTATGTTTCACTTAGCTTTGAAATGAAACTAATTTTATTGACGGGTCTACCAGGAACCGGGAAGAGTACCCTTGCAAAAGCACTGAGCGACAAGATTCAAGTTCCCGTCTTTTCCAAAGACATCATCGAAGCAGCCTTGCTTCGATGCGACGTTAAGACCGCCTGTAATGGCGGTCAACCAGTCAGCTATGCTGTGTATGAAATTTTGTTTGCGCTTGCGGAACAACAGTTGTCGCTTAGGCAATCATGCATAATTGATTGTGTTGCGAGTCACCCAACTGTGCGCAAACAGTTTCAGTTAACGGCGAAGCAGCATCATGCCAAATGGCTCGTGATCGAGTGCATTTGCTCGGATGAAGAAATACACAAAACTAGATTAACCACTCGAAAACGAAATATTCCTGGTTACAGAGAACTTGATTGGTATCATCTTTTGAAGACGAAAGAGCGATATGTTCAGTGGGAAGAATCTCGCCACATTGTTGACTCGGTTAACCTGTTAAATGATAATATTGATGCGGTTCTATCTTACATTTCCGCAAAATAGCTCAACCGGAGTATTCTTTGCGTGGTTTGACACCATCCTCCTGACACATATCAAGAAAGACCCTTAAGGAAATTTCTCCTTCTTTACGAAGACTATCAATGTCTATGGCGTAAAAATCAGCGCCTCCATTTAGACCGATAAATTCACCTCGAAATTTATTGATCTCCGGATCATACTGAATGACTGCTCGATAATCATAAATTTCCATTATATTCATCATGGTTCTACTCCATTCTTCTATAACCATTTACCAACACTGGTAACAGCACCTTTATCTGTTTCTGGAAAGGGTGAGGTTGATAAAAAATTTTTCGCTTTCTAAACAAACGTACATCGATACTACATCAATTTGAAAGATCATTCAACATGCCTCTAAAGTTCAATCTTCTCTTTATTCTGACCGACGATCAAGGCTATTGGGCCATGGGTTGTGCGGGAAACTCGGAAATCCGTACGCCCAATTTGGATCGACTCGCCACGACCGGTCTACGATTCGAAAACTTTTTCTGTGCTTCACCAGTCTGTTCACCAGCACGTGCCTCAATTTTGACCGGACGAATCCCTTCCCAACATGGTGTTCAGGATTTTCTGCGAGCTGGGAATACGAGCGTTACTGGCACCGAAGATAGAGGGATTGAATATTTAGAAGGACAAACAGCCTATACCGATCTGCTGGCCGAAGCGGGTTATCTATATGGTTTAAGTGGCAAATGGCATTTGGGCTATTCTGAGAAACCTCAAAAGAGTTTCACCTACTGGGATGTTCATGCTTCTGGCAGTGGACCTTATTACAATGCGCCAATGATTCGAGATGGTCAACTCTATCAAGGCGAAGGCTATGTCAGTGATCTAATTACCGACCATGCGCTAGAGTTTCTCACCGCACAACGAGAGAGTGACAATCCTTTCTGCTTGAATGTCAACTACACGGCGCCCCATGCTCCGTGGGGACGGGAGCATCATCCCAAGGAGTTATACGACGACTATTTTCAGAATTGTGCCTTTCAGTCAACACCAGCGGAGCCGATGCATCCACAGCAGTTGCATAAGAGTGGTTCTTCCGGCTCTTTGGGCTTTACAGAGGAGACACGACGAGCAACACTGAGTGGCTATTTTGCTGCAGTCACCGCCATGGATGCCAATGTGGGACGATTGCTGGATTGGTTAGAAGCAAATGGTTTGCGTGAGGATACGTTGATTATCTTTACCAGCGACAACGGGATGAATATGGGGCATCACGGTATTTACGGCAAGGGCAACGGCACGTTTCCGCCAAATATGTTTGAGACTTCGGTAAAGGTTCCCATGCTAATTTCTCAGCCTGGGCATATTCCGCAAGGACAGGTGATCGAGTCGTTGCACAGCCATTATGACCTGATGCCGACCTTGCTGGACTATCTGGATGTCCCAAATGGGGACGCAGATGTGTTGCCGGGTCAGAGTTTTGCGGCCCTGTTGCAAGGGCAAGAGCTAGATAGCCAGACTCATATAGTGGTCTGGTCCCACGCGCATGATTCGAACCGTTGACTGGAAATATATCCATCGTTATCCATTCGGCCCCAATGAACTCTATGGTCTAGCAAATGATCCTGATGAGCGGGAGAATTTGCTAGATCAGCCAGAATATCAATTAGTTCAAGAAAGGTTGCGCGCTGAGTTGGAAAGCTGGTTTGTGCGCTATGCTGATCCGCATCGGGATGGATCGCGCGAAGCCGTGATGGGTCGGGGACAACTGGATGTCGTTGGACCTCAAGCCAAGGGGAAGGAACGATTTGGTGACGATGTCGTCTACCATGCCGAATTCCTTCAGAGGAACCAGTCGTCCTAGTCTAATCGGTAAGCTGCAATCGGTAGATTCCTTTGACTTCGCCCGAGAATGATACGATTGTGATTTACTGATTACGTTGAGCTTTGGCCGTTGGGTATCACCTGGCGCAAAACATTCTGCAGATCTTGCATGCGCATAGGTTTGCTTAAATATGCATCCATTCCTGCTTGTAGACAGAGCTCTTTGTCATCCGACATCGCGTTGGCTGTGATAGCAACAATATAAGGTTGTTCATCCACATCGAACTGTGTGCGAATGTGTCGTGTAGCTGCTAAACCATCCATTTCGGGCATCTGAACATCCATGAGAATGACATCGTAAGCATTGGCTTGAAGAGCCTGAATGACCTCAAATCCCGTCGCGACGGCTGTTGCCTGGTAGCCAAGCTTTTCGAGCATCAAGAGGGCGACTTTTTGATTTGTGAGATTGTCTTCTGCCAATAGAATGGAAAGAGAGGTTTTATCTGTCCAAGGTTCAAGCTGATGACCATTTGAACGAATTTGTTTTTGGGGAAGCGTTATGTTTAAAAGGCCGGCCATGGCTAGTAAAAGCTGTTTTCGCTTCATGGGCTTCGTCAGATAGGTAATGAATGGACAAGCGGTTGATTTTTCGCGATCTTCGATATCTAACAAGAAGGTGAGCAGAATGAAGGGCAGTTTAGGATTATCTAGGATTTGACGGATTTTTTCGGCAGCACCGAGACCGTTGCTTTCAAGAGAGACAATGTTGTAAAGAGCTAGATCATAGTGTTCAGCGGTTTGCTTGATCGTTGTATCCAGGTCTTGGTTCGACTGAACAATAGATTCTAATTCAGCTATGGAAGTCAGGATCGTAGATTGCATTCCCCAACTCTTGACAAGATTTGTCAGATGCTTTCGTCTTGTATCGTTATGATCAATGATTAAAATGCGCTTATTTGCTAGAGTTGTGTCGAGGGCCTTGTTGGGGTCAATATGGTCTGTCTTTAATTGAAGCGTAAAATGGAAGCTGGAACCAACGTTGACCTGACTTTCCACCCACATAGACCCACCCATCAAATGGCATAAACGTTTGCTAATTGTGAGTCCTAAACCTGTCCCTCCATATCGACGCGTTGTGGATGAATCAACCTGTGTAAATGAATCAAATAGTCGGGCAAGTTGGTCCGCAGGGATTCCGATTCCTGTGTCCCTGACACAAAAGTGGAGGAGATTCTGTTTCGTTATCGTGAGATAATCCACCGAGACAGAGATCGAGCCAGTATGGGTGAATCGCACCGCATTCCCGATCAAGTTGACCAAAATTTGACGCAGGCGCATACTGTCTCCCCCAATTTCGTCAGGAATATCTGGATGAATGACATAGGAAATTTCAACCGACTTCTGGGAAACCTCCAGTGCAAATAGGTCAAACACCTCTTCAATACAGAGAGAGAGGTCGAAGATTCCTGAGGTCAAGATCAATTTCCCAGATTCGATCTTGGAGAAGTCAAGGATATCATCAATAATGTTTAAAAGGCCATTGCCGCTGTTTTGGATTGTTTCCACAAAATTTTCTTGCGCCGCCGTTAGGTCACTATTTCTCAGCAAATCTGTCATGCCAATCACTGCATTCATTGGTGTTCGGATCTCATGACTCATATTTGCTAGAAACTCGGACTTGGTGCGCGCTGCATCTTCAGCCGCTTCCTTGGCTATTCGTAACTGCTCTTCGGTTCTTCGCCGGACAATAGATGCGGAAAGGCTGCTGACCACTGTCTTAAGTAGAGACCTGATGTTGTCCGACCATTCACGTTCTGACCGACAATACCCAAAGCCAACAAACCCCCATAATTCTTCCTCAACAAACAGCGGTGCCAGCAGAATCGACTGAACTTTGAATTTCAGCAGGAATTCCTGTTCGGATTTTGGAAATCGGCAAATCGCTCCCTCTACCATCTTTCCTGCAGAAAACAGGGCATACCAACGGCTAAGTTGGGGGTGGTAGCGCATATTCTGCATGCTCGGCTCATCATGGGTTCTCTCGTCGCCGTATGGATATGATTTTTGAAGATATAGACGCGATCCAAACTTGCTGCTTCACAAATCGCGCGGATCGATCGAATCACAGCTTCATCAAAATTGGATGCAGCGAGTAAGAGATGGCTTGCTTCGGCGGCAGCACGGGCCATTGCGGCATTTCTAACAAGCTCCTCTTCGGCTAATTTCAGACGCGTCACGTTGATGCCGATACAGAGGATATGCTCAACTTCATCATCACTTGATAGAAGCGGGCGTTTAATGGTTTCCATCCAGCGACTGGTCCCGATATCATCAATTACACGCTTAGTTGTGATTGAATATTCGCTTTTGGATTTGAGAACAGATAGGTCATTCTGATGGTAGGTACGGGCTGATGCCGGATTTGAAACAAAATCTGCGTCGGTCTTTCCGATCATATCTTCGTGGTTTGTTTCGTAAAGGTCAGCAAAAAATTGATTCGTCAATACATATTTACCAGTCAAATCTTTGACGAAAATCGCAACGGGGCTTGTATCCAATACTTTTCGGATAAAAGCTTGTTGACCACGTAGCTGCTCCGTAACTTTGCGCCGTTCCTCTAATTCGTGCTTATACTGTGCCAACAGGTTGCGTTGACGACGGGAAATATAGTTCGTTACTTCAACAAATATTGTGTAGAACAGAAAAATAAAGGCAAGACGTTCCGGTCGGAGCATCGCAATGGGCAGATCAGATAACGCAATCCAACCCGACAAGAGCAATAAAATGAGCAGCATTGCTCCATAGATCTGACGCGAATATAGAAACGCCGCGAGTATGATCGGTGTGTAGAGAATCGCTATCCATGAAATATAAACGGTTTGTAATTGGATTTGGACTAGGGTGACAATAACTGCGACGAAGGTATAGACGCCCAAGACCATCACGGGAAGTCTGGAGGAGTTCGTCATTCAAGCTGTCCTTGTACTATGATTGAGAACCTATCCGAAAAATGGTTGTGAGTTCAAGCAATTTACCCGAGAGCGGTATACATTGTCACAGCACTTTTCGGATAAGCACTAAGGGCGCACTGGCGTTCCATCAGGCAAGCGTGTTTGTGTCCATAATTCGACACTGTCCTGACAGGGATATTTTGCGGCAAGCTTCTCATCTATGTCAATTCCTAAACCCGGAAGATTGTTTGGATACATATACCCATTGTGTACTTCTGGAAGACCTGGGAACATATCATAGCCCAGGTTGTTAAAGCGGCACCATTCTTGGACACCAAAATTGGGTGCCCACAAATCAAGATGCAGATTTGCAGCATGACCGACGGGAGAAGTGTCACCTGGTCCATGCCAAGCTGTCCGGATACCATACATTTGAGCAAAGGCTGCTACGTTCCGAGCAGGTGTAATCCCTCCCATCTGACTAACATGCATCCGAATGAAATCAATAAGCTTGCCTGCAATCAAAGGTTGCCATTCACGCGGATTGTTGAAGAGTTCACCCATTGCCAAGGGGGTAGCACACTGCTCGCGAATACGAGCAAACCATTCGATATCTTCTGGAGCCAGGGCGTCTTCCAAAAAGAAAAGCTTGAACTGTTCTAGATCTTTGGCAAATTGTACCGCCTCGATTGGTTGGAGCCGTTCGTGGATGTCGTGTAGCAGTTCAATTTCCTCTCCAATTTCCGACCGTACATGTTCAATCATTCTCAATACGCCGCGCATATAGGCACGACGGTCAAAATAAGCCCCCTCGGGTGCTCCTTCTGGCTTCACAAGGTTTACGGCATTACCGCCATACCCACCCATCTGTACGCGAATAAAGCGATACCCTTCTTCCATATAGCGACGTACGCTCTCTGCCACTTCCTGTGGTGCGTTACCATTGGCATGACCATAGACTGCGGCTGCCTCACGACACTTGCCCCCCAAAAGCTCATAGACAGGCATATTCGCCTGTTTTCCTTATAATATCCCAAAGCGCTTGATCCACACCGGAGATGGCATTGTTGAGTACTGGGCCATTGCGCCAGTAGCTATGAACCATCGACATCTGCCAAATCTCTTCGATCCGCGAGACATCGCGGCCAATCAAGAAAGGCTTCAGATGTTTTTCGATTGCCGTATGAACGGCGTGAAATCGTTGAGTGAATGTTGCGCAACCTAAACCGTAAAGACCCGGTTCAGAAGTCACGAGCTTTACAATCACTAAACGTGAGCCAGCGGGCTGCGTCAAGATCACTTGAACATCTTGAATTGTCGTATGGCTGGACATAGAGTTTCCCTTTATCTGAGGTGATCTACCACAAATTGTGTAAAAGCCATAGGACTCACGCAGAGTCCTGAGCCACTTGGTAGCCCTGATAAAAAGCGAATTTATACACAATTTGGGATACCACCTTATTTTGGCAACAATCATACTTCATGGTACATAGTAAACCTTGACGAAAACAAACCAGTAATTGACGAAAATGATACGTAGGTTTACGTTGAGGGGTGAACCTTGACGATGCCATCTGGCCGAAAGTATAACTGACGCCTGAGATTCTAATTTTACTCTGGATAATGGGGGAAGGTCAATATGCAATTGAGCAATATGATTACTGCTGTCGATGCCCATGCTTGTGGCGAGCCTGGGCGGGTGATTACGGGTGGGGTTGTCAACGTTCCAGGAAACTCCATGTTCGAGAAGGCTATGTGGTTGAAGAATCATGGTGATTCATTGCGCCTACGTATGTTGCACGAGCCACGTGGCTATCCCGCGTTGTGCTGTAATTTGATTGTTCCACCGATCCACCCAGCCGCAGATGCGGGGTTTATCATTATGGAACAAACTGAATATCCGGCGATGTCAGGGTCCAATACGATTTGTGTATCAACGGTTCTACTTGAGACGGGTATGATCCCGATGCGGGAACCAGTGACGGAGCTGGTACTCGAAGCTCCTGCTGGGTTAATTCATGTGCGCGCTGATTGTGCAAATGGCAAGGTCAAACGAGTTACTTTCAAAAATGTTCCTGCATTTGCGACACACTTGGATACAGAGATCGACGTTCCACATTTGGGTAAGGTTACGGTCGATGTGGCTTGGGGCGGCATGTGGTATGCGATTGCAGACGCAACCATGCTTGGCATCGAGCTAATTCCCGAAAATGGTGCTGAAGTTGCTCGCATTAGCGCTATGATTCGGGCTGCAGCGTCGGAACAATTGCCGATTGCTCATCCTGAAAATCCAGAAATAGCCAATGTTAGCATTTCGCAACTCTCCGCTCCCCCGACGCATCCCTCTGCCCACTGCAAAAATGCCGTCACGGTTGCCTCGGGTCCGCTCCGTTGGGATGCCCCCAGCACATGGACGGGAGCACTTGATCGATCTCCTTGTGGCACGGGGACCTGCGCCAAAATGGCTGTCATGTACGCCAAGGGCAAGTTGGGACTAAACGAAGATTTTATCCATGAAAGCATCATCGGTACACTTTTTACTGGTCGTTTACTGGAGGAAACGCGAGTGGGCCCTTATCAGGCCGTTGTCCCAACGTTGAGTGGGCAAGGATGGATTACGGGATTTGCCAACTATGTTGTCGACCCAAGCGATCCTTTTCCAGAAGGCTTTACAGTGGGTGATATTTGGGCGTGATCATATGAATGCAATGGAATGTGATTTCGCCTTTGACATGACCCCTGTTGTATGCTACCGTAGGATTGATCGTACTATTTGTGGATACTGAGCACTGCCATGAACTTAAAATAAATTTGACCGTTTTCAGTCGAGGAGAACAGCCGAATTGGATTTAAGTTTATGAGCTAGTGCGGTAGAAATCGTAAATTCTATGACCAACTACACAATTCACCAAAGAGCAAAGCTGCCGACCACCGTTCAACCCATCGTCAGTATTGGAGCAGGTGGTATCGTACACGATGCACATTATCCTGCCTATCGCAAAGCTGGCTTTGAGATTATCGGGCTATTTGATCCCAATACAGAATGTGCTGAAATGATGGCAGATAAATTTGATGTACCGCATATCTTTACCTCAATCGATCATGCGGCTTCTCAAACACCATCAAACGCTGTCTTTGATGTAGCTGTGCCCGCAAGCGCGATTCTCGATGTATTGTACCAGTTGCCAAATGAACGAGCCGTCCTGATACAAAAGCCCATGGGCGAGAATTTGGGTGAAGCGCGAGAGATTCGGACACTGTGTGAGAAGAAAGGATTGACAGCCGCAATCAACTTTCAAATGCGCTATGCCCCTTTTGTTATAGCTGCTCGTAGCCTTATCGACCAAGGAATCATTGGCGATGTACATGATATGGAGATTCGCGTCACGGTCTATACTCCGTGGCATCTCTGGCCCTTTTTACAAAAAAGTACCCTATTCAGAAATTCTCTACCATAGCATCCATTATATTGATCTGGTGCGCTCATTTTTGGGAAGACCCAAGGGAATTTATGCCAAAACGGTCAGACATCCTAAGTTGCTAGAGATGCAAGGCTCGCGTACCAATATCATTTTTGACTATGGAGACGTTCTGCGTTGTAACGTGGAGACCAATCATCATCATGAATATGGTCTTCGTCATCAGGAAAGCTATGTGAAATGGGAAGGGACAAAGGGCGCAATTAAAGCAACAATGGGGTTATTGATGAATTACCCAACTGGAGAGCCAGATGCCTTTGAATTCTGCGTGTCAAATGAAGACGAAGAACCGAAGTGGATTCCAGTCAAGATCGACGGTAGTTGGTTTCCGGATGCTTTTATTGGCAGTATGGCAAGCCTCATGTGCTATACAGAAGGATCGAGCGACACATTGCCCACGTCCGTGCAAGACGCCTATCAAACAATGGTTGTTGCAGATGCCGCCTGCCGCTCCAGCGATCGGGGAGCGACACCTTTGGAAGAGTATTAGATGTCCCTCGACGTTTTATCGACGTTTTATTGCTAAACTGAGCGTGTCATGTGAACGTTGCCCTTATTATCATTTTATCGGCGTTCAAGAAGTCAGTTAAGCATCTGGTTCCCCCGAGCCAGATGCTTTTATATTGGAAACCAGGGATCAAAGATAGGGCACGTGCATTCGCTCAAGTTGCATCGCCGGCTTGGATTGCGAAGTTCCTTTCTGCGCGGTTTGTTCCATTATATTATAGGCTCACCCGCATATTGCGAAATATTTCACAATATGCGGGTGAGCCTTCGGCGGCGCGTGGTAAAAGCATGATTGATGGCTGACGTCATTATGTCAACCAATCCGACTACATCGTCACGCAACTTTGCGAATAAACTTAAGAAAAAATTGGAATAACAAAAACGACTATGCTGTTTCAGTGTCTCTGTTCTGAAACAAGCTGGATAGCCGTTCATCAACCAAAAAAATTAATTCTTAGGAAACAAAAAGAGGAACCGCTTGTTTGATTCCTCTGTCCCCTATTATATCACGGATGTTGCGAAGTGTCAACCCCCTAAAAAATCGAAAATTTAAACTAGAACTTAACCGCTTGACCAGCAGTAGGGAATTGGGTATAGTGAAGTTATTTTGAGTCTGCAAACATAATGAGAGCGAGAGAGGCTTTGCCGTACATCGACAAGGTGGCTGAAGCGTAGTGAGTTGCCGCTCTTGGATCCTGCAATTCGCAGTCTTGCAAAAACTTGACTCATTTACAAAGACTTTTCACTTTCAAACATTCTAGAAGGAAGAATTCAATGCAATCAACCAAAATCCACCTAACTCCCCATATGTTCGATTTCAAGGAACATCTTATACTTGAGCAAGGCCCCTTTTCTGCCGTCGCATTCCAGTGGAACAGCGGTGTCTGTGGTCTGAGATTGAGCAATGAACAGGGCAGTTTGACGATGCTTCCCTTCCAAGGTCAACAGATCTGGTCAGCTGAGTTTGGAGGGCGTGAGATCACAATGAAGTCGATGTTTGATGGGCCACGGGCCACGCGTGACTACCTAGAAAATTATGGCGGCTTTCTCCTTCATTGTGGCTTCATGGCAATGGGTGTTCCAACGGCGGATGATGATCATCCGCTGCACGGTGAATTGCCCAATGCGTCTTATAGCAAAGCACATATCGAGTTGGGCGAGGATGAGAGAGGTGTCTATATTGGTTTAGGCGGTGTTTACAATCATACTCTAGCGTTTAGCACCAACTATCTGGCCGAGCCACTGGTCAAGCTCTACGCTGACTCTAGCCGATTCCGCATCATTTTTCAAGCGACCAATCTGAAGAGCTCGCCGATGGAATATATGTATATGGCCCACGTTAACTTTCGTCCAGTGGACAATGGACGTCTAGTCTATAGTGCCCCTTGTACGCCGGAACATGTACGGATACGTGAAAGTATTCCCCCACATGTCAAACCCAGCCCTGAATATTTGGAATTTATAGATACGCTAAGAAGCGATCCAAGTCAACACAATGTTCTTTCTCCTACCCTTTCATTTGACCCAGAAATTGTCTTCAATATTGACTATCAAGCCGATGAGGCGGGGTGGGCACACAGTATGCAGGTTCACCCTGATGGCAGTGCAGATTATATTGCTCACCAGCCTGAACAGCTCAACGTAGGCGTACGTTGGATTTGTCGAATGATGGATCAGGATGCGATTGGAATTGTTCTTCCGGCAACAGCCGGACCCGAAGGATACCGGACAGAAAAAGCCAAAGGACTCGTACGTACATTGGCCGGTGGAGAACAGTTTCGATGTGAGATGGAAGCAGGGGTGCTGTTAGAAGACGACGTAGAAAAGATGGAAGAAAAGATTACTCAAATCCTTTCTTGATTGCACTGAATTCAGAACAGAAAATATGTCAATCGAAAACAATCAATTCGATGTTATTGTGATTGGCAGCGGTCCTGGTGGTGAAGGCGCTGCGATGAAGGCCGCCAAGGAAGGCAAACATGTTGCTGTGATAGACGATTTCTATCAAGTTGGTGGCAATTGTACCCATCGGGCGACGATTCCGAGTAAAGCCTTGCGTCAATCAGTTCAACAGATTGTAGATATCGGCGACTTTCGTCGCAAAAACTATCAAGACCTGTTACGCTCTGCAGAATCGGTCATTGCACAGCAGGTGAGCTTGCGCAGTAGTTTTTACGCACGTAACTTAGTCGATGTGATTCATGGACGAGCTGCCTTCTTGGACGCAAACAAGGTCGAGGTCACGTCCGAATTGGGTGCAAAGCATTTTACGGCGGATGCGTTTGTCATTGCTACGGGAGCACGTCCTTATCATCCTGAAAATGTTGATTTTGACCATCCCCGCATTCTGGATAGTGACACCGTGCTGCATTTGGATGACAATCCTCGTTCGATCACCATCTATGGTGCTGGTGTGATCGGTTGTGAATATGCCTCTATCTTCCGCAGCTTGGGAGTCAAGGTCAATCTGATTAATACGCGAGATCGACTCTTGACCTTTTTGGATGATGAAATCATTGACGCCTTGGCCTATCACTTGCGTGAACAAGGGGCGCTTATTCGGCACAACGAAGAGATGCACAAGGTCGAAGCAGATGACCAAGGCGTGACGCTAAATCTGAAATCGAAAAAGGAGATTCGCGGCGATTATCTGCTTTGGGCCGATGGGCGGACTGGAAATTCAGACAACATGGGGCTTGAGAAACTGGCCCTTGAGCGGGATCGACGCGGCAATATAGTGGTCAATGAGAATTATCAATCTTCTCAGCCACACATCTATGCAGTCGGCGACGTCACCGGCTACCCCAGTCTGGCCAGTGCAGCCTATGATCAGGGGCGTTTTGCAGCCACACATCTAGTCTTTGGCAAATGTGATTACAAATTGGTGGAACTGATCCCAACAGGCATTTATACATTGCCGGAAATCAGTTCAGTAGGACAAACGGAACGAGAGCTGACGGAAGCCAGGGTTCCCTATGAAGTTGGTCATGCCTTTTTCAAAGATCTCGCCCGAGCGCAGATCAGTGGGCGAACGGTTGGTATGTTGAAGATCCTCTTTCATCGTGAGTCGCTTCAGATTCTGGGCATTCACTGTTTTGGTGCACAAGCTTCTGAGATTATTCATATTGGTCAGGCAATTATCTCTCAAAAAGGCAAAGCGAATACGCTTATGTACTTTATCAATACGACGTTTAACTATCCAACGATGGCCGAAGCGTATCGTGTGGCGGCTTTGAATGGTCTAAATCGTGTCCGGTAATCAAGGAGAATATGGGTGTCTGAGGAATTATGGGATTTTCCGTCGGTTTGTTGGTTAGATGGTTGGTGAACAAACCAGCAAACCAACAAACTATCCAACATCTGCCCCACAAAACTTCACAGAACCGAAAATCTTAAACCCGGAACCTATGGTTTGGCTGAGGCGTATCATTTGACGGCATCGAATGGGTCGAATTGGGCGCTACGGCCCAAATGGTAGGATACCGACGCGGGTCACTTTCGTGCATTATGTTGTAGATGGTCTCCACAATATTCTCGGCGTTGGGCTTGGAGAAATAGTCCCCATCGGGACCGGTTGCTGGTCGATGTGGCGGTGCACTGAGCGTACGTGGCTCTGAGTCCAGCCACCTGTATGCCCCTTGAATCTGGAGCACTTGTTGCATCATAAACGCAGAGGCACCGCTTGGCATATCTTCATCCACAAAGAGAATGCGGCTGGTCTTTCTGAGCGATTCCAAAATCGAATGATGAATGTCAAAAGGCAAGAGTGATTGAACATCTATCACTTCGACCGAGATATTCAGGTCCTGAAGACGAGCTGCCGCATTTAGGGCAATATCACACATGGCACCATAGGTAACAAGGGTTAGATCACTACCCGTGCATAATAGCTCTGGTACACCAAGCGGAACAGTGAATTCGCCCAGATTGGTTGGCATGGGTTCATAGAGGCGATAAGCATTGAGTCGTTCAACAACGATGGCTGGCTCGTCCGACCGCAACAAGGTGTTGTAAAAACCAGCCGCCTGGGTCATGTTGCGTGGCACCAATATATGCATTCCGCTGAGTAGATTCAACAAAGCACCCATGGGCGAGCCGGAGTGCCAGATGCCGTCCAGCCGGTGGCCGCGCGTGCGAATGATGACTGGTGCCTTCTGTCCACCTTTTGTGCGCCAATGTAAAGTTGCTAAATCATCAGAGAGAGTTTGGATGGCATAGAGAATGTAGTCAATATATTGAATTTCGGCAATGGGGCGCAAGCCACGAAGCGCCATACCGATGGCCTGACCCACGATTGTTGCCTCGCGAATTCCCGTGTCCGATACGCGTAGTGAACCATACTTTGCCTGTAATCCCGCTACGCCTTGGTTGACATCCCCCAGCTTTCCCACATCCTCCCCAAAGATAAAGACCCGCGGGTCATTTGCCAGAATTGTATCAAAATTTGCTCGTAGAATCTCGTAGCCACGGACCCGTTCACCGACAGAGTTGGAGATGGAAACGGATTCGTCATAGGTTGGCGAAACGACAGGAACTGTTAGTGCTGATTTCTCAGATTGGCTGTGCAGGTGTGAGCTGTAGCGTTTTCGATTGAGGAAGAGCTGCTGTTGGCACCATGTTAACAGTTGCTCATGGACAGGGTGCTCCTCTGTTGCCAGAACCAACGCTGCCTGGTGGGCAATTTGCATAATTTCCCTGCGGAGCGGTCGTGGATTTTCTTGGAGCTTTTGACTTAACTCTATGAGTTGCTCTCCTTGAAAAGAATCTTCGGCTGCATTTTTGAGGAGTGCAGCCAATTCACCTGCCTCAGATAAACGTGGTGCAAGCATGGCGTCCCATGCTTTGTCGCGCGCTGTTTCCGCCTCTTCTTTGGCCTCAGCCTCCAACTGCTTCAGTTTCTCTTTTGTTGCCAGCCCCTCATTCACAATCCATTCATTCATTTTGACTAGAGGATCATGATCCGCTTCCCAAGCCAGTCGCTCGTTTGATTTATACCGCTCATGGCTTCCCGAGGTACTGTGTCCTTGTGGCTGCGTCATTTCAGTAACGTGGATGATGGCCGGGATATGATTTTTGCGGGCTTGTCTAGCGGCCTCTTCATATGCCGTTATCAGTCCTCTATAGTCCCAACCATGTACTTGATACATATCGAACCCTTGGGAATGATCTGGCTGACGACGGAATCCTTCAAGCAGTGGCCCAACGCTTCCTTTGGCAAATTGCACCTCGTTCGGCACCGAAATTCCATATCCATCATCCCAGATTGAAATGATTACAGGAGCTTGCAAGACAGGGATAGCATTGAGTGATTCCCAAAAGAGACCTTCAGCGCAACTCGCATTGCCGATTGTCCCGAAAGCGATCTCTGAACCATTCCGAGAAAATGATGAGAAAGTATGTAACTCGTCCAATTCACGGTAGAGTCGCGAGGCATAGCCTAAACCAACCAGGCGGGGCATCTGGCCTGACGTGGGCGAAATATCAGCGGATGAGTTGTAGTTGTTCACCTGTGGATACCAGTGCCCGTTTGCATCAAGTAGACGTGTTCCGAAATGGGCCACCATCGAGCGACCGCCAGTCGATGGTTCTGCGTCGATATCCATGTGGGTGTAAAGTTGAGCGAAAAGTTGTTGGGGCGATAACATCTGTGTGGCCAACATAAAGGTCTGGTCCCGGTAATATCCAGCTCGAAAATCTCCGGGTTGAAAGGCTCGCTCCATGGCAAGCTGCGCCACCTCCTTGCCATCGCCATAGACACCAAAATTCGCCCGTCCGCTTAGGACTTCACGGCGTATGAGTAAGCTGATCTGTCTGCTGAGCGCAGCAGTATCAGTAGATCCAAATTTCAGGTTTTGAGAGAGAATTCTGGCTAAACAGTTGACATAAATACAAATTTGCCGGTCGATATCTAGTTTTTGCGTTAGATTTGGGCGATTTTCAGATATGAAATAGGTTGTTTTCTGTAACCGAAATCTGAATAAATGACTCCAAAATCCCTGCAATCTCGACTGAAAATAGCCAAAAACGCCAAATTTGGATCTACTGAGTATAGTAGTCATGAAGTATGATCGCTGGATCAGGGGCGTTTAGTGGTTCTCTGGATTCTAGGAATTTGCTGATTCGCCTTATCTGCGGACGCCCCAACAGATACATCTGGTGTCCAGGTACTCCATTTTGAGGAATGGTTTTATAGGGTGCTATCATTATAGGCCTCCTTGCCTAATATGAATGCTCTATCCTGCTCAAGTCTGTTGACAATTTGCGTATCCTCTCGGAGCCTAAATCGTGTTGTACAGTGATCGCCCTGAGAAATGCTATTGAATGCCAACGACTCCTAAACTGAGCTCGATGAAAGCATGGTTTTGCTTTATCCGGTAAGACTAAGGAAAACCCATGTATTCATCACGATCGCAGTATAGATGAGTCTAGACGTCATTGTCTTACTTTGAATCATAGCACAAATTGATCGTTCGTGCGGTAATGCGTTCTACCGATAGCCAAATGTTTACTAGGGAAAAATGGTTTTGCTTTATCCGATTGGGCGGGGAAAATCTATATTTCACCACTGCCACAGTGGGGGGTACTCGCCAAGTTAGGGGTGCACCTGAGTGCTTGATTCTGCATTGTGACTACCATATCATTGGGCAAATTGATGATTTACGATAAGCGTGGAAGATTGTTAAAACCTATCCGAAAAGTGGTTGTGAGTCCGACCTGCCTCTCGAGTGCGAATACTTCGTCACAGAACTTTTCGGATTAGCAGATTTATCACGCTCAACTCTATTCTGGGAGAACTCTCAATGACTTCACTCTCTGCATTTTTCACAATTCATAAAGATTGTCTTTTATTATTATTCGTTTTGTCGCTTTCTTCATTAATGGGCATCTGGATGATAGCTTTTCGGATTATCCATTCTGGCACGTTGACCTATATTGGCTTTATTTGGAATCTATTTTTGGCTTGGATTCCCCTTTTTAGTGCACTCATCATTTAGTATCTTGCGCAAACGAATCGCCGGGTAGGCACACAATTCAACCCCCGAATGTGGTTTATTTTTATTGTGCTCTTCGCCGTTTGGCTGGCGTTTTTTCCGAACGCCCCCTATTTGGTAACCGATATTGTGCACTACCATCATCGGCCAGTAGCACCTTATTGGTACGACATCTTGTTGGTTTTCACATTTGCATGGAACGGTGTTGTGATCGGATTTGTTTCCCTTCGCATTTTGCAGAATGTGATCGAGAATTGGTTTGGCAAATGGATCGGTTGGGGGTTCGTTGGCTTTGCTGTCAGTGCAGCAGGTTTCGGTGTCTATCTTGGGCGTTTTCTGCGCTGGAATAGTTGGGATGTCCTTGCAAATCCGCAAGCCCTGCTCTATGATATCTTGGTACGACTCATCTATCCCTTCCAACATCCCCAAACTTATGGCTTTACCATTCTGCTCTCGGCCTTTCTTCTTCTCGGGTATGCAACGATGAATCTGATCGTTTCGGCCAAATGGCAGGAGGAGAGGGTGTACATGGAGCGCGATTAGGAACAACTCTATTGGTAGAGTGTGTACCACAAAGTGTGTAAATGAAGTCACGTCTCTGACTGAGTAGTCGTCATTTACACACTTTGGTACACACTCCCATTGGTTTACTGAAACAACTGAACTTATCGAGGACGGACCATCTCCTGGACGATCTGGAAAAGCCCATATCGCATGAGCCAGGGCACGAACAAGATGACGCTGACGCCCCAAATTGTGTAGACCACAGCGCCTAGACCAAAAACTCGGCGCATCTCACGAAACCATTCGTTTGCATTTCGACCACGTTGGCGAACGAACAGATAGCACAAAATGCCAAGATTAATGCTGTTCCAGCCGAGTACAATAAACTTTACTTTCTGGTAAAGGCTTGAGTGACAAAGGGCAAACCGAAAGGGGCGGAAAAAAGAATCCACCCTGAAAAAACGGGATAAAATGTAAAAATAGTGCTCGGCTAGTTTAAGCAGCGGCATTGAGGCGGCGATGAGCGAGAACGCCTTTAGGGAAATGGTGTGAAACCGAGGCCTTTTTCCGAAAGTCAGGGTCGAGTTGGTCAGGAGTTGGAAAAAGAGCACTCGAGAGAACACGGCGCAGCCTGCCGGGAGTGGATTGAGGCTCTCGATCCCAGTAGCCAGTCGGTATGGGAGGAAGAGAAGCGGCTAAATGGGAAAGAAGATTGCCAGCCAGCAGCCCCAGTTCAGGTAAGCGGAAACAAGCCTCATCGGCATGAACAAATTGACGATGTAAGCCAATCATCTGCTTGGAAGCCAAGGGGGGGGGGAGGTTCAACAGGCCAGCGTTCCAGGTAGACAAGATAAATGGTTTCAGGCTGCAAAGTCATAACGGTCGCCAAAACCAAAGGTGTGTTGTAGGCCGGATCCTGAATGACGTAAATCGAGTAGGTACGGTTGGCTGTATCCACCTTGGTTGTTCTGGGGACGAGATTGTGCCATGCTTGATAGCAAATCAGGCGACCACTATAGAGAAAGCGACCAGACGAGTCCGGAGTTGTAGCCTCGAGTCGCTTTCCCTTATAGCTGCGAGAGAGCGGACGCACAATATCACCATATTCAGGTGGTCTGCCTTTTTTCTTTGCGTTTGGGGAACTCATTGCGGCGCACTGTGCAGTTAATGGCTTCCCGCAGGACAAATCGGTCGATGCCGCTTTCTAGCATTTCTCTGATTGTAAACCCGGCATCGACCACCGCCACTTCGTCTGACTCCAGTGATTTCTTCGTCTCTGTCAGCAGCTTTTTCCGAAACTCACTTTCCTTTGTTCCAACCGTGCATCTCATGATTGCCTTGAGCAGTGGCACTCGCTTCCCGCCTATCTCCCCCCGAGCTTATCATCACTCCAAAGATGAGCGCGGGCAATGCCCGACGAGCCGTTGAGTTATAGAGTCGGTTCACTTTCCCTTGCAGCTTCGGTCGCCAGAACCCTGTGATATCTATGCTTTTCACTCGGTACCCTTCTAACTTTTTTGCCTCCCATTCCCCCTTTCCACTTCTTCTTGCCACGACCCCAGCAGACTTGTGATATCCCATGATCCATATCGAAAGCTCCACCAGCTTCGCCGGAGCTCCTCATCTTCAAACCCGCTTTCTTTCAATGCGCTATGGATTGCTCCTCGACTTTTCAGAAACGACCCATTCAGCATTGCCCACATCAGACGCATTACATTTACGTTTGTTCCCATCGGCGTTACTTGCAATACATTCATCAGTACTGCTATAGTTATTTCTGGCGCGGTTAGCATTCCTTTCTCCTTTTTGGGTTCTCTACCTTTAGGATGAACTGCTAACCGCTTTTTGTCACATTTCTCACCTCATCTCTTTTCTTTTACCAGAAAGTAAAGTTCAACCGATTGAGCGTTAATCCGCCGTTCCATGTTCGATATAGAATAGCCGCCAATGCGTGTAAACTGATTAGTATCGTCAGAGACGCAATGGCGATGATGGCATAACGGAGCAGACTTCGATATCGTACGTCCTCCCTGAGAGATTTTTTCCCGTTGCTGCTTTGGGAAACATCGTCCGAAACTTTTTTCGGAAATAATGTAGACTCAACTTGATGAACAGGGATTGCTGTAATCAGTAGGGCAACAACTGCAAAGAGCATGCCGTTATAGGTAATCAACACATCACGGTTTTCGAAAGGTCCCATTATATTAAAGGGAATCAACAGCGTATAGATTGCCATCACAAGTAGGATCAAAGGAAGTAATAAGCGTATCAGGGTCGAAATTAACATACTGAGCCCATTACGAAACGACTGCATCATTGGGCGCTTCGACAGATCATATATGGTGGCGACCGCCAATACAGGAATCAAACCCGCACCGCCAGCAAAGAAGATGCGCAAAACCGGCGTGGAAAAGTCAATATCCAATATGCTAAACATGGCTATCGAAAGCCCCGTAAAGAGCCCTCCTGCCGCTACAAAGAGTCCCCCTGTGAGCAAAGCTTCCAGAGATTTGATGATAAATGCGAAGAGATTGTCTGGTTCTGCGTCTTTCCAGAGAATAAAATAGCCGACACCGCTCCAAGAGAGCAAGGGCAAATGAAAAATCATCATCAGTAGATAATCCTCTTGATGTTGCCAAACCGACATGATTTGTATGATTTCTATTACATAGTAGGTTAGCCCAATCATGCAGACGGATAAAAGTATTCCTCGCCTACGCTGTTGTTTTGTTGATATCTGTAGATAGACCATTACAAAACAAGCACTGATCGGTGCCCAAGCCAGGGCCAGTAGTGGTATTTCATCCAGAACAGTTAGCTGTTCAAAGTCTGACAGAAACCAAAAGAGCACACCCGATAAAAGGCTGAGCAAAATGGCAAATCGCCAGTACCTTTGGCTCTTGCTTGGTTCGCCAATTCCAGCAAACTCTGAGTTTTGAGCAGCCAATCGAAAATGCCAAGCCGCATATAAAAGATTCTCTGGCGTTGCCTGATATTTCTCTTCAATGCTCTCGATAAACGCCGCTGTCGTTCCAGTTTGGTTGGCGGTTTGATAAAGTGCCTCAAAGCGTTGTGCATCGTTTCCAGCCTCATCCATGTCAATCCGATAATCGCTCATGCCTGATCTCCTGTCAATAAAGCGCACTGTCGGTAAAATGAAAATCAATTTGACAGCATTTACCCAAGTAACAGTTCAATTGATTACTATGACAGTCTTCAGTATAGCTACCTTTACAACTCAATCGTATCGTATAAGATGTTCACGCATCAAG
>JAHBNG010000175.1 GCA_019217005.1 Chloroflexi bacterium TSY
CAACCCCAAAGGTAAGCGACGATTCTGACAGGATTGCACCGCCCACACCTTGCGTAGCCAGCACAATCACTGGCGTCCAGATGTTGGGCAATAGGTGTCGCAAAATAATACGAGAATGGGACATCCCAATGCAGCGTGCGGCTTCAATGAAGGGCTTTTCGCGCAATGACAGTACCGTCCCACGCACAATGCGGGCATAGCCCACCCAACTTGTGAAGCCCAAGACTAGAATCACGTTCCAGAGGCCAGTACCTAACACAGCCATGATGGCGATGGCCAACAGGATAAAGGGAACGGCTAGCTTGATATCCACCAGCCGCATGATGAGCGTGTCAACGATCCGTCCAAAATAGCCGCTAAGCAATCCCAATGGGACGCCGATTAGTCCGGCCACAATGACCACCGTAACGCCGACCAACAGCGAAATACGCCCTCCATACATCATACGTGACAGCAGATCTCGCCCCAATGCATCAGTGCCCAACAGATGAAATGTGCCCTCCTCAGACGTAGAAAAGGGTTCCAATTGCACGCGTTTTGGATCTTGATCTTGCGCTGCATACGGTGCAAGGAGGGGTGACAGCAGTGCCATACCGCCGACGATCAGCAAGACGGCCATACCATAGACTGCACGGCGGCTGTGACCAAAACGCTGCCAGATAGACGCGGTTGGCTTACGTTCGGACGGCTCTGTTGTTTGCAACAAGATAGCTGGCTCTGCTCTGGCTGTCATGGCTTTATTCTGTGATGTCTCTATTCATAGCGAATCTGCGGATCCAGATAAATATAAAGAATGTCTACAGCAAGATTGAGAAAGACATAGACGACAGAAATCAGCAAAACTGATGCCTGTACCAGCGGATAGTCGCGGGCGTTGATGGCCTGCAGCGCCAGTCGTCCCACTCCAGGCCAAGATGCTTTCGGTTATTACAGCCCCGCCGAAGAGCGCACCCAACTGTAAGCCAACCACCGTTACTAATGGAATCAGGATGTTACGTAGCGCATGACGGATCAGGATGACTCGCTCCGTCAGTCCTTTAGCGCGCGCCGTACGCACATAGTCCTCATTCATCACGTCCAACATGCCGGACCGCACCAGACGCGTGATCAGCGCCATCAGCACGGAACCAAGCGTGATGGCGGGCAACACAACGTGCCAAATGGTGCCCCGGCCCGATGTGGGAAACCAGTGTAGCGAGACCGAGAAGACCAGAATGAGCATAATGCCCAACCAATAGGGTGGAATGGCCTGCCCCAGCATAGCTAAGCTGGTGCCCAAATAATCCCAGATTGTATCGCGTTTGAGCGCCGAGATCAGCCCCACCGGGATGGCGACGCTCAGCGAGAAGATGAGCGCGGCTGCGGAAAGTTGCAGCGTGGCGGGCATACGATCTAACAACACCTCAAGCGCAGGCTGTTTGAAGAAGAGCGAATCGCCCAGGTCGCCTTGCAGGGCACGCCCCAAGAAGATAGCATACTGCACAGGGATCGGCTTGGTCAACCCCCACTTTTCGCGGGCCTCTTCGATCTGTTCTGGTGTTGCGCTCTCGACCAAGAGCAAGGTGGCAGGATCGCCCGGTGCCAGCCTTAAAAGAAAGAATACCAGCACCGATACGCCCCACACCACGATGACCGATTGAAGCAAGCGTCGGCGAATATAGGCGCTCATGGGTTAACCAGAGACACCTACCCCATTCCAGGGTCGGGTTGTGTCAGGTGAGTAGGCTTCAAATCCTGTGACGCGCCTGCGTACGCCCCAGATGTTTTCTTGCCGATAGAGCTGGATTTCCACGGCCTCATCGTAGACCTGTTTCTGGATACTTCCATAGAGTTCAGCGGCCTTCTCTGGGTTGACTTCTTCACACGCTTGCAAAATCCGCTCTTGAAATTCTGGATTGTTCCCACCGAAACCGGAACCAAAGATATCGGTGATGTAGAAGACCTTGTATTGGTTGCAGGGGTTGTTGGCCTTCCCGCCCTGTTGCAGCGCCAGATCATAGCTGCTCGACTTGCGGGCTTCGGTATAAGCACCGGGTTCCAAGAATTGCAGATCCACTTCAAAACCAATCTCCTGTAGCGCACCAGCAACATATTCCATCACCTCTTTGCCCTTGGCAAACCAGAAGGGGTGGGCCTTGACCTCAATTTGGGTGCCTGGGGCAACGCCCGCTTTGTCCAAGAGTCGTCGCGCCTCTTCCGGATCATAGGGGATCGGTTCCAGACCGGCGTCGTAGCCGACCGTGCCTTCAGGAATATGCCCACCAATAACTTGACCAGCTTTCACGATATTATTCACCAACGCCTCACGGTCGATGGCATAATTGACCGCCCAACGTGCGTCTGGGTTGTCGAAGGGCGGTCGATTGGTCTGGGTGAGCAGATAGAGATGGTCCAGCGACGGACGGCGATAGATGGCGATATTCTCATCCTGGCTCAACTCCTCGGCCAGTTCGCCGCTCACATTGGCGATGATATCTACCTCACCGGATCGGAGCGCAGCTACGCGAGTTGCTTCCTCGCTGATGGGGCGGTAACGCAGACGCTGCACTTGAACCAGATCGGGCTTCCAATAATTTTCATAGGCTTCACCCAACCAATATTCACCCTTGATATACTCAAGATGACGGAACGGACCACTGCCGATGGCCTGCTCCCAGAAGTTTTCACCATGCTCTTCGGCCGATTTTTTGGAGAGAATGTGCTCGGCCATTAGCAGGTTGTAGAGAGGGGCTGGCTTGGCGCAGGTAAAGACCACCGTGGCGGCGTTTGGCGCATCGACGCTGACCAGCAGATCCTTGTGGGCGGTGGAGTGCTGGAATTCGGGATTGGCTAGAAGACGTTCGTATGTAAACTTGACATCCTCTGCTGTCACGGGCGAGCCATCGTGGAAGGTCGCCCCCTCATTCATGGTTGCGGTCCAAACCGTGCCATCCTCGTTGCTGCTAAACTCAGTCCCCAGCCAGGGAATTTGTGAACCGTCAGGCGCAATGTCAAAGAGCTGATCATAGATACAGCGGTTGATCTCACCCTCCATGCGCCCACCGATGAGTTGGGGATCCTGTGTGCGCAAATCATCTCCGCGCGACCAGATGATCTCGCTGACCGGCTCACTGCTACCAGGGGCCACAACCTGACAGGCTGTGAGCATTTGGGAGAGTAGCGGGAGGCTCAGACCTGCACCCGCGGCCTGCAAAAATCGACGACGAGAAATTGAATGTGACGACATTGTCTCCTCCTTTAGATACGCTCATCAGACGAAATTGTGCAAATGAAATATCTTCGCTCTGACCCCACGACGGCTTGCGCAATTTTCTTAGATGAGCCTTTGGGTATAGAAATGTAGAATCAAGCCGAAAGACATATGCTCATCGCCCGAATGTGTGGAGAAGAGAAGTGAATCCTGTGAAGAAGACTAGGTTGTGCACTATAGTGCGGGCACATTTGGGAGAGATGAGTCAATGCTCTGGATGGGGGCATTGGTTATGGATATTTTCGCAGCATTTGGTCTGGATGTCAAGACGGTAAATTTGTAAGGGACACAAGATGCTTGTTTTATACGAGCTATCATCGGTTATTAATGAATTATTCTTTTATTGTATATTACTCACTAAACATTGCCAATAGCCAGGTAGATAGTGTTGTCGAATCCATCAATATTCTACCGCCAATAGTCCATTATAGTGTATTGAATAGACAGGGCTTTACAGCTTCTTCCTATCCCATTATAATCCTAACAACCTTAAAGTTATTCTGAAGATAGACGACCTTTGGTCGCAAAGTGTGTTCAGCATACCACACGACTATTCGAATCAGTGAAGATCATCTGCGAAATTTTATCGAGTGTCTTTTTCAACATCTAGATGTCCCCGCAGTAGATGCTCAAATTGCAGCCGATGTACTTGTGCGTGCAGACCTGCGCGGCGTCGAAAGCCACGGCATCAACAATCTTTTGCACTATGTGGATGGATTGCGGAATAGGGGATCTGAATCCGCGCCCAAACATCACCCATGGCAGCGAAACGCCGGTTACCACATTGATCGATGGCGATAGTGGTTTGGGGTTGGTGGTCAGGGTCAAGGCCATGGACCACTGCATTGCCAAAGCGCAGGAAAATGGCGTAGACATCGTCACCATGCGCCGTAGCCGTCACTTTGGGATGGCGTCCTATCACGCCATGTGCTGTCTGCCTCACCACATGATCGGGATTTCGTTGACCAACAACGCTGGTGTGGCCATTTTGCCCACCGCCGGCATCGAACCCATGTTCTCCACCAATCCGATTAGCGTGGCTGTTCCCAGCGGCCAGGACATACTCTTTGTGTTGGACATGGCGACGTCGGTGGTGGCCTTTGGCAAAATCGGTGCCGCCTTGTTGAAGGGTGAGAAAATCCCATTCGGCTGGGCGCTCGACCAAGACGGCCAACCCACCGACGATGCACAAGCTGCGTGGGACAGAATGAAGGCGCTGCCTCTCGGAAGCACACTTGAAGGGAGCAGTCATAAAAGGAATCTAATGCCGAAGCGGAGGGGTCGGCCAACGGCATTCCCTATCATTCTGCTTTTGTCGAACAACTGCGCGGGTTGGCACAGGAGTTCGATATTTCGTTTGGGTATTGACCAGTATCGTGCGGTATCTGTCTCACGAAGCCTCCTGACGACTTAGCCATTCATCAGTGAACTCAGCGTAGCCATTGGCTCTCCTACGCTAGCATGGTTCCCATGACCCAAAAGGGCTGCTTGCCGACGTCATACTCTGCCATTATATGAAGTGTACCGGTTGTTGCATTCACGCGATAAGCGTTCATTTTGTGGGGTGGTTCAAAATTAGGTTTACACTTTTGATATATAGACAAAAATCTATATGAGACCGTTTTCTCTCTGAGAACCGGCGAAATCAGAGAATATAAACGTTCTTTCTGTTTCTAAAAGTGTAAACCTATCTATCCAGCTAAAATGAACCACCCCCATTTTGTTGGCTGCTTCTCCAGCACAGTACAAATATGCACCAGTCGGATCAGTGTTGAATGAACGAGGGCTGGCCGGTACTGCAAAGTGGCCAAACGGGCTGAGCGCGCCACCAGCGTCGATATTGTAGCCCACAATGCTGTCGTGGCCCCGATTGGAGGCATAGGCCCACCGCCCATTTGGATGCACCTCCACATGAGCCGTAGACCCGCCCTCTGTATAGTCTGCGGGCAAAGTCGAAATGTGCTGGAATCGCGCAAGTGTCCCCTGTTCGGCATCGAAATGATGGGCGGTCACCGTGTTGCCCTGCTCATTGACGATGTAGGCCACATCCCCTTGCGGTCGAAAGCAGATATGGCGGGGACCGGTATCGTCGTCGGGTGGTGCCAGTTCGGCGGGATCATTGGGTGAGAGGAGGCCCGACTCGTTATCGAAGCGAAATTGACTGGTCTTGTTGGTTGGACAGACGTGAGGGACGAAGACAAAGCGATCTCCAGGCGTCGCCAAAACGGCGTGCGCCTTCTCTCCGGTATCGACATATTGCACAAGCTCCTGAATCGCTCCATCTGCGCCCAACCGGTGGACGGTGATGCCGCCCCCACCGTAGTATGCCGTCAACAGAAAGCGACCCGCGCGGTCCGTGATGAGATGGGCCGGAATACCGATGCCGGTGTCCACTTTGTTGATGAGCGTCAACTCACCCGAGTCTCTATCGAGACGAAAACTGGCCAGCGTGGTTGACTCCACATGGGCAACCAGCATGACATTTCCAGACGGATGCAGATAGAGCGCACCAGAGGGACCATGCGCATTGCTGGTCGACCGCAGTTGGAGCGCACCGGATTGGGGATCCAGGTCGTAGAGCTTGATCTGTTCGTCGCCGGTCAGCGAGACAAAGACAACGGGGAAGCCATTCTTGGTGTCTGTCATCGTATTTAGCTCCTGTGGTGGTGTATAACAGAGTATCCTCTTGGTATCGTACCCTCAATTCTATCATGAAAGCCCGCCCACCGCACTCCTGGGCTCATTCGAGCGGTGTATTTCAGTTTAGAAAGTGTTTTAAAAGTCATTCTGAGGAGGCTTTGGGGCCCTGAGTCTTCCGAAGGGACAATCCCTCGCTCCAAGTGCAAAAAGAAGATTCTTCGCTGCGGTCCTCCACTCAGAATGACACGCTGTGGCACTTTTAAAACACGCTCTGAGCTCGACTTTGTACAATTTGGGCACATTAAAAAGTTAATAAAGAAGGAACAAAAGGGAAGCTGATGTAAGATAGGAGTGAGAAAACAACTATCAAAGAGAGGAGAGCCCAATGTTCCTTCCAGCAGAAATAATCCCGTTGTTCGAGAGCTTTCGCCCAGTCTTCACAGAACCGACGTACCAAAAGGCACTGGTCTTGGTGATAGGGACGGTGTTAACGAAGGGAAGACGAACGGTGACAGCGGCGTTGAGAGTGATGGGATTGGAGCAAGAGGGAGACTGGTCCAAGTATCACCATGTGCTGAATCGAGCAAAGTGGGATGGATTGATGTTGAGCTATATCTTACTGCACTTGATTGTGGATACGTTTGTGGTCATGGGAGCGCCAGTCGAGATAACGGTAGACGAGACGCTAGAAAGGCGCTGGGGTCCCAAGATCAGCAAACGAGGACACTGGCGAGATAGCCTGGCGTCAGGCCGGAAGATGAGCGTAAGCACGAGCGGATTGCGGTGGCTGGTCTTCTGTGTGGTGGTCAAGTTGCCGTGGAGTGACCTCTACTGGTCAATGCCCTTTCTGAGCGTCTTACTCACAACACCGAAAGTCAGCGAAACGCTCAACCAGCGCCACCGAACAGTGGCGAAACGAACCATGCAGGTGGTGGCCTGGCTGCGTCGAGCTTTGCCAGGTCGAGAAATCAAGCTCATCGGCGATGGGGCTTACAGTGTGATCGAGTTGGGCTTGCGCTGTCAATCCCAAGGAGTCACCTTGATTGGGCCTCTGCGCCTGGATGCGCGTCTCTTTGACTATCCACCCTCCCGTTTGAAACCTGACGGCACAAAACGACCTGGTCGTCCTCCTGTCGTTGGGCAGCGACTGCCCAAGCTGGAAGATGTTGCCCTCTTCAAAACCACCTGTTGGCACCGCTGCCGCATTGACTGGTATGGGGGAGAATCTGAAGTCGTCGACTGGGCCACTGGTATTGCCTTTTGGTACTCTACCGGCACAACTCCGCTCCTTCTGCGCTGGGTTTTAGTCCGCGATCCCAAAGGCCAAGCTGAGACCGTCGCTTACTTCTCCACCGATATTCATCAGGCTGCCCCCCACATCATCGCTGATTTCGTCAAACGTTGGTCCATTGAAGTCTCTTTCGAGGAAGCCAGAGCTCACCTCGGTGTCGAAACTCAGCGCCAGTGGAGTGACTTGGCCATTGAGAGGACTACTCCTGCTCTCTTTGGTCTTTTCAGCCTTGTCATCTTGATGGCTCATGCCTTCTCTCCTGATGGCTCTATCCCTTTGCCTCAAGCTACTTGGTGTCACAAGACTCACGCCACCTTCCATGACCTCCTCTCTCTGGTTCGCCGCCGCTTATGGTGCCATTTCCTTTTCCAGACATCTCACTTTTCACCTGATCTTCGTTTATTCTCTCCCTCTCAGGTGAACACCTTACTTTCTGCTGTCTGTTATTAACTTTTTATGGTGCTTAAAACTTACAAAGTCTAGCTTAGGGGCGAGTGTTCAAGACAATGTTCGGGTCGAGTCTGTCATTGCCGAGTTATTGTATCGGAGAGAATTACTTCGATTGATTGTCTCACACTCCTATATAGCGCGGCCATCTCTGCGACCACTTGGGCAAGTTCAACCGTTAGCTGCCATTCAAAATCAGATGGGCACACCGTTCGCCAATCATGATCGTCGGCGCATTTGTATTGGCGTTAATGATCTCTGGCATAATCGAGGCATCCGCCACGCGCAGTCCCGCCACGCCGTGAACTTGAAGTTCGGGGTTGACCACAGCTAGCGGGTCAACGCCCATCTTGCATGTGCCCACGGGATGATAGAGTGTCTCGCAGTGCTGGCGGACAAAGTCGCGGATCTCATCATCGGTGATGACAGACGCGCCCGGTGTATATTCATCCCCTCGATACGGATCGAAAGCAGATTGCTGGACGATATGGCGCGCAATCTTCACCCCTTCAAGCAAAACGTCTACGTCGCGTTCATCCGCTAAGTAATTGGGCTGGATTTCGGGATGTGTTAGCGGATCGGCAGACTTTAGTTTGATATCGCCGCGGCTATGAACCTTGACTAATGTAGGCGCAACGGTAAATCCGTGTGCCTGAGGCGAATCGAAGCCATGGCGTAGGGAAAAGACGGGCGCAAAGTGATACTGTAGTTCCGGTGCAAGTGAAGCAGCATCCAGCCGAATAAATCCACCAGCTTCCCCGACATTCGAGGTAAACATGCCCTTCTTGAAGAGCAGCAGTTTCGCCCAATTGCCCAGCGATTCCGCGCTGGCTAAGGTGATCTTCTGTGTACAGTACCAAGTAGGCGCAACGGCTAGATGATCCTGCAAATTCTGCCCAACTCCGGGCAGGTCCACGACTGTTTGGATGCCCATTGCTTGCAGATGGTCGTCGGGGCCCACGCCCGAAAGCATGAGCAGTTGCGGCGAGTTGATGGCCCCGCCTGAGAGGATCACATCACGATTGGCCTGCTCTGTGTGCTCATGGCCGTTCTGCATGTATTTGACGCCCACACACCGCTGCTCGTCAAAGAGGAGTTGTGTGGCTTGCGCGCCGGTTTCGACCCGCAAGTTTGACCGCTTGAGTGCCGGCTTCAGGTATGCCGTTGCGGCGCTGTGGCGGGAGCCGCGTTTCTGCGTCACTTGGTAAAGGCCAAAGCCCTCTTGCGCGCCATCGTTAAAATCGTCATTGCCGGCATATCCAGCTTGCATTGCGGCCTGGACGAAGATGAGAGAAAGCGGATTTGGATCGCGCAAATCGGCCACGTTGAGCGGACCACCACGACCGTGCATCGTACTATCGCCGCGCTCTTGATGTTGGGCTTTTTTGAAATAAGGCAGCACATCGTCCCAACTCCACTCTTCGTTGCCTAGCGCAGCCCAATTGTTATAATCGTTCGGGTTGCCGCGTTGATAGATCATGGCATTCATAGAACTGGAACCGCCCAACATTTTGCCACGCGGCCAATATAATTGACGTCCACCCGCGTTGGTCTGTGGCATAGTCTCATAATTCCAGTCCACTTCGGTCTTGTACAATTTAGAGAAGGCCGCGGGGATCTGCACCTCCTGCTTCTTGTCTGGTCCACCCGCTTCCAGCAGCAGAACCTGATATTGACCGTCTGCACTCAAACGGTTGGCTAAAACGCATCCGGCAGAACTGGCCCCGATGATAATGTAGTCGTAGCTCATAGCGTCACCTGTGGTTGTTTGGGAATGAGCATTCAATAAGTTGTGCATGTCATTCTCAAGTAAAACGAAAGCTTGTCCTGAGTCTTCGAAGGAACTGTTCAATTTATTGAGGGGTGGATAGCACTCAAAGAACAACCTGGCCGTGGCTTGCTTCTAGAAAAATCCGTACAAATGAGTCAAGTTCTGTAAACGGTTTGAAGCGAAGCTTCGCTAGTATCAGTAGATCCAAAATGTGCTTGATATTTGCGGAGAGAGCGCACCTTTCCTTTGGAAAGGCGTTCTCTAATGCGACTCTACTCGACAGTGACCGGCGTTAGAGATTACACGCAGTAGGATTTCTCAGAGGTAGAGCGTTCAAATGGCGAAAAAAGACGCAGTAGAGAATCTCGGACCATTTGGCCCGCTCGAGTCTGTTTTGACTGAGAAATGCAGGATTATGTCTACTGCGTGTAATCTCTAACGCCTACTCCGCGAAAATTTGGATCAACTGAGTATCTTTAGTTGGCGTGACATACCCCCTTTCCACTGCAATCTCCGCAAAATGCTCCAGCAGATATCGATGAATAAAGACATAGCCACCACCCACCTTCTGCAAAAAGTTTAACTCCTCGGCTGCGTAGTCGAGAAAGCGGGCGTAGTTGAGCGGCGCATGGCCCTGCCAGGCGATGATTAGCCGGATCATGCCATGCTCGATGACATCTAGCCCGCCATACCAGAGACCGACGATGAGAAAGATTACGACGCCATACCCGAATCCAACCGGGATGTTCCACAATAAGAGCCCCAACGAGACGCCCACCAAGCAGCCCGAAAATTAGCCCGACAATCAGCCCACTAATCAGCCCGCCGATCAGTCCGAAAATCAGTCCGAAAAGCAGCCCTAAAATCAAACCCTTACGAGCATTTCGGCGTACATTTTGCCAAGACCACTGTAGAGAATCAATCGTACGGACATGTTCGTTGCTTTCGCGTAGCGTTATCCGGGATGTCCGAACCAGCCCTCCAACCAGCCCGCCAATCAGCCCACTAATCAGCCCGAAAAATAGCCCGTCACTCAGCCCGTCACTCAGCCCGCTAAGCAGCCCAGCAATCAGCCCACTAATCAGCCCGAAAATCAGCACGCCAAGCGGCACGCCAATCAGCCCGAAAATCAGTCCATACGCGATTGTTCCTATTAGAAGAGTTTTTGTTGAATGACCACGATTTCGCAAACTGGCATCAAGTTTTTGGATCGGTTTCGTCATTTCAATCAGCCCGCCAATCAGCCCGCTAATCAGTCCGAAAAGTAGTCCGAAAAGCAGCCCGCTTCTCAGCCCGAAAAGCAGTCCGAAAAGCAGCCCGCCAATCAGCCCGGCCCACCCGCCCCAGAGCATACGTGTCACTAAGAGATTAGGTGCCTTTTCTTTGTATCCGACTAACCAGGCTGGCTGCAAGTTTTCGATCTGAAAGATGGTCAGGCCGTGAGAGCGCATGTTGTAAGCCAGCCAAGCCGTTGCCTGCTCTTCGCTATAGGGTGGGGGAATGGATTGATTGGCCACTATACGTCTCCCCGCTCTCGTCGAAACATTCGTGCCATGAAAGTCTCCATCAACTTGTGATGCCGTTCAATCGAATGTTACGGTTTTGAATGCATCTCTGCGCTCAAAGCTGTATTTTCTGCTTCAAATGCGCCTGCTGATCCAAACTGGTATTCCGAAGTCACAGTAACATACCCCCGCTCCACAGCAATCTCTGCGAAGTGTTCCAATAGATAGCGGTGAATAAAGACATAGCCGCCACCCACCTTCTGCAAAAAGTTTAACTCCTCGGCTGCGTAGTCGAGAAAACGGGCGTAGTTGAGCGGCGCATCGCCCGACAGGGCGATGATTAGCCGGATTATGCCATGCTCGATGACATCCAGTCCGCCATACCAGAGACCGGCAATGAAAAAGATCGCGACGCCATACCCGAATCCGACCGGGATATCCCACAACAAGAGCCCCAACGAGGCGCCCGCAGCGATTCCAGTCGGCAGACCGATCTTGATTGACGAGCGTATGGTCAACCAAACTCCTTGATTTGGACGGGTTTTTAGCTCTTTTGTTGCCGATCGGAATCCACCAATTATTCCGCCAACCAGCCCGAAAAACAGCCCAAAAAACAGCATGGCCATCAGCCCGTAAATCAGCCCACCAATTAGCCCATCACTTAACCAGACAATCAGCCCACCAACCAGCCCATAAATCAGTCCGAAAAGCAGCCCTAAAATCAAACCCCTACGAGCATTGCGGCGTACATTTTGCCAAGACCACTGTAGAGAATCAATCGTCTGGACATGCGCGCTGCCCTCGCGTAGCGTTATCCGGAATGTGCGAACCATCCCACCGAGCAGCGCTCCACTCAGCCCGGTCATCAGCCCGAAAAGCAGTCCACTACTCAAGTCGCCAATCAGGTCGCCAATCAGGTCGCTAAGCAGCAAGAATATCAGCCCGGTCATCAGCCCGGCACTCAGCCCGCACCACCCACCCCAGAGCATCCGTGTAACAAACAGATTCGGTGCCTTTTCTTTGTGTCCGGCTAACCAATCGGGCTGCAAGTTTTCGATCTGAAAGATGGTCAGGTCGTGCGCACGCATGTTGTAGGCGAGCCAAGCCAGCCAGGCCGTCGCTTGCGCTTCGCGATAGGGTGGGGTGGTAGGTCGGTTTGCCACTATCCATTTCCCCCCGCCCGCCGAAACATGCGTGCCATATAGGCGTCCATCAACGCACGCCGTCGCTCTGCTGCACTGCGTTCGCCTTCCCGCGCAAGGTCGACAACCGAAAGGTTGTGATAGGCGCGTATCATCAAGTTCAGCCAAAGGGGCGAACGGGCATCAAAGCGCATGGCCGTCTCGCGTCGTAGTAGGTCGCGCAGCCCCGCAAGCTGTTCTCCTGCCGCCGCCAGATATGCATCGACCTGCTCATCGCTCAGTTCCGTCAGGCGTACAGCAGTATTGAGCGCCAGCCTCACAGGCAACGCAATATATTCCTTCAGCCGGCAGCAGACGACTAAACCGGTTAGGCTGCGCTCCAATACGTAACTGTTGATGGCTTCGACGCAGGATGGTCGTGCGTCATGAGATGTCTCGTCCAAGCCGTCCAAAAGCGGCAGGATATGTCCCGCAGTCAACAGGCTTTGACTAGCCACTCGTGGAATTTGGTACTGGAGGCTCATTTGATCAGCCATCCAATTCTCCAGTAGCGGGAAGTCACGCGACCAGGAGGAAAGATTAAAGACAACCGGCACTGACTGCACTGCAACTGGCTCAGTGTCACTCTCCATACGCTGTAACAGCGTCCGCAACAAGACCAGCAGGGTCGTGGTCTTGCCCGACCCCGGCTCCCCCAACAGCAACAGCAAACCACCATTTTCATCAAAAACATCGACGATAGACTGATCCTGAGCCAGCGCACGGCTGGGTTCGCCTGCTCGTTCAAGATGGGTGCCCCATGGATTCTCGACCGCGTCGCCCATCGTTTCCATACCAAGATCGTGCAGCGTCTGTTGAAAGAGCGAGTGCTCCAGGACGCCTTCGATCCAGTATTGCTGCACTTTACGGCGCAAGATGTCAAGGCCGTGGGTGGCTTGGTTGCTCGTAGTCCGGCTGGCCACTCCATCTCGGATGGGCTGCTGCGGTGGAGGAGCGCTTGTGTGGGGGCGCGGAACAAGTTTACGTTCATCAAAGATAGATGCGCCAGTATTCATCTCAAAGAGGTGGCCGTCGGGTGCACGCATATGCAGCATTGGTGTCGCCCACTCAATGCTGTTTGGTGCAGCGATGCTCAGGCCCGTGCGGGCCGCCGTCATGGCCACGTCCACCGGGTTGCCGCGCGCCAGCGCATCATAGAAGAGTCTTGAAAATTCTAGTGCGGCAGCGTCACTGATAGCGAATTGCATGGAGATGACAGCAGAAACGCCACGACGGGTTAGCACCGAACCCACGCTGGAGAAGAGTTCGGCATCGCTGGTGCGTCCCCCTTCGCACGTATTGAGAAAAGCTAACTGTAACGACGGATGGCCGGAGAAGAGGCGGCCCAGTGCAGTAGCCGACATGCGTTGCATAGTACCCTGTTCGTCACAGAAGGCAAGCAACCCTTCGCCCGAATCAGGGTCAAAGGCACCATGACCGATATAGTGAAAGACATGCCACGGGCCGCGATCCAACGCCGTCTGGAGGTCGTGCCAGGTATCACCCTCAACCCAGTGGAGCCCCACGTCACCGCGCTCAAGTCGATGTTCCAAAGCCTGCTCAATCCGCCTCTGCTCTTCGGCCACGTTTAACGTAGCTAAATCAGATGGGGCAGCCACCATTGCGAGGATGCGTAGCGGCGGCTTGGCGGTTGGGGCGGCGTCGCGTGAGAGTGCTGTATAGCGGGTGATCGGTATCTCACGCAGTAGCGCGACGTGATCACCTTCTTGTGGGTCATAGAGAAATTCCCACGGCAACACGGCAGCTTCTGGCGTTTCGATGCGCAGACGAAGACGCAGTCCCAGACCTTGCTCGCGTGCTTTAGCCAAACTGCTGCTGTAGGCATCGCGCACCGCACCTGAAATCAGGGCATCGAAGAGGCGCTGCCCAACCTCACGGGCGACGACAGCCTCATCAATCGGCGGTGACGAACGTAAGCGCACCTTCCGCGTCGTACTGTCGGCACGACGCGTCGTGGCATGCGCACTGCGGACAGCCACCAGATCATCCACGCTCTGTCGTACCGCTTCGTCGTTGACCGGGATGGTAGCCATAATGCTTGGCTCTCCACCAGCTGCCGCATGGATGACAGTGACCGGATATTGAGTTCCATCGCTTGCGCCGATGCGCAATTCAAAATCGAAATAATCCATAAGAGTTGAGGATTTTAGAAGTCCTGTATAAATACATAACCTAGATAAGGTCGCTTCGCTTCCAAGCCAGAATCAAAAGGAGAAGGTGAATAAGATGAACGAGATGAGCTAGTTTTAGCAGCGCTGCCTGTAAGCGTACCCTGACTTTCTTGAGTTTGCAAGCTGAAATCTGGCTGTCACGAGGCTGATATAGCCTATCAGAAAAAGACTTTCCTGTCGTTGATGGCCTTTCACTCAGCTCTCTGGCTGACCGGCTGAAATGCTGACAAGCTTCTGTTTCGCGTGGAAAAACAGTATCTGAACATCTATAGAATTCAAAACGAAGCGGATCCTGATTTTGCTGTTGGCTTGGTCCGCTCTGTTCGAAGGCTGCGTATGATCCTGGCCATTCGTCCTCATTCCGCCCGCTCACCAAATTGCTCAGCTTGACGCAGCGCGGCCACGCCCGATTCACCCATGGAGATCGGAAAGCGGACAGGCCGGTTGCCCTCAAGCTGAGATTGATAGATGGCCATCACCATCTCCAAAGAACGACGGCCTACTCGACCATCGCTGCGTACGGAGACATCGTTTCCGTCGGTCCCTTGGCTTTCTAGCGCCGTCACCAGTTCTGCCAAAGCAACCACATAGGTCGAAACTGGGGCTGTGTGCTCGACCACTTTGGGCTGTAGCGAACTCCACTGGAAACCACTGTCCGGCTCATAGACGTCCTGCACCGACTGCAAGAGGTGAAGCTGCTCTTGCACAAAGCGGATGACGCCGGTTGTGCCGCGTAACTCAAAGGCTTCGTCTGTATAGTCGGTCAATTCGGCGCTCTGAATCAGACCAGTAACGCCGCTGGTGAATTTCATAAACGCCACGCTGAAATCCTCCACAGCCCAGGGCCGCCGGCGCTGCTCGGCCATGCCGCACAGCCACTCCACCTCACCGGCATACATGTCCATCAGATCAAAAAAGTGGGTGAAGTCGTGTAGCAGGGGGCCTTCACGCTCACTGCGCCACCACGGGGCAGGCTTACCGCCGTCCACGTAGCAGTAGATATGGTTCAGCTCGCCAATTGCCCCTTCGTTGAGCAGTTGCAGACCCAGATTCCACGCTGGATGCCAACGGCGATTGTGATTGATCTGGAGCAACACACCAGCCCGTTCGCAGGCTTCGATCATCTGGTCACATTCGTCCAACGACAGAGCCATCGGCTTTTCGCAGATGATGGCTTTCGTCGATGGGACCGCCGCGCAGCCGAGAACCATCTCGCAATGCAGTTCGGGGTGGGTTGCGACAATGCAGATATCGGGTTGGATCTCGGCCAACATCTGCTGGTAGTCGTGGTAGAGTGCCTCGATGCCGAAGCGCTGGCCAAACGCCTCTAGCTTTTCGCGCCCCCGGTTCACCCCGGCGACCAGTTCGCAATGCTCGCTCTGTTGTATGGCTTCCACGTGGTTATCGGGCAAATCGCTGAAGCTGAATTGGTATCCAACGCGCCCAGTGCCAATGATGGCAACACGATAATTAGACATGGGATCCTCCTAACCGGACAAGCCGGAACAAAAGTGGGACACGGATTTACACGGATGAACCCGAAATATACCGCACTCGCTCATAAATTTAAAATAAATTTCGGCTGCTCTTATGGTGGTGCTCGGTATAGAAAAGTTGATTTGCCGTTCTACCGGTGGAATTTTGAGATTTTCTTGTGGTATAGGAATTTATAAAAATCAGTCATATAGCGCTGCCAATTCCTGGCTGACAGCTGATGGCTGCGGCGAAGCCGCTTTCTTGCTGCGAAAACAAACATTTCACAGCAAAGAAACTATCAACTGTGGTTGGTTTTCGGACGGCTGCGCCCTAATAAGCTTAGCAGGCGGTCGCTTTCGGTGTGGAGGGCATCTTCGGGGACGGGAACGCGGTTGCATAAGCTAAATCGCCAGTGTGCCCAGTACGCGGCGTATTGTGATTGTAAAATATAGCGCGTGCGGGTGGACCGATTAGGGGCACCTCGGTGCCAGCACTGGGGATCTTGCAAGTAGATGTCGCCCGCTTTGCAGAAAATAGAGACGGGGCCGCGTTCCTCAAATTCCGGGTGCTCTTGATCATTCGGAGCGCGGCCAGCATAGTGGCTACCGGGAACGTACTGGGTCGGACCCTGTTCCACTGACTCAATGTCGGTCAACGCCATTTGAACGGTGAGCCACATAACCGGCATGCGAATCCGTGAGTCATGGCGGGTAATCTCTTCCGGCAGCGGGAAATGTACTGGCCCGTCGGTGTGCCAGCGCTCGATGGCCAGACCGGGTAGATTGCGCAGCACGTTTTGACCACAAAACTTGCAATCTGGTCCCACGATGGCTTCCGCCAGACTTAGAATTGGTTCCCGCACAAGCATATCGCGAAAAATCGGATCGAGTTCAATTGTATTTCGCAGAATAAACGGGAGACTCTGGCCCGTCTCTTCATGTTTGCCCAACTGGATATAGCGTTTGTCGGCAAGATCCGAATTGGTTTTCTCGAAGAGAATCGGATCGGCAAATAGTTCGTCGGTTTTGTTGCGTAGGACAGTGACTTCCTCTGTGGTTAGCACGCCAGGAATGTAGACGAACCCATCGCGATGAAACTGTTCAACAAGCTGCTGCGTTTGTTCCTCGCTGAACGGTTCGCCAGAGATGATTGGACTGTTGGTCATGATGATTCCTTTGCGCTATTCTCTCGGTGACACCGGCAGTCCTAGGCGTTCCAGAACTTCACGCAGTTGCGCTTGTGCGGACGCAGTCAGATCGCGTCGCGGCGGTCGTACGCGCCCACCATAGAGCCCCATTATGTCCATCGCCCCTTGACCATGGCGGCATCATCGCTTTCCAGCCGCAGTTGCTCTAGCAATTGGCATTGCTGCTGTAGTTCGATCACCCGTGGCCAGTCCTGCTGCTGGGCCGCCGTGTGTATGGCCAGTTCCGGCTCTGGCCAGAAATTACTTTGACCGGAGGTAAAGGCCTGCATGCCCATCTGGTAGCGCAAATGAACAACGCCTGGGTCGTGTCGCTTGTTGCCGATCCAGACAAAGCGATCGCCAAGCAGTTGAACGGCGCGGAACAGGGTGTGTGGTTCGTGGCAGGGATCTTTGATGCCGATAATGCGGTCAATCTCGCTCAAACGGACGTAAAATTCAGCTGGCCATCCTTGTGTGTTGTAGGGCATGAGGGGCAGATCTGTGGCCTGGGCCAGCTGGTGGTAGTAGTCATAGACACCTTCCAGGTCACGCGGGACGCGACCACGAATCAGCGGCGGCATCCCCAAAAGCACCTGCACGTCCAGCGCGGCATAGCGCGGAGCCAATTCTAGCGCAGCTTTCAAATTCGGCGGTAGCGTGGCAATGACGAGAGCGCGAGCGCCCACAGTCCGCTGGGCGGTGCGCGTGAGCGCCTCCAGCTCTACGTTGGTCAGCGCTTCAAATTCTCCGGTGCCACCACTCACGGCGATCACTTTCACGCCACGCGCAACCAGGAATTCCAGGTTGTGCGCAAAGGCATCGTGATCCACCTCGTATAGGTTGTCGGCCTTAAAGGGTGTGACTGCATAGGTGTGGACGTTGATCAGCTGCTTGCGCAGTTTGGTTGAACTCATCGCGTATTTTCTCCCAACAATCGTGTAATCACATTTGATGTAATGCGTGAGATCGCATCATCAACCAACAAACAAGGCACATAGGTGATGGACCCCACCGAGAAGACTGCTCCGCGGCTGCCACTCGGGCTGGCCGTTTCGTAATAGACAATTTCAGCACCGCCATCGTTCGGGTTGATGCCCTTGGCCAAGAGCACTGTGCCGGGCGGTGAGTGCGGACTCATCTTGTCGGTTTCATGGCCGGATGCGCCGCCGTGGACGCGCTCTTGCAAGCTTTTTTCCCCAAAGAGGTCACCATTCTGCAGACCCGTTCCCGCAAAGATCCAGTGGTCGGCCTTAACCACGCGGTAGGGTGCAGCAGTCATGATACCGCTCTCGGTGCAGACCACGCCGAGCAGGTTGGCCTCTGATTCGAGCGTGCGGTGCATCCGGCTCTCCAGGTAGATGGTCGGGGTTATCGGGGGCAGGCATCCCCAACGCACCCCCTGTGGCGGGTGCCAGGTGGGTTTTAAAGCGCAGGCGGTCTTCGCCTAGGAACTCAACTTCGCAGTTGAGGCCGTTGCCGCCCAGGTATATGAGCTTGCCGCCACGCCGGTACACCCATCCCTTCACGCGCTGGTACATTTGCCGCGACCAGTATTCGGGATGCACGCTCAGGATCAAAATCTGGTAGGCATCCAAGTCCAGAGCGCCACTGTGCAGCCGCCATTCCGCCGGTGCCATGCCGCAGGGCAGCCGCCCCTCGATCGGGTCGGTAACCTCCTCGTGTTCGCGCACCGCATTGCCTGGTTCGGGTCGCTCAAAAGAGAGTGGCAGATACTCGTTATCCTCAAAGCCCCAGACATTAAACGAACCAGCCTTGGTATAGCGGATCAAGTCCTGGCGTGCATTGACGGTCGGTTGCGGTGGCAGTTGATGGGCGTTGATATAGTTGCTACGCCCGCCAAAATTGTTGTAAGCCAGCCACGTGTTGGTGGAGGCGAGCACGGCAATTTGCGCACTTGGTTTGGCCGGTGCCACCACCCAGGGGAAGGAGAAGAACTCGCCCGATCTCTCGCCCTTGGCATGGAGATAGTAGAGGCCGGAGCGTTCTGGTCCGGTGACAAACTGGGTGTGGTTGGGACTGCCATAGCCGATCTTGTTCCACTGCGCGCCAGTCTGGGTGTAGTCCCCGTCGGGCGTGATCTGCATGACGGCGCGCGGGCCATGTTCGTCAAACCAGCCCAATAGCTTGAAAAACTCCCGCTGCCAACCATAGCGCCACAGGCTGAGTCGGTAGGGCTCGGGGGAGTGGACGCGAAACTCAGACCGTTCGCCTGATTTCACCGCGCGTGGCCAGACATACCCCAGAATGCAGTCCGACAAGAGACGGAAGTGATGGGGCTGCTGGGGATCGGCGGTCATGGTGACACTCTTCGAGCCAAAGCCATCCTTGACCAGCGTCACGTGATACTCACCAGGGTCAACATCAGCATGAACCGCCCCGCGCGGCGTCGAACGGACCACCGCGACGGTTTGGCCGTTGCGTTGAAATTCCAGCAAAACATCGGCGACGGCAACATACCGTTCATCACTCACATATCCGATTAACACGATTTCTTCCTCTTTCTCTGACGCTACAATATGTAATTTTCGACAGAGCTAAAAAGTCTCACACCAAGTCGCAAAGCCGCAAAGTTTAGGCACGGGGTCTTGACATCGCTCGATGCTGCAAGAAACGCTAAGAGACGCAAAATAGGGAGCATTCCTAGCACTCACAGTTCGATTCTGATTGGAAGATGTGAGGTGAGACTATCCCGTGTTCCCTCAATCATTCTGGTGACTGCATAGGCGTCCTGAAGGGTAACGCAAAGATCTTCCTCGCCGCGTACACACTTGACGAAGTGGGCAATCTCGCGTTGGTTCATGCGTGAGTACCGGATAGGAGATAGCCCGGCAGACTCCTTCCTATGGGTCACGACAGGATAATTGTGGTAGTTAGTCCGGACACAGCCCTTTTCCCCCACCACTTCGAGATCAAAGAATGGGTATTCCCAGGAAATAGACGTGCAAATGTGCACGCTTCCCAGCGATCCGTTTGCAAACTTGAGAAGAGCCTTGATATTGTCCCAGGTCTCGATCTCACGCGTATGCATGAAGTTTTCGCCATAGGCAAAGACCTCCGTCGGTTCCGCGCCGAGAACCCAACGGACAATGTCAAACCCATACGTGCCAAACTCGCCAAGTGGTCCGCCACTCTTCGCCATGTCTCGCTGCCATTGTGGACTCGTCATTGCGATATGATTCACGAAGACCCTTGCCGTGAGGGGTCTGCCAATGTCTCCAGACCGCACGCGGCGGACTGCTTCGATCAGACCCAGTAGATCCAAATTTGGCGTTTTTGACTATTTTCAGTCGGGAGAGAAGGGATTTTGGGGCCATTTTTTCAGATCTCAGTTGCCAAAAACAGCCAATTTCATATCTAGAAATCGCTTAAATTTTACGTAAATGCTAGGTATTGACTGGCAAATACGTATTTATGTCAACCTAATTAGCCCAAATTCTCTCTAAACCTGAAATTTGGATCTACTGAGACCGTCTTCGTATCGTGAAGGAAGACCCACGAGTACCATCCGTTCGCGCTTCTGAGCAATCTGGATGGCTCTGCGAACTTCATCAGAAATGAAGGTGAAGGGTTTGCAAGCAAAGACATGGGTGCCTGCTTCGAGTGCCAGACGGGTGGTCTCGTAGTGCTCTGCAATCTCGCTCGCGACCACCACCATATCGAGCTTCTGCTGAAGCATCTCTGCGGCATCATGGTAAAGCGTCGTTCCGAACTTTGCCGCAAATTCCTCTGCACTCATGCCGATACAGTCCAGAGCATAGTCCCAGGACTTCCCAAGGTCGCATATTCCAACGAACTCAACGTCCTTCATGGCGAGCAGTTCCGAGGCATAGACGTTGGCATACCAGCCCTGCGACAGGCCAATCAGTCCGCACGTGAGTTTCTTTTTCTTATGCACTTGCGTTCCCTTTCATGAGGATGAACTAAGTGAAGTCAGCGAAGCCATCGGGAGTCAGTACGTCGATGACCGTTATGGTCTCGACCTTCAGGCCGTCTCTAGTGCTGGGATTAGCTCCTTCAGCGACGCGACCTGCACGCCGTGAGCACCGTAGGCTTCTGCCAGCTTTGTGAAATCTGGATTTCGCAGATCGCTGCCGATATAACGCCCATTGGTTCTGGTTTTCTGAAAGTGGCGCAACAGACCCCAGGCGCTGTCATTGAAGACGAGGGCGACCGGATTGAGTCCATACTGCACACAGGTGCCCAGTTCCTGGATATTGAACTGAAAACCGCCGTCCCCGGTGATGCATACGACCTGCCGGTTGGGAGCCCCTACCTTGGCACCGGCAGCCGCTGGCAAGCCAAAACCCAGGCCTCCCCACGCGGGTGTCATGTAGGTTCGCTGTCTGTAGACATCAAGACAGTAGTTGGCCCCTCGATGGTTGCAAATGCCAACATCGCCAACAAAGATGGCGTCCCTGGCCGCGACGGAACGGATTGCTTCCATGATTTTCGTTTCGTTGGGCATGGTCTGCCGTTTGTAACCTTTTATTTTGCATCTGACCTCCTCGACCTCGCTGGCGAAACCCTCCTCCAACTGATTCGACTGGCCAGCCACAGCGGCATTGAGTTGAGCCAGTACCGTTTTCGCGTCGCCCACCAGACTCACAGTCGCCGCATACCACTTGCCGATGGATTCGGGATCAATATCCAGGTGGATCAGGTGGGGTGGTTGTCGAAGACCTTGGGACTTTGCCCTGAAAAAAGAGAGACTCGAACCCACGACCAAAAGGACATCCAGGGTATTTGCAAAAGCCTGACGCGGGTCTTCGAGTTCACCTGGAGGGAAATTGTACTCGCCACCGTACATGCCAAGGCTCAGGGGATGGTCTTCGGAGATTGATCCCTTGCCGTTGGCAGTGGTAAATACCGGAGCACCCAGCGTCTCTACTAGCTGGGTCAGCTCTCTAGTCGCACCAGAGCGATGTACGCCCGTTCCCGCCAGCACACCAACTCGTTTGCCAGCCAACAAGATGGCCGCAGCCTCATCTACCAAAGCCGGGTCTGCTTCAGATGCTGAGATCTGGACGGACTCAGGTATGTGCATCTCCGCATCTTGTCCTTGAACATCTACGGGAATCTCGATCTCGATGGGCTGCGGACGTCGGCTTTGAAATCGCTCAAAGGCTTCGTGAATCCGCTCAGGCGTTTCTTCCGGACGGCTGATGTAGTAACACTGTTGCGTGACTGCTGCAAACATGCCCAGTTGGTCCTTGGTTTCATGGATTGTCCCAAGGCCGCGCTCGTACAGTTGCTCTTCGGCCGTACTCGTAATATTTAGTACCGGAGACGAGGCGAAGTAGGCTTCCCCCATGCCACTCATAGAGTTGGCGGCTCCCGGTCCGGTGCTGGTCAGACACATCCCCGGCTTGCCGGTCACCCTGGCATACCCGTCAGCCATCATTGCGGCGGCTTGTTCATGACGGGTGCTGATAAAGCGGATTGCGTCCTGATGATCGTAAAGAGCGTCGAAAATCTCCATCGTGTGGCTGGAGATGATCCCAAAGATCGTATCCACGCCCTGCGCGCGCAGCGCCTGTACCAGTGCCCGCCCAGCTGATAGCTTTGCCATTCGTCAATCTCCACTTGAACAATTATCTAGCTCGTAGGAACATCCCCAGCCAGGGTGGTGCGGTGCAGAATGCGCCGATAATTCCTGCGATCCCACGACCGCCCCCGGTGCAGACAGCAGCGGTTGTCATACACAACCAGGTCATTCACTCGCCACTCATGACGGTAGACAAACTGAGGTTGTGTCGACCACTCCAGCAGTTCACTCAACAGAGCTTGACCTTTCGCGCGTGGCCAGCCGACCACGTGCGTTGCATACGAGCCGACAAACAGCGCCTTTTTCCCGGTCTCGGGAATCGTGCGCACAAGCGCCTGATTGACCGGTGGTGTCTCTTTCAGGAAGGCTTCGCTCATCAAGTTCGGTGCAATCTGAGCACGTGAGTGCGCAAGGCTGTGCTCGACAACCAGTCCCTCAAGATCCGCCTTCTTGTCGTCGGGTAGGGCTGCATAGGCGGCGCAGAGGCTGGCGAATTCGGTCTCGCCTCCATCAGGTGGCACGACCTTGGCCGCCAGCAGCGAGCCTCGCAACGGTATACGCTTGAACGCCCCGTCAGAGTGCCAGAGTGTGTTGCCAAGGGTATACAAGATCCGAGGGTCTTCCGGCGGAATGATTGCGCCATGCTCATCAACATTTGAAATGATGCCAATCGGTCCTCCATCGCCAATCGGGTCATTGCGCATCGTCATTTCGAGCCGACCAAAGCCTTCACTGAAGGCAACGTGCTGTTCATCCGTGATAGCCTGATCATGGAAGACAAGCACCCCATATTCATACAGCGCAGCGCACAGTTGAGCGAATGTCTCGTCATTGATGGACGTTGTGATGTCAACGCCCTCAACCTCCGCTCCGATCTGTTTTTCCAGTTTGCGAATCGTGATTGTCATCGTCTCGTTCTCCGCCAAGAATTGCGTAGGACAAAGTATCTCCTGGTATTCTTCCCTCAATTCTACCACGGAAGCGTCCACCCAGCACTCTTGGTCTAAATCGGTGCGTACATTCCATGGTTCGATGCGCTCCAAAGGATTATCCAATTTTTTTCAGGAATAAATACCACGGCAGATGGCTATGGCTCCTAGCTTCGCTGCGGTAGCCGCATTTATGCCAATTCGCCAAATTCAGTCAACTGGCTGGGTGGAATATATGACATGCTGACCATTCAAGAAGCGGGATATGCCAATCAAAAGACTGAGGACGAGGATGTCCTGAAGGCGGTTCTGGTAGACGTTAAAGATTGGCCAACTTCACAGCTCTCAGTCGATTGTTATAGTGATCGCTGATCAACAGAATCTCTTCCCCATAGAAACAGAGCCCATGAGGTTCGTTCAAGCTCGCCGCAGTGGCTGGCCCATCATCACCAGCGTCGCCTGGCCTGTCACTGCCAGCAACTGTCTCTAAAGTTCCCACAGCGGTGACTCGACGCACGCGGTTGTTACGCGAGTCCGAGACGTAGATAATGCCTTTGTTGGTAACGGCCAGGCCAGACGGATAGCTGAGCCGCGCCGCTGCTGCTGGCGTACCATCGGGCGAAAACCCTGATTCACCACACCCAACCACGGTCGTAATGATCCCTGCCGTATCGACCTTGCGCACCACATGCTGGGTCAGGTCGGAAAAGTAGAGGTTCCCTTGATCATCGAAACATATGGCTGAAGGTTCCCCAATACGTGCCTCGGTAGCTGCCCCTCTATCCCCCGCATAGCCCTGGAGTCCGATCCCAGCCACTGTGGTAATGACTCCCGTGTTGGCATCGACCATGCGAATCCGACCAACAGCATCGCCCAGATAGAGATTGCCGCCAGGACCGTGCGCAACAGAGCGAATGCTCGTCAGACTGGCGCTCACTGCAGGGCCACCATCCCCCCGATCTGCGCCATCGCCAGTACCGGCCACGGTCTGAATTACGCCATTCTCGTCGACCTGGCGCGCCCGCCCAGTATGCGGCTCAGCAATCACGATCCGGCCCTGCTCATCCACCGACACATCACAGGGGTTAAAGAGATAGGCATCCAGTGCAGGGCCATTGTCACCACCATAGGCCCTGGCCCCGGTACCAGCGACAGTGTGGATCCTGCCCGTAACTGGATCTATGGCACGGATGCGATCATCTTGCATCGCAGCGACATAAATGTGACCGTCCGGCCCTACAGCGATGCCCCGTGGGTTGGCCAAAAATGCCTCTGCGGCTGGCTTGCCGTCGTGAATGCTGGTGCCACCCAGCACCGTCGTGACGACACCTGTCTGCCCATCGATCCGCCGCAAGCGACCGGAAGAATCACTATAAAAGACGGTCCCATCTGGATCGGCCCAAATGCCGGACTCAATGGGGTTGCATTTTGTTTCAGGTCCGGGCTGATCTTCTTCACCCCGGCCGGGAATGCCGGAGCCCTGCGATGGTTGTGACAATCCCGGTTTGAGCATCCACCCTGCGCACTTTGCAGCCGC
>JAHBNG010000020.1 GCA_019217005.1 Chloroflexi bacterium TSY
ATAAGGCGCGATACCCTCGCTGATACGCTCATTTTCGTCTGTGCTGACAAACAGAAAATGGCTTTCGTGGAGAGCGTAGTCGGCGGCAATGTTGCTAACATACATATCGAAAAAGCCATCGTTATTGATGTCGGCAAAGTCGATGCCCATGCCTTTGAACGAGTCTTGCCCCAACACCTTTGAGCGCGGCGTCATGAAGGTACGTTCGCCTTCCAGTTGCGCAAAGCGGAGTTCACCCGGCGTTGATTGATTGTGGAGCAGGCGATCTTCGCCAAAGTCGTTGGCAAAATAGATTTCGGGTAAGAGATCGCCATCCAGATCCGCAGCACCGACAGCCAACGTCCAGGCATGGATCATATCGCTGTCCGCGGTCCATTCGACTTCCTTAAATTGGACGGACGGTGTTGGTCCAGCCGTTGCGCTTTCCCAGAGGAAAATGTAGTTCGCGCCCCCGTTGTAGGCTCTGGAAAAGGAATGCTGCATCTCGATCACTTGGTCGCTATTGCGGTCGAGAATTGCCCTGTCGTCCTGATAGTAATTGCTAACAATCAGGTCTACATGACCGTCACCATCCAAATCGGCAAATGTGGCGGCGCTACTATTCCAAAGACCGCCATCGGGCACGATTTCCTGTGCGATGTAACTCTCTTGAGTTGGCTTTGGCGAGGCAGAGGGATTGTATAAGAAGACCGTGGGCGTCCGTCCCCAATAGTAGATGAGGAGGTCCATGTAGCCATCTTCGTTCATGTCGCCAGGTAGACAGCCTACTGGGGCCATTGTCTCAGCATTATAGTCCAGACTTGCGTGGTCTAAGACAAAGGGTTCGTAGCGTTCTGGCGTACCGGGCACGGGCGTAATGATCACCTGATCGATTCGGATATCGATGAAGCAGGCGTCGTTGGGCAGACCATCGCCATCCAGATCGTTGAGACCAACCGAAGCACCCATGCCAGAGAACCAGCCCGCAATATGTTCCAGATCAGGGTGGACAGTACGGATGGGCCGATACTCATAGCCAGTCAGTTCGGGCATGGGGATGCTGATAAAGTCGAACTGAGCAGCAAGCGCGGCACGCTCGGCCTGGGGAAGTTGCGGTAGTCGGCTGAACTGATAGGTCACAGCAATCGTTAGAATTGCGACAATGCGTGCAGCATTTGCGGCCAAAAAGGGTATGATCGCGCTCATGAGACAACCTCCTTGTGTTCGTATTGGGTCTGAATGTTTCGTCTCCAGAGTTCGTATACAGGTTCGGAGCTGTTTTGGTTCGGTGCGGGTTCGGTCACGTCGAAGATTTCCACAACCTCGTCGAGAGAGCACCCACAAAGTACCTGACAAGCAATGTCTGTATGTGCAGTCGGATTTCCGGCTCGCCAACGCGCTTTGGCGGCGAAGGTTGCGCCTTGTGCGAGCTGAGATCGATGCGGGCCAGCCGCAATGACAAGCGCGTTGAGGGCGTCAGTATCAACACCGCCCGCATAGGTACTAGAGAGACCAACGCCGCTCCAGAGATCGGGTTGGCGTTCAAAGGCAAAGGCCGCAATGGTGGCTGCAATACGCTCTACGTCCGACCCGCAGACGAACCACAGACAGCGGCCAATACCTTGGTCAAAGGCGTGTTGAGCATAACCTGTCAACTGTTTGGGACGCTTCCGCTTGTTGACTGTCTTGGCGGCATAAAAGTAGGTTTCATGAAAGCCATACCCTTCGATCGCAAGCCAGCAGACGATAGGGTCTAGCCGCTTGAGTAGACTTATGCCGCGATGCAGTCGCGCCATGGCCCAACCAACGCCAACATGGATCATATAGTAATGGTTGTTGCCGGGGCCATTCATGAAACGTTGAACGCGGTTGCTTGGCCAGGGAGTTAGCATATCGAGCAGAGCCAATCCCATACCCGCGCCTTCGAAGGCAAAGCCACGATACTCGTTTTCGATCACTATATTCAGATGGGTAGCCAGCGTCTGAGGATTTGGATCTCGTAGAGCAGAGTGATAGCCTTCGACGAAGATACCGCCTATCTTTTCCAGATTCTCACGAACGCCTTCATTGCTTACCAAGAAACCACGCTTGGCGACCGTTACTTCTTCGAGCGAAATACCAAAAAGGCGCTGGCGTAGTGGAGCTAACATTCGATTTTCAACCATCAAGTCCTCCATTAGTGGATATGGGGAAACGGATTACACCAATACCTGAATCGTGTAAAATGTCTGTGGATTCGAGCTTCATTGATTCATACTTGGTTCTGAGGAAAGCCGAAGTATTGAAGGACGAATAAGGCTCGGCAGCGAATCAGTTGCAGGTTGACACAATTCTTGTCATACTGGGCACCGCTACAGACGAAAATAAACTTGACCATTTTCAGTCGGGCGAAATGGCCAAATTTATTCTCATTTGTGAGCGAGTGCAGTATATATGGGTCAAATAGATGGGGAATCTAATAAAGGTGAATGTTAGATTAGGATTGAAGGAAAAGGGTTGACAGAGTAATTTATTGTGGTGTACCATTGGTAAAGAATCTCCTATCCAAGAAACGGGGTACGGGATTTTCTAACTGGCTCTATTGGTGTAGCCGCACCAATAGAGCTCTTTTTGTTTCATTCGAGAAATGCCAAAGATCATTCTGCAAGTCGATAGACTGGAATGAAGTTCGATTCGTTCAGTTGTCAGATGGAGGGGGATTTGTTACAAAAAAATTACGAAATGCTTACGACAATATTACATACCGCTATCGTAGGATATAGTTGTCAAAGGGTTCGCTCTGTAATATTGTCTACATTAATCATCGGGCGTTTCCCCTACGCCAAAAACTTCATCCAAACTTCATAAGTTTAGCGAAGCAAAGTTTGCCTCGTGAGAAACGCATGTCTATGTTAAACTGAGCGCTGAATGAAAACATGGTTTTGCGTTCTCTGGTAGAACTGTAAGAAAACCATATTTTCATCACAACCGCAGTTTAATACTCCGTAAAGTAAGTTATGCGGTCTGTTCGCCCCCATCCCCAGCCCTTCCCCCACTCCCAGCCTGGGAGACGGGCCAGGGGTGAGGGCCAAAATGCCAAAATACTTTGTTTACGCAGTATTTAATAGGGAGTGTGTACCAAAGTGTGTAAATGCAGCGGTTCTTTGACAGGGCAGTGTTCATTTACACACTTTGTGGTACACACTCAATTAAAACGGGGGCTACAAATAATACGTTTTGAGTGCATGATATGGATCACATGGATTTTGCCCGAACTAAAATTTTCTTCAATCTGCTGAATAAATGAAGTATGTGTCGCATTGGCATATCTGAAAATCTCGCATCCAACCAAAATGCCGTAAATTCTTCTCACTATCTGATTGAATGCAGTACGTGTATCCCACAAAAGGAATCTTAAAATGACTGAAGCATCGTATTCGCTACAAGAGAAGATATTGCTGCGACGCATCGTTCGGCACGATCAACAAGCGCTTTTTCAACTCTATCAGTGGTATGGGAATCTTGTGTACAGCCTGGCTTTGCGTGTTTTGCGGAACACACATTTAGCTGAAGAGGTGACGCAAGACATTTTTGTCAAAATCTGGCGTCACCCCGAACAGTGGGAGCCAACACGCGGCCAATTTAGACCGTGGTTGTTGGCGATTACCCGCAATGCCGCGATTGATCGATTGCGCAAAGAACAGCGCCAGCCTCTATATCATCCTGTTCAAGTAGAGGAGATGGATGAAGTCGCTGTACATCCTGCTATCGCCGATGATCCACATTGGTATGATGGGCAGTTGCTACGCGAGTTTCTGTCACAGCTGCCAATCGAGCAACGCGACTTGATCGACCTGGCCTATTTTCGTGGCTATACCCATTGCGAAATGGCACAACTGCTGAACCTGCCACTTGGTACGATTAAGTCACGTTTGCGATTGGGCTTGGAAAAGCTGCGGACCTTGTGGCATAAAGAAGATACTGTGGAAAGAGCCGTGGATGTGTCCAGCCTCACGGAAGCAGACGCCCTCATTCCCGCGTATGCTATCGGTGCGACCAATCGAGATGAGGAGGAATTGGTGGAGAGTAAATATCCCGAATGCGCCAATGCCACAGCCGATTTGGCTGCATATGAAATGATGAAGGCGTGTTTACTCTATAGTGTACCTCAACGTCAGGCCCCCACTGCTGTCTTCAACCGCATATATAGAGCAGTTGTTCCCCGTGTAAATAAATCACCACTCCCGCCTCGCTCACGTGTTCGGCGACCTTCGTCCAGAATGTTTCGCTTTTAGAACCCATCCGAAAAGTGGTTGTGAGTCCAGCTAGCTTCTCGAGTAAGAATGCACCGTCACAGAACTTTTTGGATAAGCACTTAGAGCATGTGAAAATTCATTTCTTTCAGTTTGACTTGGAAGCAAACAAATGGATTATGAATTCACACCCCTTCAAAAAGTAACAACTGATGGTTCATCGTATACAATAGGACATGCAATAATATGGCAGCCATGCAAACAACTCAAATTGAATTTGCTTGTTTCTGATGCTGCTATTGAACGAGATTTTAATGAGATTCCCATTTATAGGCCCTGAAAGACCTAAAAGTGTAGATGGGAAGTGGGTCTTAAAAGAAGGCCAGACAGAACGGGGGATAACCGTCATTGGAGTTCTTATGGTCTCATAATCGGAAGTGTGTCCCAAAGTGTGTAAATGACGATTACTCAGTCAGAGAAATGACTTCATTTACGCACTTTGTGGTACACATTCCATAATCGAAGTGATAAGGGCGTTAAGCATTGCCTTTGGTTCGGGTTCTGTCCCGCGCCTCTGATTTGGTGGTTATAAATGCACCCAACAGCCAGACTTAGCAGAGGCGAGTGCAGCATCAATGACCTCCTGTGCCTTCATACCGTCATAAAAGCTGGGCGAAGTTGGCCTATCATGAAGAATGGCATCAACGAAATGACGCGGACCGACGGAATGTTTAACCAACACATCAAAGGGATCAGTCGGGTTGACGCCGGCCAGAAATTCGTCAGGAATCGTTAACTGTTTCAACAGCGCTTCTCCTTGTCGTACACCTCTGATCCACATTCCTTCGTCATCACCCCCCAAGCACAAATGCGTTTCCAGCATCCCCTGATCGCCCGAAAGAGTGATCTGTTCAACCACCCACGGCTCTCCCATGTAGGCCACCGAACTGACCTGGATCAATCCTTGGGCGCCATTGGTAAATTCAAGGCCGATATGGGCGGCATCATTCGCCGGTTGTCGAAGTTCATTGCCATCTGGACCGGGTCTGGCGACATGGATAGCTGTATGGGCGTGCACTTTGCAAATCTCGCCGTTCCGTTCGTTGAGACACCAGCGAGCCATATCGATCATATGGGTGCCTAGATCGCTCACGATGCCATTGGAATGTTCCTCATCAAAACGCCAACCATAACCGTCCTCTAATCCATAGGGCGACCATTGACGAAAAAAAGCCTGGTAACAGCGTCCAATATAGCCTTCAGCCACCAGATGATGCAGGTAGCGGTGGTGCGGCATCCAACGCCAAGTGAGAAAGACCATATGTTTGATGCCTTTGGCTTCAGCTTTCTCGAACATTTCCGTGGCATGGGTTGCATTAAGGGCCAGTGGCTTTTCGCATAGCACGTGAAGACCTGCGTCGAGCGCGGCCATGGATATTTCGTAATGTGTATCATCCGGAGAGGCGATATCAATGGCATCCAAGCGACCGTCACGGATCATGTCCTTGTAGTTGGTAAAAATTTGAGGAATATTATATTTGGCGGCAACCGCTTCCGCATTGGTCCGGTTTCGACCGCAAATGGCGACGACCTCGGCTTTGGGATGACTTTGAAAGGCCGGAATGTGGGCATCTTCTGCCCACCAGCTCGTGCTGACGATCCCAACGCGAACGATGTTTGACATCTGGATATCTATCCTCAGTATTTTATCAACCCATTTCTTGCACATCGGGCAACAAGTCGGTGAAGGTAACAGGATGAATGAGATGACAAGATGAATGAGATGATGCGCCGAATTGGCGAGATGAATGAGATGAACAACCCGACTTTGGTCATCGTTTCGTCCAAATGGCATTGTTCATTCCTTCATGATGCTGAACAAACAAGCTGTTTGTTCTACAAATTGACGAAGCGATGACTGACACCAACAACCCTTTCATCTTATTCATCTTCTTCTTTTGACTCTGGCTTGGTAGCGAAGCGGCCTTGTCTAGGTTGGGCTATTACGCTGCCTGTCGTTCGCGTTCGTAGATGTCTGGTCGCCGGTGTGTCAGTGAGGGCAGTTCCAGGCGTACTTTCTCCTGATTGGCATAGTCTACATCGGCGTAAATTACACATTCACGTTCGGGCGCGCGTGCCACAACTGACCCCCACGGGTCAACAATCATCGTGCTGCCAAAGCACTGCTTGCCGTCGCCATGACTACCAATTTGGGCCAGAGAAACCATGTAGACCTGGTTTTCAATGGCCCGTGCGCGGATGAGCGTTTCCCAATGATCTTTGCCCGTGTAGAGCGTAAAGGCCGACGGATGAAAGACGATCTGTGCACCGTTGAGTGTTAATGCCCGATAGAGTTCAGGAAAACGAATGTCATAGCAGATGGTCAAACCAAAGTTGCCATGTTCGGTTTCAAAGGTAACCATCTCCTCACCCGACTCGAATTTGGCCGATTCTTTGTAACCCTCCTGTCCATCAATATGAATATCAAAGAGGTGGATCTTGTTGTAGCGGGAGATGATCTCACCTTGCGGATCGAAGACCAAGGTACAGTTCCATACTTTCTTATTATTTGGTACCTGAACGGGAATGCTACCGCCGTGGATGTACATCCCATGTTGACGCGCCTTGTTGGCAAGAAATTCGCTGGTTGGACCAGGAAGCGACTCCGCCCCGTTGAGTGTATCTTGATCCTCACCCAGCATGTTGAACATCTCAGGAAGACCCACCATCTGTGCACCGAGGCTAGCGGCTTCATCGATCAGACGCTCGGCGGTTGCCAGATTGGCGTCTTTGTCGTTTTGCGAATTCATTTGACAAGCGGCAATGCGAAAATCGGACATTCTATTCCTCTCTATTGATATTTTCTAAAGCACTCAACCCCTCAATTAACAGCAAAATCAGTAAACTGACGCGTAAAGGGAGAATGAAAACCTAAAACAATGTGCTCCTTTGGAATACCAGATTCAACTAACTCTTCTGCAACCAATCGTTCTGTTCCATTATGCTGAATCCATACTTTATCGTCTTTGATGTCAATGTGTAAAATGCAACCATAAATCCGTCTATGGTTTTGCCAACCCATGGTGACTAATTGATAATGGTCACCTTCGGAATCGAAAATCAACTGGGTTTCAATATCAGTGGAAGAGGCTGTCTGGTTGGCATATTGTTTTAGTAATTCTTGTACGTGTATGCGATACTCATTCACGGGAGTAGCTACGGTAGCCATTTTACAATCACCTCATCTGTTGGATCATAAACAATCAACTTCAATTGATAACGACGAATGACAATTCGTCCAAACTCTAAACGAAAAAAGCTTTCATAGGTTTCAACCGGTATCGCCAAATACAAAACACGATTGGGGTGCTGGTCTTCCTAAGCGACAAGATAATTCAGATATTGTCCCAACGCTGTGTGAAATTCATTGATCGCTGATGAGCCGAGAAAAGTCTTAATCTCAACCGCGATTTTGGCATCATCTTTTTCAGCAGCAATCAAGGGTTCCGCACCCAAATCCACATACATTTCAACCTGTGCGAAGTTGAGAGATAGTGGATCATATGTGATTCGCTACTGCTCTTTTTTTAATGCAATTCTCACTGGATCATGAAATTTGTCTTTATTGGGCATAGATTAAAAATTTTACTTTCGTGCGTCGTTTGTCTACAATGACGTAGGGTATAGTCTACCATATTGTTTCTGCCAGATAAACTGTAGACGCAAATAGATGGAAAATCAGCACACCCAACATGTACAAAAGTGGTTGATCGACGCTCTTGCTCACGACCATATAAAGCTGATTGCTGCTCACAACCTAAAGCACACAATCGGTCGAGAAGTGTGGGATGCAACGATTGAGATCAAGAAAAAACGACAATCCGTCATCGTCTCCATTTTCAAGCGCTGCTCATTGGACTTTGTGAACACCAATCTTCCGCCCGCTCAAACAATGCTGAAATCTGCTCTTGCCGTCACAGAGCTTGCCACATTGGGGATCCCAACACCACGGCTGTTCGGCTACAGAGTCGAAAAAGAGGAAGCCGCCATTGTGTACGAAAAAGCCCTCACTGTTTCGTGGGAACCATTCGTCAGAATTAAGGCCGCCCAGATTCTTGCCCGCTTGCACACGATTGACGAATCGCACCTTTCGCAACAGCTTCGAGAGCTTCTTCAACTGTCGGATCCCAGAGAAAGTCGGACAACTGGTGGACTGGCACCACAGAGTGGCCTTCGCACGTTGGTACATGGCGACTACTTCTCCAAGAACATCCTTCCAACTTCTGATGGGCTATGCGTAATTGACTGGGAAACATTTGATTGGGGAGATCCGATGTGGGATTTGGGTTTTCTCATTGGCGCCGATCCGAATTTGGGACAAGAAGAGGTTGAGGCTGTCATTTCGACCTATGTTGTCGTTGCGCCACTACACCGAGAATGTCTTGACTGGCACAAGGCGCGGTGGGACAAGTCATGGCGACGAAGAAAATCAACAGAGAGTCAAGCATGATAAATGCCAAGAACGCTGTTAATCGTGATGATCCATTTGACCTGAGTCGTTTTACACAGGCGCAAGAAGCGATCTATGAGCGCGCTCTGGCAGAGTTGAAAAGTGGCCAGAAGCGGACGCACTGGATGTGGTATATCTTCCCCCAACTTGACGGATTGGGATCGAGTTCCATGTCAAAACGATATGCAATTCGGAGCATCGAAGAAGCACAACAATATCTAAATCATCCGATACTGGGGGCACGGCTGCTGGAATGTACAGAAGCCGTTTTGTCCGTTGAGGGACGATCAATTTCAGAAATCTTTGGGTATCCTGATGATCTAAAGCTAAAATCGTCGATGACGCTATTTGCATCTCTCCCAAATGCCAGTTCTGCGTTTGTCCGTATCTTGGATACCCATTACCATGGTGAGCACGACGTCAGGACGCTTCAATTGCTAGAGAATCTCTACTTCTAACGTTTTCTGTGGTTCTTGCAAAATACTACAACGGATTAAGATAGGATCTGATTACTTTTTCGTTAATGAAATTGGATGCTGATACCCAGAACCCTCGTCAACGAAGCAAAAAAATCCGCTCCTATCCAAATCCGCTGTAGTAGATGTGAAAATATCTAACCACAGAATCTGTCAGAACCAGGAAAATCTCACGGAATAAGAGGGATTCGAAGCAAGTCTAAGTGGAACCAGATGTGTCTTTGGAATTAGGACATGGGTTGACACGGATGAACACGAATAAAATCCTGAAATCCATCCGTGAACGGCGAGGCAAATTATGGTAGAATTAAGACCAATCCAATCGTCTGAACGAGAACGTCTTCGGCAAATTGTTGAAGTGTATTGGCAAGAACTCATGCCACACGCCGATGTGGTGCGAGATGCTGAGCGGCGGGATCGTTATTTTCAGCAGCGCTTTCCTCTCGATGAGAGGCATCATCCTATCCAGTGGGCAATCGTTGAAGGTCACCCCGTCGGTTTTATTGCGGCCACAGTTGATCCAACGCGCAATCAGGCAACTGTACATGACTTTTTTGTCTTGCCAGCTGAACGGCGCAGAGGGTATGGAACGGCAATCGTCAACGCACTCTATCGGCAGTTCGATTGGGAATTGAACAGATCGAGTTGAACGTACGACGGGATAATCCAGAGGCGCTCGCTTTTTGGCAAGCCCAAGGATTTCGCATTGCGCTCTACCAAATGCGCCAATATCGCGATCCACAAACCGGGCAATCATTTATTGGTGCATTGTCGTCTGATTTTGTATGAATAGTCATGACATCTGATCTAATTATTTCCATCGACAGTAGCACAACCGCAGTCAAAGCGATTGCCTGGAATCCAAAAGGGGTTGCTGTCGCCGAAGGGGTTGCAACCTATCCGATGATCCAACCCGCTCCGGGCTTCTATGAACAAAACGCCGAGGATTGGTGGGATTCGGCTTGTCGCGCCATTCGTGATTGCGTTCGCCAAGTCGACATCAATCAAATAGTTGCTCTAGGGATCACCCATCAGCGAGAGACTTTTGTACCGGTCGATGGAGATGGGCGACCTATTCGCAATGGTATTTTGTGGCTGGACGAGCGCAATCGGCATCAAGTCACGTGGCTGGAAGAAACATTTGGCCGTGACGAGCTGCATCGACTCATCGGCAAACCGCCATCCGTGAATCTTTCCTTGCCCAAGATTGTCTGGCTTTTGCAGCATGAGCCGGAGCTACTGAAACAAGCTCATCAATTCCTGGATGTTCATGCTTTTCTGGTTTACCGGCTGACGGGACATTTTCGCACCAGCGTGGCTTGTGCCGACCCCATGGGGCTGATCGATATGCCAAATCAGTGCTGGGCCACGGAACTCATCGAAGGCATCGGTTTATCAGTTGATCAGTTTCCGGAGCTCGTTGCGCCCGGCGCTGTGATTGGTTACATAACTGACGAGGCATCTGTCGCGACCGGATTGCCGATCAGTCTACCTGTAGTGGCTGGCGCGGGCGATGGTCAATGTGCAGGGCTGGGGGCCAATGCGATCGGCCAAGGGCGTGCCTACCTCAACATGGGGACTGCTGTGGTCAGTGGTGCACTCAGCCACGAATATTTCGCTGATCGCGCCTTCCGTACCCTCTATGCTCCGCTGCCCAATGCATTTTTCTTGGAACATGTGTTGAAGGGTGGTGTTTTTACTGTGGGCTGGTATGTGGAAAAATTTGCTCCCGAACTGCGCAATTCGTGGCTTCCATTGAGCGCCGAAGAGATGCTCGGCGCGGCCGCAGCGAAGGTTCCCCCAGGGTGCGAAGGTTTGATGCTGGTGCCGTATTGGAATGATGTATTGAACCCTTATTGGGACCCGCTGGCGTCGGGTATGACCGTCGGTTGGCGCGGACACCACGGACGTGAACACTTTTACCGAGCAATCCTAGAAGGAGTCGCCTTCGAACAGCGGTTGGTCGGCGATGCAATGATGGAAACGATTGGACAGCGCTTTACTGAATATGTCACGATGGGAGGAGGGAGTCGTAGCGCACTCTGGTGTCAGATAAGGCCAATCCAAAAAATAAAATATACGCGAGAAGGTGTTAAACTAGCTCTCCAAAAGGAGCAAAAATGACAATCTCGCCAGAAATGGTTGAAGTCTTGAAAGAGACGAAGGCCATGTTAAGTGGATACGAAAGAAGGCACTTCATGGCCCAAACGGTCAAAACGATATGCGAAGGGAGTCCGACGAAAGCAGAACGAGAGTTGGGCTGGAATCGGGCGACGATAGCCAAAGCCCTGGAAGAACTAGAAGGCGGCTTCTGTTATGTCGACCAAAGCCACCGACGTGGTCGCAAAAGCCGAAGACCATATCCCCACTTTACTGGCCGATATGGTTGAAATCGCCGATCAATTCAGCCAGACCGATCCCACCTTTCGACCCCCCCAATTGTACACTCGACTAACCGCCGCCGAAATGCGTACCCAGCTCATCGAGCAGAAAGGATACACAGATGAGGAATTGCCTGGCGAAGAGGCCATCCGCTTGAAGCTCAATGAGTTAGGCTATGGCTCAAACCGGGTCAAAAAAAGTCAACCAGTGAAAAAGATCCCAGAGACCGATGCGATCTTTGATAGAATTCATCAGATCAATCAAGAAGCGGATGCAGACGAGACGGTTCTGCGCCTCTCTTGGGATGCCAAAGCGACGATTTTACTTGACCGTTTCTCGAGAGAAGGGATAAGTCGAGTGGTTGTCAAAGCGCTCGATCATGACTTTCAAGATAAGAAGACCGAGAAAGTCACTCCTTTTGGCATTTACCTCCCTTCAACCAAGGAACTCTTTCTTTACTTGACTCAGTCGAAAGTGACTAGTGACTTTATTGTCGACTGCCTGATTGATTTTTTGGGAAAGCGTACGTGAACACTTTCCTCACGTCAAGACCCTCGTGATCAATCAGGACAATGGTCCCGAAAATCATACCCGTCGGACTCAGTTTATGTATCGTCTCACTCAGTTTGTTGAGCACTATCGTCTCTCTATTCAGCTCGCCTGCTACCCTCCTTATCACAGTAAATACAACCCCATCGAACGGGTTTGGGGCCATCTTGAAAAACACTGGAACGGTTCTCTTCTCGATTCTCTTGAGACCGTTCTCAATTTTGCCCGTTCTTTTCGCTTTAACCAACTACAACCCTTCGTTCACCTGAATTCCACTCTTTATGAGACCGGCGTCAAACTCACTCAGAAAGAGATGGACCGTTTGGCACAACGCTTCCAACGTTTACCTGGTTTAGAAAAATGGTTTGTCCTTATTCCCCCTCTCCATTCTCTCGTTCGCGTATAATTATTTATTTTTTTGGTTTAGCCTAATGGCGGATATCACAGGCATTCCGGTCGTACGTACGACAACCACCGAAGCAACCTGCCTTGGCGCCGCAATCTTAGCCGCCGCTGCGGTAGGTTGATATCCAGACGCCCAAAGCGCTGCCAATGCCATGACCAGTACCGCCGAACGTTTTGTACCTGAGCCAGAAACACAAGCGATTTACGAACCACTATACCAAGAGGTCTACCGTCATCTCTTCCCCACAATGCAGGGATTGGTGGGTCGACTGACAGAATTGACGCATTGAGATTCCAAGACTCCTCATGAAACATTCAGCAATTCGACAATTCAACAATTGACAATTAGAACGATTCTTATTTGGGTGCGTCGAGGACGGGTATGAGGAAATCAATAATTGTTTGAGCCAGAGCGTCTGTCGTACCAGGTGAAAGAATATCGCCAGCCAATACATGTCCCCATCTATGTTCGGTTTCCACAGCAACCATTTTTTTTGGTTGAGAGCCGAATTCTTCAAAGATCCGTTTGGTTTTTGTATGATTCACGACAATATCTTGCTCTGAGTAGAGAATCAGCAGCGACTGTTGGATCGTATCAACATCTGCTTCGCGTGCCAGCTTGACTGTTCCCATCATGGGAAGCAATGCTTCCACCGGATAACGATAGGTCCAGTATTGAGCATGTTGCTCATTCAGCGGCGTCCACTCGCGGTAGCGCCCGATGACAATCTGCGCAAGCTGTTTTCCCCACGGCCAGAGTAGCAGTTCGCTGTTGGTGTTGGCTGGGCCGAAGTTAGGCGAGATAAAGACCATTGCGCGAATCTCCTTGCTAAGGTGCCCATTCGCTGCCAGCCACGTGAGAAGCGATGCACCAGTTGAGCTAGCCATGAGAACCACCTCTTCGCTGATCCGTTCTCCGATGGTAATGGCTTCGAGCGTATCGTTGATCCAAGCATTGACCGATGACTCTCCCAACGCATCGTCGCTTCGACCATGACCCGTCAGTCGGGTATAGAAAAGGTTTCCACCTAGTTGCGTTGCGACTCGATCGCCCAGCGGCGCTGATTCCTGACGGGTTGCTGAGAAACCGTGCACATAGACAAACGAGATAGCTGTCTCCTCCATTTGCTGTGAGTTTGCCCAAATGATGGTTTTTTCAGTTCCTGCTTTCAGATCTGAAAAACGCTGTTCTGAATCGTTTAGATAACTGGATAGATCTGCCGGTATCTGTTGAGGATTGAGCGTCGTATCAATCTCTACCCGAGGACCCAATGCAAAAAGAACGCCCAAAAGAATCAGAACAACAATCGTAACTCTTAGAAATTTCATGATTCGGCCTTTATCAGCTTGCCTTTCGATCAAGTCATTAATTATAGGCTGTCTTGAAAGGAAGACCTACAAGACGTTTTACTTTATTGACAAACGCCACAAAAACGTAAGACCATCAATGTTAACGTGCGTGTACATGTTTTTAAATCCTCCAGTGCTACAGACTCATCGGGACGGTGCGCTAGACGGACATCTCCGGGACCAAACAAAATTGTCGGTATCCCTCCATCGTTGACCAAAAGGCGCATGTCGGCACCATAAGTCATACCCTGTATTGGAGTGGTTCGGCCCGTTACATCCATGAAGGCTTGTGCAGCCGTTGCCACAATCGGATGTTCGCTTGGAATCTCTGCTGGGTCAAACTGACCCCCCCACCACTCCACGACGGGAGGATTCTCTTGCAACCAAGGATCCTCAGACGCCGCCTTTTCAATCACCGTCTCGAATGCCGTCCGTGCTTCCCCATGATCTTCCCCTGGTTCAATCCCGTGGCGTCCCTCAAAGGTAAGGGATTCGGCCACTGTTGAGGCCCAATTCCCTGCCTGGATTGTACCGCAGCAGATGGGATAGGGGGCTGGATACATCCTGAACATGGGGTGATTCACTTGGCTGTTGCGAACCCGTTCATACTCCAGGATCGCCTGATAGATGTGAATGAATTTTTCCAATGGATCAACGCCCTCGAAGCGCATGGCTCCATGTGCCGCCTTTCCTGGAATTGTAACGCGGAAGTTAAAGCAGCCTGCCTGGGCCGGTGCAATCATCAACTCTGTTGGCTCCATGATGACTGCTGCATCGGCTTGGTGACCACGCACAACAGCGGCCAAAGTGCCACTGCCGCCATCTTCCTCGCCAATCACCGATTCGATGAGCACGCGACCATCCAGTTCGACGCCTGCATCCATAATCGCTTTTACAGCAAAGATGGCGCAACAGAGTCCTCCCTTCATGTCAAGTGCGCCACGACCATAGACCCGTCCGCTTGTTTCATCCAAAGTCGCTCGCCACGGATCAAAATGCCAACGGTCGAGCTCACCAGGTGGCACTACGTCTGTATGCCCGTTGAACAATAGAGACTGGCCATTGCCCTTGCCCCACGTGCCGACCACACCCACTCCCTCCGCTCGTTCAACTTCGACCGAGTAGGAGCGGTGTTGCTTGAGCGTATCAAAATCAATCAACCATTCATCGACTTCAAAGTCCAAATCGCGCAGCTTGGTGGCAATTACACGTTGTGCTTCGTTCTCGGCGGGTGTTCCACCTAAACTTTGGATCGAGACGATGTCATCCAGAAATTGAAGCATCGCTGGAAAGTCAATGTGGTCGAGAACTCGTCGTTCCAGATCGGTCATACTTGTCTCCCGTTGATCATCTAAAGTGAAGTCAGTTTGAAAATACGAGTTCTGAATCTTCCCGGAAGGGGTCACAAATCACCCCGTCTACTCTGCAATATCTGACCCCTTCCGGGAAGATGGGTCAGCGAAAACTCTCGTTCTCTATCAGATTTCACTGTAAACAGAGGCTGGATTCAACGCTCCTTCGCCAAATATGACAGGAAATGACTGATTGGACGTTGATACTGTGGCAGCATCTAGATAACAAGCACTAAACGCGCGACGGGCAATAGTCGTGCGGTTGACGCCTGAGCTGTGAGGGAGATGATTGTGAAGCAAGACCGCTTCGCCAGCCTCAAGTTCAAGAGGAATGGGCTCAATTTCATCCAGCATTTTTTGTGCTTGATCCGGGGTGGTTCATTTTAGGCGGACAATTAGGTTTACATTTTTGCAAAGAGAAAAGATGTTTATATTTTCTACTTTGAGCCATGCTCAGGCAGAAAATGACCTCATATAGATTTTTATCTATGTATCAAAAGTGTAAACCTAATTCTGAACCACCCCCTTGATCCTCGCGGAAAAATCCCGAACCATCGCTGGGGTTGATCAATGTGTGATGCATACCGGGCGCAATAAACACACAACCATTGTCGACCGTGGCTGGATCGAGGGCCGTCCAAATCGTTACCAATGGATCGCGATCCAGAGCGGGCCAGCGATCTTGATGCCAGACGAGATTTGTTCCTTCGCTGGCTGGTTTGTTCATAAACATGGCGCGGAAACAGCCAATATCTGTTTCGGCACCATAAACTTTGGCACAGATGTGCCGGAAGAGGGGGCGTTGCATGTAGCTTAAGAAGAGAGGGTCGTTTTCGAGTTTTTCAATTTTGCGATAACGGAGAGTCGCGCCTTTGTGCCCTTTGGTTTGCGGACCTGGCTTGTTGTCACGTTCGGGATCGCGATCTAATTGCATCATAATGCGATCATAATCGAGCGGTGCCTTGCCCAGCATAATATCGTCCATGCGTTGTTGAAGCAAGGTGAGTTCTTCATCATTCAATATTCGGCCAAGGCGCAGATAACCGTCTGTTTCATATTGCGCCCATTGTTTGTCCGTTAGTTCTTGCATCGTTTCCCTGTTTCCTCTATTTGGCACAAACCATCGGTAGCGATATAGCGAAGCTGCGCCTCAAACCGACAAGTTGTTGCAAGGTGGATGGTCGAATCTGGCAACTTTATCACCCTGCCGCTCTGCCTATAAATCATACTGTATCGTGACGGGTTTGTTCGTCTGTAACGATTCCACCGCTGCTTCCGCAATGAGTTGGGCCTGTAAGCCATCCTGCAGTGATGGTGAAATCGGTCTATTCGAAGCGATTGAAGTGATAAATGCATCCAGGGCCACAGCAAAGCTTTCTTGCCCATAGGAGTCTGGGTATTTATCCTGCACAATCCCTCTTTCCGTAAAGTGGAGCACTTGATTCGGTTGAGGCGGTTTTGATTGCAACATCCCGTTTGAACCAAAAACCTCAATCCGTTCATCATAACCATAGACAGCGCGGCGACTATTTTCGATGTGACAAAGAGCACCGCTCGGCATCCGGAGAACAACCATTGCAGTGTCAATGTCGCCAGCTTGACCGATAGTGGGATCAATAAGACAAGAGCCAGTTGCGTATACTTCAGTTGGTCGCTCATCGGCAAGCCAGGGGATCAGATCAAAGTAGTGGATCATCTTATCCCGCAAGAAACCACCCGATGCCTCGACGTATTCTCGCGACGGCGGCATATAATCGCGTGCGATCACGTGTATCGTCTCTATCCGGCCAACCGCACCACTTTGAATACTGTGACGCATGGATTGAAAGTCGGAGACAAAACGACGACGAAATCCGATGAAGATCGGGAGATCCGTCCGCTCTGCATCGAGCACAACCGATTTGACCTTTTCAATATCGAGGTCTATTGGCTTTTCGCAATAGGTCGCTTTGCCTCCTCGAATCGCGCCCCGGAGTAAATCGACGTGCGTGTCGGTCGGTGAAGCAATCAGCACAGCATCTACGTCATCCGCTACCCAAATGTCTTCGGGACAACCAACTCGCTCTCCCCCAAACGAGGCAACGAGCCGTTCGGCAGCCGTCTGGTTGACATCAAAGAGATAGGCCAAGTTTGCACTCTGGTGATTGGCGATATTTTGGGCATGGATTGTGCCCGCCCTGCCAGCACCAAATAGAGCGAACCGTATCATCGTCTTCGCTCACTCCCGTTCCATCAGCATACGTACATATGCCCCTTGGTCCCGCACTTTCTCGGCATCGTCGCCTGGACCAAATTCCTCTAGAGAAATTGCTCCCTCATAACCAACCGTCTTCAGATCGCCAATCACTTGTGGGATGTCAGCGACACCTTCTCGCAAATCGGCAAAAGTCCACTGCCACTGCATTTTTCCATCAGCGTCACGTTCTGTGGGGACCGGAATTCCGTTGCCGATATGGCAATGGGCAACATATGGACCAAGGAGTTCAAGCCCCATCCGTGTATCCTCAATTCCCACGCGAATCATATTCGGCACATCATAAATGGCACCAATATGCTCAGGGTCCAAATCACGAAGCAACTCGATGGTGCGCGATGCCGACACCGCCACGGTCCCGGTGTGGATCTCATAGATCACCTTAACGCCGTGTTCACGGGCCAATTCTGTCAATCTGGCAAAACCTGCTCGGGCATCCAAAAACTGGGGCAGATAGGGTTTGCTGCGATCTTGTCGAGGTGCACCGATGCGGATCAAAGGCGGATTGTTGGAATCAATAGCCAATGCTCCCCGAAAGAGTTTCAGAATGATCTCTGTCTGGTCATAGGTGAAATTAGGTGCCAGCGCAGCCACTCGAACCCCACTGCGTTCAGTAGCTGCGCGAATTTGACCAGCTTTCTCAACGATATTGTCGGGGCTAACGTCTGTTAGATGACGACCCCAATAGGAGGGTTCGGCATGCGTATCGTCCGGATTGTATCGACAGCGCAATTCGATCGCATCATAGCCAAATTCGCCAAGGCGATCAAACGTCTCATCAAGAGTCCAACGGGGGAGCATAACGGAGGTGCAACTGAGTTCCATGACGGTTCCTTTCATTTGATGGGGTCTGAGTGTTGGGTTGCGAAAATTCTGTCCAAACAGAGTAAGATTGTGGATAGCGGATGGTTGATAGTGACACGTGTAACTATCCCCTATCAACCATCTACTACTTGTCCCTCTGAGGCGAAACTTCGGCAACGCATTATTCTATTCTGCGAAGATAGTCCAAACTTTCACGTGCTGTCCGTTCGGCACCTGGCGTAAAGTCAAAGACTTCGACGGACACCCAGCGGGAATAGTTTAGTTCATTGAGCATTTGGAAGATGGGACGAAAATCGAGATCGCCCATTCCGGGGCCACGTAGATTCGGGTCATTGACGTGAACATGCTGAAAGAGTGGATGTACGCTCCGAATCTGTGCGGCGATTGGCCGAGGGGTGTGACTCATGGCCTTGGTGTCGACCATCATCTGAAAGCCTGGATGAGCAACATCGTGGACCAACTGAGCCGCCTCGTCAACTTTGGTGATAAAGTTGGTCTCAGCAGTGCTAAGCGGTTCAACACAGAAGGTGACGTCCTGTTGTTGCGCTCGCTCACCGCATCGATGCATGATCTCCACCGTCGTGCTCCAAGCATCCTCTCGTGACCGATCGTCCGGCACATCGCGCTGTTGGGGTGAACCGAAAATCAGAATCTCACCACCCAGATCGGCACAGCAGTCGATTAAGTCCAGCATATACTGAGCGGTTCGCTCTCGGACGACGGGGTCGCGATCATTCAGTTGGAACCCCTCTGTCTTGGCGAGTAGCCAGTGTAAACCAACCACCGACAGACCCGCTCCCTCTACCGTTTGCCGAATCTGCAAGCGGTCGGTGGATGAAAGATCGGTCACCAGCTCGCAGAGAGTAAATGGCGCAAGCTCTAACCCCTGATAGCCAAGCTCTGCCACAAATGCTGCGGTATCTTGTAAAGACCAGCCTTCGAAGAGTTCGTTACAGATGGCATATTGATGGAGCGGATCAGTTCCTGTTGGCATGAGCGGTTCCTTTGTGTGTTGTCAGCGATTGATCGTTCGTAATTGGATATTCTCTATATAGTATACCTGCTGTGAAATCGATCCGTGAAACGGTTGTCATGTTGGGTTACAGACCGAGTCGTAGATGCCAAAAGAGGATACCAACAGAGATGTTTACGAAGCGTTTGCAAAGCAATTCTGCACGAAAACGATCGATCATGACGCGTTATCTGTTGCTGTTCTGTCACTATCTCGCTTCGCCGAGGGCATCCGCCACAAGGTTGGTATGGAAAGGGCGATGATGCCTGTCAACAAAGCTGAAGCAGACGCTTGAAGCCTCATGGCCATGGGCGCCCCCAGATTTTCGGCCAGTAAACCCGTTTGAAGCTCACCGGGTAATCCAACGCCTTGGGTCAAGACAATCGTGCTCATGGCCCGTCCCCGCATTTCATCGCTGGAACTAGTCAACAGGATGACGCTGCGCATGGTGTGAAAACCAGCCTGCCCGATCCCAGTGCAAAAGAGCATCACCCACGAAAGGGCATAGTATGGTGAACTGGCAAAGATAGCGAGTGTGCAACACTCAAGTAAAGCACCTAGAATAAAAATACGCCCATCACTTATGCGATGGCGGATGCGATGAATCAAATAGAGTCCCGATAAGGTGCCAAGGCTATAACCGGCACTCAATAACCCCAATCCGACTGGCCCACGCTTTAGCACATCGCGGGCAAAGACAGGCAGCAGGCTTATTGAGGGAAAAATCAGAGTATTGAGCACCGTAGAGACAAGCGTTACTCCAAACAAGAGTTGATGATGACGGATATAGTGGACGCCTTGACCCACAGCTCGCCACATAGAATGCCGAGAAACTTCCGTTTGCTGGGGAACGATCCGTCTCGAAAAGTCAACCAAAAGGGCAATGTGCAATGCTGTGACCAATAATAATACGCTAAAGCCCCCGAATGGTCCGTAACCGTTGAGTAACCAACCAGCCAGCGAAGAAGGGGCCCAGTCCGCCAAGAAGTCCTTGCAGCAAATTTTCCAACAACATTGCATCGGTGGTCTTTGTTTTGCCGACCAGATCTGGCGTCAGGGCCGTGCGCGCAGGTAGGTCGACGGTCCATGAGATCCCGATGACGAACATTGCGGCAAGTATATGCCAAGCGGCTAACCATTGCATCCAAAAAAGAAATAAGATGCTGGCAAAGGTCAACAGGTTGAGCCACTGGACGAGCAACATCGTGGCACGTCGTCCAAGTCGATCACCAATTGGGCCTGCGAAAAAACCAAGAGACAATTGCGCCGCCCGTCGCCAGAAACTCAACATTGCGACAGTAAAAGCCGAATCAGTCAACTCCAAGAGAAGCCAGCCTGCCACCAGGATCCACATCGCGATCGCCTGCTGCGACAAAGCACTGCTGATGAGCAAGTACCTGTAGTTGTTGATAGACAAGAGTGTTAATATAACGCGTATGGGTTGCTCCTCTGCTTCAGGCTATGCCAATAAATAGATTATTTGTGGAACATGCGTGGTGCGTATTGCGTGGTACCAACTGAGAATATCGCTTAAAGCAGATAATTACTTTACTTCTATGATGGGACTTAATTGCTTGTTGAAGTATAATCTTGGGTGATTAGATATTCAAGATAAGAGGCTTCAATATGTGCATGTTTCACGAGATAGAGAACGCTTATGTTTGACAATACGATGGACCTATTAAAGCAAATTTCGGGGGAAGACTCTGTTCTAGAACTCAAGAATCTTGACTTCAAAGAAAATCAAGTGAACGGACCACATCGTCACAGCATCTACCGCTTATTGGACGATGCCGAACTAAAACTAACCATTTTTGCTGCAAAGTCACCTCATGAAGATGCAGAATAACTGATCAGTGAAGTCTAGAAAGTCTTTAGAAATAGGGCACGGATTTTTACAGATACACACGGATAAAATCCTGAAAATCCAATCAATCCGTGTCCAAGTACTTATTGGATTCACTTACATCCTAGGAGAAACAATGTCGAATAAGATAAACGTTCTCGTCGATCCCCACTTCCGCAAGATGGACGAAATTTTCTCTACAGAAGACAAGACCCGGCTCCACAATATAGCTGATGTCGTCTGGGGACGAGACGAACCCATGCCGCTCGAAGACGCAACTGGGGCACTCACGCAGACGGATGCTGTGGTCTGTTCCAACTGGCGCTACGGAGATGCGCTCTATAAAGCCCCAAAATTACGGGCAATTCTGACTGTATCCGGTGGCTTTCCTCTCGACTTTGATTATGATTATTGTTTTGACAGGCGGATTCGCGTCATGTCTGCCGCGCCAGCCTTTGGTCCTCAAGTCGCGGAAGTGGAAGGCGATCGGGACATGCGCGCCGGGAACGAACAATATCTTTGGAGCGGGAATGCCACCACATTTCCTTTGTTTGGACAGTCGGTTGGTTTTATCGGATATGGTGGGTTGGCACGTGCACTACACCCTTTGCTGGAACCATTTGGGTGCAACATTTCGGCCTACGACCCTTGGTTGGGTGACGGTTATCTGCGTCGACAGGGTATTACACCCGTTGACTTAGAGACGCTCCTCACGACCTCAAGAATCATCTTTGTTCTGGCCGTACCCAGTGGCGAGAACCAAGCCTTGCTGTCACGCGAAAAGCTGGAACTGATTCAACCAGGTGCTGTATTCGTCTTGATCAGCCGTGCTCACGTCGTCGACTTTGACGCATTAACCGATCTGGTCTTGGCCGCACGTTTTAGAGCCGCCATCGATGTCTTTCCCCGAGAGCCATTGGACCCAAACCATCCAATTCGGTCGGCAAAGGGAGCGATTTTGTCGGCCCATCGAGCGGGGTCGGTGAAGGAAGCGATGTGGGATTTGGGAGAGATGGTGGTTGACGATCTGGAGGCGATTGCATTAGGCGTTCCCCCCCGACGTTTACAGATGGCTGAACCAGAACTGGTAAATCGCTATCGGTCAAATCGGGTGAAATCACATAATGCAACGTAACATACGACTCTATCCATACTATGTTGCGAGCATCAACGCATTGGCCTGGATGCCGATCTTCTTTCTCTATTTTAGCCAGCACTTATCGTTAGAACAGGTCTTACAATTGGAGGCGCTCTACTATCTATCTGTTGTCATTCTTGAAGTGCCCTCGGGCTACTTTTCTGATACATTCGGACGTCGTCCGACCATGCTCATTTCGTCGGTTGCGTTTGCAATGTCGTATGGATTGTTTTTGGTGGGGGGTGAGTTCATTCTCTTTGCGCTCGCTCAACTCTTTCTCGCAACGGGCTTTGCCTTTAGTTCTGGAACCAATACATCCTTCCACTACGATTCATTAGCCGCTCTAAGTCAAACAGAGCAATTTGGGGAGCGCGAAGCGATTGCGGAGCGAAACGGATTCATTGCCAATGGTTTCGCCATCTTTGTGGGTGGTCTCGTGGGCATGATCGCACTGCGTCTTGCCTATGCCGTTTCGTTCGTTGGTGCACTTGGTGCCATTGTCATTGTCTTCCTCTTTCGCGAACCGATGGACGTGCAAAACTCCATATCAGATCGAGGCGCGAATGTATCTGTTGTGGGGTTTAAAGAACAGTTACGCTTGAGTCTGCATTACCTACAGCAGCCTTTTTTGCGTTGGCTCTTTGCCTATGCCGTCCTGATGACGGTTCTGAACCACATTCCCTACGAATTCTACCAACCCTATCTCGATCTGTTGCGAGACGATCTACCATTCGCCAGCAACCCCACACCGTTGGTTGCTGGACTTGTAATGGGGTTCTCAACCCTGATTGGGGCATACGCTGCTGCACGCAGCATCAAACTAAGCGAGCGGATTGGTGTTGGCCCTACGCTCCTCATTGCTGCCGGAGTACAAACCTTTCTCATTACCGCAATGGGTGTGGTTCTACACTTGCTAATCGTTCCCCTCATCTTGTTACGAGCCGTACCATTTGGCCTGACGCGTGCACCGATGAATGCCGCAATTGCACCTCAAGTGCCCCAGATGCAGCGAGCGACTTATCTCTCTATCCAGAGTCTGGCCGGGCGACTTGCCTTTTCGGCCACGCTAATAGGATTAGCCTTCTTAGCTGGTCAAGAATCTGGAGCAGATTGGCCAACGTTGGCTTGGATGCTGCGAGCTTCTGCCTTTTTGGGAATCGCCGGGTTGATCGGATTGTGGGTAACAAAGAAGAAGTGATGCCCACCCCGCCATAAATGGACGGGGCTATCGAATTAAGCCCTCTGAAGCGGGCTTGTGGGGCGTCGTTCTGGAGCCCAGTAGTTTTAACCCTGGGTGGGCATCAATGTGCTAGAAAACTGTGACAAGCAGTACATTTTTCGTTGTTAAACAAACAAATCAAGCATCGTTTAATTAGCCAACAGTATCACCCTGTCATCTCATCACCCTATCATCTTTTCATCGCTCCCTCACCATCTCATACCCCTCAAACAGATCTCGAGCGATCGCTCCTTGACTCTGTGTCGGTGGGTCGATGCCCAAGATATGGCAAATGGTCGGTACAACGTCGACGGCCAGAATGTAGCCCAATCGATCGGTGGGCCGTTCGTAACCCTGTTTCAGACCCGGTCCGGCTAATAGAAAAGAAGCATAGGTGGATGAAAAACCATTATCGATGGGAATAAAACCGCCATGATGGGCACCGTAGACTTCCGGCGCACCCACATTACCGCCGCCGACGATCCCTTTCCATTGGGTATAGTAGCCGCTGACGTAACCGTGGTCCCACGCAAAGATCACATCGCCACACTGATCGCCCCATTGTCCCAACAGATAAGCGTCTCGCTTGGGTAGGGCGATGGCAATCGGTGTGCGCCCTGCTTCTTCATCCACCCACGTACGCAGGGCGAGTAGAAGCTTACGCTCAATCTCATCAAATTTGGGACCTGGTTCGGCATTGATGGTAATGTCAAAACCCCGCTTGGCAATATAAGCCGTGGTTTTCTCCCAGTCGATCTCCTCTTTGGGAATTCGATCCTGATCCTGTGCAATGGCTGCTGGACCATTTTTCAAGACCAAAAAACCCTGGTCATAGAGAAACTGGCGGATGTTGGCAATCCGAATATCGGGGTATGCACCGTGATCGGCCAGAATGCCCACATAGACTTCATCGCCAGCAGCAGTTGCCGCATCGGCTGCTTCGTACATGCGACCCAAGACCCGATCGCCCACCTGATAAGCCCGACGAAAATAGTCCAGATATTTCTCCTTTGTCTCTGAATCGAAGCCAGGACATTCTGGATCTACATCGGCTAAGTGAATGTGGTTCAGATAATCATAGAGGTGCCAGTGGCAGATGAAGTAGGAACAGCCCTTTTCATGCAGCAGATAATTGGCCACATCGGCAAACCATAGACCCTGATATTCGCATTCCTCCAAGGCTGTATCGAAATCGGTCATCCCGGAGGTATAGGGCGTCATGGAGGCATGTTCCTGGTAAGGTCCAAAACGCTCCAACAGATCGGCAGCGAGTTCATCATCCCCATACGTAAAGCCATCCGTATAGGTAACCTGCGTGCGATAGAGCTTCAACCGGCTGCCATCAGGTGATAGTTCCAACAGCTTGAAGCGGACAGACGCGTGCTGGCTTCGCCCTTCAATTTGAAATGTTTCGATGGCCCAGTCGCTCCATTCGCCCAGATTGGCAGTGGCCACAAGATCGGAACCATCTGTTGTGCGGCAAATGAGGACGCGATTATAGCCATTCCCCTGACTGTCGATTGCCAGCAGGTGAAAAATGTTGGTATCACCTCCAAGTCTTGCCGTCACCGTGAACGTGGTGGCTAGAGCCGGTGAAGCACTGGCGGGCAAGTTCGCCCAATCATTCGCTGGAGTGAAAGGGGGAATGGGTTCCACGCTGCGTGGACCGCTGATGGCCGAACCATCATGACCCATCGCAACATCGCTGACCTCAGACGCCACCGTGGTGTAAGCCTGAGCAGCAGCTACCTCGAAATCGGTTTTGTCGTGACCGGGATGACCAAAGCCATCGACCACATAGCCATTTTTGACACCTGAAGGGTAGGCGCCAGGATAGTGAACTGCGACACCCTTCAGCCCAGCTCGTTCCAGTGCATTCCAGATGCGCTCGGCATTGTTGGCCCGTCCATCAAAGCTATCGACTGGTTCATTTGGCCCAATGATGGTTTGCCAGGTAGAGACACTGTGTGTTCCCGTGTGGGCGCCCGTGGAGAGCGTGGCCCAGTTGGTGGGTGTCCACACGGGGAAAGATGGACAAGTCTGGTTGACCGTGCCTTCACGCAAAAAGCGGCTGAAGTTGGGTAGGCTGCCCTCTGCCGCAAAAAACTTCATCATCGGAGTAATAAAGCCATCCATGCCGTAGGCGTAGATTTTCTTTGCCATAGTTGGTTCTCTTCTTTTTATTTGATAGGGAAAAATGTGGTTTCGCCGTTGAGTATAGCATGTGCTCTGCTAGAGCGTCAATCGGTTTCTAAAGGAGGGCTGCACTTCAATTGAGAGGCTCACGAGAATGCAATGCACGGGTGAAAAATTATGGTGAGAATCCAATCAGATCTCACCCGTGCGATGCATTCGGCACTGTCCCAGTTCGGGTCGACAGAGCCAACAGTGTCAATGTCCGATCTCTTCCCGGAAGGTCAGTTCTGTCCATCCGCTCTCATCCCCGCCATCCGCACGCCCGACCAATTCCCAAAAGCGCGGCTCATCATGTAGCCAAAGGAGATCAGGATCCTGCCGTGCCCAGTCCACCTGATTTGGGTTCTTCTCGAGCGCTTCTGCTAACAAGTTTAACGCCTTCTCGCGATTGCCGGCAATACTCTCAACGCACGCCATGTTATAAGCATCATCTGGATCAACAAGTCGACGCGCTTGCTCAATCGCCTCTTCCCGAACCGCCTCATTTCCAGCATGACGACCGACCGCAGCCAGTGCCACCCAATCCCAGAAGCGGTCAGCGTCCAAGTCAACAGACTGGCGGTATGCAGCAAGGGCTTCTTCCCATTGTTCAAGTCGCCGCAACGCATCACCGCGGTTACTTTGCACGAGTGCGTAGTCAAGGTTGAGGGAGATGGCCTGGTCGTAGTCAGAGATGGCGGCACTCAGATCCCCCTTCGCACGATGCACGTTGCCCCGATTGTAGTAAGCTGTGGCGAAGTCAGGGTTGAGGGAGATGGCCTGGTCGTAGTCAGAGATGGCGGCACTCAGATCCCCCAGGTCACGGTGGGCATTCCCCCGATTGTTATAGGCTTGTGCGCCTTTGTCAGGAAGGTGAATCGCAAGTTTGATAGCTTGGTCGTAATCAGCGATAGCAGCACTCAGATCTCCTTGGTCGCAATAGGCATCTCCCCGATCGCTGTAAGCCATGGCAAAGTCGGGGTTAAGGGAGATGGCTTGGTCATAGTCAGCGATGGCACCGATTATGTCCCCCTGAACGCAGTAGGCAATGCCTCGCTTGTAGTAAGCCGTGGCGTAGCTGGGATTGAGAGAGATAGCTTGGTCATAGTCAACGATGGCAGTGATCATATCCCCTAGGTCGCGGTAGGCAATGCCTCGCTTGTAGTAAGCCGTGGCGTAGTTGGGATTGAGAGAGATAGCTTGGTCGTAGTCAGAGATGGCGGCACTCAGATCCCCCAGGTTGTAGTAAGTGTTACCCCGATTGTAGTAGGCCGTGGCGTAGTTGGGATTGAGAGAGATAGCTTGGTCGTAGTCAGAGATGGCGGCACTCAGATCCCCCAGGTCGTAGTAAGTGTTACCCCGATTGTAGTAGGCCGTGGCGTAGTTGGGATTGAGGGAGATAGCTTGATCATAGTCAGAGATGGCGGCACTCAGATCCCCCAGGTCGCTGTAGGCAATGCCACTGACTAAATGGTGATAAGGAGTCCGTGGCAGCGATTCTACAAACGCATATTGCTCAGCCTCATCTCGCAACCCCAAGATAGAAACAAATGCTTGCCAATCTTCTCGACCATCCGCCCTTTGGAGCATCTCATCCAATAACTCAGTTGCCTGCTCTGGCTCTCCGGCTAAAACTAAACAGTAGAGAGCTTCACCCGCTGACGCCTCATTATCTTTTCGCGCCAAATAGGCCCGTGCGGCTAGACGAGCGCCTGTGCGTAGCAAGTCAGGATCAGATTCAGCGTAGCGGGCGATTAGCCCTTCGTGGGTCAGGTCATGGTAGGCCAGTTGATTTGGACTTACCTGCTCGATGAAAAGGTATTGCTGGAGCTGGGAATAGAGCTCGGCAGCCCGGGTCAGGAGAGCTTCATCCGTGATGTCGGGTAGCAGGTCGGTTAGGAGCACGGCGATCACTGACTCATCAAACCAGTGCAGAATCGTGCAGCGGCGGGCTACAGCGGCAGCAATGTCGTCCAAGTCGGTAAAACTCAATTCGGCTACGACCGCGGCCTTCTCTGCCGAGGTCGTGGCGGCTTGCAGATCGACTATCAGCGCATCGAGGGAGAATTGGGTTTCAGACATAGACACCTCCATGAGGTGCATACTTGGTCTGCACAATCTCAGCAAAGGCTCCGGGTACGTAATCAGTGATGTGGGCCACCACAGGGATGGATTCTTCAGGAAGTGTGGAGTTGATCTTGCGACAGTAGGTCAGATAGGCGTCAGTTTCGGTTACTGACTGGAGTATATAGCTTTGGGCAAAAGCAGCATAGGCACCATTGGTCTGGGGAAGGATACGCCCACCTACCACGGCACGAACGTGGGTCAGGGAGAAGAGTTGTACAAGTAGAGTGTTGAGCAGCCATTGTTGAGTTTGTGGCCCTGCAGCGTTGACCGAGTCAAAGATAAGAAGCACTCGCTCGTCTGACCAGACACGTAAGTCATTCACAAAGGAGCGTGTTACCTCCTGCAGTCGACGTTGGACTTCCCCTATTTCTTTATGGTCCCTGCTGGCGCTGGCGAGTGCCTCTTTCAAACTTCGATCTTCATGGATCGGGCGGTTCAGCCAAAGTTGGAGAAGTTCGGTTGTAATGGGGAAGCGATGATCACCCAGAAGCATACAAAGAGCGTTGATAAGATCCATACCGTTCTGCATCGGGTTGCGCAGGTCTAGCACTGCGCTGCGGGCCCCTAGGTGCTGTTCAAAGCGAAGCGGGAAAACCTTGGTGAGCAAGTGGGTTTTGCCCATCTTGGCTTGTCCAGCCAGCAGCAAGATGCGCAAGCGACCATCTGGTTGGACAAGCTCGTCAAAGAGAGCCAGCGCACCTTCACGATTGATCGTGGCCTGCTGTCGAGGTAATCGCCCCCGCAGCACGGGTGTCAGTTCGTCGGGAATGTCACCTAGATGTAGGGCATTGCGGCCCAACTCGAAAGCATGTTCGATCGAGCGGCCAGCAAAGAGACCATCATAGAAACCGTTGGCGAATTGCCGGGCCGTGGCGTCGCCCACTTTCTGTACCATCCCCACGACATAGCCAACGTACTGTTCCAGGGCTGCTGCCTGCACGTCGGTCAGGCAAGCATTGAGTACGACACATTCCAAGGAAGGAAAGAGCCGAACGAGATCGGCCAAGGACTCACCACTAACAGGTACGGCACGACCATCGTCATCTTGAAAGTAGATCCCTTCCTCACCTGCACCGTGTCCACAAAAATGGACCAGATGAGGGTTGTGAGTTAACAGAGCCTGACGCACTTTGTCGGGACGGGCGGCATGTTGATAGCGAATTATGAAGTGATCGCGTAGGGTAGAACGTTGGAGCGCTGCTTCAATGCTATCTAATTCTTCGGCGAGACGAAGACGCTTGGTATTAATGGGGTTTGCAGCAAGAATCAGAATAGTTTTGGGCGAGGGATGGTCCATAAACTGTGTTGTCCATCTATCAAAAAGGGCTAAGGCTCAGCAAGATTTGATGAAGCGATCGTAAACGGGTTTATGGGGTTTGTCAAGATGGTGGTGTACAGATATGCCATCTGCTCCTGGGGATGTCAATGCAAAATCGATTTAGGCTTTTCCAACAATTAAAATCCCTAATTTGATCTGGAAAAGCTCAAGCCATTCCAGAGAAATCGACTTGGCACATTAGTAAAGCCAAGAAAGTCTTTGGACACGGATTGACTGGATTTTCAGGATTTTTATCCGTGTTCATCCGTGAAAATCCGTGTCCTATCTCTAATTTCTTTCTGTGTTTCACTTTAGAGACTTATTTCTCTGGAATGGCCCTATTGCTCCCGCCCAGACAAATAGAGATCATATCCAGATCCCTTCCAGCTATCATCCTCAGAAATGGTGTCGTGGGTGCGGTCAAGCCAGGAGACCAATCTGGCCTTCATCCGTCTCAGCACATGCTTGTAGCCCAGTTGATTCGCCAGATTCCTCAGCTCGCCCGGGTCGCTGGCCACATCGTAGAGTTCATCTTCTGAGGCGGGGTTATAGATGTACTTCCAAGATTTCGTGCGCACCATGCGTTGGGAGTAGAGAGTGGATTCGTAGCCATGAAACTCGGCGAAGACATCATCGGGCCAGTTTGGCACAGTTTCGCCTTGCAGGAACGGTCGAATGGAGCGGCCATCCAATGCTGTGGGCACTTGCGCGTCTGCCACATCCAGAAGAGTCGGCATCAGATCGACCAAACTGACGAATTCATCGCATTGGGTACCCGGTTGAGTCTGACCATGCCAGCGGATCAGAAGCGGGATGCGATAGATTTCGTCGTACATATACATCCCTTTGTTGAAGAGCCGGTGGGAACCAACCATGTCACCATGATCGCTCGCATAGATCACGATGGTATTGTCTGTCAATCCCAAAGCATGGAGCTGGGTCAGGATGCGTGCGATCTGGTCATCGATATAGCGACAGTAGCCCCAATAGTGCGCAATCACCTGTTGCCAATCGGGCCAGGTGAGGTGGCTGGCATTCCAGCGGAGCATCTCCTTTTGTTGGATCAGGGGCTTGTTCTCGAATGTCTCGTCAAAATTGGGCCAACGTTCAACTTGTTCTGGCTCATACATGGTGTCGTATGGTGCGGGCACAGCGTATGGAAAGTGTGGGCCAAAGAAAGAGGTGAAGATCATAAATGGTTTGTTGCCGTCGGCATGTGTCTTCAGGAGGTCGATCGTCTTGTCTGCACACCAGGCTTCTTGCAAGTGTTCGGCAGCGATCCTTGCTTGACCACAGAACGGTGCCTCACCACCCCATTCCAAACGCTGCACTTCTTTGGAGCGATCCACATCCAAGCCAAGCTCAGTTTTTTCTTGCGCATAGTTGCGATCAGTAAACCATTGATCGAAGTGCCAGAAATCAGCGTCTCCCTCTCTGGGTAGATGCCATTTGCCCACATAATTGACGGAATACCCGACCGCGCTGAGAAGCTGTGGATATCCAGTTGCATCAAGCATCTGCGTATCAAAGACGCCGTTGAAGTTGCCCATATTGGCCAGTTGACCGTTGTTGTGTGGATAGAGCCCACTCAAGAGGGCTGCCCGCGCGGGTGAGCAGAGCGCAGTTGGCGTGAAGGCATGCGTGAAGCGCAGGCCGGACTCGGCCAATGAGTCGAGGGCTGGAGTACGGCAGATCTGCGCACCGCTGCAGCCCAAGGCGTCAAAACGATGTTGGTCGCTGAACAAAAAGAGGATATTGGGGCGTTGATTCGTCAAGAGACTCTCTCCAATTTTTTTGAGTGTGTACCACAAAGTGTGTAAATGGACGCATCTCAGTCAGAGAATCGGCTGCATTTGCACACTTTGGGACACACTCTCGTATTTCTAATTCATGTGAATTGCTAGGTGGCCTGATTCAGAACATCTTCCAGTTGTTGACGGCTCAGTCACTGTTTGCTCCCAACGTTTTCATCCGTAGAAGATATAATGCCTCGATTTGCCCTAACTCAGGTTGCCGACTACATAATCGGTATACCCCAGCCTGCTCGGCTACGTTGATCATAGACAGGGCTTTCTGAACCTGCTGGGCAGGCGTCAATCGACGCGTCACCGCCATCTGCGCCGGATCAATCTCAGCCACCGCGCCCGTAATCATCTTTTTCAGTAGGGGGTTCATGCGTGGGCGCCCTTCAATATAGTAACCTCTTTCATCATCACCCTGTTCATACTTCAGCAGATACCCTTCGGCGGCTAATGATGCTCGCACGACAGCAATATCGCAGCGAAACGTGGCGTCTGGATCGGAGCCAAAGTAGCCATAGCCCAGCATAGATTCCACTCGTGCAATCAGCTGCTGGCGGGTAAAGTAATGCTCCTGCCAGAGGACGCGCAACATTAACTCGCGCCGAATGGCTGGAATATGAGGGGGACGCTCCTGGCAAACGCGACGCAGCCAGGGGAGGATGGGTTCGTTTTCGGCAGGGATAGCGATCAAGTTGTGGTTCGTCATGGAGATATTGTACTTGCCTTTGCAGATAGGACAAAACAGCGAGAAGCGAAGTAGATTATCCCTCTCCTTTGACACACTCTGCCAAATCAAATACACTCTATTGTGCCGCAGTCATGATGAAAACATAGTTTTGCTTTATCTGGCAAAGCTGTAGGAAAACGTGCTTTCATACAGAACTTATAGACAAATCAGATAAACCCCGCCCAAGGTGGAGTTGTCATGTATGGTGCAGCATTCTCTATTACACGCAGTAGACATAATCCTGCATTTCTCAGTCAAAACAGACTCGAGCGGGCCAAATGGTCCGAGATTCTCTACTGCGTCTTTTTTCGCCATTTGAACGCTCTACCTCTGAGAAATCCTACTGCGTGTAATCTCGAATGCGCACGGGCGGCGTTAGGGAACGCCTTCTCCTCATCGTATGACTTCTATTTGATTTGTCTATTGGTTTCGGTACCGAATCTATTCAGAATGGAGGGAAAGGAGCGACATGTCAACGCAACGCACTGTCTATTTTAACGGGGAATTTGTTGCCGAATCCGACGCACGGGTTTCGATTTTCGATTCAGCGTTGATGTTTGGCGACATGATTTTTGAGACAACGCGCACCTTTAATGGCCAGCCGTTTCGTCTTCGCGATCACATTGACCGACTCTATGTTGGACTCAGAACGCTGGAGATCGACTGTGGATTGACGGCGGACGAGATGGAGGCTGCCACACTGCAAACCATCGAGCGGAATCGCCCTTGCTTTCCCGATGGGCTAGACTTTCAGATCGTCCACAATGTCTCGCGAGGCCCTCTTGGACTCTATCATTTGGTCTTTCCCCAGGGCTTGCAGGCCACCATTGTGATCAACTGTTGGCCGCTGACGTGGCACCTGGCTGCAATGGCCGACGACTATGGGAATGGTGTCCATGCTGTGATTCCTGCGCAGCGCTCTGTCCCCTCACGTTTGATCGACCCAAAAGTTAAGAACCGGAGCCGTATCTACTATCAAAGCGCCAATTTGCAAGCACAAAAAGTAGACCCGAATGCGTGGGCGCTTCTGATTGACGAGGATGGCTTTCTCACCGAAGGAACGGGATCGAACTTCTTTTTGGTCAAGGACGAGCAACTGCTGACACCGGAGCCGCGTAACATTCTCCGCGGCGTAACCCGACAAGCGACCCTAGAGTTGGCAAACCGATTGGACCTGCCTTGTCGTGAATGCAATTTGGAACCCTACGACGTGATGACGGCAGATGAGGCGTTCTTTACATCAACTCCTTTTTCCATCATGCCAGCCACGCGTTTTAATGGTCACGCCATTGGTGCAGGGAGGCCAGGACCGGTCACGCAGAGGTTGATGGATGCCTGGAATCAGATGGTCGAGGTCGATATGGTCGCGCAGGCACAAGCGTATGCTGCAATGGTTCGGAACGGCAACGTTCATTGAGAAGAATCTTACCAACGTATACCGCAGCGGAACCTGATTGCGATGTAGACCGTTATCGAATCAATCGGAGGAACACGTTATGGCATCATCAAAATGTACCGTCGTTATTGTAAATGGCGCCCCAGGAACAGGAAAAACACACCTCAGTCGACGTCTCGCCAAAGAACTTCGTCTGCCCCTCCTGAGCAAGGACGACATCAAGGAGGGGCTCTTCGAAGGGCTTGGGTACTCGGATCGAGAGTGGTCAAAAAAGCTGGGGGGAGCCAGCTATGAGTCATTCTTTATCCTGTTCGAACGTCAACTTGAAGCAGGCGTCTCCTGCATCGTGGAGACAGCCTTTATTCCCCAATTCAACACGCCCCGCTTTTTGACGCTCAAACAGACCTACGACTACCATCCATTTCAAATTTATTGCCATACAGAACCCACCATTCTGGCCGAACGCTTCAATCGACGGATGCACACCGGTGAACGACATCCCGGTCATGGAGACAGCGACGTCACCATCGAAGCCATCAAGGCAGAGTGGCACAACAAGAAGTATGGCGCTTTGGATCTCGGTGGGGATCTGATTGAATTGGATACGACTGACTTTAGGGCGATTGACTTCGACGGGTTGATTGGGGTGATCAGAACTGCGCTCTGAACCGTCCTCATCCTTGCTCGTCAACAAATATAGCGAATTCTAGAAAAATGGTATAATCAGTGGATGGATCTCTTCCTTTCTCCCGAAGTGCATCAATTCTTATTGAATGCTGGTGCAAACACGGCTGGCGGATTGGGTGCCGTGTTTGCCACCCACCTGATCAATGCGTCTCTCCGCGGTGTGCGCACGCTTTTTGGTGAATCTGATGAACGCATGGAGGCACTCGGTCGCGCCGCCGGACAGGCCGTTTTCGCTATGGCCAAAGATTGGAAAGCACTGCCCGAAGACTACCAGACGGTTTGGGACAATTGCTATGAATGGCTGTTGGCACCAGTGGTGGTTGGTGAATTTCGCAAATTGCTCTCACCCAAGCCCAACTTACAGTTGGACATTCTCACCCTGCGCGAAGAATTTGAGGCCACTGGGCTTGACGTGACTGAACTGGGCAAGCCAGATTTTGATGCCCTGGTCCAAGACATGGTGGGGGCCTTTTACCTGGCTGCGGCAGAAGAGCCACTACTCCAAGAACCCCTCAAGATTGGGGTGCTGCGCCAGATGACCGAAGGCATGAATGCCCTGACGCGTCTCCAAGAGCAGGAAGTGCAGCTGACGCGTCGTTCGCTGGCAGAACTTGAGCGACTCAACACCATGGCCGATGGCGTGGTAGACCAACAGCTCGAGGCAGTTGATCTGCTTCGAGCAATTCTGGAGGCCATTGAAACGATCCCACAGGGTCTGAGTGACCAACAGCGAGGGTATCAAGAGGTGGCGGCGTTGCTGAGCCGGGCCGACCTCGGATCGCTCATCAACGTTGGTGAGATCCAGGGAAACAGCCGCACCATTGTGGTTGGCAACAACGCCAGCGTGATCGATTCTGGCTCCCCTGAACTCACGGACGCCATCGAGCAGTTGAATAAGCGCATGGCCCGGATTGCCGACGGTCTGCAGGCCCGCGAAAGCGAACTCAGTGATGCCGAGATGGCCCAACTGGAGGAGAACTACCGCCAGACCCTCATCGACCAATTTGAAATGCTCACCTTCCGGGGCATTTCACCATCGGGCAAGGCGCTGGCCCTCAAGCTCGAAGATGTCTACGTTGAGCTCAAGACCATTGCCGAAGTGCCAGAAGCAGCGGACACCTACAGCGCAGAAGAGCGTCGCTTTATGTTGGAGATGGAAGGACAGTTGGAGCGGGAAGAGGTCATTGCTCATCTGGACGCGTTACGCTTAGAGCGCTGGCGCAGCGAGGCCCGCCAGGCGCGCAAAGCGGAGATCCAACGGCTGGAGCGTCGCTCCATTTCTGACGTGATCGGCGACCAGACCCAGCGTGGGCTGGTTATCCTGGGTGATCCCGGTTCCGGCAAGAGCACCCTGCTTCACTATCTGGCCCTAACCCACGCCCGATGTCCTGCTGGTGAGACGCTGCCCATCTTTGTGCCTCTAGCGGCATATGATGACTATCGTCGCCATAATCAAGGCATTGCCCTGGCCGACTTTCTGGCCATCTACTATGAACGGTGGCGCAGCCTGCCCGGTCTGGCCCCCCTCTTTGCCCAAGCCCTCAATAGCGGGCGGGCCCTTCTCCTGCTAGATGGGCTGGACGAGGTGCTGGAAACCACCATGCGTCAGCACGTGGCCGAACAGGCCGGCAGTTTGATCGCCAACTGGCAGGGACGGGGCAACCGCTTTGTGCTAACCAGCCGCGTCGTGGGCTACCGCGAGGCTCGTCTGCCTGGCGACCTACCCCACGTCACGGTTCTCGATTTTGGTCCCCAGGAGATCGAGATCTTTGCCCACCAGTGGTGCCGGGCCTTTGAGATCTGGGCGGCAGGTCGGGAGACCCCCACCGCCATCCAGGCCGCGGCAATCGAAGAAGAGAATCTCCTGGGCGACGTCCGCTCCAAGGCGTCGGTCGAACAGTTGGCGGCCAACCCGCTGCTGCTGACCATGTTGGCCATTCTGCGTCGTCAGGTGGGCAAGCTGCCCGACCGCCGGGTGGAATTGTATGAACGCTACGTCCGCACCCTCATCGACAACCGCGAGCAGGAGCGTAGTCGCGGGGCCCGCCAGCAGACGCCAGAGCGCTTTGATCCCCACCGCGCCATTGGTCACCTAATGGAGCTGGCCCTCTGGCTCCAGCTACACCGCGCCTCGGGCACGGCCCGCCGTCACGACCTGGAAGCCGCGTTGGCCGATATCTGTCTGCGCTACGAGGGCCATGACCCAAATAAGCCAGTCCCCGAGAAGGCGCGGATCCAGGCCCAGCAGGATGCCGCCGCCTTTCTGCACGACATGCGCGCCATTGCCGGGCTGCTGGCCGAACGAGGGCGGGATGCCTTTGGCTTCTTGCACCTCACCTTTCAAGAATATTTTGCCGGGCGTGCCTTGGCCCGGCTTGACCCCCAGAAACGCTGGGAAACGTTAAGGCCCCATCTCCATAAGCCCCGCTGGCGAGAGCCGATTTTGCTCTGCGCAGGCCAGTTGGGCGTGATCGAACAGCGCCAGGATCAGGTCAGCAACTTTGTGCAGCAGATTCTCACTGCAGAGAGCGATGACGAAGAGATCCTACACCGCGACCTCTTTCTGGCCGCCGGGGCCATGGCGGACGACGTAGGGCTGATACCTGCCCTGTTGGAGACTCTCTACGCACGTACATCATTGCTCCATACTAGCAACATTCCCACCCTACAGAACGCTGCCTTGACTGCATTGACCCATCTGGCCCGCATCGGTCAGGGAGATGCGCTGCGTTTGCTGATTGGGGGCCTAGGAAGTGAGGCGCTATACCAGCCGATTTTGGAGAATACGCAGCCGCTGCTGGATGAAAAAGCGTTAAGTTCGCTGCGCATTGCCATTACGGCCAAACTTCAGGATGCTCATTGGTCTGTGCGTATTGAGGCGGTGAGTGTATTGGGAAGTCTGGTGGATCGCGACACACAGACCAAAGAAGCCATCATGGCCAAACTCCAAGATACCGATGAAGATGTGTGTAGTGCGGCGGTGAGTGCATTGGGGAGTCTGGTGGGCTGCGATACACAGACTAAAGATGCCATCGCAGCCAAACTTCAGGATACTCATCGGTCTGTACGCAGTGCGGCGGTGAGTGCATTGGGGAGTCTGGTGGGCTGCAATACACAGACTAAAGATGCCATCGCAGCCAAACTTCAGGATACTCATTGGTCTGTACGCAGTGCGGCGGTGAGTGCATTGGGGAGTCTGGTGGGCTGCGATACACAGACCAAAAAAGCCATCGCAGCCAAACTTCAAGATGCTGATAAGGATGTGCGCAGTGCGGCAGTGAGTGCATTGGGGAGTCTGGTGGGCCGCAACCCACAGACCAAAAAAGCCATCACGGCCAAACTTCAGGATACTCATTGGTCTGTACGCAGTGCGGCGGTGAGTGCATTGGGGAGTCTGGTGGGCCGCAACCCACAGACCAAAAAAGCCATCATGGCCAAACTCCAGGATGCTGACAAGGATGTGCGCAGTGCGGCGGTGCGTGCATTGGGGAGTTTGGTGGGCCACGACACACAGACCAAAGATGCCATCACGGCCAAACTTCAGGATGCTGATAAGGATGTGCGCAGTGCGGCGGTGCGTGCATTGGGGAGTTTGGTGGGCCGCAACCCACAGACCAAAGAAGCCATCGCAGCCAAACTCCAGGATGACTTTTATGATGTGTGCATTGAGGCGATGAGTGCATTGGGAAGTCTAGTAGGCCACGACACGCAGACCAAAGAAGCCATCGCAGCCAAACTCCAGGATGCTGATAAGGATGTGCGCAGTGCGGCGGTGCGTATGTTGGCGAGTTTGGTGGGCCACGACACACAGACCAAAGATGCCATCGCAGCCAAACTCCAGGATGCTCACTGGTCTGTGCGCCGTGAGGCGATGAGTGCATTGGGGAGTCTAGTAGGCCACGACACACAGACCAAAGATGCCATCGCAGCCAAACTCCAGGATGCTCACTGGTCTGTGCGCCGTGAGGCGGTGCGTACATTGGGGAGTCTGGTGGGCCACGACACACAGACCAAAGATGCCATCGCAGCCAAACTCCAGGATGCTCACTGGTCTGTGCGCCGTGAGGCGATGAGTGCATTGGGGGGCTTGGTGGGCCGCGACACACAGACCAAAGGAGCCATCGCAGCCAAACTCCAGGATGATAATGAATATGTGCGCCGTGAGGCAGTGCGTGCATTGGGGAGTCTGGTGGTCCACGACACACAGACCAAAGATGCCATCGCAGCCAAACTCCAGGATGATAATGAATATGTGCGCCGTGAGGCAGTGCGTGCATTGGGGAGTCTGGTGGTCCACGACACACAGACCAAAGATGCCATCACGGCCAAACTTCAGGATGATAATGAATATGTGCGCCGTGCAGCGGTGCGTGTGTTGGGGAGTCTGGTGGGCCGCGACACACAGACCAAAGATGCCATCATGGCCAAATTCCAGGATGACTTTTATGATGTGCGTAGTGCGGCGGTGCGTGCATTGGGGAGTCTGGTGGGCCGCGACGCACAGACCAAAAAAGCCATCACGGCCAAACTTCAGGATAATTCGATCTCCGTGCGCTGCGAGGCAGTGAGTGCATTGCTCCCTCATCTGGATGTGGCGAACAAGGTTCTGTTCGTGAATTGGTTGGGGATCATTACGGAACGCGATCCTCGTACTATTGAGAGTTTCAATCATGATGAAGCCCGACAGCAGTTGAGTCATCTTTTTGCCCAGAACATCACCCCTGGCAATGAGCTCTATCACCAAGTCGTGTCGCTGCTTGAGGCCCGTGCCTGGCCCCAACGCTTTGGGGCAGCCATGACCCTGATTGGCATGCCGGATGGGCCACCACCGGAGCTTCTCCCCAATTTGCGCCATCTCCTCGACGACATGCGGGGAGAAGAGAGCTGGCCCAACCGGCTCACCGTGGCCCAACTCTTTATCAATGACACGGACAGGGATCTCAGCCGGCAGTCCATCGAACTCTGCATCGAGGCCCTCGATTACGCCACCCAGCCCTGGTACCATCTACCACAATCGGGCGCAGAGGTGCGGAGACAGGCCGCAACCATTCTGGGTCAACTGGAGCCGCTCTACCGAAACCGAGCGATTTTTGACCGTCTTGCCCGTCTGATGAAGGAGGATTCAGATCCGCAAGTGAGGGATGCCGCCTATGGTGCGCTCCTGCGGCTGGCGGCTGCACCGGAGGAGAAAGACTCTTCCCACATGTAAAAAATCGGAAGACGGGGGTGGTTCAAAATTAGGTTTACACTTTTGATATATAGACAAAAATCTATATGAGACCGTTTTCTCTCTGAGAACCGGCGAAATCAGAGAATATAAACGTTCTTTCTGTTTCTAAAAGTGTAAACCTATCTATCCAGCTAAAATGAACCACCCCGGAAGACGTACCGCAAACCATGCACAAAAAAAGGAGCACCATGAATCTCACCATCTACCTATCCGGCGAAATCCACAGCAACTGGCGCCACGAAATCCAACAGGGCATCGCCAACCAAAACCTACCCATCGACATCCTGGCCCCCATCACCGACCACGCGGCGAGCGACGACGTGGGCACCGACATTTTGGGCAGCGAGGTGAAACCCTTCTGGAAAGATCACAAATCGGCCAAGATCAACGCCATGCGCATCCGTGCCGCCATCGATCGGGCCGACATTGTGGTTGTCAAATTTGGCGACAAGTACAGACAGTGGAACGCCGCCTTCGATGCCGGATATGCCACCGCCAAAGGTAAATCTCTCATCACCCTTCACGCTCCCGATCTGCGCCACGCGCTAAAAGAGGTGGATGCCGCGGCCATGGCCACCGCCGAGACACCAGCGCAGGTGGTGGAGATCCTAAAGTATGTGGCAATCAAAGAGTGAGACTGCATCAGCAGTCGTTCTGGCCAACCCCGACTGCCATTCCTGCCCTTTCCGGCCCGCATAGAGCATGTAGTAGACTCCACCAATCTCAAAGACCTGGGGTGTGAGAATACCGTCACAGTCCCACATGTTGCGATCGGCAGATGGCGTAAAGATGGGGTTGTGTGGATTTGGCTCGAAGGTGTGAAAGTCCTTGGTCCGAACATGCCCAATCTGCCAGGTGTTCCCATCCGACCCGCCATAAAGGATATGAAAATAGTGCGGTCCCTTGAAGATTTCGGCCTCACGGACTCCTTGACTGTCCCACATTTGGCCGCTGCCTTTGAAGATGGGATTGGCTGGATTTTTTGTCACGTTCGCAGGGTCGTTGGTCGGCGCGGTGGCGTGGCAGATGACCGGTAGCCCCACTGACTCCCCCGTATAAATGATGTGAATGGTTTCATCGACGACAGCCACGGAGGGGTGTGACGAACCTTTCTCCTCGTACTCTGTCTCCACAGCAATCACAGGGGTCTGGCGAACGCGTGTCCAGCGGCCCAAATCGCCGTCGCACACTAGCAGACCGGTCTGCTTTGGTGGGTGCTTTTGCCGGCCAAGGTAGTATGCATAGAATCGCTGGTGGGTCGGATTCCAAAACGGGAATGGGTATTCAACGGTGTAATCGTCAAACCCATCTTCTGATGGTAACAAGATAGGGTTCCTTGAATCCTGGACAATCGATGCGGGATCGCTCGCGGGAGCCGTGCTGTGCATCAGCACCCAATAGTTGCCCTCTTTGCGTCTGCCCCACAAGTAGTGGATGGTATCGTCTACGACAATTGCGTGGGCAGCCGCTGCCCACTCCGGTGGTTCGCAGTAAAAAATTGGATTGCCTCGTGGAATGCGCTCAAAACTGGCGAGGAGGTCGAACGCGATGGCGTTTTGAGGTTCCGGTAGGTTGTCCATGTGATTTTTCTTCCAATCAAGCGAAGTTGGCCTTTTCTGTTAAATGACCGTAGCGGTTCTGGAGCTGACTGATCATCTCGGGTGCCAGCGGCGGGAGATCCAAGGTATTGAGATTCATCTGCACCTCTTCTGTTTTTTGGGCCCCCATAATAATGCAGGAGACGCCCGGTGGTGCCATCGAGAAGCGCATGGCGGCTTGAGGCAAGCTGGTATAGGGTGGTTGGATGGCATTTGCGCCAATCTCTTCGACACTGCCGAGGATATAGTCCAGGTTTTTCCGGTTGTACCGAGAGCGGTGGTCGGTGCTGGGGAAGACGTGGCCGGGTTTATAGGCACCAGTGAGCAGGCCACTTTCCAGAACCGATCGCACGATCACGCCCGTCCCGTTTTTATCTGCTTTTTCAATCACACTGAGATTTTGCTGCCGTAATATGCTGTAGACCACCTGAATCACATCAACCTGGCCAGTTGCCATATAGGTGTCGCACATCGCCTGCGTAGCGGGTGTTACGTCCGGCCCTTTGATGGAGGCTCCAACAGTGCGGATTTTGCCGCTTTGCTTAAGCGAGGTCATTTTGGCCAGAGCCCGTTCCATGAGATCGGGCTCCGAAGGTGGTTGGTGCAGAAAGAATAGGTCCAGGTAATCCGTGCCAAGGTCTTGGAGGCTGGTATTCAGATCGGCTTCAATATGGCCTTCAATCTCAGCGTGCGTTTCAGGCGTGTAACCTGCAAAGGATTTCGAGGCAATGAGTACCCGATCGCGTTGTCCCATTTGCTTGAGGTATTTACCTATGATCGTTTCAACACCGTTGTAGATCAGGGCCGTATCAATAAAATTTCCGCCCCTTTCCACATAGGTGTCTAATATGGCCAAAGCTTCCTTTTCTGGTGTTCCGCTATAGCTGACTTTGCCTTCTTCCAAAACAGACAAGGGCCAGGTTCCCAGCCCGAGTTCGGTCACCTCCAAGCCAGTTTTTCCGAGAGGCCGTTTGTTTGGTGTACCCATTGATTGACTCCTTAAAATTGGGTGTGTACCACCAAGTGTGTAAATAGAGCGGTCTCTCTGACTGAGCGGTCTCCATTTGCACACTTTGGGACACACTGTCATTAAGTTTAGGTCATATTTGAGCAGGATTTGCTCCTCTCCATCTGGATCGTTTATTCCATATTCAATCTTCCCACCTATTTTGGCTGCGCCAAAAAGTCAGTAACAGCCGTCACCAAGGCGTCTGGCTGATCCACGAATGGGAAATGACCACTATCGTCGATCAACTGGAATGTCGCGTTAAGAAAGGCATCTGCATAGTTTCTGCTGGCTGTCTCTGATTGTAGGACGTCGTTTGCACCATGAAGAATCAATACTGGCGCGTCAACCGCTTCCAATGCATTGCGGTAGTCATGACGGCGTCCCATGCTGAAATACATGGCCGTTACCATCCAACCACCAGATTCTCCCGATGCTAATGCAGGCAAATCGATGACCTTGGACACATATTGGCCGAATTGGTTGTTCAACTGAACAAGATCGGCCTCGCTTTTGCCGAACACATTGCCAAAATCCAGATACTCCTTCAGATACGCATCGTATTCAGCGCGCATTTCTGTCGGAAGGCGGCTTCTAACGGCCTGAAAAAGATCGCTGGTTTCTTGCGGCATCACGAGCACATCGGCGGGTGCGATCAGAACCATCGATTCCACATGTTGAGGAAATTCGGCTGCATAGAGTGCTGCAAGAAAACCGCCAAAGGAGTGACCAATCAGAATCAGCTCTTCCTCACCCAAAATCTGGCGAATGCGTTCGATATCGGCAATCTGCGCCGCAAGACCAAGCGTCTGCTCTAGCGTGGTCATGTTTTCGTAATAATTGCCAGAAAAGGTACAAAAGGACGGGTGGATTGACCACTCCCTCGCTGATCATAATAGTGAAATTGATATGCATCGGTCAATGGCTCCAATCCTGCCCAAGGCTGTGTATAGGGGATACCCGGCCCACCATGTATCATGAGAATATTTCGGCCCTGTCCCGCGGCAAAATGATATAGTTCAATCTCATCTTCAACTTGCCAAAAGTTGGCGCGGTCGGCCTGTGCTGGCGGTACAAGTGGCGCGCTCAATCCCTCTCCCGCAGATACCATACCCGGTCTATAAAGCGGCGGGTTAAACACATACCAGAAATACCCGCCTCCTGCAACAACAAGCAAACCCAAAACGGCAACAGCCGCCATCAACACTTTTCTCACGTTCCTTATTCCTGTTTTGAGATTTTGTTATTCGTCACTGGTCATTGGTTGCTAGTCGTTAGTAGTTAGTTATTAGTGATTGGTTATTAGTTGACCCGTGACCCGTTCTGAATAAAATAGACAGCAAGTAACCAATCACCAACTACCAGCCACCAATCACCAACAACTAATCTTGAATAGGGATATAGATTTCTGTGCGCAAATTATCCGGCTTTGTGCGTCGTGGATCGCGGTTCAGATAACGTTCCCAGGCCGGATCGTGACGTAACTGCCTTCCGCTATTGGGCAACCAAACCTTATATATGGTATCGTACGTTTGGTTAAAATGTTCGTACGGCCCAATATGTAGAAACACCGCGTACGTTCCTCCCGCAATTGTTTGCATCCCGATGATCCCTTCAGTCTCTATTTCTTCGGGAATAGTAATGCAGGCATCGTAGCGTAACTGATGATCGTCCGTAATATCTGGGCTGTCGTGCGAAATGCCAATCATCTTTGTCTCTTTCTGCATGAGCCTACGGGAATAGGCATATTCCATCAACACGCCCCAAGCATCGCTGGCCGCTTGACTGTACGCGCCCGTTTTGCGCACAAAGAGGACGGTTTGTGGTTCTAACTCGACGATGGTCGGTTTTATCATTTCGGACTCCTGTAGTATTTGAGAAGCAGAGATTGCTCCATAGACACCCTTTGCGTGTCGATAGGTGGCTGGTGCGACGCCAAAATGTTTCTTAAATGCCTTCCCAAAGGTGGATTGCGTTTCATATCCGACACTCAAGGCAATATCTAAAACCTCTTGCTCTGAATGGAGTAGCCGCATGGCCGCCTGTTCCAGCCGTACGCGCCGCACATAAGAAGCCAATGATTCACCCACATAAGCCCTAAAAATGCGGTGGAAATGGTACGGCGAAAATGAAACCAAGGCTGCCAGTTCACTGAGTGTCGGTGGCGTTTCCAAATGGTTCTGAATATAGATCAGCACTCGGTTAACTCGCTGCTGGTAATCTGAGTTTGTCGCTCGCTGGATGGTCACATTAATGTTCCTTGCTCTTCTCGCAGGGCATTATCTTTCAACCCGTGAAAGAATCATATCACATTTAGTTTGCCTTTGTTGTGCCATTCTTGCGAACTTTGCGGAACAGTTTTCAGCCCATTTCGGTGACGAAGCGTTCTGGCTGAATAAGGAGCTACAAGTGCATTGGCGAGTGCTCGGCCCGATGTTGACAATCAATACATAGGTTCAATGTATCCGTATCTGTCCGATGACGCTCAAAATGGTCACAAACATCGAATTGCGAAAATAGAGCGCAAAGGGCACCACCGTGAGCGCCTCCGTTACTTGCACACTTTTCATAGATGAGCCCAAGAATTAATCAATCGCACACTTCGACAGCTCGGCGTTCGACTGTTGCTTGTCGAGCCGCTTGGATAATTGCAAGAATGTGGCGAGCCATCTTGCCGGTGATTGGCAATTCGCTTCTATCGGCAAGGGCGGAAAATACGGCAGCAAAGAATTCGGTGTGTCCCGTCCCGGTTTCCCCCTTTTGTTTGGAAATCCCTTGTGTCTCTACTTCTTTCCAGCCATCGGGTCGAGCAAACCGCAAAAATGGCTGGTCTGAATAATGATTGACCCGAATCGATCCGTTGGTGGTATGTACCTCGCACCATTGTGCATCTTGATTGTTTATTGCGGGCGAACACCAACTTGCGGTCACGGTGGAGACTGTCCCGTTTTCATGTTCAAGCAGCATGACTGCCATATCATCCACATCGGTCTGAAAACCGAGCGTATTAACATTTGCAGAAACGTATCGAATCGGGGTGTCCATCAACGCCTCAACGGAGTAAATTTCATGGTAGGATGTATCAAGAGCACATCCACCACCAGCTGCCTTGCTGCCAAGCCAGTGTCTTTGAAAAAAATCAGCAGATTTAAGCCACATACTCTGACCACGACCGAAAATCGGTGTACCCATGACGCCATCACGAAGTTCGGCGTCGGCTTGTTTCATGGGCGGAGAAAAGAGAAGATTATGTATCACGGTGTACGGCACACGATGACGCTCGACAGCTTCAAGGATGGCGTTGGCTTCCTCTAACGAAGTCGCCATCGGTTTTTCAGAGATAATCGCCACACTTGCTTCAGCGGCAGCAATGACCTGTTCGGTGTGCAAGAAATGAGGCGTTGCGATAGATACTGCATCAATATCTGCTTTGGCCAGCATTACCCGATAGTCGGTGTATCTTTGAGTTGACACAACTCCAAGGCGTCGTGCGACAGACTCAAGATTTGCCGTGATTGGATCTGCCAAAGCAACGATTTTCGCTGCATTGTTTAAGGAGAGAAAGGCAGGCACATGAGCACGTTGGACGATTCCACCGCAGCCGATTAGTCCGAGACGAATTGGTGTTTCCATATCCATGCTCGCTTTCAGTCGAGAAGTGGGAATTGCTGGTTGGTTCTCTCCATTGTATCCACTGAACGCTTTACCACCGTTGACAATCGTCCAGTTTAAGTCATCAAAATTGGCGATGCCCGTCATTTGAATAAATACTTCAGTCAACTGGCTTGCAGAGAGATCAAATATCCCAGTCATCAAGACTCCAGCATCCATGAAATCCATTGACAAACTTCACGCAGATTCGCTAGTAGAACAAACAGCTTGTCTGTTCAGCATTATGGACAAACAAACTTCGCCGTCCGACCAAAACGATGACTGATGCCAATTATTTGTCTTAGGCTTTCATCTCTTTTTTGCTACTGCCTTAAAAAAAGTATAACAGAAGACACCATCTGATTCTGCCGTTCTGTATAGATCGCTGATGCCTCGATCAATTTCTGCAGGCTCAATCATTTCAGCCTCAATGGCTGCTTCCCGTATTCCTTCGATCATTGCTGTAAAGGTTTTCTTGGTGAATCCCTCTACCAGTTCTGGTCGACTGGCATCGACATAGACCATGCGTGGCAATACGTTTATCGAATCGAAGCCTGCACAACTCAGGAGTGGGTAAAGCTCTCTGCCAATATTTGCATTTCCTCCGGCTCGTTTCTGAAGCTCCACCTGACACTGAATTGCCCGATGGGCATGTACGCTATCTGGATGGAAGTATGTCGAGCCATGATCTCCCTCAATCACGGTCATGGTTCCACCCGGTTTGACGATCCGTTTAAGCAGAGTAAGGGCTTCGACGGGTTTTGAGAGATGCTCAAGCACAAAGCAGACAAAGACATGCTCAAATGAATTTGCTTTGAACCGTAGATTGAAAATGTCGCCCTGCTCAAAATGAACATTGGAGAACCCCGCTGTCTCTACCTTCTTTCTGGCTTCAGCGAGCGACTCTTTCGATATGTCAATCGATGTAATGCGAGCGTCCGGGCTATTCGTGGCCAACGTGACTGTTTGTGCGCCCACACCACAACCTGCTTCCAGGACCGTTGAATTCGCCGGATAGGATGTGTCTGTATGTAGAAGATCCACCAGAGATGAGGCTTGATCTTGCAACCGCATGTTTTCTCGTGAATCGTATCCATGTACGTATTGATTATTCATTTTTCTCCACTGCCGAATGTTTGTTTAACGGACAAAACCACACACCAAAATTCAATGCTACGGATACACAAAAATTATTCACTATAGATGTTCAGATAATGTTTTCCATGCGAAACAGAAGCTTGTCAGCATCTCAGCCGGTCAGCCAGAGAGCTGAGTAGCTGACTGGCTGAAATGCCAGCAACGACAGGAAATTCTTTTTCTGAAAGGCTATAGCTACTTAAAGCCTGTATAAACTACCCCCTGAATAAAAATCTTCTGAGCAAAAAAGAAAACGAGGATGACGGGCAACATCACCACCAGGGAGGCAGCCATCAGATAATGCCAGTCCGTGCCGTAATTTCCCTGGAAGAAGCGCAATCCAAGTGCCAACGTGAATTTCTCTTTGTCAAACAGATAGATCAACGGTTGGAAAAAATCATTCCAGTGGAATTGAAACGAAAAGATCGCAACAGCGGCCAAGGCTGGCTTGGAAAGCGGCAACACAATGCGCCAAAAAACGCCAAAGCGTGAACAACCGTCGATGGCTGCGGCGTCGTCCAGATCGAAGGGAATCGTCATGTAAAACTGACGCAGCAGAAAGATGAAAAACGGTATGCCAAACCACGAAGGCACAATCAGCGGTCGAAAGGTGTTGATCCAGTCGAGATTGCGAAAGATGATGAAAACAGGGATCAACGTCACTTGCCGCGGCAACATCATTGTTGCCAACACGATGATGAACAGTAGGTTACGTCCTTTCCAGCGGAGACGGGCAAACGAATAGGCAACCACCGATGAGGAAACAAGCTCACCAAGTACAGCCAAGAAGGTAATGATCACCGTGTTGACAAAAAACGTCCCGAATGGCAGCAACGTCAATGCCTCAGGATAATTGGTCCACAGTACAGGGTCTGGAATCCACTCAGGCGGAAAGCGAAAGACTGCGGAACGTTTTTTGAGGGAGGTCGAGATCATCCAGGCCAATGGGGCTAACGTGACGCATGCGCCAGCGATTAAGATTGCGTAAATGAGCGTATAGTTGAGCAGGTTTTGGATCCTGTACCCAATCAGTGTGCGCCGTTCGATCATTTATGCTTCTCTGCCTCCCGTTTCCGCCTCGTAATAAACCCAGGTAGATGCGGTGCGAAAGATTCAGCAAGGTCAATAGCAGGATACAGAGAAAAAGAACCCAGGCCAGGGCCGAAGCGTACCCCATGTTAAAGAACTGAAACGCCTGCCGATAGAGATAAAGCATGTAAAAGAGGGAAGCATTGGCGGGTCCACCATCGGTCATAATAAAGGCTTGGGTAAAGATTTGCATGGCGTGGATAATGCCCATGACGAGCTGAAAGAAGATAACCGGGCTCAGCATTGGTAGGGTTACATTTCGGATCCGTTGGAACCAGTTTGCTCCATCGATTTCTGCTGCTTCATACAAGTCTGTCGGGATGCCTTGTAGACCGGCCAAATAGATGACCATGCTGCCGCCGACGCTCCATAGACTCATGACAACAAAAGAGGGCAAAACCCAAGTGCGGTCCGCAAGCCAGGCTGGCCCCTGAATTCCGACCCACGAAAGCGCCAGATTCAGCAAACCAAACTCCGGTGAGAAGATCCAACGCCAGAGCAGAGCCACAGCGACGCCGGCGAGAATTGCCGGCAGATAGTAGATTGTGCGCAAAACCGCCAATCCGCGGATCTTCGTATTCAGTAGCATTGCCAATGAAACGCCGAAGAAGAGGTGGAGCGGCAGCGCCATCAGCGAATAGGTGATCGTAATGCGCAACGCATGGAGAGGAAGTTCATCTTCCCAAAACATCTTTTTGATGTTCGCTGCCCCGACCCATTCTGGAGGTGAAATCAGATCCCAACTGGTTCCGGCCAGCACCAAGGATGCGATCATCGGCCCAGCGGTAAAAACCACGAACCCGATGATCCAGGGCAACGCCATCATCCAACCGAGCAGGCTTTCGCCGCTTCTGTAAGTGAATTTGAAGTTTGTCATCATGCAAAGCATTTGGTAAACGAAAAGATGAACAAATAGAGCGGGATTTGTGGATAGTTGATAATGACACGCCATCCATTATCCACCCCTTGTCGGTCTGAGGAGAACTCTCACGAGAAGGTTTGATGGACGAAAATCAACCTGTTTGATTCGGGTTTTTGGACTCTACGCGACAAAGTGTACTTGAGGCAGAGTAGCGAAGTAGCGGGTAACGAAGTATGCGCACTCGCTACCCGCCACTTCGCTACTTCCTGATCCACTAACATGCGTAGAACCGTTTTCGAGGCTGAGGTAAAGGCTAAGAAAAGAAGATCCGACAGTACCTACCTTCGCCTCAGCCTTAGTCTCTTCCTCAGGATCGCCATTGCCCTTCCTTGATCAGCGGGTTCACCTTTTGACAGATGTTTGAAGCCACAACTTGGGCGTCTCGCTCTTCGCCAATCAGCAAGAGATCGAGTTCAGCCTGCATGGTTTTGTCGATCTCACCCCAGTTTGTCAGAACGGGGTCTGGCGCAACGAAGTGCCTGACAGCATCGACCATCACGTGCTTGTTCTCCGGTGGCAGCGGGTCCGTCAAGAAAAACTCTTCCTGCGCCGAAAGGCGGGTGCCCTGTAAGCCACCTTCTGTGATGATCTTCTCCATTGCTGGACCGTTGAAATATTTCAGTAGATTCCAGGCACAGTCAGGGGCCTCTGTCGTTTTGGGGATCACCAATGGGAAATAGTAGACATAGTTTGAACGACCGCCAGCGCCTGCTGGATAATGGCCCAAGGCGACCTTAAATTCGGTGTCGCGGAAATTATTGAACGCCCAGCTCCCATTGTTGAGCATGGCCAGCCGCCCCGTCAGGAGCAATTCTGTTGTGCCCATATCAGCCATGACTTCCAGTTTGGGGGCAAACCCATATTCCCAGCGTAGATCGGCATAGAATTGTAGGGCCTCGACCGCTTCAGGTTGATCGAGGGTGCATTCCGTGGGAAAGAATGGATCATCCACGACTTGCCCGCCAAAAATTCGCACCCAAGTCTGCCAGACAACACTCCAACCAGTCACATCATAAGCGAAATGGGTGGTCCTACCATTGGCATCTTGCTTGGTCAGCTTTTCGCAGGAATTGAAAAAGTCGTCCACAGTCCAGCCCTCGTCGTCCCACTGATCGGTCGGCATCATGGCGTCAGCCTCTTCGAACATGTCTTTGTTATAGAAAAGGGCAATCGAGGCGACATTGTCTGGCATACCGTAGATGCCGCCATTGTGGGTATAACTCTCAATCGCCAAATCAGGGAATTCGCTCAAATCATAGTTGTCACGTTCAATGAAGGGTTTGAGATCCAAGACCAGATCTTTGGACAAGAACTCAGGCAAATCAGCGATGCGAATAATAAAGAGATCCGGTGGTTGACCTGCCGCAATCTGCGTAAACAGCTTATCCGCGTAACCACTATTCCAGCCGCCTGGCACCGATGTAAAGTTCAGTTTGCACTCTGGATGGGCCTCATCAAAGGGGGCCAACGCCTCTTCTCGAATGCCGATGAGGGGTGGGCCATCCCAGAACATCACTGATACCTCTGTCTGCTCGGATGGAGAGGCGCCACTTCCTGCTCCTTCCGCTGATTGTCCGCCAGAAGGGGCGGCAGGGATACAGGCCATCAAGGCTGTCCCTGCGCCAGCAACGGCTGACCATTGCAAGAAGTGTCATCGGCTCAACTTTTTCGACTCTGTCATGATTGGTTTCCTTTGAGTTGATAGTTGGTTCATCCATGAAAGCGTTGCAAGGGACTGTTTTCGCCCAATATGAACTTACCCATTTGCAGAGTTTCGTCTGATGAACATGAAAATCCTGTTTGGGAGTAGAAGAAGGCGATATGCCAAAATTCGGGACGTCGCCTGAGAGCCTATCCGAAAAGTGGTTGTGAGTCCAGCTAGCTTCTCGAGTGAAAATGCATCGCCACAGAACGTTTCGGATAAGCGCTAAGGTGCAGACTATCATACTGTAGGCGAAAGATTCTAGCAAGTGATCAGGTATGATATACTATATTAACGAAAGTTTTCATACACGCGGAGGTTCAAATGACCCTAACCGTAACGCTTGAGTTGCCAGAAAAGCTGGTTCAAGAACTAGAGACTACAGCCCACCGTCAGCTCCGCTCTGTAGCTGACGTATTGCGAGAGCTTGTCCTTCAAAATTGGCACTCAACGCCTAAGTTACCAGATGAATATGAAGATCGCGTCAATCGAAACCTACCAACTTGAATGCCCTCTGGAACGCCCCTTTGGCTGGTCGCAAGCGTGGACGGACAAGCGGGCAACAGGCATCATCAAGATTACGACCGATGAAGGGATTGTCGGCTGGGGGGAAGGGTCAAGTAGCCCCACTGCGGCAATCATCCATGACATGTTTGCCCCGTGGCTGATTGGCCAGAACCCACTCAATCGGCTGGGCATTTGGCAACAGATGTACCATGCGTTGTACAACGCTAACTTGGCTGGTGGCTTTGGGGGCAACGCGATCAGCGCCATCGATATTGCGCTGTGGGACATTGCAGGTAAGGCGGCAGGGCTATCTGTTTCCGATCTGCTGGGCGGCCAAGTACGCAACAAAGTCGCCGTCTATGCAACTGGCCTCTATTACACCAAAGGCGAGTTTCCCAACCGTTTACTCGACGAAGCCCGAAGCTATGTCGAAGCGGGTTTCAAAGGGATGAAGACCAAAGTTGGTGGCTTAACATTGGCTGAGGATATCAAGCGAGTCGCTGCGCTCCGTGAAGCCATTGGTCCCGACATCTATCTGGCGGTTGATGCCAACCAAGCCTACAATTCAGCGACAGCCATCCGCATCGGCCAACGTTTGGCAGAATATGACATTCTTTGGTTTGAAGAGCCGGTTGGGGCAAAAGATCTGGCTGGGTATAAACAGGTGCAAGCTGACCTGCCCATGGCGATTGCCGGTGGTGAAGGGCTACGTACGCGCTACGAATTTAAGGATTTCTTTGGTCAGGGGATCATGGATATTGCTCAGCCAGATGTGATCAATGTCGGTGGCATCACGGAGCTACGCAACGTGGCGATGATGGCCAACGCCTTTGGCGTGCAGGTTAATCCGCACGTCTGGGGATCTCCCATTATGATTGCGGCCACGCTGCACGTTGCTGCCACCATTCCATCTTGCCCACCAGCAGGGACGCCCGAACCCTTCCAACAGGAACCGGTGATGGAATTTGACCGGACTCCCAGCGCCCTACGCGAGACTCTGTCACCGCAACCGTTTGATCAAATTAATGGCTTTGTCACAGTACCAACCGGGCCAGGGCTGGGGGTGGAGATTGATGAAGATGTGTTGCAGAAATTCTGTGTTGGTCGCGCAGTATCTGCATAGTAATTTAGCCATCCAGCACGAAAGTCGTCTCGAACGCAATGCTGGTTGGTTCATGTATGGTAAGTCTCGAAAAATCTGCCTAAAGCAGGAGATTGAGTATATGCGTTCGCATGATAGCCCACTCCTATCAACGTAGATGCTGAGCATAATGTTAGGTGCAATCCATCACCGGCCGATACACTTGGTGAATATTTGAGCCGCTACTGCCTCCTTGACTGGTGCCACCGCCAGGAAAATGAATCCAACCATCGACAATGGCCATGCCTGTTACGCCGTGGACTGGAATTGGCATGGATGGCAGACTCGTCCAGCTATCCGAGCCTCAGTAGATCCAAATTTCAGGTTTTGAGAGAGAATTCTGGCTAAACAGTTGACATAAATACAAATTTGCCGTTGACATAAATACAAATTTGCCGGTCGATATCTAGTTTTTGCGTTAGATTTGGGCGATTTTCAGATATGAAATAGGTTGTTTTCTGTAACCGAAATCTGAATAAATGACTCCAAAATCCCTGCAATCTCGACTGAAAATCGCCAAAAACGCCAAATTTGGATCTACTGAGCCTGGATCGTAGACTTCATGTTGCGGATAAAGTCCGTTTACGTTTCCTGCGCCGTTGCCTTCGCCACCCATTACATGGAGGCAACCGTTGGCCACAATCCCATTGTGGCCGCTCCGCTTGGTCAGCATGGGCGTGCCACGCCGCCACTCGTTGGTTTCAGGATTGTAAATTTCGACGATATCAGTCACTTCGCTAGAAAATCCAGCCCCAAAGCGGCCACCGATAGCATAAATCTCATCCATGATGGTCACCACCACGAAGTGATTGCGCGCCGTCGGCATGTTGGGCAGCGTTGTCCATTCATCATTCTGCGGATCGTAGACTGCAAAGTCGTGGCCATGTGGTGGTCGTCCTCCTGCAACATAGATTTTTCCATTCAATACTGCACCTGCCGAACCACTCCGCCAGGTTGGCATGGGAGCCCGTTCGCTCCAACTATCGGTGGACGGGTCATAGGCAAAGACATCCTGCAAGAACGGACCGCCACCGCGAGCTGTTGGCTGGCCGCCAATGATATAGACCAGACCATCGACCGCAGCCGCTACATTGTGGTTGCTAGCCACAGGTAATGGCGGGCCCAAACGCCAACTATCTAGAGCCGTATCGTAAATTTGTACCGTATCAACCGTTTGTCGAGAAGATGGATAGCCTCCCATTACGTAAATAAATCCGTCCAGTTCAGTTACTGACAATTCAGAGTTGGCTTCTAGTAGTGGCGCGCGCCTTTCCCATACTGAACTTTTGACGTTTGCATTCGATGCTTCGTCTGTGCCTATGCTTGACTCGTCTGGTTGAACAGGAGTAGTTGTCTCGTTTTGCACAGTTGCGATCGTATTAGCGCAACCATTGATGAACAGTAACCCTGCAAAGATAATGGTGTATGTGCTTTTTATCATCAGTTAGTCCCCTGTTTGGTGCCCCAAGAAATCAACAGCTAATGCTTTCTCTGAGAATACAATTCGCGCACCCTAAAATGCTGAATCTTCCCCATCGCGTTACGCGGCAGGTCGTCGACGAAGTGAACCTCTTGGGGAACTTTGAAGCGCGCAAGCTGTTCGCTGACAAACGTTTGTAATTCTTCCGCAGTCAGGGCGGCGTCGGACGTGGGAATGACAAACGCAATTGGCGCTTCTCCCCACTGCACATCTGCTTTGCCGATCACGGCTACATCCTGCACGCCAGGATGGGTGTAAAGTACTCGCTCTACCTCGGCGGGATAGACGTTTTCGCCACCGGAGATGATCATGTTCTTCTTACGGTCATTGATGTAGTAGTAGCCATCGACATCGCGATATCCAATATCGCCAGAATGATACCAGCCATCCTGTAAGGCGGCTTTCGTTGCCGTAGGATTACGCCAATATTCGTGCATCACGCTCGGCCCCCGCACGAGTATTTCTCCGGCCGTTCCATCTGCCACTTCATTGCCTTGAACATCTACCACTTTCACTTGACAATGCAGTGCCGGTAACCCCGTTGAGCCTTGTTTGCTGAAATCTGAATCGGGTCGCTGATAGATGGCAATCGGGCAGGTTTCAGTCGACCCATACATCTCAAGCACGCAGATACCACGCTGTCGAAAGGCATCCGAAAGGGCTTGCGGTACAGTTGTTGACCCAGTAACCACAATGCAGAGGCAATACAGGCCTGCATTGTTGCGGGCACGAGGCAGGTGATGGTGGGACTTTCGTCCGAAATAGTGCGCAGCATTTCATCTGGATGAAAACGACGATGAATCGTCACGGTTGCGCCACAGTGAAGAGCGGGCGTAGTCTGGTTGTTGAGTCCGCCCACGTGGAAGAAAGGCAGCGGCGCCAAGATGTGATCCTGGCTGGTCATGTCGTGCTGATGGATGCTGTTGATGGCGTTCCACTGCAGGGCACCTTGGGTGAGAACCGCCCCCTTGGGGTGACCCGTCGTGCCGGATGTATAGACGATGAGCAGCGGCGTGTCTAAGCTGATATCTTTGGTGGCAGGTTCTGTCGGACAATCTGCAACGGCTTGAACAGATACTCCCGCACTGAGCAGAGATTGCAGTTCGTTCCCATTCGGCGGCGTAAAGTCCAGACCAACAATCCGACATTCCGACAACCCGTTGTGGACGGGAGCAACCCGATCTCCATAACTCTCTTCGAGTAGCAGCGCCTTCACAGCCGCATTTTGCAAGATGTAGAGATGTTCCGGAATGGCCAGGCGCCAGTTGAGCGGCACGAGCATGGCTCCATTACGTGCACAAGCAAAGAGCAGAACGAGATACTCTGGGCAGTTGTCGGCGAGAATTGCGATGCGATCGCCTTGTTCGATGTTCAACTGCCGCCGTAGCATCTGGGACATAGCTTCGATCTGCTTCTCAAAGTCGGCATATGTGATTGTTCGCCCTTCAAAACGTAAGGCGGTCTTAGTTGGTGTGAAGATAGCGTGGTGCTGAATCCAAAGTGAGATGTTCATTCGGGTATGACATACCTTTATTTTTTGGTTGTTTGACATAGAATCTGATTCACTCTATACTTCCAACAATGCACCCCATGACATTGGGCAATTCATGTCAAACATACTTTTTCGCACGTATGATCCGCGAGGTATCGAGATCATTTTGCATCGTAGTCGTTATCAGAATCATATCCAACTCCAACATGGAATTGATGATGACTCTATTCGGGAAACCATAGAAATGCCAAATCTGATCACGGTCGACCGACACGATGAATTTAAGGAAAATTATTATGCGGACAACTTGTCTCCCGACCTTCCAGATCGATTGCTCAAGGTATGCGTGTTATTCAAAAATAATATTGGTCGAGTAATTACGGCATTTGATATTGACATGCTTCATCCCGATGAAACGATTATCTGGCAAGAATAAAACATGATTGGGAAAAAAACTTCGATACAAGTAAATCCGCTGAATATGGATACAATTGATCCTGCCAAGCTATGGGTTCATTACGACGATGAAGCCGACAGCTTGGTTATTTATTTAACAGGAGTGCCCGTACGTGCTGTATCCGTTCTCCTGGATGAAGATACTTATGCCAAAGTCGATCCGCAAACGGGTGAAATCGTCGGTTTCCACATAGAGGCATGGGAGCGTCACTTTGTGCCGAGACATCCCGATATCCAACTGTCATGGGAAAAAATTAGTTCACATACATCTACAGAGGCTGAGTGGAGTCACATCTTGCATATGTTAGCGCTTTGGCTCGTCTTTGTCTTTAAGACAGACTACATGTCTCCCCTGGCAAGCAATCCTGCATAAGTACCCCTCACCCGTCATCACTCTCTCCCGCCTCATACAACAATCCCTTCCCCAATCGATCCAAGCAGATCTCTGCCGTCCACGGCAGCATGAGCGAGCCGCAGCGGCTATCTCGGTAAATTCGTTCAAGAGGCAAGCTTTTGAGCATGGCTTGACCGCCACACGTTCGAATGGCAAGTTGAGCGAGTTCATTGGCGTTTTCCATCACCGTGTATTGCGTGGCGTAAGCGCGCATGACTTGGTCTTTACTTGGATTGGCTCTGGCTTCGCTGATGGCTTGAAACCAGAGCGCCTTGGTCTGCTCGAGCATGACCTTCATCTGTGCCACTGTGATCTGCTTGGTGGGCCACATCCGGCGCTTGGTGGAACCAGCACCGGGCTGCTCGCCACGCAGATAGCGAATGGTGAAATCATAGGCCGCTTGGGCCAATCCCATATATGATGGTGCGAGCGTAAGGAACATGTGGGGCCAGCGGATCGCTGCTTGCATGTAGATCCCCCGCGGCATGAGCAGGGCCTCTTCGGGCACAAAAACATCGTCAAACAGCAGCGTACGCGAGACCGTTCCCCGCATCCCCAGTGGATCCCAGTCGCCCACAATGCTGACCCCCGTGGCGGCGGCAGGAATGGCCAAATAGAGGGTATTGCGGCGGCTGGCTTGCTCGCCCTCGTTCACTTCTGTACAGAGCGCACCATAGTAATCGGCTGAGCCAGAGAGCGAGGCAAAGATCTTCTTCCCATTCACGAGCCAACCACGCTGACCCGCGACCTCCGCGGGCTGGGCATGGGTTCCAAATGCGATGGTCCCAGCTGCCGCCGCGCCCCCCTCGGAGAAAGGTTGAGAATAGATGGCACCCTCGTCTAAAATGCGCCGATAGTGGAGACCGCGCCGTGCGTGATGCTCAGCACGATCCTCGTCACTCATTGGTAGATCATTGGTCAATGCGCCAGTCCAGAGCGTCGAGCTAATGTGCATGTTCCAGGTCAACGCAGTGGAGCCACAGTAACGTCCAACCTCAGCGGCCACCAGACAATAGGTTTTGTAATCTGCGCCAATGCCCCCATATTCTTGTGGAATACAGAGACCCAGAAAGCCAGCCTCGTGCATGTCGCGGTAATTCTGCATGGGAAAGGTGGCGATACGGTCATACTCAGCCGCACGTGGTGCGAACTTCTCTTGTCCCAACCGACGGGCCAGGGCAGTCAATTCAGCTTGCTCAGCGGTCAGACAGAACGCAACGGGTTCGAACATGGGGACGTCAAGATCTGAAGTTGTCATCGTCTTGTTTTGTGGTGATGTCATTTTCGTTTTGGTGGATAGTTGATAGTGGATGGTGGGTGATTGTTGGTTACGGGTCGCTTAAAACTGAATTATCCACGATCAACCATCCACCTCTTCATACTAAATACAGCGTAAATTAAGTTTTCAGATGTTTTGTCTGACTGAGAAATGCAAGAAACTTAGTTGACGCTGTACTAAAGTTGTTGCAGAAAGTCTACAATCACCCGATTAAACTGCGCCCCATCTTCGATATGTGCAATGTGCCCTAGTCCAGGCATAGTGCGGTAGACAGCGCCCGGAATCTTGCTCGCCATCTTTTCCATCATGGGTGGAGGAGCATTGGTGTCTTCAGCCCCGACCAGAACCAAGCATGGGATTTCAATCTTGGCGAGATTGGCCCGCTGATCAAATTCGACTAGACAGTGGACTGCGGCACGAAATGTTTCCGCGGGCACGTCCGCAACCCCTTTTTCGGCCAAAGCAATGCCCTCAGCCTGCGCGCCCGAACCGATCACTCCTTGCACAATTTTGGGAGCCAACTCGGCCATCGTTTTGCCCTCATCCAGCGGCTGGAGACGGGCACGTATAAATTTCTGCTGCCACTCGCCATCCTTGCGCCCAAACGCCGGACTTGTTCCATAAAGCACCGCAGCCTTGGCTTGACCAGAGAATGTAGCCAAATACTCCTGCACAATCATGCCCCCAAACGAGTTCCCGATCAGTACGGAATTCTCGATCTCCAAATTAAGTAGTGTCTTGTTCAACCAATCAGCCAGCGCCGGAAACGTCATTTGCGGCAGACTCGAGGTGCCTCCATATCCCGGCAGATCCAAGGCGACAACGTGATAGTCTTCCCTTAATTCTTCAAGTTGATAATGCCACGTCTCGGCATTGCCACCAATTCCGTGCAAAAAGACAAGCGGCTGACCTTCGCCACGTTCAATGGTTGAAGTTCTTGTTGTGATCATACATTGTCCTATTCGAATGGTGGATAGTGGATAGTGGATGGTAGATAGTACGAGTCTACCATCCACTATCCACAATTTCCCCCTCCACCACCACTGCTACCCCATCTAACTCAATCGTACAGCCGCGCACAGGCAAATCAAAATGCCCTTTGGTAAAGCGCCCAGCAAATTCATTGGCACCGGTTGAAAAAAGAAAGTTGCCCGCGAAGGCCCGCAGTTCGGTCCCGTTGGTGTCCCGCTGATCGTACATGGTCAGTGCCTCGTAGCGGGCATTGCGATTCAACCCCCAGCCCACATGCGACACGGCATAGGCCGCCGGATCATCCCACGCGACCCAGTAGCGACGCATCAATTCAACATCGGTGCCGTGGCCTTCAATGTTGGTTACATAGTCATCTTCAATCGTCAACCTGACTGGACTTTGCAAATAGCGCTTGAAGGTCAAGTTGATGTCGCCTGTATCTAGAACCAACGCTCCGTTGACGCTATTGGCCTTGGGAAAGCTAACAACCAAACCACCCGGCCAATGGGACAAGGTTCCAGGCTTGTCAGTATACCCCCAGATGCCCACGGTTGCCGCATCCGTCATTCCCACTTCGAGTGCGGTTCCTGCAGCAGAAGTCACCCGCATGTGGCTGGCCTTGCGCGCCAACCGCGATGCGGCCAGCACCTGCGCTTTGAGCGCTTCGGTTGGCAGCAGACGCTCCAATGCATCGGGATGCTCGTTGCTGATGTTGAGGACACGCGCACCGCTCTTGAGAATGGCCGGTAGTTCGGGTGCATGCATCAACCCTTCCACGGTGCAGTCCACAACGACGGGAACGCTGGTCAGCGCGGCAATCACTGGCTCCAACCCCTGGATGGCTTGCGACGCGCCAGTCGATCGCACGGGGACCGGCGCGCTTTGCACCGCTGTGGGAATACAGAGATGAAAAGGCCGCGCACCTAGCTTGAGCAGCCCCAGTTCGCTCAAGTGAACATTTAACTGGCGCGACTGGGTTTCGGACAAAATCGCAACCGGGTCGCCCGCTTGCACCTTACTCAGCACAAAGACATGGGCGAAAGCATCAATCCAGCGAGCCTCAATACGGTCAGTGAACATGCGTTCTCTCTTGAATGAAATTTGTGGAACGAATTGAGCGAATCTATCTCTCAAGACGTTAAATGTGGATAGTTGATGGTTGATGGTTGATGGTGCGAGACAAGCCACCATCCACTATCCGCCATCCACTCCATCCCCTATAATTCCCGCCAACGTCTTGATAACCCGTTCATTTTCGTGTGGGCGGGCAAAGGTAATGCGGACATTCTCTGGCAGACCGGCCCAAGCTGTATGGTTAAGCAGCAGGCCTTGGGCTTCGGCCTGCTGGACGAGTTGTGATGCTGTGAGGGGCAAATCTTTGAGTAAAATATAGTTTGCCTGGGTCGGGACATAGCCGATCTTCAATTTGGGCAGCTCGGCATAATAGAAGGAGCGGCTTGTTCGAACCATCGACAGAGTCTGTTCAATAAACGTACTGTCAGCCAGAGCCGCCGAACCGCCGAACCAAGTGGGCCGTCCACAATGATGACGTCCGCGATATTGACGCACCCGTTCGATTAAGTCTGCACATGCCAGACCATAACCAGCCCGTAAACCCGCCAGTCCATACAGTTTGGAGAGCGTGCGGGTGACGATAATGTTGTGTCCAGCGGTTACCCATTCTTCGGCTTGCGGCAGATCGGGGTGATCGCCAAATTCGCGGTATGCCTCATCAAGTACCAATGTAACGTGAGGGGGAAGCTGCTGCAAAAACTCCTCAATGGCTGAATGGCTGACAAAGGTTCCCGTTGGATTGTTCGGATTGCAGAGAAAGACGAGTCGCGTTCGTTCATCGACCGCGGAGAGCAGTGCGGGCAAATCGGCTGTATAGTTTCTAAGGGGAACCGATATCGAACTGCCGCCATAAAGATTCGTAAACCCAGCATAGATGCCAAAGGTTGGTGCAGCGATCACAGCAGTTTGCCCTGGCTGGAGCAGGCTCTGCGCGACCATGCGCAACACATCAGAGGACCCATTGCCGCTCACAAAGTTGGCCGCGGTGAAACCATGTCCATGTTTATGAATCAGCGCATCGAGAAAGACGTGCTCAACGTCGTTGGAATAGAGATGGATTTCCCCCAACGCTTTCTGGATCGCCGCGGTCGCTTTGGGCGATGGCCCCAGAACGTTTTCGTTGGAAAGAAGATTGAGAACGCTGTTCATGATTCAATTCCCCATGTCCATCCCCAAGGGATCTCGATGAGCGTCGGTTTATCCGCTGTTAGCGCACGTGCTAGCACATCCTTCAGACCATCGGGCCTGGTGACCCGTTCACCATATGTACCAAAAGCGCTTGCCAGTTCCAGAAGATCCGGATTGACCAAGTCGACTGCCATAAATTGACCATCATACTGGTCCCGCTGTTGCACCTTAATCATGCTGTATGCGTTGTTATTGGGGACGATGATTGGGATGTTTAAATTATACTGCACGGCCGTTGCCAACTCGCCGCCGGTGAAGAGTAGCGCCCCATCCCCCACTATCGCGACCACTGGCTTCTCTGGACATCCCAACTTGGCCCCCAGCGCCTCAGGCAACCCAAACCCCAACGTGCCGAAGCCCCACGGAAAGAGCATGGTGCGCGGCTCGTAAATGGGAAAAATGCTGAGCATATCGGCCCAAAAGAGGGTCATGTCGCAACTAAGGATCGCGTTGTGCGGCAGCGCCTGACGCAACGCCCTGGCCCACCGCTCAGTGCGCCCTATCTTCGCCGTCAAACCCGCTTTGAAGGCTTGTTGTGCTTGTGCGAGCGTTGCATCGACCTGGCTGTCTCGATTGACGCCAAGCTGCTCCAATGCAGAATTGAGCGCGGCGAGCGCACACTTGGCATCACTGACGATCTTCTGCTGCATGGGGATGTTGCGTTCGATCTCGTCAGCGTCGATGTCGATGCGAATCGTCGTTTCTGGCAACGGCAGCGACCAATCTGCTGTCATGCCCTGATTGAAACGCGTCCCCACGGCCAGAAAGGCATCGCACGCAGCCACCACGTCGGCCACATTGGCTCCCCCTGCAATCCACGGTACGCCACACCAAAGCGGATGATCGCTGGGTATCGCGCCGACTCCCATACCCGTAGTGAGGACTGGCGCGCCCAAGCGTTCGGCCAGCGAGACAAGTTCAGGGCTGGCACCGCTGGCAATCGCACCACCCCCAGCGTAGAGGAGCGGACGTTTGGCCTGAGACAGTGCCGCGGCGGCGGCGGAAATCTGCGCAGTCACGATCTGTTGTTGGGTTGGTTCCGATAGAGGCTCGGTATCTTCATCTGACCAAGGGACCATCTCGACTTGTATGTCGCGCGGAATCTCGATCTGGACTGGACGCGGACGACCGCTGCGCAATGCCTTCATTGCACGATGGAAAATGGGCGCAATATCGGCACCATCCGTAATGCGTTCACCACATTTGGTCAGCTTCGCCAACATCTCAAACTGCCCCGTCATCTCGTGAAGCAGCCCCCGATCCTGATCGATGAAGTCCCGGTTGACTTGGGTCGAAAGAATGAGCATGGGCGAAGAATCGTAATAGGCTTCGCCGATACCCGTCATGGCATTGGTGAGACCCGGTCCGGGCAATGTGAGGATGGCCGCGGGTTTACCTGTGGCGCGGGCATAGCCATCCGCCATGAAGGCTGCCCCTTGCTCATGACGCACGGTGATGGTGCGTATGGTTGGATGGCGATAGAGCGCGTCAAAAATGGGCATATTATAGAGGCCAGGAATACCCAGCACCAGCTCAATTCCTTCTCGTTCCAGGCATTTGACGATGGCGCGTGCACCGTGGATCTGCTTCAATATAGGCTCTCCGGTACTAGTTGTTGATGGTTGATGGTTGATTGTTGATGGTGATCGATATAATTTCCCCGTCTTTTATGGCGACTCTTGGCTCACGCAAGCACGTAATATCAGTCAGTGGATCGCCCATCATGGCTACCAAATCTGCACGTTTACCTACTGTCAGGGTGCCGATCTTCCTTAATCTTACCACTCAATGGTTACCATATCCTTTCCCCAATAGACGAGACCGCTGAATTCACGCTTAATATCATAAATTGCTTCGCTTACAATATCGCTGGACGCGGTTAGCCCTGGCGATTGATGGCTAATCACTAACCGCTTTACGTTGGTTGACTGAGCTAATGCTGCCCCTTTCTGACGCCACTCCGCCGATTCAAAACCCATTGCGGCCATCACAAAGAGGTCGGCGTCTCTCGCCACTTCAGCAAGGGCATCATCCGCATGACCATCACCACCAAAAGCAATCACGCCCGCTGATGTTTCAAAACGCAGCCCAATACAGGCCAGATAAGGTTGCGCATGGGTGACTTCGTGAATAGAACAGGACCACTCGCCGCGCTGAATCGTGTTAGCGGGTTGAACTTCATGGACATGTACAGTAGGTTCAGGTCTTGAACCACAACCGCCTCGCAATTGGTAAACATTGATACTCATCGGGTGTTGTGTACGCGCAACGACATCATCCCAGAAGGCACCACTCTCTTTACCCCAAACTTTGTCCGTCATCGCATTCAGAGGCGGAGGTCCATAGACGGTTAGCGTCTCATCCGCGCTCATAGCCTGCTCAAAGTGGGTCATCAGGAAACAGGGATAGTCTGCCACGTGATCTGAATGATAGTGGGTAAAGAAAAGATGACGGATAGCGGTTGGTGCGATGCCCATTTGCTGCATCTTGTAGGTTGCGGCAGGACCACAATCGACCATTGTCCATCCTCCGTCGACGTCCAGCAGAAAACTGGTTCCCCAACGTTCTGCCGTCGGCGTCGGTGTGCCTGAACCTAAAATAACCAGTTGCGCCATGTCACGATTCCTCCCGTCCACGCAACCGCGGATTCGCCACTTCATCCAATCCAACGGTCATAATAAAGAGGGCCACAAAGATGATAATCAACATCACGATGGGTGTGCCCCACCACCACCACATGCCACGCAAGATGGCCGAAGCGTCGATGGCCTGGTTGATGGTCATGCCCAACGTGGGGATACGGGTAGGGCCAAGACCAAGCGTCTCTAAACCCGTGGCTGCGAGAATTGCGCCCGAGACGGCACTGGTAAAGCTAGAGGCCAAATAGGGCAATAAATTAGGCATGATCTCGCCAAACATGATGCCCCAGCGTGACGCCCCCGATATCTGAGCCATCTGCACATAGCCGCGCTCACGCAAGGTCAACACCTGGGCGCGCAGTAGGCGGGTCGGAATCGGCCAGGCAAAGAGTGCAATGAGCAGCGCCATTGAGCCAATCTCGAAGCGCTCCACATAGCTGGCGATGACGATCAGGACGGCCAATCCGGGAATCGTGATGGCGGCGTCGGCAAACGCACTGATGGCCGTATCGAGCCAGCCCCCCACCATGCCCGCGGTGAAGCCTAAAAAGATGCCCAAGATCATGCCTGCCGTTGCTGCGATAAAGCCGACACGCAGCGAGCGGGGTGTCGCCACCAACAACACTGCCAGCATGTCGCGCCCCTTGCTATCCGTCCCAAGCGGGTGACCCCACGTCCCCTCTTTGAAACCAAGCGGCAGATCAGCTTCAGTCCACGCGGGAACCATGTTGGTGGGAGTCGATCCGACTACAGCTAATTCTGTATTCCACATGCTCGAACCAAAGACCTCAAGCAAGGCAACGGTCAGCAATATGATGCCACCGATAAGAATCTTGCCGTTTAACCACGCTAATTGCCCTCGCTGCCCCATTAAAACTGCCTCTTCTAAACGACAATCGCTTCTGGATTGAATAACAGTAGTTCTGGATCTGTGCTGGTACGGTCTTGCAGTGGTTGTGTAAAGCCGCTGCGGCTGAATAATACATGATAGATGCGCCAGCCGTTTTCGTCGCCTTGCCAGGCTTTGGTCTTCCGTTGGAGTGCCTCTAGATCAGCTATGCTCATTGGTTGATTTCGCCAGCGAGCTTCACCAAGCCACGCAATACGCTGCTGATAGCTTACCCCCACCACATCGATCTGATTTTGACTGTTCCACCATGAGCCAACTGCCTCAGGCCAGAAACCCGGTGTATACTGGTTCGCCAGTTTATAAACGCTACCGCGTGCCAGATCTTCCCATGTGATTGCCACAAATTGTTCCCACGTCGGTCGTAAGATTTGCTCGACCAGCCCCGCACCTTGGCCTCGTTCAATAGCTCCCGTATAGGGCAAGATGTATCGTCCCCAAAAGCGAATATACGGATCCGCTATGTGCCAAGTTCCCCGCTGTTTTTGACTCCGTCGAGTGATTCCAATTGGTATACGCCGTTCCACATAACCAGCACCCTGTAGCGGTGTTAGATAGCCAGGCAAACTGCTTCGCTCAAGTCCTGCTTCACGGGCGATGCCAGAGAGTGTATGTTGCCCGCTGGCAATTGCGCGTAACGCAGCCACATAGTGACGTGGATCGCGCAGTTCCTCACGCAGCAGGGTGAGGCCATCATGGTAGAGGATACTCGCCGGATCGAATGCGGTTTGGCTGAGATTTGTCCACCATGAACGATCTGTATCCAGTTGGGCTAGGTAAGCGGGCATTCCTCCGGCTAGCGCATGAGTTTCGATCAATTCAACGGGGGAACGGTCAGGCAAAAACGAACTTGACTGTTGAACCGTCAGCGGGTGCATGGATAGCTGTGCAGTGCGGCGTCCATAAAGCGGCGCATCCTGATTCAAGATGTCGCGTTCAATAACAGACATATAGGAACTGCATAATACAAAAAAGAGTTTGGTCTGTTGCAGTTCTTCGTCCCACATTTTCTGGATGACTGAGGCCAGATGGCTGCTCGAGCCCGCCAGATAGGGATATTCATCAAGAATGAAAACAAAGCGCTGCTCACGAGACAGCCGGGCAATTGCCTGAAATAAGCCCAACCAGGACTCATAAGATCCTGGTGCTGACGTTGGTCCATGCTCCTCTGCCCATACGATTGCCGACAAATTACGCAATAGAGATTCCGCAGAATCGAGGTAAGCGAGAAAATAGATCCCTTTACTTATCGCGGGCAAACTCATTTAGTAAGGCTGTTTTACCAACACGCCGTCGACCCGTCAAGATAATAAATTCTGCTTTGTCTGATTCGTAACGTTCTGAAAGCCATTGAAGCTCCTGCACACGGTTGAAAAACATGGATTCTCCACTTTGTATATTTAATGGGCGTAATTATTATAATTATACCCATTAAATTAGTGCTTGAGCAAACGTCGTCAGCATCGTTCGTGATCCGACTGCAATTCCCAGTCGACAACCACATTACGGAGTAGAGAATCATTGCAAATGCGCCGACTAACGACGCTGATAGTTAATCCGAGGATCGATCAACGGATAGACAAAATCCAAAATCAGTACAGCCAACGATACCCCAACAATTACATAAAAGACAATGCCCTGAATCAACGTGTAGTCCGAATTGAGAATGCCCTGATAGAGCAGGTATCCCATGCCTGGGTAGGTAAAGATTAGCTCGACCAGAATCGATCCGCCAGCCAATCCACCGAGTGCAACACCAAGAGCCGTTACTTGAGGCAGGACCGCGTTGCGGATGCCGTAGCGCCAGAAGATAGAGGCTGCTTTCAGCCCCTTTGCTTCGGCCAGTACCATGTAATCCTCGCCTTCAATGGTAACCATCATGCCTCGCATGCCCAGTGCCCAACTCCCCATGCTGACGAGAACAATGCAGAGTGCGGGCAAGGTGGCGTGTTCGAGCAGGCTGTTGATGAAGGGCCAATTCAGACCGGGCGTCAAACCACGCGCATATCCGCCAGCAAAAGGCAGCCACTGGTTATTGAAAGCAAAGAGATAGAGAAGCAGAATGCCCAACATAAAGGCTGGAATTGCCGTAAAGGCCAGCGAGAGAGGGAGCAGCCAGCGGGCCAACCGCGGCGTCCGTCGCCATGCGAGCAACGCACCCACACCATTGCCCAGCAGAAACGAAATCAGTGTTGCCACCCCTAACAAACCCAATGTCCAAGGCATCGCGCGCGCCACCAACGTATCAACCCGGCTGGGAAAGAATGAGAGAGAGTAGCCCGTATTCAAGGTGAGTGAGTTGTAAAGGTGCTTCACATATTGCACATAGAGCGGCTCATCCAACCCAAAGCGCTGTCGCCAGGAATCGATCAACTGCTGGCTATTCGCTACATTTGCCCCTTCCGTCATCATCCTTCCCAACATAGCCTGCACTGGATCGCCAGGAGCCAGGCGTGGAATGATAAACATGACCGTCGTCCCCAACCAAATGGTGAAGGCGAACATGGCTAGACGGCGGAGGATGTAGGGGGTGGTGAGGCCGTGGAACTTCATGATTGAGATGAACAAGATGAATAAGATGACAGAATTATGAAAGGGTTCGTATCTTGGGGTTGTTCTATACTATACATAAGGTTTGTTTGAGCATATAGGGCGATACACTCTGCCTCGAATATTAATCGTTTTGTACGGTATACAGGAGCTTGTTTATGGGCAAGAAAGAGATTATTAATCATCGGGATTTAGATGTCTACAATCGAGCGTTCGATGCAGCGATGACGATCTTTCAATTATCTAAGTCTTTTCCAAAAGAGGAACAATACTCTCTAACAGACCAGATTCGTCGTTCATCCCGTTCGGTTTGCTCGAATATTGCTGAAGCTTGGAGAAAACGCCGCTATGAAAAAGCATTCATCAGCAAGCTCTCCGATTCCGAAGGCGAAGCCGCCGAAACCCAAGTATGGCTAGAGTTCGCAGTAGAATGCGACTATGTCGAAGCCCCAAAAGCCCGCAAACTCTACCGCACTTATGCCTCCATCATTGGTACCCTCGTCGGCATGATCCACCACGCCAACAAATGGACCATCCCCAAATAAACCGCTATCCCTTTCATCTTATTCATCTCATTCACTCTACCGCGCCGGCTCCAACCCATGAATAATCACATGCGCACTCTGCCACCACGTCGCGGGCTGGATGTAGTTGTTTTCCGCAGTGGGCCAGTTTGTCCAGTATGTTGTGTCAAATGGTACTAGCTTGACGGCTTCGACCAGTGGCACGGCGGGCAGTTCGGAGAGCCAGAGTTCCATTGCCTCGATAAAGAGCGGTTCGATAGCAGCATCGTTGAGCGGCAACTCGCGGATTTCGTCGACAATGGCGCTATAAGCCGCAGCTGTCTCCGTGTTCCAGCGGGGGGCGTTGGCGTAGAAGCCGCCCACCTGCTCACTGGCATCTCCGGGCACATGACTGACATTATAGGCATTCATGGACGGCCAGGGTTCGGTAGCAGAGCCACAGGCTCCAAAGAAAACATAGAGAGCGAAACCTGCTCCGAGTAGATTGTCGATAAATTCGGGAATCGGCTGGATGCTGTGGCTGGCGTTGATGCCCACTGCCTGCAATTGCTCGACGATGAGTGATGCCGTGTCGTTAAATTCGGTATCGTCAAAGCTGGTGACGCTGGCGGCCAGTTCTTCCCCATCCTTCTCGTAGTAACCGCTACTCTCGTTGAGCGTATAGCCCTTGCCCTCGATGATGGTTCTGGCTTGGTCTGCATTGTGGGTCATAATCGGGTAGGTGTCGTAGAGACCTGCTGCTTCTGCTGCGTCTACATAGCGTTGGAGCGGCGGAAAGGCGGGCAGGAAGCTGGCGGATGCGACAGTTGAGCCTTCGTATGCGATTTCGATGATTTGGTCGCGGTTGATGGCGTAGTTGATGGCCAGGCGCATTTCGGGATCGTCCCAGGGTGCCTTGGTGTGGTTGAATTCCAGATTGCGGGCACAGGGGTCAATCCAGGTGAAGGGCAAACCTTCAGTCCAGCCGACAACGTTCGAATTGAGCTGCCGTAGAGCCAGGAAGGCCCCCAGATTAACGCTCATCAGGCTGTCCAATTCGCCTTGGCCCATGGCCGCTGTGCGCGCCTCTTCATTGCCATAAGCAGTCCAAACGAGCTTGGCCGGTGCCGGTAGTTCCTGGAAGCCTGTCGCTGCGCCCCACCAATCTTCATTGCGTATGTAGACAAACTCGTTCTCGCTCGCACTCTCCAACAAATAAGGTCCAGTGAAGACAGGTTCAGAAAAGGTGAAGGTGGTTGGATCGTCAACGTCGGCCCAGATATGCTCTGGTACAACGATAAAGCCATCGCCCTGCTTGGTGGAGATATTGGCATCCACAAAACGCACATCTGGTCCGGCCAGATTGAGCGGAACGGTCAGATCATCAACCTTTTCTACACTCTCCAGTCCATCAAAGCTCTGAATTTGCAGATCTCCATCACTGGTCGCCAAATTTACGGTAAAGATGACGTCATCGGCATCGAATGCTTCGCCATCGCTCCAGGTGATTCCTTCTCGCAGGGTGATCGTCCAGACAGACGAATCATCATTGGCACTGACACTCTCAGCTAACCAGGGCATATACTCGCCCGTCTCATAGTTGAGAATGACCAACGGCTCGGCCATGGCCTGCATGAGACCATGCTCCAACCGTCGGCTGGGTGCAAAGGGATTCCAGAGATTGGGGTCAGTTACTGGGCCTTGATCAATATCAAAGATAACGGTGCTGGCGCGCTCGCTGTCCATTGCAGAATCGGCAGCAGCTGGTTCCGCAGCATCACCACCGTCGCCTACAGGAGCAGGTGGGGTGGCTGCGCAACCGCTGAGAATCACGCCTACAAGCAATAGTGTGACGATTATGAGCAAAAGAGTTCTTTTCATAGGGTTTCTCCTTGGGTCTGGTAATTGACAGGATTTGAAACATGATCCGGGAGAAGAAGATCTTAGGTATCTAACCCACGCTTAATCAGCGTGTAAATCCCTGGCTGTGGCTGATACCCCAGCTTGCGGTTGATGGCCAACATGGGACCATTTTCTGAATTGTTGTCCGTCCGTATGTAGTCTGCCCCAAGGCCCTTGGCCCAACCAATCGCCAACACCTTGAGAGCTTGCGCAATGCCGCGACCCCGATAATTCTCATCCACCCCCGTCATCAAGTTGTACATGGAATTGGACTCTTGAAAATAGCCGACGGCGCACATTCCAACAATCTTGTCACCATCGGCCGCGAGCCACTGTCCGTCAGGACGATACCAGGACGCAGTAAAGACGTCTTGATTGAATCGTTCAAAGGGTGGAAATGTTCCTTCAGAGCCAGGATCCTGCAACGAGGTGCGTCGATTAATCTCATATAACCCGCGACGTGTTTCCTCACTATCTGTCACATCAGCCAGCGTATAGAAACGGACGCCCTTCTCTTGTGCGGTAACCACCAAATCGGCAAAAGCGGCCTCATCAAAGGAATCGAGCTCCAGCTTAGATTGGAAGGAATGCTTGGATTGCGTAAAACCGCGTGCCTTGGCGAAACGCAACCCTTCGGGTTCGGCTTCCCCCACATCTGTCGTGATTGACGTGCCGTCATGAGAATGGATAAAGGCCAACGCATTTTCATACAGTTGCTGGCCGTGGCCCCGTTTTCGAAATTCTTTATCTGTACCAACCCAAAGGTAGAATTCGCCTTCACGGTTCCAAGGACCGTGTACCGCCACACTGTAACCAACGACACGACCATTATCTGCGCGAACAACACTGCGGCGTAGGGTATTTTCGGCATTTCGCTGATCCCATTCATGGATATCGGCTGCGGAGATGGGATCGGGTTCAAAGTGATTGAGGAAGGTTGCAAGCGAGTCATAGTCCCTTTCGGGATTGGCTGTTTCGATTGTAAAGGTCATGAGAGGGATCCTCTTCTCAATATCACCTTGGCTTGTTATAGACAACCGCATCCGCAAACGCTTCTAACCCATCCAAATCATCCACGTCCGCCCACTGCAACATAACGCGTTGCACACCGACATCGGCCAGTTGTCCAAGCTGATCGACTATCTGCGCGGGTGTCCCCACAACCAAGCCACGGTTCCAGAGTTCATCTACACTGTGTCCATCCAGTTTATTCGCAAGTTCAGCATCGGTGCGGCCAAAGATGAGGCCCTTCATCTGCGAACGACGTACAGCGGTGCGCGGACGATTGTTCTGATCGAGCAATTCATCCAAATAGGCACTGAGCGCAGTAAATTGGGCTGGTGTGCGGTAGATTCCGTTCCACTCATCGCCATAGCGCGCGGCCATCTCCAACATCTTGTTGGGGCGGATTGAGTCGGGTCCGTTGCCGCCGATCATGATGGTTGGACCGCTTAGTCTCTGAGGGCGTGGTAATAGAGTGGCCTCGTTCAGGCGATAGTATTGGCCTGTATAGGTGACTGGTTCATCGTTTTGCAACAGCTTTTTAATCACCTCCAGCCCTTCTTGCCAGCGGACAAAACGCTCTTTGGTCTCCAAAATGTCAAATCCAAATGCCTCGTGTTCACGCACGCCGCCACCCCAGCCAGCACCAACACCCAAAACCATACGCCCGCCCGAGAGATCGTCGATATCCTTAGCCGTTCGTGCAATATGCACCGGATGCCGAAACGAGACAGGTGTCACGAGCGTGCCAAAACTCATGCGTTTGGTGTTGGCTGCCAGCCACGTTAGCGAGGTCCAAAGTTCCAGCGAGTCCTGATTGGGCGGATCCGCATCGTAGAAGTGGTCGGAGCGGAACAGGCCCGCAAAGCCTAGCTCTTCAACAGCTGGAACAAGACGTTGCCAGCGCGGCCACGTGAGTCCACGCTGGCCTTCAACAGTGAGACAGATTTCGATCATGGTCAGTTTTCCATTGTACGCTCTAACGTTAACAGGTAATTGCCAAACCCCAGACGTCTATAAAATTCAAGCGCTTCCTCATTCGTAGCCAACGCGTCTACTGTGATTTGGGTGATTCCCTGATCGGCACACCAGGTACAGAACTGCTCGACGAGCTTTGAGCCAACGCCTCTTCCACGGTACGCATCCAAAACGAGCATATTCTGAATTTCCGCCAGCGATGCCAGCGTGCGATAGGTAGGAACCGCGTTGAAATACGACCAGCAAGATAGCCAATGATGTCGGTCTCATACACGGCCACCCAAACGGTTCCTTGCTGAATACGCTTCTCAAAATAGTTGGCCGCTTCTTCTGTATTGCGCCAGGTAACATCATGAGTCCGATCAAGCGAGGCATGATGATCGGATAAATGACCAAATAACCGCAGCACATCGTCCAAGTCCGATAATGTTGCGACGCGAATTACCATATGTTCTCTCACTTGGACGCCGTTAAGTCTGTCTCTCGATGCCTCAGCCTTTCCTGAACCATATTCAAATGCATTTTGAGGTTGTAGACATCGGGCATAAAGGCTTCTGAGACGTTGAGCTCTTTATTGATTTGGTCCTCTAGGTTGTCCAGAAACTCAGTCTTCTCTATCACGTCGGCAAGGGCCATCGTCTTTACAGTCCGATCGATTTGGCGGACGTCTCTATACCAGCGGGTAACTCGACGACGCATAAAGAGATTATAGAGCAGCGGGCTACGGCCCAGAATGGGCAAAATGACTAGCACCGCAGGCAAAACAAAGAGCAGGTATCGATCTACCATTGCTGCGGCCCAGAATGGAAGATAGTCATCTAACGTACTCTCCCCATTGCGCAGCCGAGTTATGTAGGTTCGTACCTCCTGCTTAATAGGGAGATCGGGATAGTTGAGGTTGGGGAATTCATCACGGATTTCAAAGAAACCACCGTGTCGGTGAGTCTCTAAACTCGCCACCACTATCAGCCGCAGCAGATCGGGGTGAAAGTCATTGCGCATTACCAAATTAGCGACTGTGGTAATCATTTTCTTATTTGTGGCTGGAATGTCCGCTTGGAGATCAATTGCCCCAGCGGGGAGTGTAATGCTGCTTAGATAAGCAAAGTGGCTACGATACGCGTCTGCCCGGTCGAGACTCATCAACTCAATATCTGGCGAACGCATCAGCTTCTGGACCAATACGGAACGTGGCCCGACGACCATAAACATCAGATCGACGGAACCGTCTAGCAATCCATCTGCGCCAGCGCTGGATGATAGCGGTAGCAGCGTTGCGTTCTCAGCGTGAACGCCGTTGCTAGCCAGCAGTTCCAGGGCCAGCGGCTGCGTTCCGCTGCCATGTGCACCAATTGCAATACGCAAATTCTGGAGCTGCGTCAAATCGCGAAGGGGGCCCTTCTCGTCCGCCAAACTTTTGCGATAGAAGATCCAGATTGGCTCACGAAAGATACTGGCTACCGTGCTCAAGCGGGTCGAGTCGGCATCATTCGCCAAACCACCCTGTACAAAGCCAATATGGGCTTCCCCTGCGGTGAGTATCTGTAGTGTTTCTAGAGAGCCAGCGGTTGTTCTAATATTCAGGGTGAAGCCCTTTGCCGCCGCAATTTCTGCATATTTCTGGGCCGTCCGGTAATATTCACCCTGGTCAGAACCAGTCAAAATTGTAAATGTCCGTGGTGGCAATGCACTGATAATGGAAATGATAATTGCCCCAATAAGGGCTAAGGCAAGAAGTAAGGAGATTAGTCGAGTTCTCGTCCTTAGCAGTTCTTTAAGCATAATTTTTATTTTATACCGCTTCTACAATCCTCACTCATCCCTCCAGTACCAAATCGAACGGTTATCCAACATTTGGCACGCCTTGACTAGCCATTCGTGCTCGGTCATATCGAAGGGGACTTGATGTTGTTGGATGCTCAATTTTCCGTCTGCGTATTCCAACATGGTCAAGGTCATAAGGCCATACCAGCCCAACCCACCACACGCGACGTTAAGAAGCAACTTGTCGTCCAGCTGCAGAATGTGATGTGCATGATAGTGGCCGTACGTGATAATTTGGGCATTCACGCCGCTATAGGTTTGGTGCAAGATGTCTGTCAGCTTGGCTCGGTATGTTTGCTTTGCCGAATCAAAAACGGCAGTGACAGTATATACGAAACTGTTGGCCAATTCAGCCCTGCCTTGAGCATATCCCAGACGTCGTCGGGTGAGACACGCACCTTAGTTTCAATCGTCGAACGGTCGGGGTCGCTGGTGATGATAATATACTGGTCTTTACGTTCGATTGTGCCGACAGCGAAGTCCATTTTGACGAGTTTGGAGACGACTTTCATGGAATAATTTGCTCCCGAACTGATTAAGGTTGAGGCGCACTAACAACTGATGTGAACCTGAATGCCGAAACTTGTTTATATTAGTTAAGTATCGAAGTTTCTGTAGAGGGGTTCCAGTTTACAATGGTAGGGATAAGATTCTATTTGTCCACTCTTCTGCTTCGCTGGCAACCCAAATCGTGAGCAAATCCTCCACGACGCTGCTAATAGACAACCTTCTGGAAACAATCAACACACCAGCACTTGTATTATTCATAATGAAGTTACCAAAATGTATAGGCATTGTTCGACGATCGTGAGTGACAAGCAATCGCCCTTCGTTCGCAGCCAGCGTTAAGACAGCTATATCGTCTACGCCTGCTAAATTGGCCGCGTGGGCAGTCTGAAAATCAATGCTTGGTTCGCGACGCAGAAATGCCTTCACGATTATTTGACTCGATAGTTGTGAAATGAAGGTTTTCCAATTTTGACAAAAGAGACAAAAGTCATCTCAATAGATTGCATCAAGAAAAAAGTGCAGAAAAGGAGCCATCAAGATGCAATTGCCGATAGTAAATGTAGCGCCACTGGTCAAGGAGCATAGCGAAACCTTTCGTTCAGTATTTGCCAATCGTAAACAGTTTCGCCACTTTGAAAACTATCTGACGGGTCTGATGGTCTTGGACAACAAAAGCATGGCAAATATTGCCCGTTGCATTCTAGATAGTGCAGATAAGACGAATGTATCACGGTATCTGAGTGAAGCTCCTTGGCGAGCCGAAAAAACTCAATGATGAGCGTATAGTCAGAGACAGCACAATACCAACGTTCAGAGTCAGAATCGGTATTAGCGATTGACGATACACTATGTGAACATGTGGGAAGTCTGTTCGAGTATATCGACACCCACTACAATCATAGCAATGGTCAGCATCCACTGGCTCATAACTTAGTCACAAGTCACTATGTCAGTGGCGCTATCCGTTTTCCGGTCGATGCAAGTATCTACCGACGGTACGAAGAGTTTACCGACTGGGAAGCATTTGTGGAAAAAACATTTCCCAGTGACCGAGATTCCCAAGAAAAAGAAAGAACGAACCGCTTTTCATAAACGAGTGGATAGCCACCTATTAACTGACCCCGCCTTTCGAGAGCGAGACGAAGCGTTTAAGACCAAGATAACCATTGCCAGTGAACTGGTTGAAAAAGCTGTTGAACGAACCCTTATCTTTGGTTGGGCTCTCTTCGATGGTTGGTATCTCGCTCCAGATTTTCTAGCTGTACTCGATCGTCTGAATAAAGATTGGATCAGCATCTTGAAGTGCAATCGCAATCTGGAGACAAATAGTTTTCGTTTGCGGGATGAAGATGGTCAGCCGATAACTTTCGAGGGGCCACATATTAAAGTCAAAGAGTTGGTCCCCTACATCCCCCCCAGAATGCCTACAAGCCTGTCACCATTGATGGTCGTACTTACTACACCTTTACCATGACTGTGCGTATCCCTTCTATCGGCAAGGTACGCATCGTGATTAGTTTTGATAATCCTGAATTGCAAGACAATTATGCCGTTTTAGTGACCAATCGCACCGACTGTAATGCCAAACGCATTCTCTCGATTTACCTGCTTCGTTGGCCTATCGAGACGGTTTATCAGGATGGTAAACAACTGCTTGGTCTTGATGAATATTGCATGCGAACTGCCCACGCCTTTCAAAAAACATTGGTCTCTGGTCTTCGTGGCTTATTCTCTCTTGCACCTTGATTGTTTGGGACCATCATTGGCTAAAACTCAATTCTCGCCCAGCAAATCCCTTGGTGAGGCTACCCGGCAGCAAACTCAGTCACTGATTCAAGATCTCATCTTGACGGCTCATGATGCCTTGAATGACGGACAGGAGATTGCGGAGGTCTTCGCTACCCTTTTCGCCAAACGGCAGGTCTGCTCTGCTTAATTTGACTTTGTCAAATCTGGCACCTGCTCAAAATACAACTATCGAGTATTTGATTTAAGTCAGCGTCGGCTTGAAAACGGATTCTCATGAGACTGGCGTCTGCAATTGTCGTCTAGCTTCCGCTAGTTTCCGTGCAAAGTCTGGATCGGCTTGCCGGGTAGATTGTTGAAAAGCAACATCTTCAACTGCTTCACTCTCTAAGTATGCGTCAATTTCCGCACGGTGTCGCAAGTAATAGGCAATTGCTCCATAGACCTGTTCCAGGGTAAGCGTTGGGAAGCATTCTGCCGCGATCGTCTCGGCAGACAATCCATCTCTGAATGCGAACACAACTGAATCGAGTGCAACCCGTGTCCCCAAAATCCACAGACCTTGATCGCGCTCTTCTATATATTGAATAGATGAATTAATCATGTATCACCTTGCTTAGAATCGTAGCATTCGTCTTCTTATCGCAGTATACCACAGCTCACGTTCCACACTTACTCTTTGCGCAGACGCCCCGTCTCTTGTGCATGGCGCACCCGCCTCTCAAAAAGCTCCGGCATCTCTTCTACCGTATAGGGATGGGGCGGTGTAAACTGCCCGCGTTCATAAAGCGTGCGATAGACCCGCTTGGCTCCGGTCATCTTGTCAGACAGAGTCTTGGGCGGATTGCCAGGTGGAAACTGGTTGGGCGGATAGATCGGTTCTTCGTAGATCTTGCGAAAGGCTTCGGTACGCACGTCGATCCACATGTTGTGGTTGGCGATGGTCCGGTGATCGCGCAGTGCCTCAATGTCGATGGTGGCGGCAATGATCTGCTCTTCGGGGTAAGAAGCTTCCCGCAGCATCATGCCTGTATAGTCGATGATCATCGAATGGCCTGGGCAGAAGGCTTTGGGATAGAAGGCGTAGTTGACCTTGCCCCAGTTGGAGCAGAGTAGATAGCACATATTGTCGTGTGCCCGGGTGCGACGAGTAAAGCGCCAGAAATCCCACGGTTCGTTGACCCCCTCTACTTCTTGGATCGCACCCGGATGGCAGATGACTTCTACGCCGTTGTAGCCCAACGCACGAGAGACTTCCGGTGTGGCCCCATCGTGGCACGTCATCGTGCCAAGCTTACCAATTTCCGTATCGACCACTGGGAAAAAGGTATTAATGTCGTTGCCGAAGACTTCTGTGTAAGCGTCAAGCATATCGTGAGGACTGGTCCCAAGACCAATCGATGCGGGTATGTGCCATTTGTGATAGCGCAGAATTACTTCACCACTGGGACCAAGGATAAAGGCGGTGTTGAACCAGCGATCGGGAAACTCCTTAACCTGCTCCACCACACCGCCACCTGCAATGTAGATGCCATACTCTTTGGCTTTTTGGCCGAGCACATCCAGTTCAGGGCCGGGGATGGTGATGGACTTCTTCATGAACTCCTTCAGACTATCTTCGCCTTTACCCGGCGTTGTGACCCCCTGCAAGAAGTATTCGGGAAAGACGACGAGCCGTACGGGACGCTCGTAGAAGTAGCCCACGCCAAAGTCGATCAAGTTACAGGAGCGCTCCAGATTGGTCTGGATGTCGGCTTTATCGCGCGCTACGTTGACTTCGGGTTGGATGACGAGGGCTGTATATTTCTCGATCTTCTTGCGCATGGGTGGCTCCACATTTGAACTTCGCTCATCAGACGAAATTGTGCAAATGCCATCTTTTTCCTCTGATGCAAACTCCGCTTTGCACAATTTTCTGAGATGAGCCTTTGAACTTTTGTTTAATCGTCGGTGTCTAACTAGTATACTCAGTAGATCCAAATTTCAGGTTTTGAGAGAGAATTCTGGCTAAACAGTTGACATAAATACAAATTTGCCGGTCGATATCTAGTTTTTGCGTTAGATTTGGGCGATTTTCAGATATGAAATAGGTTGTTTTCTGTAACCGAAATCTGAATAAATGACTCCAAAATCCCTGCAATCTCGACTGAAAATCGCCAAAAACGCCAAATTTGGATCTACTGAGACTGAGCGTTATCTAATACATAGGTCTCCAGAAAAGTTTTGTCCTACGTTTCCCAAAGCTCAGATGGGACAAAATTTTCCTGGACAGGCATTAGGAAGGACGGACAAATGGAAGATCCTGAGTTGTTACTTAAACGTTATTTCATGGCGATGAACACGGGTAATAGTGAAGATGCAGTGGCTCTGTTCGCTGAAGATGCAGTGCGGCTTGATACTGCTACCCCCGATCATCAGGTGATTGGAAAGGCTCAAATTGCCAAAGGAATTGCTGCCCGCATCAACGATAACATCCACATCGAAGCCAGTGACTTTGAGGCCCAAGATAATCACGCGAGATGTCTGGCTAAAGTATGGACGGATTATGGACGGCGAATGGGCTTCGCACCAGTGATTGAGACGGCTCAAATTGTCGTAAAAGATCGTATGATTCAGCGCTTTACGGTTACTGTCACACCGGAGTCGCTTAATCGCATTCGCGATGCCGAAGCCGAGCACCTTCGTTAAAAATCACATTTATCCTCTATCCATCTTATTGAAAAATCGTTGTTTACGCCACGGCTCATCAAAATCTACCATCTCATTGAATTCTTGTTTGGCTTGCGTCATGAGCTCAGGTTGCATCATTAACTCGACTGCGGTCATGGCCATTGCTTTGGCAGAGCGGAGCAGTGCCTGATCGCCCCACTCACTGGCTGATGCTTGGGCGAACTCGGCTGTATGTCCACCAACGCCCTGCTTGGCAATTGTTACATAGGGATGAATCGAAGGAACGATTTGGCTGACGTTCCCCATATCGCTGGATCCCATCGGTTCATCTGCGGCAGGTTCCTGCACGTGCTCTCCTAATTCCGCAATGTTGTCACCAAAGAGGCGCGCAAGTGTCGGATTTGCCAACCGCTGAGCATAATGCATCATATGATCGTACTTCATCGTGGCACTCGTTGCCAGCGCACCTGCCCGTGCGCAATCGATGACTTTTTGCAGAACCTCAAACGAGTAGTTAGAGTCCGCGGCACGGACGCTAAAGGTCGCTGATGTATACTCAGGCACCACATTTACGGCATCCCCACCGTGAGTGATGATCCCATGAATACGTACCCATCAATCTCGTCGCGGACCGCCTGCATGGCGAGCGCTGCACCAGTGACTGCGGTTCCGATGATATTGTGCCCACAAGCATGGCCCAATTCAGGAAGCGCATCATACTCGGCAATAAAGGCAACCGTTGGACCATCGCCACGCTGGCTTTGCGCCATAAAGGCCGTGTCCAATCCGGCAATTCCACGCTCAACACTGTAGCCATGAACGGCGGCTGCATCAGCCAGGAGTTCCATCGATTGATGCTCTTCAAATGCGATTTCGGGATTGGCATGGATCGTATGGCTGATTTGCAGGAGTCGCGGCGAGATCTCGTCGATGTAATCGCAAACGCGCGCTTTGAGTTCATTCGTTGATCGATATTCATCTTACTCATCTAGTCATCTCAGTCATCCTTTCATGGCCAGCGATTTCTTGCCCAATGTCCAAGAAATTGATTGACAAGACACTAAAAGTCGAATTCATCCTCTTCCTCTAACATCCCCCACTCCTTCAGCATCTCCTTGGCTGTCACTGTTCCCATTGCGGTGATGGCCGCGCCAGGATGGGTAGATGGCCCAGTCATCCAGAGTTTGTTGATCGGTGATCGATATTGGGAATAACCAGGGAAGGGATGGAAGAAGCCATTTTGGGCCATGATGCGCTCGCCACCGGTGGTGGTGCCGTCGACGAGTGACCAATTGTCGCGTGCCAAGGTCTCAGCATGATCCACATATTCACCGAGAATGTTGGAATCGCTCATGTTGGTGGTGTATTCGTGGAATTTGGGGAAGATGACGGTGTGTACATATTGTGTGGCCAGTGAGTCTGTCCACTTCTCTCGTCCGGGCAGTTTGTTGGAGACAAAGGTATCCACGATCAGTGTATGCTTGCCGTCGGGCGCACGTGTAGGATCTTTCTTGGTCCAGCAGGCAGACCAGAGGAAAGGGTTTTCGGGCGGTATGTCGAGCGAGATGTCTGCATATTGCTTCTCGATGTCGTCTAGTGTGCCGAAAATGCGCGGGAAGGGCGTTTTGCTCATCTCGTCGCCATTCTTAAATTCGGGTGCTTCGTTCAACGCATAGTGGACGCGCACGATGCTCACCTTGCCAAAGCGGAAGTTCTGCACCATGCGCAAGAAGTCTTCATCTAGAATCCCCGGCTCCACCAGTTTCAGGAACGACTGCTTAGGGTCTAGGCTTGTGACAACGGCTCGATTGGCCGTGAATTTACGTCCATCGGTCAGTTCTAATCCGGTGCATTCATTATTTTCGACAGTGAATTTGGCGACCGTTGCCTCAGTCAGGACAGTGCCACCGAGTGCTTCTATATAGCGAGCCAGGGCATTGGGTAATTCAATGCTGCCACCTTGGGGAATCGACTCGCCAAAGTAGTGGATGGCCGGTATCATTACGTAGAAGGACTGCCCGCCTCCCTCTTGGTGGGGCCACAATTGGGGTGCCATGGCCCAGCCCAGGATCATGGCCTGTACGTGAGGATTCTCGAAATTCTCAGTCGTAAATGCTTTGGGGCTAAGGCGATAGTTGCGCAACATCTCCAACCCCTCTTTGCTATTGACCATGACCGATTCGAGCATGCCCGGTGGCGTGGGCGGGTTGAACATGTTGGAGATGATGCCGTTCTTGATCTCTAGGAAACCATCATAAATCTCACGAAAGCGTTGTGCATCTCGTTCAGAGTATTGGGCAATGCTGGCACAAGTCTTGTTGATATCTTTGTAGACGATCATGCCTGACCCCTCATGGTTGGGATGTCCGGTAATGTGATCTTCAGCCCAGATGTACTTCAGCCCATATTCTTCCAACTCAGGTTGTAACTCCTTAAAATCCTGATTCAAGTGGATCCAGACATGCGAAGAACCATACATGTCGTGTTTGAAGCCAGGAAGCGTCACCTCACGCGTGATCACACAGCCGCCCAACCAGGGATTGCGTTCTGTCACAAGTACAGAGAGACCCGCCCGAGCAAGAATTGCGCCGCAGGCCAGCCCGTTGTGACCGCCACCAGCAATGATTACGTCATATTCTGTCATGCGAGATCTCCGGAAATTAGAATTGGTGTTTAGTCATTGGTGGCTGGTTATTGGTGTTTAGTGAGCATCCAGGAATCATTTAGTATCAGCTACCGGCTACTAGGAATCTTCATATAGAAAAACCCGTACAAATGAGTCAAGTTTTGTAGACAGTGGATAGTTGATAGTGGCTTGTGTGACCGTTATCAACTATCCGCCTCGGACGACCACTTGTCGGTTTGAGGCGCAGCTTCACTAGTAACTAGCGACCAATCACCAGCCACCGAATTTCAAAATGATGGCGGCGTTTTCGAGACGACCATGACAACATCGGTTTCTCCAATGTTGCGACTGCGGTGGGGGATTGTGCTTTTGTGGTAGATGCTGTCGCCTGGACCAAGCACGTACCGTTCGTCGCCAATCCACGTTTCGAGTTGGCCTTTTAAGACAATCCCGCACTCTTCCCCCTCATGGACAAAGGGCGTATCTCCCGTGTCTGTCCCTGGCGGCATGACGATCCACATCAGTTGTAGATCACGCTGCAAATCGGGAGAGAGCAGTTCACTGCGGATGCCCGAGCCGGGATAGATGAGCGTCTTGCGGCTGTCTGCTCGTACGACTTGTGCATTCTTGCTATGAACATCAGCTACTGATCGCGCTTCCTTATTGATTGACTGTGAGGCATTGTTGTTCGATTCAAAAAAGGAGGCAACAGGCACATCCAGCGCGCGTGCAATCGCGTAGAGCGTCGTCACAGACGGGTTGGCCTGATTCCGCTCAATCTGACTCAGAAATGAGGGGGACAGTTCGCACTGTTCGGCCAATTCAACGAGTGTGAGCGCTTTTTCTTTACGATAGCGCCGGATCGATGCGCCTGGGCCAAGAGCCGTTGGTGTCTGTTCCGAATCCATTATACATGTGAGTGGAAAGCGCAAAAATTTGATACGATCAAAAATTTAATTGTATTATAGCAGATAAATGCGATAAATTCAAAATTTGGAATCAAATTATGATACTGTCAAAAATAACTGGCCAGTTATTCGCCATGCCCATTTCGCGACCAAGCCAAGAGGGCAAGATGAATAAGTTGAGAGGATGTTCATCTCATTCATCTTATTCATCCTCTCATCTCATTCATCTTGTCACGTTCCGCAACTTCTTGCACAATGGGCAAGAAATAGGTTGATCTGATACTGATATAGGAAGCATCCTATGCAGCATGATAGCAAGTCGACCCACAATCAATCATTATGGCGCATTTGTTTACGACTGTCCGCCTTTGTAAAGCCCTATTGGGGATGGGTGATCATCAGCATTGTGGCCGCGCTAACGAGCGCCGGAACCGATGTGGCCGCGGGTTACTTTATTAAGACCATAACCGACGCGGTTGGTGCGATCATGACAACCCCAGCTATCGGTGCTGAACAAAGTCGGCTGCTGCAGACTCTCTTCCCACAGATTTCCTTGATGCTTGCTGTCGTTGTGTTGGGTACATTCGCCAGTTATGGCGTCAAGTATACGACAGGTCGTTTTAGCACCTTGGCTTTACGCGATCTGCGCGCCAGGGCAACCGCCAATCTAGGTCGGGTTCCGCTAACGGTCATTGAGACCAGACACTCTGGCGATTGGGTTTCTCGCTTGAATCAGGATGCGGGTCTGGTACAAGGATTTCTGCAGAGTGGTTTTACCGATCTTGTCTATCAGCCGGTTCTCTTTCTGGCTGCATTTACCTATATGCTCATACTCGATTGGCGACTGCTATTGGTTATGGCTCTGGTCGAGCCAGCCGCGATTCTGCTGGGTAATTTCTTAAGCAGACCTCTGGAGGGATACACGCGTACGGAAAGTGAAGGGTTTGCTAAAATGTATGCCCTAGCCGAGGATGCGATTGGTGGCATCACCATGAGTAAAGCCTTCAATCTCGAACAGCCACTATATGAACGGTTTAAGGCGGCGGTCGATCAGCTTCTATATGGGCGGCTGCAATTTGAAAAGCGCTCTGCCAAGATGATGCCGCTTTTCTTTTTTATCCAGGTGGTCCCTCGACTCTCCATTGCTGGCGTTGGCGGTTATCTGGCTATAAAGGGTGAGTTGACGCCAGGGAGCCTCTTCGCCTTTGTCTATCTTTCCGGTTTTTTGATTCGTCCTCTGCTGGTCATTCCTGACTTGCTGGCAGAGTTGCGCCGCATGACAGCTGGCGCCAAGCGGCTCTTTGCAGTGTTGGACGAGCCGCCCGAACGCACCAATGGCACGATGTTTCAAGTCAATCATGAAAAACCGGCAATCATCTGCAGTGGGCTGACCTATGCCTATCCAGAACAGGCATGCGTGATCAACAACCTGCACTTTGAGATAGCGACCGGGCAGACCGTTGCTATCGTGGGACATAGCGGTAGTGGAAAGAGCACGCTCTTTAAGCTGCTCTGCGGTTTTTATACGCCCCAAGCAGGCCGATTGGCACTATATGGACATGACTATGATCAATGGAATCTCAAGAAACTGCGAACACACTTCTCGCTAGTCGAACAGGACACCTATCTCTTCCCCACGACTATTGGCGAAAATATCGGCTATGGTCGATTGATGCCGGATAATGTAAGCAAAGCCTCAAATCACGGGGGAACAACTACAGCGACGATGGATGAAATCACTGCGGCTGCCCAGGCTGCGCACGCTCATGACTTTATTATGACTTTGCCAGAAGGATATCAAACTTTGGTCGGTGAACGTGGCATGCGTCTATCGGGAGGAGAGCGGCAACGAATTGGCATTGCACGCGCCATCTTGAAAGACGCCCCCATTTTGCTACTGGATGAACCCACCTCGGCATTAGATACTGAATCAGAGGCCGTTGTTCAGCGTGCATTGGAGCGCTTGATGGTGGGCAAGACAACATTGGTCATCGCCCATCGTCTTTCGACGATTCAGCAGGCGGACGAGATTTTCGTGCTCGACCAACGAGCGATTGCGGAACGGGGCACCCACAAGCAGTTGCTGAACAGCGGTGGACTCTATTGCCAACTGTATCAGAAGCAATTTCAACGATAGATGATCACCGTTTTCGTAGGGCTTGGTAAACAAGCCCTACGAAAACGAGGTAATTCAAAAATTTTTTCTCATAGTATCAGTAGATCCAAATTTCAGGTTTTGAGAGAGAATTCTGGCTAAACAGTTGACATAAATACAAATTTGCCGGTCGATATCTAGTTTTTGCGTTAGATTTGGGCGATTTTCAGATATGAAATAGGTTGTTTTCTGTAACCTTTACTTTCTGGTAAAAGAAAAGAGATGAGGTGAGAAATGTGACAAAAAGCGGTTAGCAGTTCATCCTAAAGGTAGAGAACCCAAAAAGGAGGAAGGAATGCTAACCGCGCCAGAAATAACTATAGCAGTACTGATGAATGTATTGCAAGTAACGCCGATGGGAACAAACGTAAATGTAATGCGTCTGATGTGGGCAATGCTGAATGGGTCGTTTCTGAAAAGTCGAGGAGCAATCCATAGCGCATTGAAAGAAAGCGGGTTTGAAGATGAGGAGCTCCGGCGAAGCTGGTGGAGCTTTCGATATGGATCATGGGATATCACAAGTCTGCTGGGGTCGTGGCAAGAAGAAGTGGAAAGGGGAATGGGAGGCAAAAAAGTTAGAAGGGTACCGAGTGAAAAGCATAGATATCACAGGGTTCTGGCGACCGAAGCTGCAAGGGAAAGTGAACCGACTCTATAACTCAACGGCTCGTCGGGCATTGCCCGCGCTCATCTTTGGAGTGATGATAAGCTCGGGGGAGATAGGCGGGAAGCGAGTGCCACTGCTCAAGGCAATCATGAGATGCACGGTTGGAACAAAGGAAAGTGAGTTTCGGAAAAAGCTGCTGACAGAGACGAAGAAATCACTGGAGTCAGACGAAGTGGCGGTGGTCGATGCCGGGTTTACAATCAGAGAAATGCTAGAAAGCGGCATAGACCGATTTGTCCTGCGGGAAGCCATTAACTGCACAGTGCGCCGCAATGAGTTCCCCAAACGCAAAGAAAAAGGCAGACCACCTGAATATGGTGATATTGTGCGTCCGCTCTCTCGCAGCTATAAGGGAAAGCGACTCGAGGCTACAACTCCGGACTCGTCTGGTCGCTTTCTCTATAGTGGTCGCCTGATTTGCTATCAAGCATGGCACAATCTCGTCCCCAGAACAACCAAGGTGGATACAGCCAACCGTACCTACTCGATTTACGTCATTCAGGATCCGGCCTACAACACACCTTTGGTTTTGGCGACCGTTATGACTTTGCAGCCTGAAACCATTTATCTTGTCTACCTGGAACGCTGGCCTGTTGAACATCCCCCCTTGGCTTCCAAGCAGATGATTGGCTTACATCGTCAATTTGTTCATGCCGATGAGGCTTGTTTCCGCTTACCTGAACTGGGGCTGCTTGCTGGCAATCTTCTTTCCCATTTAGCCGCTTCTCTTCCTCCCATACCGACTGGCTACTGGGATCGAGAGCCTCAATCCACTCCCGGCAGGCTGCGCCGTGTTCTCTCGAGTGCTCTTTTTCCAACTCCTGACCAACTCGACCCTGACTTTCGGAAAAAGGCCTCGGTTTCACACCATTTCCCTAAAGGCGTTCTCGCTCATCGCCGCCTCAATGCCGCTGCTTAAACTAGCCGAGCACTATTTTTACATTTTATCCCGTTTTTTCAGGGTGGATTCTTTTTTCCGCCCCTTTCGGTTTGCCCTTTGTCACTCAAGCCTTTACCAGAAAGTAAAGTAACTGAGTATAGGAAAGTATAAAAAATCAGCAACGAAACATGGCCAGATTCTGGCTGTGAATGCTACGCATCTGTAACCAAACACGAAGTGGTCGCTTCGACCTAGCTGACGGCTGATTAGCTGAACGCTTTTTTATGAGCCAAATCCTATGATCCAGAATATTCAGAACAGCGAATTGATACGCACCATGTCGTTTCTCAAACCGCGCATCTGGCGCTATGGTCCGGGCGTGATTCTCATGACATTGTTGATGGCTAGCGTGTCTGTGTTTGAGGCATATTCGCTCAGATACGTGATGAATGCGGCTATCGAGCGTGAGCTTTCGCTGCTGGTCAGTGGATGTCTTTGAGCGATTGCACAGTGGCGACATGATTGCACGCATGTCCGGAGACACCGACGCGATGGTCGATCTCTATACCCACAAGCTGCGGCGCTTTGTGGCCCCCTTCATCTTTAGTGTCACGTCTGGCGTTGCGATGTTGGCTTTGAATTGGCGCATCGCCGTTGCGCTCATCGCAATCAATCTGGTTGCGGTCTATATCAATACGCGGTTCATCTTGCCCGTCCGCCGCTTAAGCGACACGATTCAGGAGAGCATGGCAACCCTCACCGAGAAGATTATCGACTTTCTGGCTGGCTTTAGCGTGGTCAGGCTTTTTCATCTCTACGACCATATGATTGGATTATATGGCGCGACCAATCAGCGCCTAACATCATTGTCGATTCGCCGATATCATGTCGAAGGTGTGCTAGATGGCGTCAACTTTTTCTTGAACATGGCCAGTATGCTAAGTATGATTGTCGTTGGCGCTTATCTTGTTCTGCTACGTGTGACCGATTTTGGCACATTGTTGGCATTGATCACGCTACAGTCACGCTTCAATCAGGCCCTGCTACAATCGGCTAGCTACCTGCCACAGGTCCAAAAATCATTAGCGGGTGCGCAACGCGTCTTTGAACTGCTGGATATGCCAGCAGAACCAGAACGCTATGGAGCCAGTAGTCACGTTGCTCCCCCATCGCAATCTCTGGTTTCAGGCGACCCTGTTGTGCAATTCCAGCAAGTGGCGTTTCAATATGAAACGGGGGACGCTGTCCTGCACAATCTGAGCCTCCGTGCCGTGGAAGGACAAACCATTGCATTGGTGGGACCAAGTGGTGGCGGCAAGAGCACAATCCTGAAGTTGCTGCTCGGCTACTATCCAGTGCAGTCAGGCAAAATTTTCATCAATGGCTCAGAGTTGGGCACGCATACGCTGACGCAATTGCGCAACCTCATGGCCTATGTACCGCAGGACGCCTATCTGTTTGACGGAACCGTCGAGGAAAATATTCGGTTTGGCACTGTCGATGCAGATGACGCAGCGATTGTGGCCGCAGCCAAAGCCGCCTATGCCCACGAATTTGTGATGCAACTGTCAGAGGGCTATGAGACACTAGTCGGTGAGCGGGGCACCAAATTATCAGGGGGACAAAGACAACGCATTGCCATTGCCCGCGCGCTGATCAAAGACGCTCCGATATTGCTCTTGGACGAGGCGACGTCAGCATTGGATTCACAATCAGAGCAATTGGTGCAACGGGCCTTGGAGACGTTGATGCAAAACCGTACCACGTTGGTAATTGCTCATCGTTTATCCACTATCCACCATGCGGATAGGATTTATGTAGTTGACGAGGGACGAGTTGTCGAGGAAGGATCGCACGACGAGTTACTGGAAAATGCTGGTCTCTACACACGTTTGCAAGTGGTGGCTCAACCTGATTAGCTGAGATTTCGTTATGACAGCTCTTTTGGAATTCAGGTGGTAGACAGGGAATGTCCCCGGCACTCGCCAGAGGAAGATTCGCATTCGAAACTTTGCGTGGCGAGTGCCGGGGACGTCAACCACATGAGATCCTGTTGAACCGTTATGACAAAATCGCAAACTCAGTTACGTGCCTCGGCAACAACCCCTTGCATCCCATCCCATTCACGCCAAGGGTCGCATAAAGCATCCTTTGACGCCTGCCATGGATCGCAACCTTCAGGATAGTCTAAAAATTCGCCAGCCCAGCCACGATCTGGGTGATCGCTATCGCCGATAACGGTTGCGCCTCCTGGCCGGTGACGCCGCAATCTAAAGTAGACATTCATCCGTGGATCCGGACCAAGGTCGTTACGGGTTCCGCAATGGGGGATACCATGCACGGTGATAAACGCATCCCCCTCTTCGACGAGTAAAGGTGTCGGCTCTGGCCACATGAGGCCGTCAGGTGTATATTGAGCGCCTTCGGCAAAGTGTTGAGAGATTCCATCCGGCAGATAGGTGAGTCCAACACCGTTTTCGCCAGCGCGCCGCAAGCGCGGCCATCCATGACCTTCGGGACCGATGACGCGACCCGCAGCCCGTTGCTGTCGAAAGAAGGCTGCCGTGTGGTGGTGGGCACCACGCACAACAGCAAAGTTGCCATAGCCAAACTCTGGCTGGTCATTGAGCACAATGCCAACAAACGCAGTGAAGCTCCCAATGGAGAGCGTGCGATCTGGATCCTGGAAGAAAGGGGAGCTGTTGACACCGATGACACCGAGGCTGCGATCTCCAAAGTAGAGCGTCTTTGGTACATGCCAATCGTCAACCTCAGACGCCGTTTTGGGAATGGGACCCGTCCACAACCCATCCAGGTGAGGAAAGAAGGCGTGATTGGGCACTTCATCATCAGGCAAACCGTGGGTCCCGATCTCCTTGGATGGTTCACGCGGGTAGAGAATCGCTGCAAATCCGCGGCTGGGTGGATCGAATGGACCCATTGTGTTGGCCAGAAGTTGGCTCAGAGATGTTTTGTTGATCAGGTTTGTGATGGCCCCGTGTTGGCCACTGATGGCGCGGTATTTTCGCAGCGGTCCTTCAGCCGTTCCCATCAAGATCTTGCCCGCGAGTATGTTCAGTACGCAGCGTGCTTCTCTGGTCATCTCCCTTGGCACAGTATTTTTCAGTACAATGAATCCATCTTGATAGAATGTTTGCTTCTGCTCAAGAGTTAGGTCTGTCGTGCCACTTGCGATTGTGTTTTCCATGGTCGATGCCCTTTCCTATTCCTATTCTTCGGCAGATTATTCTTCCTCTAAACTGGGAATGCCAAACAGTTTCGACAGATCATTAAATTCATCAAGATCGCTATAGAATATGCCTGTCTCTTCCAGTGTTTTTCGTGCAGCAGATGTATAACCACTCTTGCAGACGTACCAACGCACGACCTGTGTGTAATGGTTCTCAGCAATGACTTTGTCCGTCTGGTCGAGATAGTAGTCAATCTCTTTGACCTGAATTCGTTCGTCCGGGTACTTGACCGTCCAAAACATGACTTTCTTGGTCGTCTGACCTTCATTCTATCAGTAGTGAGCAAAGATTCAATGCTATATGGCTGTTTTGCCCGTCCGTCTACGACCGATCAGGGCACGACTTCTGTTCGGACGAGCTGGAATTTTGGTTGCCCACTTCCAGAATAAGTCAAGCTCAAATTCTCGGTTGACGAATAAGTCGCCGACCAGATCTTCTATCGGCTCTAGTCTTTCTTCCATCATGGTTCTGTCGCTCGCATGATGCCGCAATATTGACAATATGATCCTTTAGCGGTCTCCGTTACTATACCGCAGTTGCTCATAAATTTAAAATATATTTTACCGGTTTCCGTTAGGTATACAGTTGGATTTATCGGTCGAGTCCGTCAATCCGTTTCTATTGTCCCTAATGCCTTGAGAGGGGCTTTTTGCGCTGAGGTGATTATACAAAACAATGAAAAAGGATTGGGGTTAAAAGCGAATTCCATGAAAGCCAAGCAGAATTCAGAAAAACGTTTCTACGCAACAAAGTGCGTTGTAATCTGTTCTCCACCGTGCTTCGTAGCCATCGTCTTCAGCAAATCATTGACACCATATTTCATGCCCCAGGTCACGACGAGGGCCATGGGGTGAAATTTTTTGTCATAGAACTGACGCATGGTCACAATCGTGCCGCCTTCTCCATCGCTCTCAAAGGTGATCAACCCCAAATGATTCTTGATCGGCATTTTCATCGTACTTTTATCCGGTTCGGCTGCGTACGCAAAGAATTTCCCGACTTTGAAGGCAGGAATGGTTTCCACGACTTTTTTGTTCTTGTAAAAAAACTCACGGTGCGTAACGCCATTTTCAACTGTCGTTCCAATCTTTTGCGAGTCCACGAAATACTCGATTGGTGAGACATCTTCGAACGTTTCGGCGGTCCGATTCACCCAGATATCGAATGCTTCTTCCGGCGGTTGCGGCATTCGCATCGTTCCGATAACCCGTAGTTTGGCACCGGTGTATTGATCGATATCGAAATTTTCGATTTTGCGTTTTGTATGGTCGATCTGACTTTTGTGCATAGAGCAGTTCCTTTCTCTGAATGATAAACTACTATCAATTTCCACCGTTAGAGGGAATAACACCCATTGCTGATATCTTTACTTTCTGGTAAAAGAAAAGAGATGAGGTGAGAAATGTGACAAAAAGCGGTTAGCAGTTCATCCTAAAGGTAGAGAACCCAAAAAGGAGGAAGGAATGCTAACCGCGCCAGAAATAACTATAGCAGTACTGATGAATGTATTGCAAGTAACGCCGATGGGAACAAACGTAAATGTAATGCGTCTGATGTGGGCAATGCTGAATGGGTCGTTTCTGAAAAGTCGAGGAGCAATCCATAGCGCATTGAAAGAAAGCGGGTTTGAAGATGAGGAGCTCCGGCGAAGCTGGTGGAGCTTTCGATATGGATCATGGGATATCACAAGTCTGCTGGGGTCGTGGCAAGAAGAAGTGGAAAGGGGAATGGGAGGCAAAAAAGTTAGAAGGGTACCGAGTGAAAAGCATAGATATCACAGGGTTCTGGCGACCGAAGCTGCAAGGGAAAGTGAACCGACTCTATAACTCAACGGCTCGTCGGGCATTGCCCGCGCTCATCTTTGGAGTGATGATAAGCTCGGGGGAGATAGGCGGGAAGCGAGTGCCACTGCTCAAGGCAATCATGAGATGCACGGTTGGAACAAAGGAAAGTGAGTTTCGGAAAAAGCTGCTGACAGAGACGAAGAAATCACTGGAGTCAGACGAAGTGGCGGTGGTCGATGCCGGGTTTACAATCAGAGAAATGCTAGAAAGCGGCATAGACCGATTTGTCCTGCGGGAAGCCATTAACTGCACAGTGCGCCGCAATGAGTTCCCCAAACGCAAAGAAAAAAGGCAGACCACCTGAATATGGTGATATTGTGCGTCCGCTCTCTCGCAGCTATAAGGGAAAGCGACTCGAGGCTACAACTCCGGACTCGTCTGGTCGCTTTCTCTAGTGGTCGCCTGATTTGCTATCAAGCATGGCACAATCTCGTCCCCAGAACAACCAAGGTGGATACAGCCAACCGTACCTACTCGATTTACGTCATTCAGGATCCGGCCTACAACACACCTTTGGTTTTGGCGACCGTTATGACTTTGCAGCCTGAAACCATTTATCTTGTCTACCTGGAACGCTGGCCTGTTGAACATCCCCCCTTGGCTTCCAAGCAGATGATTGGCTTACATCGTCAATTTGTTCATGCCGATGAGGCTTGTTTCCGCTTACCTGAACTGGGGCTGCTGCTGGCAATCTTCTTTCCCATTTAGCCGCTTCTCTTCCTCCCATACCGACTGGCTACTGGGATCGAGAGCCTCAATCCACTCCCGGCAGGCTGCGCCGTGTTCTCTCGAGTGCTCTTTTTCCAACTCCTGACCAACTCGACCCTGACTTTCGGAAAAGGCCTCGGTTTCACACCATTTCCCTAAAGGCGTTCTCGCTCATCGCCGCCTCAATGCCGCTGCTTAAACTAGCCGAGCACTATTTTTACATTTTATCCCGTTTTTTTCAGGGTGGATTCTTTTTTCCGCCCCTTTCGGTTTGCCCTTTGTCACTCAAGCCTTTACCAGAAAGTAAAGTAACTGAGTATAGGAAAGTATAAAAAATCAGCAACGAAACATGGCCAGATTCTGGCTGTGAATGCTACGCATCTGTAACCAAACACGAAGTGGTCGCTTCGACCTACCTAGCTGACGGCTGATTAGCTGAACGCTTTTTTATGAGCCAAATCCTATGATCCAGAATATTCAGAACAGCGAATTGATACGCACCATGTCGTTTCTCAAACCGCGCATCTGGCGCTATGGTCCGGGCGTGATTCTCATGACATTGTTGATGGCTAGCGTGTCTGTGTTTGAGGCATATTCGCTCAGATACGTGATGAATGCGGCTATCGAGCGTGAGCTTTCGCTGCTGGTCAGTGGATGTCTTTGAGCGATTGCACAGTGGCGACATGATTGCACGCATGTCCGGAGACACCGACGCGATGGTCGATCTCTATACCCACAAGCTGCGGCGCTTTGTGGCCCCCTTCATCTTTAGTGTCACGTCTGGCGTTGCGATGTTGGCTTTGAATTGGCGCATCGCCGTTGCGCTCATCGCAATCAATCTGGTTGCGGTCTATATCAATACGCGGTTCATCTTGCCCGTCCGCCGCTTAAGCGACACGATTCAGGAGAGCATGGCAACCCTCACCGAGAAGATTATCGACTTTCTGGCTGGCTTTAGCGTGGTCAGGCTTTTTCATCTCTACGACCATATGATTGGATTATATGGCGCGACCAATCAGCGCCTAACATCATTGTCGATTCGCCGATATCATGTCGAAGGTGTGCTAGATGGCGTCAACTTTTTCTTGAACATGGCCAGTATGCTAAGTATGATTGTCGTTGGCGCTTATCTTGTTCTGCTACGTGTGACCGATTTTGGCACATTGTTGGCATTGATCACGCTACAGTCACGCTTCAATCAGGCCCTGCTACAATCGGCTAGCTACCTGCCACAGGTCCAAAAATCATTAGCGGGTGCGCAACGCGTCTTTGAACTGCTGGATATGCCAGCAGAACCAGAACGCTATGGAGCCAGTAGTCACGTTGCTCCCCCATCGCAATCTCTGGTTTCAGGCGACCCTGTTGTGCAATTCCAGCAAGTGGCGTTTCAATATGAAACGGGGGACGCTGTCCTGCACAATCTGAGCCTCCGTGCCGTGGAAGGACAAACCATTGCATTGGTGGGACCAAGTGGTGGCGGCAAGAGCACAATCCTGAAGTTGCTGCTCGGCTACTATCCAGTGCAGTCAGGCAAAATTTTCATCAATGGCTCAGAGTTGGGCACGCATACGCTGACGCAATTGCGCAACCTCATGGCCTATGTACCGCAGGACGCCTATCTGTTTGACGGAACCGTCGAGGAAAATATTCGGTTTGGCACTGTCGATGCAGATGACGCAGCGATTGTGGCCGCAGCCAAAGCCGCCTATGCCCACGAATTTGTGATGCAACTGTCAGAGGGCTATGAGACACTAGTCGGTGAGCGGGGCACCAAATTATCAGGGGGACAAAGACAACGCATTGCCATTGCCCGCGCGCTGATCAAAGACGCTCCGATATTGCTCTTGGACGAGGCGACGTCAGCATTGGATTCACAATCAGAGCAATTGGTGCAACGGGCCTTGGAGACGTTGATGCAAAACCGTACCACGTTGGTAATTGCTCATCGTTTATCCACTATCCACCATGCGGATAGGATTTATGTAGTTGACGAGGGACGAGTTGTCGAGGAAGGATCGCACGACGAGTTACTGGAAAATGCTGGTCTCTACACACGTTTGCAAGTGGTGGCTCAACCTGATTAGCTGAGATTTCGTTATGACAGCTCTTTTGGAATTCAGGTGGTAGACAGGGAATGTCCCCGGCACTCGCCAGAGGAAGATTCGCATTCGAAACTTTGCGTGGCGAGTGCCGGGGACGTCAACCACATGAGATCCTGTTGAACCGTTATGACAAAATCGCAAACTCAGTTACGTGCCTCGGCAACAACCCCTTGCATCCCATCCCATTCACGCCAAGGGTCGCATAAAGCATCCTTTGACGCCTGCCATGGATCGCAACCTTCAGGATAGTCTAAAAATTCGCCAGCCCAGCCACGATCTGGGTGATCGCTATCGCCGATAACGGTTGCGCCTCCTGGCCGGTGACGCCGCAATCTAAAGTAGACATTCATCCGTGGATCCGGACCAAGGTCGTTACGGGTTCCGCAATGGGGGATACCATGCACGGTGATAAACGCATCCCCCTCTTCGACGAGTAAAGGTGTCGGCTCTGGCCACATGAGGCCGTCAGGTGTATATTGAGCGCCTTCGGCAAAGTGTTGAGAGATTCCATCCGGCAGATAGGTGAGTCCAACACCGTTTTCGCCAGCGCGCCGCAAGCGCGGCCATCCATGACCTTCGGGACCGATGACGCGACCCGCAGCCCGTTGCTGTCGAAAGAAGGCTGCCGTGTGGTGGTGGGCACCACGCACAACAGCAAAGTTGCCATAGCCAAACTCTGGCTGGTCATTGAGCACAATGCCAACAAACGCAGTGAAGCTCCCAATGGAGAGCGTGCGATCTGGATCCTGGAAGAAAGGGGAGCTGTTGACACCGATGACACCGAGGCTGCGATCTCCAAAGTAGAGCGTCTTTGGTACATGCCAATCGTCAACCTCAGACGCCGTTTTGGGAATGGGACCCGTCCACAACCCATCCAGGTGAGGAAAGAAGGCGTGATTGGGCACTTCATCATCAGGCAAACCGTGGGTCCCGATCTCCTTGGATGGTTCACGCGGGTAGAGAATCGCTGCAAATCCGCGGCTGGGTGGATCGAATGGACCCATTGTGTTGGCCAGAAGTTGGCTCAGAGATGTTTTGTTGATCAGGTTTGTGATGGCCCCGTGTTGGCCACTGATGGCGCGGTATTTTCGCAGCGGTCCTTCAGCCGTTCCCATCAAGATCTTGCCCGCGAGTATGTTCAGTACGCAGCGTGCTTCTCTGGTCATCTCCCTTGGCACAGTATTTTTCAGTACAATGAATCCATCTTGATAGAATGTTTGCTTCTGCTCAAGAGTTAGGTCTGTCGTGCCACTTGCGATTGTGTTTTCCATGGTCGATGCCCTTTCCTATTCCTATTCTTCGGCAGATTATTCTTCCTCTAAACTGGGAATGCCAAACAGTTTCGACAGATCATTAAATTCATCAAGATCGCTATAGAATATGCCTGTCTCTTCCAGTGTTTTTCGTGCAGCAGATGTATAACCACTCTTGCAGACGTACCAACGCACGACCTGTGTGTAATGGTTCTCAGCAATGACTTTGTCCGTCTGGTCGAGATAGTAGTCAATCTCTTTGACCTGAATTCGTTCGTCCGGGTACTTGACCGTCCAAAACATGACTTTCTTGGTCGTCTGACCTTCATTCTATCAGTAGTGAGCAAAGATTCAATGCTATATGGCTGTTTTGCCCCGTCCGTCTACGACCGATCAGGGCACGACTTCTGTTCGGACGAGCTGGAATTTTGGTTGCCCACTTCCAGAATAAGTCAAGCTCAAATTCTCGGTTGACGAATAAGTCGCCGACCAGATCTTCTATCGGCTCTAGTCTTTCTTCCATCATGGTTCTGTCGCTCGCATGATGCCGCAATATTGACAATATGATCCTTTAGCGGTCTCCGTTACTATACCGCAGTTGCTCATAAATTTAAAATATATTTTACCGGTTTCCGTTAGGTATACAGTTGGATTTATCGGTCGAGTCCGTCAATCCGTTTCTATTGTCCCTAATGCCTTGAGAGGGGCTTTTTGCGCTGAGGTGATTATACAAAACAATGAAAAAGGATTGGGGTTAAAAGCGAATTCCATGAAAGCCAAGCAGAATTCAGAAAAAACGTTTCTACGCAACAAAGTGCGTTGTAATCTGTTCTCCACCGTGCTTCGTAGCCATCGTCTTCAGCAAATCATTGACACCATATTTCATGCCCCAGGTCACGACGAGGGCCATGGGGTGAAATTTTTTGTCATAGAACTGACGCATGGTCACAATCGTGCCGCCTTCTCCATCGCTCTCAAAGGTGATCAACCCCAAATGATTCTTGATCGGCATTTTCATCGTACTTTTATCCGGTTCGGCTGCGTACGCAAAGAATTTCCCGACTTTGAAGGCAGGAATGGTTTCCACGACTTTTTTGTTCTTGTAAAAAAACTCACGGTGCGTAACGCCATTTTCAACTGTCGTTCCAATCTTTTGCGAGTCCACGAAATACTCGATTGGTGAGACATCTTCGAACGTTTCGGCGGTCCGATTCACCCAGATATCGAATGCTTCTTCCGGCGGTTGCGGCATTCGCATCGTTCCGATAACCCGTAGTTTGGCACCGGTGTATTGATCGATATCGAAATTTTCGATTTTGCGTTTTGTATGGTCGATCTGACTTTTGTGCATAGAGCAGTTCCTTTCTCTGAATGATAAACTACTATCAATTTCCACCGTTAGAGGGAATAACACCCATTGCTGATATCTTTACTTTCTGGTAAAAGAAAAGAGATGAGGTGAGAAATGTGACAAAAAGCGGTTAGCAGTTCATCCTAAAGGTAGAGAACCCAAAAAGGAGGAAGGAATGCTAACCGCGCCAGAAATAACTATAGCAGTACTGATGAATGTATTGCAAGTAACGCCGATGGGAACAAACGTAAATGTAATGCGTCTGATGTGGGCAACGGAATGGGTCGTTTCTGAAAAGTCGAGGATAATCCATAGCGCATTGAAAGAAAGCGGGATGTGGGCAATGCTGAATGGGTCGTTTCTGAAAAGTCGAGGAGCAATCCATAGCGCATTGAAAGAAAGCGGGTTTGAAGATGAGGAGCCCGGCGAAGCTGGTGGAGCTCGATATGGATCATGGGATATCACAAGTCTGCTGGGGTCGTGGCAAGAAGAAGTGGAAAGGGAATGGGAGGCAAAAAAGTTAGAAGGGTACCGAGTGAAAAGCATAGATATCACAGGGTTCTGGCGACCGAAGCTGCAAGGGAAAGTGAACCGACTCTATAACTCAACGGCTGTCGGCATTGCCCGCGCTCATCTTTGGAGTGATGATAAGCTCGGGGGAGATAGGCGGGAAGCGAGTGCCACTGCTCAAGGCAATCATGAGATGCACGGTTGGAACAAAGGAAAGTGAGTTTCGGAAAAAGCTGCTGACAGAGACGAAGAAATCACTGGAGTCAGACGAAGTGGCGGTGGTCGATGCCGGGTTTACAATCAGAGAAATGCTAGAAAGCGGCATCGACCGATTGTGGGAAGCCATTAACTGCACAGTGCGCCGCAATGAGTTCCCAAACGCAAAAAAAAAGGCAGACCACCTGAATATGGTGATATTGTGCGTCCGCTCTCGCAGCTATAAGGGAAAGCGACTCGAGGCTACAACTCCGGACTCGTCTGGTCGCTTTCTATAGTGGTCGCCTGATTTGCTATCAAGCATGGCACAATCTCGTCCCCAGAACAACCAAGGTGGATACAGCCAACCGTACCTACTCGATTTACGTCATTCAGGATCCGGCCTACAACACACCTTTGGTTTTGGCGACCGTTATGACTTTGCAGCCTGAAACCATTTATCTTGTCTACCTGGAACGCTGGCCTGTTGAACCCTTGGCTTCCAAGCAGATGATTGGCTTACATCGTCAATTTGTTCATGCCGATGAGGCTTGTTTCCGCTTACCTGAACTGGGGCTGTTGCTGGCAATCTTCTTTCCCATTTAGCCGCTTCTCTTCCTCCCATACCGACTGGCTACTGGGATCGAGAGCCTCCACTCCCGGCAGGCTGCGCCGTGTTCTCTCGAGTGCTCTTTTTCCAACTCCTGACCAACTCGACCCTGACTTTCGGAAAAAGGCCTCGGTTTCACACCATTTCCCTAAAGGCGTTCTCGCTCATCGCCGCCTCAATGCCGCTGCTTAAACTAGCCGAGCACTATTTTTACATTTTATCCCGTTTTTTCAGGGTGGATTCTTTTTTCCGCCCCTTTCGGTTTGCCCTTTGTCACTCAAGCCTTTACCAGAAAGTAAAGGATATTGGACCTGCATTTTCAACCGGCATCTGGATCTCGATAACCGCTTCGTTCAAGTCGCTGACGTTAGAGACATCAAATCCAATCTCGCGATAGGGGCCTGCAATCCGATAACCATTCGCTTCAATCCATTGTGCAATTTGGCCAAGCGCCAGGAACTCAAGATCTGGGCCAGCAACCTGCTCCGACGTTGCCATTGTTTCCACGGCTGGAAGCTCGCCTACACACAACACATGATCGTCCGACAGAGCAACCGACTCTTGAATGGTTCTCTTTAGCAGATATCCCAACTCGACATCATTGTTGGTCACCCTGAAGTCTTCTGCGTGGAAGACGCCCGCAAATGAGCCTAATGCGCTCGGCGGGATTGAGGCAGGTACGACATGCAGGAGTCGATCAACGAACTCCATTAGCTCTTCCGGTGTTGAAAAGATGGTGCGAACCGACAAATAGGGCTGTGCCGGAATCGACTTGATGACCACATCCGGCACATCATCATCGACTGTGTTCTGTTCAAGACGAGCTTCGATCTGTCGAAGTCGTTGCAGATCGTCAAGCACAGCCTGTTCCATCTCTGCCTTTTTCATGAGCAACATACCCTGAATCTCTTCATTGGATATCTCTGCTTGGAGCATTTTCGTGATCTGCTCCAGTGTTAACCCCAAATCTCTGAGCGCAAGAATCCGGTTCAAAGCAGGCAATTGCTTTGAACTGTAGTAACGATATCCAGTCATTTGATCAATGTGGGCAGGTTTAAACAACCCAATATCATCGTAATAATGCAGCAAACGCTTTGATACTCTAGAAATTTTCGAGAATTCACCAGCGAGAAACATCAGAATCTCCTATCGCTATGGACATTCGGGTAACAATAGAGATTATAAGGATTCAGAGGATGGAACACGGATGACACAGATTTTTGCGGATTTACTCAGAGAGATTACGTGTTCCATCCTGAAAATCTGTGTCCTATTTTTCATAGTCTCAGTAGATCCAAATTTCAGGTTTTGAGAGAGAATTCTGGCTAAACAGTTGACATAAATACAAATTTGCCGGTCGATATCTAGTTTTTGCGTTAGATTTGGGCGATTTTCAGATATGAAATAGGTTGTTTTCTGTAACCGAAATCTGAATAAATGACTCCAAAATCCCTGCAATCTCGACTGAAAATCGCCAAAAACGCCAAATTTGGATCTACTGAGTATAGGAAAGTATAAAATCAGCCAATAGGTGGAACCAGATTCTGGCTGTGGATGCTACGCATCTGTAACCAAACACGAAGTGGTCGCTTCAACCTAGGTGACGGCTGATTCGCTGAAAGCTTTTTTAATCCCTATAATGTCTAATGTCGTGCACTGATTCAAGTATAAGGGATCACGTAACGTGATAGTCAAGTACTTTTTATAAATTCGTCCAATCAATGCAGATTTTGAGCTGAATACCGACCTGTCGCTTACCCATTTTGTTTGCTTCTTTCATGTCAACTACATGAGATCCCAATGAACCAAAATAGACTTGGCACGAACAGCAAAAAATGTTAAAGTAGGGTAACACGCTCTTAGAACCTAACCAAAAAGGGGTTGTGAGTCCGACCAGCTTCCCGGGTGCGAATGCATCGTCACAGAACTTTTCGGTTAAGCACTTAGAGAACCTGAATCTGATACGAGTTGTTCAGAAATATCTGCCATCGTTGCCCCATGCCTCAATTATCCATATCCCTTTTCGGTGCCTTTTCTGTATCGATCAATGGCATCAACATAACAACATTTCGTTCACGAAAAGCCCAGGCGCTGCTTACTTACTTAGCGATAGAAGCAGGTCGTGTACATCAGCGCGATTCGCTCATCGACCTGCTTTGGTCCGAATATCCTCCCAAGGAAGCCAACACCAACTTTCGCCAAACGTTGAGCCGTCTCCAACGCATCATTGACAACAAGAACGCGACACCCCCCTTTCTCCTCATCACCCGCCAGACAATCGAGTGGGATCTCAACAGCAGCTATCAGCTTGATGTGAATGAGATGTTGCGTGCAGTTGACATTGTGATGGCACAAGATGACGCGCAACAAGCGTACACACAACTCCAATCCGCCCTCGATCTCTATCAAGGTGACTTTCTCGCGGGCTTTTCTGTTGACAATGCCCCAGGGTTTGAGGACTGGATGGCAATGATGCGTGAGCATCTCCACCAGCAGCTGAGCTCTGCCATCACGCATGTGGGCGACCTTGCCGAAGCAGCTGGATCGTTTGGTCAGGTGGTCGATCTTGCCCGCCGTCAGCTTGTCCTCACCCCATGGGATGAATCAGCCCATTGTCGCCTCATGCGCGCACTCGCCATGCAAGGTCAGCGAGCCGAAGCCTTAGCTCAATATGACCGTTGCATCAAAGTCCTCGACCAAGAACTCGGCGTCGAACCTGATGAAACTACCGTTACGCTGGCAGAACAGATCCGCACGGGTGAGCTTGGCAAGACGGCAGGCAGACAAGGTGACACGATGACCTCACCACCTGGTCATCCAATCCTTCAGGTCTCCGGTCAGAGGTTCGATCCCTACACGATTCTCAATCGCTTAGATCCTTTACCCGACCAAAAGCTCTTCGGCGTGGAGATGGCGCTGACAGAGATAGAAGGAGCTGTGAACGCTGATGATCGCTCGTGGCTGATTGCCATTGATGGGATTGGTGGGATTGGTAAGACATCGCTGGCGAACACATTGATCCATCGCCTGGTCGATCGTGCCCAAACTGATGGTGTAGATGAATCGGGCAATGAAGTGCAAGGCACCTTTCGTTATCAAGACATTGGTTGGATCAGCGCCAAACAGGAAGAGTATCTGCCCGACCGCGGTGTGCAGGAAACGGGCAAGCCAGCGCTGGATGCCGAAACACTGATGGATTTATTGCTGGCCCAACTCTCTGATGGCCCCTATCCCACAGGCAGCAGCCAGGAAAAGCGCTTGGCCTTGACTCAACTGCTCAAGGAGAAGGTGTCGCTGGTAGTGGTGGACAATCTGGAGACGGCGATCGACTATGCAGAACTTCTTCCCTTGTTGCGTCACCTGGCCAACCCCAGCAAGTTCCTGATTACCAGTCGCCTCAGTCTGGCCGGGCAGGGCGATGTCTATTGCCACAGCTTGAGCGAGTTGAATCGGGATGATGCGTTGGCCTTCTTGCGCTATGAAGCGGAAAGCCGTGGTATGTCGACCCTCATGGGCGCGACCGACGAACAACTCGAGACGATTTATGCGACAGTAGGTGGCAATCCGCTCGCCCTTAAACTGGTGCTTGGGCAGCTTCAGTTCCTACCGCTCGATCAGGTATTGATGAGCCTGCATGCCGCCACCACAGATCGTGCAGAGCAGCTCTACAGCTACATCTATTGGCAGGCATGGCAAATGTTGGATCAATCTAGCCGCTACTTGCTGCTGACCATGCCTGTTGCTCCAAACGCAACCTTTGCCCAATTGGGTGCAGCCAGCGGCTTAGAGGTCGATGCCTTGCAAGGCGCGCTCATGCAACTCCGCACACTCTCCCTCGTCGAAGTTGGCGGAGACCTGTCCGAACCCCGCTACCGCCTTCATCGTCTGACCGAGACCTTCCTCATGCACGAAGTGGTCAAGTGGCAGGAGCCTGCTCAATTAGAGACTTCGACCGACGCCCAATATTTCCTGCAGTGTGTGCTGAGTATGGTCGAACGGTGGGAGTCGGATGAAGCCGTACAGGACATCGAGATCGAGACGCTGGATCAGGAACATGAAGCAATTCTCAAAGCGATCTCGTTTGGGCTAGAAATGAGTCAGGCATGGCCCGTGGTCAAGAAGCTGATCATCGCATTCACTTCATATATGGAACGGCGTGGTCAATGGGCGGTTTGGCACACAATATTGGACAGGGCGATTGGCGTAGCGCAAAAGGAAGAAGATGTGGATGGAGAGATTACGTTGACTGCGCTGTTGGCTCGCCTTTGTCAGCGCGAAAGTCGTCCGCAAGACGTGGTGCGCTTTTATCGGCGCGTGATTCGACTGGCGCGGCACACAGGCAATCGTTTTGAAGAGGCCCGTGCCTGTTCGAATTTGGGCTACGCCTATGTTAATGGTGACTATGCATGGCGGTCGGAAGTCTTGAGTTGTCACGCACTATCTATATTTGAGGACTTGGGGAGCGAACATGGATTGGCTCATACTCATAATCATTTGGGGATATTATATATGAATCAGCGGCACTGGGATTCTGCTGAGAGTAATCTAATGATGGCCTGCCGTATTTGGAAAAAGATGCAAGATACTCATAGCCTGATGAATGGCTTGACGAATCTTGGTGCATTATATGTCGATATGGAGAAGCCTGAGCCAGCTCTCAAATATTTAGGTGATGCACATGAGATTGCCGAAGCAACTGGGGACCTGTCATTCGTAGCCGATATATGGAATAATATGGCGATTGCATACCGGTTGAGTTCAGATTGGGAGAAGGCACATGAATATGCCCTGCAAGCAGACTCCAGGTACAAGAGGCATGCTGACCTCTTGGGGCTTGCCAACGTATGGCATAATCTCGGATTGATTGTATTCGGTTCGGGGCAGCGCTCGTCTGCGATCAATTACCTGGAAGAATCTTTGAAGATACATCAATCTCTTAACAACCAATCAGGTTCAATGAACGTAGATGAGGATCTCAAACGGATTGCCACCCTGTCCAAGTGAGCAAGGTGGCAATTCGCGCTATACTGCGGTTGTGATGAAAACCGGAATAGTGACATTTGTCACCCTAATTGACAATTTCAAGGGTTTGTAGAGGGTTCGCACCTCAAATTTGTCATGTTGTAACCTTTTTGACGCTAACAGACCCTCAGAGGTGTTCTAAGGACTCGCTTGTATAGGGTTTGAACACCCAAAATCAGGGACCAAGGTGACAAATGTCACCATACGTAGTTTTCGTAAGCTATACCAGAGAGACCAAACTACGGTTTTCATACAGAGCAAACTATAGATAGTGATTCTGTAAGTACTAACATCCTCCTCCCGAATTACTGCTACAACTACTGGCAGATACGCTTGGCGTAGCATTCAGCCCAATCTCATCCGCCACAACCCCAGATCCAAATGTAACAGACAGCGTCAACGCAACAGCAACGAATAATTTGATAATGTTCTTGGTATTCATCTCATGATCTCCTGTAAATAAATGATTGAATTAAAGGAGGGTCAGAGATGAGAGATCTCTCGGTGAGGGTTCCTTTGGTAGGCCAAAGTCATTTCACCTGCTTGCAAGCTATCGTGCGACTTGTTGAAGTCGCCAGACCCTGTGCCTTGAGTATAGCGGGCGGGCATCAGCACTTCATCAGCACTTTGCGAAAGTTCGTCAGCAGCCGTCTGCTAGTGTTTTGTCAGATAAGTTATAATACGGTAAACTCTGCCAGAAAGTGACTAAAAAAACGAGGAGGCAGAGAGAAATGAAGCAAGTATATAAAGTTAAACTAAGTGATAAAGACAGAAATGAATTAAGGCGAATAACGGCAAAAGGAAAAGAGAACGTAAGAAAGATAAGAAGGGCACATATTCTGCTCTTGTCAGATGGAGGAAAAACAGACAGAGAAATCATGGAACGAGTGGGAGTGACGCGAGCAACGGTGGTGCGAATCCGCAAAAGATATGTGACGGAAGGGCTAACCAAAGCCCCAGAAGAGAGGCCAAGAAGCGGACGACCAGTCGAGATTAGTAACGAAGCCAGAGCCAAAATCACGGCACTAGCGTGTACGAAAGGACCAGATGGGCGAAGCCGATGGACTTTAAGGCTGCTAGCAACCACAGCGGTTGAGTTAAAGTTTGTGGAAGACATTTCGCATGAAACCGTGAGTGAAATTCTGAAAAAAAACGAACTGAAACCCCATTTGAAGGTGCAGTGGTGTATCGGAAAGTTAACACCTACATACTTGTGGCACATGGAACAAATCTTGGACCTCTATGCACAGCCCTATGACCCCAAGAATCCTCTCTGGTGGGTGTTACGATGAAAAAACCTTGTCAGCTCTTGGGCGATACAATCGTGCCGATTGAGATGAAACCAGGCAAGAAATGGCGCTATGATCATCACTATGAACGCAAGGGCATCTGTTACATCTTGATTGCTTACCAGCCACACACTGGACAGCGGGTTGTTCAGATTACCGAACGGCGCAGAGGCCAAGAGTATGCTCGCTTCATGCATGATCTCAAAACGAAACACAATCCTGATGCCGATTCATTACAGATTGTTCAGGATAATCTCAACATTCATTCACCCAGTTCCTTCTACACCATCTTTTCGCCTGAGGAAGCTTTCGCTCTGGCTCAGCACTTTCAGATGGTTTATACCCCCGTCAACGGGAGTTGGCTTAATATGGTTGAAATTGAACTCTCGGTTATCACTCGCCAAGTTCTTGATCGCCGCATTGATTCCAAAGAGCTTCTTGAGACTGTTGTCCTTGCTCTTGTCAACGAGCGCAATGAACAATCCGCTACCATTCAATGGCAATTTACCCCCGCTCTCGCTCGCCAGAAGTTCCAGCGTTTCTATCCTGTTTTGGATACCGATTCTGATGACCAACCTGTATCATAACTTATCTGACAAAACACTACTGTTCTGTAAAATAAGTTATGGCGGGTGTACAAACCAGGTTTCTGTCGGAAACCTGGTTTGTTTGGGGCTATCACAATTTACTTGACAAAACACGAGTCCACTGCGCTGGAGGTATCTATGCAGTGAGCGGTTCTAGTCAGGTCCGTGACCTGGCGGGAGGCACGGGGCAAGTGCCGCTTGTGGGGCTAAGCGCCCACTTCGTGAGTGGGACTGGCTCGGAGCACTTCTCTATACTGGGGTTGTGATGAAAACAGCTGTTTTCGAGGGCTCTACCAGAGAGAACAAAATATGGTTTTCATACAGAGCAAAGTATAACTGTATAACTATTGACGCCTCGCTGTATTAGGGCAGTTCAGGTCTGTAGCCGTTTTGTACATCCATAAGGGCATAGACAGCACATCTAAAATGGCATAGAATGACACCCAAATGGAATTTTGTTGATAGGAGACGCCAAATGAACGCAATGCCACAAATTACGCCCATTACGGAAATGCGCAATACCCATAACAATGTATTGGACAAACTTGAAAACGGCCCCGTTTTCCTAACTCAGCGTAGCAAAGCCGTTGCGGTGATAATATCGCCCAAACAATGGGAATATTTGAACGATAGAATCGATGAACTGGAAGCGATTATCGATATTTTGCAGTCAAAAGTCGAAGTACTCTCAGGTGAAGCCGAATATGTCGATGTCGATATCGAGCAGTTAGAGGCGCAGCTTGATGGTGTACCAGCACAGTTATCTCTAAAAAACTCAGGTTGCACAGGTCATTTCTGGACGATGAGGATGTGACGAGGTTGGCTATTAGTCTGGAGATAGATGTTCATGCGGCAGATTTATATGGAATGTGTCCAGAGTTTTAGGAATCTGAACAATTTTAGGAAGAATCGAGGAAATTTCCTCGATTCTTCCTAAAATTTCGGTCAGACTAATTTATATGAAGTAGCAATGACCATTATTGATCATCCGCGTCGAAGTATGTAGCGAGGAGGGCATCCAACTGACCATTTTCTTTCAGTTGAGCTATCCCATCATTTAAGGCCTCCAGCAGTGTTGGCCGGCCTTTATTCACAGCGAAAGCACAGATGTTTTCAGTCAGCGGATCACCCGCAATCTTAAACGAGCTAGGGTTAGACTGAACATTTTCCTGAGCTGCGTTAATCCCAAAGACGACGGCATCCACATCACCGTTCGCTAGTGCTGCCAAATCAGCGGACTGACCTTCTACCGCTTCTGTATAGGTCACAATTTGGCCAGGCAGATGTTCTCTGGCGTGGTCCTCAAAGACAGTTCCAGCTAAGACACCAATTATACTCTCGGCAGTCAGGTCATTGATGCTCTGAATCGCATCATTTTCTGCCTGTGTCATCAACACCATACCACTTGTGTAGAAAGGTGTCGTGAAACTCACCATCTTTTCCCGTTCTTGTGTGACAAACACACAAGTGACTGCAACATCATATGTACCGTCCTGTACACCTGCCAATATGTTCTCGAAGCTTGGACCTCCTTCGTACTCCACGTTGAAGTTGGCAACTTCGGCGATTGCATTCATCAGATCCACGCTGAACCCAGACTCCTTGCCGTCCTCATCCACTGTTGCAAATGGTAGATACCCGGTCTCCACGGCTGCCTTCACCGTAATGTCCAGAGGCAAGCAAGCGGTCAACAACAAGAGCAATAGACCAAAACAGAATATCACTTTGCCAACATTCATTTGTTTTACATTTTTTGAAAGCATAGAAGTTCTCCTTTTTTAAAGATAAACTGAACTAAACAAAATATATTCAGTAGATCGCAATGGGATTTCCTATTGACCAGAAACGCCATTGGACTGCGGACTACTAACATTAATGTGAAGCATGGAAATGTCTCAGATGAATCAAAGAAAATGCGACGAGGCGAACCATCGATATTAAGTTGGAAATAGCGAGTTTGGGTGGACCCATCCCAGCGTCTCGGATTTCAACAGATACTGATGCCACCCTCGTTCAAAGGATTCAGCAGAAACGCCAAAGACTTGGGGGACAATCTCTGTCCAAGCTTCCTGGCGCTGAATGGCTTCGAGCAACCTGGGCAGATGAGCCTGACCATAGGTTGCCAGCCCATACCCAACTATGGCTTCAATGGTCATGGCTTGACGTTCCAATTCACGTCTCAAGTGGCTTTCCGCCCAATAGGCACTGTAAAACCGCGTCTCTCTCATGCGTTGAGAGAGATCGACCAAGGATGGGGAGGGGTTCTCGGCCAACTGTCGCTGCCGTGGCTGGTTGACTCCATTGAGATGGGTCAGCATAGCCCGCTGCACCGGATCTTGCGCCGCAAACCAGCGGAGTAGCCCCTGTACATTGGGATCGAGCGACCATGCTTGGGAAGATGTCGGGGCTACTTTCTGAAAGAGCACCAGGCTGGTCAGATGCCGTAAGATTTCGCTCCGTAGAACGTCGCTTTCTGTGAGTGTTGTCGGAAGCGGAAGCAACGTTGGTGAAGGGACAAGCAGCGCCACGTCCTGCTTGAATGGATTTACGGTGCGTCCATAATGGCGCACATCTGGCAAGACGAGGATGGTCAATTTCTCCGACGCGGATGGGCGTGCCAGGCCGACCTGATCGTGGAGCGTTTGAAGCAACGCATCCAGATCAACCGTCACTGCTTCTACAGCTGGTGCATTCTGCCGATAAAACGTCAGATGAAAATAATCGGTCTCCAACGTATGCATATCCCCCAAATACGGAGCAGCGGCTGTTGTGGGCTGCGCCGTGTCCGCTGTCTGGTCAGTTGAAACCTTGTCCTCCACCGCCGTAATTGGGTTTTCCGGACTAAGCGCATACACCTTCGCCTCTTGCCAGATTAGGTAGCCAATGACGCCAAACATTAGGATGCTGATCAACAGAAGCTCGTTACGGCGTACGCCAGAAGGTGTACGATCCGCTTGTAATTGAAGATTTTCCGAAAAGCGCGATTCATGGGCCGGATCGGAATGGACCTCTTCATCTATGATTGTTTCATCTGCTACCGTTTCATCTAATACGGTCCAGGTGAGATCGGGTTGACGGGTGAATCGCTGTTTGCCTCCCGCTCCCTTCCACACGCGCTGCGAAAAGCAGCCATTTGTTGTTGGTGTATCAGATAAATCTCTGTTGTCATACGTGAGTTCAGTGTCAAAATTAGGATTGGTGTGGTAATGAGTCATCATTCTCTCCTAAAAATCAATAAAACAGAACATAAAATACGTATGGTGACATTTGTCACCTTGGTCCCTGATTTTGGGTGTTCAAACCCTATACAAGCGAGTCCTTAGAACACCTCTGAGGGTCTGTTAGCGTCAAAAAGGTTACAACATGACAAATTTGAGGTGCGAACCCTCTACAAACCCTTGAAATTGTCAATTAGGGTGACAAATGTCACTATTAAAATTGTCATTTGACATCAGGCCATTTGAATACTGTCTAAGCATTTAGAGCGTGTTTTTTGAAGTGCCACAGCGTGTCATTCTGAGTGGAGGAACAGAGCGAAGAATCTTCTTTTTGCACTTGGAACCAGAGATTCTTCGTCGCAAAACCTCCTCAGAATGACTTTTAAAACACGCTCTTAGCAAGAATTTGCTCGAGCGCCTAAATATAACTATAGCGGGCAACTGTGATCAGTTTGTGATCAGTTTGTGACCAGTACTTCCAATCCCAACTCGATTTAGCATCGACACACGAAAAATGGATATAATAGAGAGATGAGTCACCTAGCGCTCACCTTCTTTGGTGCATTCCAGGCAACCTTAGATGATCAGCCCATCACTCGCTTCCGCTCGGCCAATGTGCAGGGGTTGCTGGTCTATCTCTCCCTGCAAGCCGACCGCGCCTTTGAGCGTGATGTACTCGCCACCCTCTTCTGGCCTGACGAACCAGAGCAGACGGCCCGTGCCAACTTGCGCCAATCCCTCTACCAGTTACGCAAAGTCCTCCGTGACGATGCCAAGCATCAACAGAGCACCGCCCCACCCTTTCTGCTCATTGAGCGCCATACGGTCCAGTTCAACCCAGACAGCGACTATCAATTGGACGTGACGCTCTTTGCCCAGACTGTTCAGGTCGAAGCATGGGAAAGGGCACTGGTCCACTATGGCGGCGAGTTACTCCCTGGCTTCAATTGCGAAAGCCTGGCGTTCGAAGAATGGTTGCGCTTGGAACGGGAACATCGGCAGCAACAAGCGCACGAAGTCATGTCTGCGTTGACCCAGCAACAGATTGAACAGGGCAACTTCATTGGCGCAGAAGCAACGGCACGACGACAGTTGGAGATCGTACCCTGGCAGGAAGAGGCCCATCGTCACCTGATGTTGGCATTGGCCGCGCAGGGGCAGCGCACGGAAGCACTCACTCAGTATGAGCGTTGTTCGACGCTGATGATGGATGAATTAGGCGTGATGCCGTCGCCGGAATTGGATGAACTCTATGACCAGATTCTGGCGGGAGAGTTTGACACAGGTGGAGCCACGCCAGCATTAGCCAAGGTTGGGACAACTCAATCTGGATCGATGCAGGTCGCTCTCCCCTTCCAAGCCCAGCCAGTTCCACCCCATTTCGTGGGTCGGGATGAAGAAGTCGCCGAGATTGCCGCCAACCTGCGAATCGATACAAACAACATGGAAAGGGGACCCATGGTGGCGCTGGTTGGCATGGGGGGCACGGGCAAGACGACCCTGGCTGCACGCGTGGCCCATTTCCTGCGGGATGATTTTGCTGACGGCGTCCTATGGGCCAACGCCACAACCAACGCGCCGCAAGATATTCTCGATCGATGGGCGCGGGCCTATGGCTATGATTTTAGCGGGCTGGCTGATGCGGAGAGTCGAGCCACGGCAGTGCGTAGTCTATTGGCCGACCGGACCACACTGCTCGTGCTGGACAATGTCGAGGATGCATCCCAAGCACGACCGTTGCTGCCCACGAGTCCGACTTGTGCCTGTTTGTTAACAACGCGTGATCTCGACGTGACAGCATCGCTCAACTTCCAGCCCCACCCAGTCAGTGAACTTGCCCCTGATAGCGGTCTTCAATTGTTGAGCCACATTGTGGGCGAAGCACGTGTCCAAACCGAACCAGAAGCAGCCGCCGAAATCTGCCAGTTGCTCCACTATCTACCCTTGGCGGTTGAGATTGCGGCTCAACTCCTCAAGTCCCGGCCCCGCCAGCGCTTGTCCGCCATGGCCGCGCGGCTGCGCAGCGCCCAGCATCGGCTGGACTTGGGCATCAGCGACCGCGCGGTGCGCACGTCATTTGCCGTCAGTTGGGGTGGGTTGGATGAGGAGTTGCAGCAACTCTTTGCATTTCAGGCTGTCTTTGCAGGGCGGCCCTTTACTGCAGAGGCGATTGCCTATCTGGCCGACATCGAGCTGTTTGATGCAGAAGATATGCTTTATACGCTTGTGGCCCTGTCATTGCTGCGTGAAGAAGAGGAACACTACTTTCGCCAGCATCCGCTGCTAGCCGATTTTGCCCGAGAGAAGTTAGATAGTCAACAGCACGACCTCATCGCGGAAATATCGGATGAGATGCTGTTGAATGCCGATTTTGCTTATGGCCGTTTGGTTGATTACTACCTGGCCTTTGTGAAAGAGAATGCGCGGAATTACGAGCGACTGGAGCCGGAGTGGGAAAATATCATTGCTGCAATTGAGGTTGCGAAGAATCAACAGCGTTGGCAACTGGTACTCGACTATACCGATTCTTTGACCGAGACATGGATGACAAAATCCCGTTTCGCCGATGCCAGGCGTGCCTACGCTTGGGCAGATGTAGCAGCACGTGAGCTGAACGATCAAACAATGCGGGCAACAACTTTAACGCGCTGGGGTATCGTTGCAACTGAACAAAATGCATATTTAGAAGCAACGCAACATTTGACGGCTTCACTTCAGCATTGGATGGAACTCGAGGAAGATCAGGGCGTTGCAGACGCTCAGTTCCACCTGGCCCGCATTGCGCTTGAACAAAGCGACTATGAAGATGCTGAAGAAAAATTAACCGGGTGTCTATCGTTATATAACCTGTTACAAGACAAGAGCGGAACGGCAAAAGCGCTTTTTCGCCGCGCAAGAATCCGTTATCTGCACAATAACTTAGCAGAAGCAGAGGCGACAGCGTTAACTGCGCAACGACTTCAGACGGAAATTGCAGATGAGATCAATCTCATTCCAACATTACGATTGTTGGGACACATCGCTGCTAAAAACCAACAATTTGAAGACGCCCTTAGATACTGCAAACAAGCCCAAGAGCTAAGTACAAAATTGCAGTATCAGGGAGAGTTAGCTGCCACCCATTATACATTGACTTGCATCTATCGAGATCAAGGTGATTTTGAATCGGCCAAACAGCACGCCAATGCAGGATTACCCATCATGCAGCATATCGGTATACGACAAACAGAAGGACAAACTTTGTACCAGCTAAGTATTATCCATCATGAGATAGGAGACGAGCAATATGCCCTGGAACTTGCGCAAAAGAGCCTGATCATCCGCCGTGCGCTACGGAATAGTTTAGGGACTGCGCTCACTCTCCGCCATTTGGGTACCTTACATTTGGCGGGCGGAAATCGTACAGCCGCACAGCAAGCTTGGGTTGAAGCGTTAGCAATTTCGCAAAAGCTGAAGCAAAAAGGGCTGGTGCAATCGCTTCAGGATTATCTGACTACTATTTAGTGTTCATCAGTCTCTGGACCCTCATCCGACCAGCCAACCACTGCATAAATTTTTCGCCACACGGTGACAGGAATGCTCGTCTGTGAATTCACAATTTGGTCGGCGATTTCTGATACGCGTTGGTGAAGGTCCGAAAGTTGGTCGCTTGTGGTCAAGGGAGGCGGCTTGATGTCGCTATGGTGGAACGTCTTTCCTTCTCCGTAGAAACTCGCCAATGATCTATTGAATATGTGCAGATTGTCGCGAATCTGTGGTTTCCTTTCCTCAATATCGTGGCTCCAAGCTTGCCAATCTACATCGGGAAGCAGTTCATCGATGACATCGAATATCTCTTGGATGACAACCTGCAACGCTTGGATTACATCACGACCAGTCATGGGTTGTTGTTGACCTAATAGTTCGAACGATGCATCTAGCGGCTCCCCACTCAATTGTTTACCTCCGTAGCCGTTCAGGTAGAGTTGCCAGTGATCGTCTAGCAGGTCGGGGGCTTTTTTATAGTTGAGCTTTTTCTCGCTTCGCCTGTCCAGTTCGCGCAACATTTCAGATTGGATGAGTGGGCGGAGCGCTGCAATAGGGTGTTTTGGAGAGTTTTCGAGCAGTCTTGCTGGCAGATTATCGGCGATATACTCCTGAATGCTCAATACTGATATAGGACCGGCCACAAGGCAACCGTATGCATCAGCGAAGAGTTCCTCCAACCAGTGACGACGCCAGTCGTTGATGTTTTGATCGTCGAGAGCCTGTTCGAGCTTCTGATATGCAAACTGGCCGTCTATTGTGCCATACCGAAAAAGATAGTGACCGATCTCGTGGGGAATCGCCAAATAGAGAATGGGTAGAACAGCGTACTCCCTCGAGATCGATGAGGGAATGCCAATGAAAAGCACGTCATAGTAGGGAAGTAGGCGAATCGCGGTGTTTTGCTGCATGTAGGTTATCACTGCTGCACCACTGGGAATGATACCAGCTCCTTTTAGTGGCTGGATTGCCTTATACGCCATCAAGTCGGCCAGATAGAGCAGATGGCCTTGCCAGGTGAGTTGCGTGTCCTCGCTGTCCTCGATACGTACCCGCAGGCGCTGCATGAGCGCACTCTCGGCAATGCGCAAATCGACAGAGCACCGGCGCTGTAGTTCTGCACTCACGTGTATGAGTGGCGTGGCAGGGTCATCCTCCAGTAATTCTAACTGCCCAACGCTAAACAGTTTACGATAGGCTATCGCTAACGATTGGGCATGTTTAAAGAAGCGCTGAATATGTTGGGTCTGCATTTGATCAAAGTTTGTGTCTCGGAAGTGGGTAAAGAGCCTCTCGAGCGGTTCTTGGTCTCTCTGCAGATCTTGGTGCAACAATAGGTTGGGCCAGTCTGGCTCTTTCTCTGCATAGGAAATTGCATTGTTGTGCATTTCTACGGCTTCACTTTGTGAAGTCGGCTTGTTAAAAAGAATTTCAAGTGCGTCGGCAATTGTGCTCAACCCGCTCGCACGGTTATACACAGCGTACCATTCTTTGGTCCACTGATGCTGCCGCCAATCATAGGTCTTATCGAATATTGTTGGTTGTGTGGTCATGATGTTCTCCTTGGGTTCATGTCACGAGTGGTAAGCGCATAACAGATCTGGATTTATTCAGGGAATGGTGCACTAGATGAATTATAGAGTAGGTTTTTGGAACCTCCAATGCAAACTTTGGCAAATTATAGCCAAATTTCGTTCCAACTAGCTCACCAAATGTTCTACCATGCATTTTCCCCTTGATCCCATATCACAATTTCTACCACCGATAGGGCGATCTGTCCCTATTGGATCTTTGGTCTGCGCTGAGCTGCAGCTATTTGTGGCGTTGGGGATGGGGTCAACACGATGATTGGTGCTGAACAGCCACTGAAATAGTGCCATTGCCACCCCCGTTACCACAGCTATGATCCCCGAAGGCCGTCGCGCAGAGTTCTACCGTCCCCGGTGATTGGGCTTGCAGGATAAACGTCCCTGCAGAGAGTGAAACCCGCGTAGGCGAAAGTGGGATAAAGAGGTCGCCGAGGCCACCAAGCGTGATGTCCATGACGCCGCCGCTACACCCGACACTTTCAATTTCGACAGCTGTCGAGACAGTGAACTAGGCAGATATACTCTGGACGCTCCAGCTATTTTTAGCTTTCTCCCAGACCACTTGCCAAATTTGTCAGGTACCAAACGTCAGAATCGCTCCTTAACAAGGACGCCGCCCGAGAATGCTAATGTACATCTGCCCTCATCTCTTGATGGAGAGATAAGGGCAGATGTCATTCTGGATTGAACCTATAGCCTTTCAGGAAAAGATTTTCCTATCAGTGATGGCATTTCAGCCAGTCAGCTAGTTAGCTCTCTGGCTGACCGGCTGAAATGCTGACAAGCTACTGTATTGCGTGGAAAAACTTTATCTGAACATCTATATATCTTTACTTTCTGGTAAAAGAAAAGAGATGAGGTGAGAAATGTGACAAAAAGCGGTTAGCGTTTCATCCTAAAGGTAGCGAAACCAAAAAGGAGGAAGGAATGCTAACCGCACCAGAAATAACTATAGCAGTACTGATGAATGTATTGCAAGTAACGCCGGTGGGAACAAACGTAAATGTAATGCGTCTGATGTGGGCGATGATGAATGGGTCGTTTCTGAAAAGTCGAGGAGCAATCCATAGTGGATTGAGTGAAAGCGGGTTTGAAGATGAGGAGCCCGGCGAAGCTGGTGGAGCTTTCGATATGGATCATGGGATATTGCAAGCCTGCTCATCGTGGCAAGAAGAAGTGGAGTGGAAAGGGAATGGGAGGCAAAAAAGTTAGAAGGATACCGAGTGAAAAGCATAGATATCACAGGGTTCTGGCGACCGAAGCTGCAAGGGAAAGTGAACCGACTCTATAACTCAACGGCTCGTCGCCCGCGCTCATCTTTGGAGTGATGATAAGCTCGGGGAGATAGGCGGGAAATGAGTGCCACTGCTCAAGGCAATCATGAGATGCGAGGTAGGCACAAAGGAAAGTGAGTTTCGGAAAAGCTGCTGAAAGAGACCAAGAAATCACTGGAGTCAGACGAAGTGGCGGTGGTCGATGCCGGGTTTACAATCAGAGAAATGCTAGAAAGCGACGTCGACCGATTTGTCCTTCGGGAAGCGATTAACTGCACAGCGCGCCGCAATGAGTTACCCGAACGTAAGGAAAAAGGCAGACCACCCGAATATGGTGATATTGTGCGTCCGCTCTCTCGATGCTATAGGGGAAAGCGACTCGAGGCCACAACTCCAGACTCGTTTGGTCAATTTGTCTATAGTGGTCGCCTGATTCGCTATCAAGCATGGCACAATCTCGTCCCCAGGACAACCAAGGTGGATACAGCCAACCGCACCTATTCGATTTACGTCTTTCAGGATCCTGCTTATCACACACCTTTGGTTCTGGCGACCGTCATGGCTTTACAAGCTGAAACCATTTATCTTTTCTCTCTGGAGCGCTGGCCTGTTGAACATCCCCCCTTGGCTTCCAAGCAGATGATTGGCTTACATCGTCAATTTGTTCATGCCGATGAGGCTTGCTTCCGCTTACCTGAACTGGGGCTGCTGGCTGGCAATCTTCTTTCCCATTTAGCCGCTTCTCTTCCTCCCATACCGACTGGCTACTGGGATCGAGAGCCTCAAGCCACTCCCGGCAGGCTGCGCCGCGTTCTCTCGAGTGCTCTTTTTCCAACTCCCGACCAACTCGACCCTGACTTTCGGAAAAAGGCCTCGGTTTCACACCATTTCCCTAAAGGCGTTCTCGCTCATCGCCGCCTCAATGCCGCTGCTTAAACTAGCCGAGCACTATTTTTACATTTTATCCCGTTTTTTCAGGGTGGATTCTTTTTTCCGCCCCTTTCGGTTTGCCCTTTGTCACTCAAGCCTTTACCAGAAAGTAAAGTATATCAGAATCTCGTATTGTGGCCTTAACGGTACCTTTTTTTGATGGTTCAAAATTCAATTGGTCGAAATACTTGGCCAACTTAGTTTACATGAGCCCTGTTTGTTCCTCTACCGACAAAATGAACATACCCTGTGATTCAAGCGGCGGACTGTCGGGATCAAAACCTTTTACTATTATTGTATAAGAACCCGTCTCTGGTAGATCAATTCGTAGCTTTTGCGTACCCGCACTGTAAGATGTGGATTTGTTACCAACAGTCAAAGTGCAAGTCAAAGGACCTGTTGGATCTGCTGTGACCACATACTGTTTCCCTTGTTCAGCTTGAAAGGAATACGTGTTGGCGACATTCTCTATTACACGCAGTAGACATAATCCTGCATTTCTCAGTCAAAACAGACTCGAGCGTGCCAAATGGTCCGAGATTCTCTACTGCGTCTTTTTTCGCCATTTGAACGCTCTACCTCTGAGAAATCCTACTGCGTGTAATCTGAGTTGCATAACTCATAATAGGCGTTCCATCAGTGGGTAAAACGTATCCTGTCATAGATTGGTCTATAAACTCATATACAGATAGCTCAGACCAACCTGCTTCTTCAGAAAGAGACAACTCTACATTATCCACATGGGTTGCCGCTGGCTGATAACGAATTTCTTCATATGTGTCGCTGTTGCCGCTATCAGTATGCACATTGTCATTGATAGCAAGCGCGACTCCTTTTGGCCTGACCCGAAATAGGTACTCTCGACCTTGCTCAGCTTGAAAAGGATAGGTGATTTTGTCTGCGTGATATTGTGGTTCATATGAATGCTGTTTTCCATCAGCAACTAAGGTCCGCATCCAAATATTTTCAGACTCCGTCTCTCCATCCTTCGTCCACATGATTTGATCGGCATTTATCAACGTACCTGCGAAAGTCGTATCATACTCAAATTTAACCGATATTTTCCAGGGATCTCTTCCGAGAATAGTACCTGTTACGGCCTGCCGAGGGCCTGCCACGTCCACTACAACATTATCACCTGTAACTAAGATAGTTGATTCACCCCATTTTCCTGCAACAGTCATTATTTTCCTCCGAATTTATATGTATTGATTTTGAGATAATCCACATGCGTACTACCTACAAATTCAGCTTGTCATGAACCCGCCTCCTGCTACCTGAGTCCGCTGAGATTTGCGGGTTGTTTGAAGCTGTTGACCGCAGTATAGCGGGCGGGTGTGATCACTTTGTGATTGGGTTGTGACCACTTTGTGACCAGTTCGGCAAACCCAATCTGAGTCAGCGAATTCTGAACAAAATGCCCATGTGGTATATAATTGGCACATGGCCCACCTGAACCTCGCCTTCTTTGGTGCATTCCAGGCAACCTTAGATGATCAGCCTATCACTCGCTTCCGCTCAGCCAATGTGCAGGGGTTGCTGGTCTATCTCTCCCTGCAAGCCGACCGCGTCTTTGCGCGCGATGTACTCGCCACCCTCTTCTGGCCCGATGAGCTAGAGAAGACGGCCCGTGCCAACTTGCGCCAATCCCTCTACCAGTTGCGCAAGGTTCTTCTGGATGATGCCGGGCATCAGCAGAACGATACCCCACCCTTTCTGCTCATCGATCGCCAGACGGTCCAGTTCAACCCAGACAGCGACTATCAATTGGATGTGACGCTCTTTGCCCAGGCCATTCAGGTCGAAGCATGGGGAAGGGCACTGGCCCACTATGATGGCGAGTTACTCCCTGACTTCGATTGCGAAAGCTTGGCGTTCGCAGATTGGTTACGCTTGGAGAGGGAACATCGGCAGCAACAAGCGCACGAAGCCATGTCTGGGTTGGCCCAACAGCAGCTTGAACAGGGCAACTTCATCGGCGCAGAAGCAACGGCACGACGACAGTTGGAGAGCGTTCCCTGGCAAGAAGAGGCCCATCGCCATCTCATGCTGGCATTGGCCGCGCAAGGGCAGCACACAGAAGCACTCACTCAGTATGAGCACTGTTCGACGCTGATGATGGATGAATTGGGCGTGACGCCGTCGCCAGAATTGGATGAACTCTATGACCAGATTCTGGCAGGAGAATTTGATGCGGGTGGAACGACCCCCGCATTGGCCAAGGTTGAGACAACTCAATCTGCATCGATACAGGTGACTCCTCCCTTCCAAGCTCACGCTGTGCCACCCCATTTCGTGGGTCGGGATGAAGAAGTCGCCGAGATCGCTGCCAATCTGCGCACCGATACAAATGACATGGAAGGGGCACCCATGGTGGCGCTGGTTGGCATGGGGGGTACGGGTAAGACAACCCTGGCTGCACGCGTGGCCCATTGCCTGCAGGATGATTTTGCCGATGGCGTTCTCTGGGCCAACACCACAACTAGCGCACTGCAAGATACTCTCGATCTGTGGGCGCGAGCCTATGGCTATGATTTTAGCAGGCTGGCCGATGTGGAGAGTCGAGCCACCGCAGTGCGTAGTTTGTTGGCCGAACGGACCACATTGATTGTGCTGGACAATGTTGAGGATGCATCCCAAGTACGATCGCTGCTGCCCACGAGCCCGACTTGTGCCTGCTTGCTAACAACCCGTGATCTGGAGGTGACAGCATCTCTCAACTTCCAGCCCCATCCAGTCAATGAACTGTCCCCTCAAAGCGGGCTTCAATTGTTGAGCCACATTCTGGGCGAAGCACGTGTCCAAACTGAGCCAGAAGCCGCCGCCGAAATCTGCCAGTTGCTCCACTATCTGCCCTTGGCTGTTGAGATTGCGGCCCAACGCCTCAAGTCTCGGCCTCGTCAGCGCTTGTCTGCCATGGCCGCACGGTTGCGCACTACCCAACATCGGCTGGACTTGGGCATCAGCGACCGCGCGGTGCGCACGTCATTTGCCGTCAGTTGGGATGGGCTGGATGAGGAGTTGCAGCGTCTCTTTGCACTTCAGGCTGTCTTTGCAGGGAGTCCCTTTACTACGGATGCGATTGCGTATCTGGCCGACACTGATCTGTTTGATGCAGAAGATCAGCTTTATACACTGGTCGCTCTTTCGTTGTTAAGCGAAGAGGGAGAGCAGTACTTTCGTCAGCATCCATTGTTGGCAGATTTTGCACTGGAGCAGTTGATTCAGGAGGATGAGGCATATGCGCGCATGGTAGCCTATTACCGCGCCTTTGCAGAAGAGAAGAACACAGCGTATGATGTGCTGGAGCCAGAGTGGAGCAATATTGTGGCTGCCATCGAAACGGCGCACCGGCTGGAACAATGGACAGAGGTGGTTGAGTTTACCGATCTGCTACATCAGACGTGGTTGACTCGAGCCCGCTACGGGGAGGCTCGACAGGCTTAAGCACGGGCGCAAGAGGCCACATTGAAGCTGGGAAATGAGGGAGCACAGGCGCAGAATCTGTTGCGTTGGGGTGAAGTCTGTATCGAACAGAATGACTACAACCAAGCAAACCAACTGCTGAACGAGAGTTTGGCGATCTATCACCGTCTTGAAGAGGATACGGGCATTGCGGATGCGCAGTTCATGTCCACGCGTATGGCTATCGAGCGTAGTCAATACAGTGAAGCCGAACAACTACTTCAGAGTTGTCTGTCAATTTACGAGAGACTTGGTGACACCGAAGGAATCGCAGCAGTTAACTATTACCGGGCTTGGATAAGCTATTCTCGTAATGATATCGATAGCGCAAATCAATTACTCCAGCATGCTCTTCATACCTATGAGGCAGTCCAAAACAAGCACCGGCTGATAGAAATATTGAAGGGTCTAGCCCAAGTTGCTGCCCAGCGTGAAGCGTACGCCCTGGCGCATGGCTACTGCGAGCGGGCCTATCAAATTGCGCAAGAACTACAGGATGAAGTTGAACTAGCGTCACTTTATTTAACATGGACGGTAGTCCTCCGTAGACAAGGTAAGTTTGAGGAAGCGAAAATGAAGGCAGAACATGCGCTGCCACTTTTTCAGCACCTTGGCTTACGACGTCTTGAAGGGATGACACGCTATCAGTTGGGAGCGATTCTAACAGAATTGCGTGAGTTCGACCAAGCCCAGAGCTATCTTCTTGAGAGCCTCAAGATTTCCGAATCATGTAAAGATATGCTTCAAAAGTTATTTACGCTCACCTTGCTGGTTGATTTATACCAAGTGTTTGAATTGCCAGAAAAAAGCAGATGTGCCTGGCTCGAGGCACAAGCACTTGCTCAGGAATTAGATCATCAAGACGTGTTACAACAATTGCAAGAAAAGCTTGGGGCTCTTTCACCGGATTGAACTTGGTTAGGTGCAGACCATCGAGTCTGCACCCGACGCTTACTGGCTACTGGATTATGGGTAGGTAGATCAATGTGGTATTTTTCAATCAACCGCCAAACGGTGCTTCAACTGATCCCATATCACAATTCTCCCCACCGATAGGACGATTTGCCCCGATTTGATCTATGGTCAGCGATGGCTTTCTGGTGCTCGTTGCGGTCTGGCTGATTGGCAACGCAGGTAAGAAAGGTTTATGACGTCCAACCAAATACTTCATGAAAGGGCTTTCGGTCAGCACCGGGGATCCTGGCTGGATACCCAACGTAGAAGAAACCAACGATATATTCTTTCTCAAAATCCAGGCCCAGGAGTTCGAAGCCAACTCGATCTCGCGTGAGGGGTCCTGTATACCAGTGCATTCCAACACCATGCGCCCATGCGGCCAGGAGGATGTTCTGGATCGAGCAGCAGGTTGCTGCGTAGTCTTCTCGCTGCTGCTGTTCATCGCCTATTTGCTGACAAGAGATGGAAAGAATTGTGGGTTTCGCAAGAAATGTCCGATAGTTGCGTTCTCCGTAGTCGGCCAAAGATCGCTCATCCATCCGATCTGCAACCTCAGCCATTCGTAATTCACGATATCGCTCAGCTAACTTGATTTTTGTTTCTTCCCCGATTCCGATAAAACGCCACGGCTCGGTTAGATGATGGTTTGGTGCCCAGATGCCGTATTTGAGAATTTCTTCAATTATGTCCCTTGGCACTGGATTCGATTGAAAACTTGGGGTGGTTCTGCGTGCTTTGATGCCTTCTAGCAAAGAGAGTTTATGTTCTTGTTGTATCATCAGACGTTTTGTTCCTTAATTCAAGTATTCGATATCAGAAACCGGTGATGCTTGCAACGCTGATTATAAGGGTTTTCGCACGCCATTTCTTATTGAATATTGCTAAGCTGATCGTCCCGTCACGTCTGCCACCATCTCGGACAAATAGGTGTATGCCTCTGCACCATAACGAATTAGATGCTCAAAATCGACAACCTCTAGTTCTACAGCAAGGGCACCTACATAATTGATGGTATGTAACGTCTCGATATATCCACGTAGATCAACTTCTCCGGCACCCAGTGCTACCGACTGGATACTGATATGGTCCTTGACATGAAAGTTCAGAATACGATCCGCATGGCGGTCGATGACTCCTCGCCAATTCACGTTGGCTGAATGAAAGTGACCAGAATCAAGGGTCATCCCGATTTGAGGTGAGTCGATCTGCTCAAAAATCGCGTCATAATCCTCCAAAAACATGATCTGAGAACGATAGTGGGGTTCAAGAGCCAGTCTAATCGTTCTATCCTCAATCAGCGGCAACAATGCTTGAAGCCCTGCAATGGTTGCTTCTAATCCGCCCGGTTGGCGCTTGCCACCAGAAAGAACAACCAGTGGACTGCCAAGCGTTTCCGCTATGTCGAAATTTCTGGCGATTTGTCGCGCAGCAGTTTGCGCTAGTTCCACTGAATCGGTCGGAAACGGCATGCTATAGACTTCGGTACATTGCGTCAGCCCTACCTCTTCAGCCCGTTGGCGGATGCGTTTCAAATCGATCCATTGACTCAATCCTGGTGTCCAACAGACAGGACCAGCAATACCCCATGCTCTATAGCCTGCTTTCGGTGCATGAATAAAACATTCTTCAATTTCATCACGCCAGGGTTGACGCGTGGCGCAGGTTGTGCATGAGAGGATGAAATGGCTCATCGAAGTTTCTCCTGAAAAAAATGTAGGGTGTGTACCACAAAGTGTGTAAATGGAGCAGGCTCTCTGACTAAGCCGCCTCCATTTACACACTTTGGGACACACTGTCGAAATTTATGATGGCGAATGAGACTTGCTTAAAAAATCGTGCCATTTATTGTATCCAATCTTTCGCCCATGACCTATTTTAGGTTTCGATCCCCACGCCATGATAAACTTTGGCTTGACATCTCATAGACCAGTAAAATGGTCGAGGATTCAGAGTTCAATTACTCATTAACATCATAGAGTAATTGAATCGTCATCTCTGAGTACTGCGTAAACAAAGTATTTTGGCATTTTGGCCCTCACCCCTGGCCCCTCTCCCAGGCTGAGAGAGGGGAATCTGGCTCCCTTCCTCCACGAGTGGGGGAAGGGCTGGGGATGGGGGCGAACAGACCGCATAACTTACTTTACGGAGTACTGAGTATGTCGAGCATACAAAAGACCAAAATCGAGGGAAATTCAAATGCCAAAAATATCTCTAGAAAAAATTGCCGAAGGGGTTGCCGCAGGTCCTTTCTCTCCATCCTGGGATTCGCTAGAAGCCTACACATTCCCTGAATGGTATGAGAATGGCAAATTTGGTATATTCATCCATTGGGGACCATACGCTGTGCCAGCCTTCGGCTCTGAGTGGTATCCACGCAATATGTATGTGCAAGGCTCCAAAGAATATGAGCACCATCGGGCAACCTATGGCCCTCATGACCAATTCGGTTACAAAGATTTTATCCCAATGTTCAAGGCTCAAAAGTTCGATGCAACAGCATGGGCGCAGCTCTTCAAGCAGGCTGGCGCACGCTTTGTTGTACCGGTGGCCGAACATCATGATGGTTTTCAAATGTATGCCAGCGACCTTTGCCGCTGGAATGCAGCAGAGATGGGTCCCAAACGAGACATCATTGGCGAGTTAGCCGATGCGGTCCGTGCCGAAGAAATGATCTTTGGTGTTTCCAGTCATCGAGCCGAACACTGGTGGTATATGAATGGCGGCATGCACTTCCCATCCGATGTGCAAGATCCAGAATACGCAGATTTCTATGGCCCAGCGAAAGGACAAAGTCGTCCATTTGAACAATATTATGACAATTCACCAGATCAAGCTTATTTGGAGGATTGGTTACTGCGCACTTGCGAGTTGATTGATAAATATCAACCGCAGCTGATCTGGTTTGATTGGTGGATCCAGAATATGTCCTTTAAGCCCTATCTTAAACAGATGGCGACCTACTACTACAATTCGGGTGCAGCATGGGGCAAAGAAGTAGCAATCAACCACAAATATGACGCATTTCCAGCTGGTGTGGCTGTCTTTGATATTGAACGAGGACAGGTACGCCGAACGCATGGTCTCTTCTGGCAGAATGATACATCGGTTTCCAAGAATTCGTGGGGCTATATTAGCGAGCATGATTACAAAGTGGCCAACGACATCATCGGTGATTTAATTGATGTCGTCAGCAAGAATGGTGCACTCCTACTCAACGTTGGCCCACGGGCTGATGGCACAATTCCCGACGAGGAGCAACAGATGCTGCGAGAGATCGGACGCTGGTTACGAGTAAATGGTGAAGGAATCTACGGGACTCGGGCTTGGCACTCTTTTGGCGAAGGCCCAACCCAGGTGATGGAGGGTGCGTTTACCGACACGAAGCGAACCATCTTCACGAGTGAAGATATCCGCTTTACGACCAAAGGGGATGTTCTCTATGCTCACGTCATGGCGTGGCCAGAGGATGGTCAGGTACGAATTCGATCATTAGGGACAAATTCATATCTTCATCTTCCTCATATCGCATCGGTTGAATTGCTGGGGCAGAATCAGGCTTTGACTTGGCAGACTGGTGAAGAAGCGCTCCAAGTTAATGTACAGGGCTGTACACCTACCACAAATCCGCTGGTGCTGAAGATTTCGCAGTAACATGACCATTTCTACGAACGATTTTTCCGTATTCCTTTCGATCCGTGGGGAATCAATTTTCGGTTAACGGGATCTCGTTTAGTTGATGCCCTGATAGCCAAATCATTTAAACTTCGGACAATTGGCTCTCTCTAGAAAGTTGTCCTACTTTTTCCGAAGTTTAAGTGGCGTCGCTGTGAGAACCGGTTGCGAGCACTCTCGATAGCGAATGGATCAGAAACCAGTGTCGAGGGCATTGGTTTCATCACTGGATTTCCGTTGAGCCTAAATCTCTTGTCGGCACTTTGTCCTCTCGGCACCAATTTTTCTCCTCGCCAACAATGGCTCATCTACCACAAATGTGCACGGTACAATATTCTCCAGCGAACGCATTTGTACTCTGCACATATTTGGGAGATGAGCGTCAACAATATGGGAAGAAACGTTGTCATTTCTTTCGTATGTTTGTGTGTAAAACGATCAAAATATGAATGAAGCTCTAAAAGCATATCTGAAAGAAGCTCTTCAGATTATCGAGGAGCATGCTTACTTTCAAGCTCGTGTCGATTGGGTCAAAACGACAGAAAAGGCGTTTCAAGCGTCATCCACTGCCAGCACAACCAGCGATCTCTATCCACTTATCCGCTCGATTCTCACTGAGTTAAAGGATTCACATAGTTCCCTATCACCGCCAGATAGAGAGTTGGCCATTCGTGCAGGTGATTCCGAAATTCAACTGCCACACGGGAGTCGAATCGAGAACGATTTCGGATATATCAACGTCCCGCGGTTCACAGGCAACGATATTCAGGCGGTTCTCTATGCATCTACTCTACAGTCCGAAATTAGACGGCTTGATTCGAAAACAACGCGGGGGTGGATCGTCGACCTATGCCAAAACAAAGGTGGCAATATGTGGCCAATGCTTGCCGGAATCGGTCCACTATTGGGGGACGGTGTTGTCGGGATGTTTGTGGATATGAAAGGGCGTCAAACTTGTTGGTCTTATGAAAATGGGCAAGCGCTGTATGACAATGAGGTTGTGTACGAGCTCGATCATCCTATCCAATTATTTCATCGTCTACCGCCCGTTGCATTGTTGACAGGCTCCGACACGGCGAGTTCAGGAGAAGCAATTGCCGTTGCATTTCGCAAACGCCCCAAATCAGCAAGCTTTGGACAATTAACGGCGGGTCTGTCAACGGCCAATGATGCCTACGCACTCGCAGACGGGGCCGTCCTCTATCTGCCAGTGGCACTCTTTGCGGATCGTGAAGGAGAAGTATACGGTGGACCGTTGGAACCGGACTACCCATCAGACTCGAGTGAAACGGCGCTAAGCGACGCGGTAGAGTGGTTACGAACACAATCTTCGTAACGAATCCCTCCGAGACTTTATTGAACCTGAGATGACAGGTAGTCGAGCAGATCAATCTTCGTCAGGATCCCAATCACTTTTTCGGATTCATCCACGATGACGGCCAATCCGACTTGCTTGAAACTCTGCATGAGTGATTCCAGGGTCGTGCTGGGCTTGATCACTAACGGATCAGAATCAATGATAGAGGCGATGGGTTCGCCTGGTCCATGGTCGTGATCGGCCAATAGCATATGGTTCAGCAGATCGACTTCGGTGACAACACCCTGCAATTTCCCATCCTCGTCCACAACAGGGACTTGAGAGATCTGATACTCCTTGAGCAAGGCGATCACGTCTTCCATGACGTCCTGTGGATTGACAGTAACAATTTCGGTGTGGGTTTGCTTCGATTCATGAATATCGACCGCCCGCACACTTACGCGTGGTCGATCCAGGTAACCATTTTCTTCCATCCAATTGTCGTTAAAGATCTTACTGAGATATCTGGAGCCAGAGTCGGGCAAAATCACGACGAGCGTATGGGCTTCTCCGAGGTTCTGCTCACGGGCATATTTGAGCGCGCCAGCTAAGGCAGCCCCGCAAGAGCCACCAGCGAAGATCCCCTCCTCCCTGACCAGACGACGAGTAATCAAAAAGGTCTCTTTATCATTGACTTGGACCACATGATCAACGACGCTCAGATCCAATGTTGACGGGAGAAAATCCTCACCGATCCCCTCAATCTTATATCCTTCAGCCGGTACGACGTTGCCAGTACAATGAAGATCATACAGAATTGATCCAATGGGATCGACGCCAATAATTTTGACATTTGGTAGATGCTTCTTGAGGTAGCGACCAGTGCCCGTAATGGTACCACCTGTCCCCATACCTGCTACAAAGTGGGTCATCTGGTCGCCGATCTGCGCCATCAACTCTGGCCCCGTACTTTCTATATGGGCTTGTGGATTGACAGGGTTGTGATATTGGTTGGCGAGAATTGCATTGGGCGTCTCCTCAACTAACCGCTTTGCAACTGAATAATAGCTACGTGGATCCTCTGGTTCTACGGCTGTTGGTGTCACCACGACTTGTGCGCCATATGCACGTAAGAGTTGAATCTTCTCTTCAGACATCTTGTCAGGCATGACAAAGATGGTTTTGTACCCTTTGATGGCTGCAGCGATCGCCAGCCCTACGCCAGTATTGCCTGATGTGGATTCAACGATTGTGCCCCCTGGTCTAAGCTGCCCATTGCGTTCGGCATCTTCGATAATCGCCGGTCCGATCCTTGACCGATCCCCCCGGGTTGAAGAATTCTATTTTGGCGTAGATTGTGCATTTTAAGTTGTCGGTTAATGCGCTCAATTTGACCAATGGCGTGTTGCCAATGGTGCCTAATATATTGTCATACACAGCTGTACGATCTGCATGCTTGTGAAGATTATCAATCATAGCACTCACATCCCAGGTTCATTTTCGAGTAGTTGCAAAATTTCATGATTCGCACGAATACCATCAAAGCACAACAGCGGATTTGGAATTTTTATCATCTATAATTATGGAGAGTATAGCTCTAAATTGATGCCAATGCTTGCCGAAGATCGTTGATCAGATCTGCGTGATTCTCGATCCCGACGGAGAGTCGCACAAGACCAGGATCGACTGCCAATGGAGAGTCAGCAACAGAAGCATGGGGCATGGGCGCAGGGAGTTCGATCAGCGATTCGACACCGCCTAACGACTCGGCTAAAGTGAAAAGTTTGGTCTTGGCAGCAATCATTCTAGCCGCTGCTTCACCACCATGAAGAATAAACGAGAGCATGCCACCAGGATACTTCATCTGTCGTTGTGCCAATTCGTATTGTGGATGGTCATCAAGACCAGGATAAATGACATCAGCCACGGCAGGATGATCGGCCAGGAACTGAGCGACCTGAATTGCATTATTAGAATGGGCTTGCATACGAATGGCCAAAGTCTTGATGCCGCGTAACGTCAAGAAACAGTCCATCGGACCTGGAACTGCTCCCACGGCATTCTGAAGAAACTTGAGCTGATCATAAATCTCTGTGTCTTTTAGGATAATGGCACCACCGACCACGTCTGAGTGTCCGCCGATATATTTGGTGGTACTGTGGACAACGAAATCTGCACCGAGCGTCAACGGTCGTTGAACGGCAGGTGATGCGAATGTATTATCCACCCCCAACCAAACGCCGTGCCTTTTGGTCACCTGAGAAATGGCTTCAATATCGGTCAAGCGTAACAGTGGATTGGTTGGCGTTTCCAGCCAGACAAGCCTTGTGTTGGGTTTGATTGCGGCATCGATTGCATCGAGATCGCTTGTGTCGACAAAACCAAATTCGATTCCGTATTGGCTGAGAATCTTATCAAAAAGTCGAAAGGTCCCTCCGTACACATCATTGCCGCTTAACACGTGGTCTCCAGGCTTCAACAGACGCAAAAGGGTATCAATGGCAGCCATGCCCGATGCGAATGAGAGTGCATGATTCCCCTCTTCTAATATAGCCAAAGCTTCTTGAAGAGCGGTTCGGGTTGGGTTGTCGGTTCGAGAGTATTCATACCCTTTGTGTACAGCCACATCGGTTTGGGCATAGGTAGACGTTTGATAAATCGGCGTCATCACCGCGCCGGTTAAGGGATCGTGCTCGACCCCGGCATGAACGGCCTGGGTTTCAATATTCATTTCATGGATGGAATCACTCATTTAGGGTTCCTGTTTCTATATTCAATGTTCATTCCTGAATCTCTGCTTCGACTCTGCACCTAAGCGCCAACTATTTATGTAACCATCCAAACAAAAAATAGAACTCGTACTCACATTCATCGCTGTATATCAGTCTGGATAAACCGCAAGACCCGTCCCTGATTGTCCTCAGCACCTGCTCGATCAGAACCGCCAATGAGCCAAAGTGCCCCAAACAGATGGGGTTGACCGTCATGCGCCGTCGTCATGAAATGGTGACGACCTTGTGGCAGATCGGTGAGTGTACGCCACTCATTCACGGCAGGATTGTACACCTCGAATGTGGATTCACCACCCCAACCACCTGGGATATAGATCAATCCATCTATGAGCGCACCGCGCATCTCCAAACGAGGTGTCGGCAACATCCCCGCTTCTCCCCAGATTCCTTTGGTGTGTATGTCAGAGGAACTATCGTTCGACGATGGTGCAGGTGTATCCGTTGAGGAAATTGGGGAACACGCAACGTGAAACAGGGTAGTGAAGCAAACGATGGCAAATTGAACAGGGAGATCAAAGCTCTACGCAAGTGTAACCGGCACTCCTTCCAACAAACCGTTCTCATGCATATCGACCCACTCGTCCATGAATGTCTTGTTCCATTGCTCAGTGAGTGGGTGCTCCATCATGTCGCGGTAGACCGTCCACATGGTGACTAGCTCATCAGCGCCATCGCAAAAAGCGGCGTGAGCGGTTTCCACCGAGCGGACGAGTGCCGCCATGATGTAAGGTCGCTGCCCCCAGCCGCTGAACATCTGCGCGCATTCGCGAATAAGCTGGGTCGGATCGCCGCCCACGGCTTTGACTGGATCGCAAAACGGCAGAATATGGTCGACGCCGGCTTGGGCAACAGCAGCAGCCTGAGTCAAAGAGAAAACCGTCGTACAAAATGTCTCGACTCCCTCTTGTTTGAGGATGCTGAATGCCTTGAGTCCGTTTATCGTACAGGGAATTTTTAGGATAATCTGGTTCGATAGATTGGTAAATACCTTTCCGACTGCCAGCAATTCCTCAACCGAATGACCGTCAATTTCTACAACGACTGGTTTATCGGTCATATCCAAATACTTCCTAATCAAGTTGAGCACCGAACCATAAGGCTTGGCATACTGATTGAGCACAACGGTATTGGTGACAATGCCTGCAATCCCCAGCGGCATCCATTCTTCTAATTCATCAGGGGAGCCCGCAAGCCAGATTGTTGGGCCACGGCCCTCAGAGCGGGTGTTGGGTACTGGTCCGTCGGAAGTCATGGTCAGTTTCCTCTCAGTGTTGATATGTGGAAATATCTATATTGTAGTAAAGCTGGCTTCGCCTGTCAACCAAAAAAGAGAGAGTAGACACACGAGGCTGAACAGCTCTATCGCCTATCCATCCGCTTGAGCCGATACTTCTGCGTCGATTTGAGCGATTGATGAATGGCATGGGCCCAATCCTGGGTCCACTTGGTGCGCTGCCCTTCGTCGCCAAAGATACCGTTGATCGTGATCTGGTAGCGGTACCCGTCGGAGTCCTGGGGGATGGAGGGATCTAGCTCATGAAGGTCGAGCGTTAGCGTCAGGGCTCGGTACGCGTAATGAGTGTCTGATTCGGATTCTAGTTCAATGTTTAACAGCGTGTTCAATTCCGCAGCCAATTCGGCAATCGATTCTGAGGAATCAATTAGGAATTCGATGGGTGGGGCCATACACAATGTCTCCTGAAGTGGGCTAAGAACCTACCCGAAAAGTGGTTGTGAGTTCGACCAGTTTCTCGAGCAGGAATACATCGCCACAGAACTTTTCGGATAAACACAAGTAAACCCTAGAAAATTTCTGTTCTCAGATATCTCAGATTTCCAGGATTTATTTGAGTGAATCTATGATGACTTCTCACGCATGGTCACGAATTCTTCGGCACTGGTTGGATGGATGCCAATGGTTGCGTCAAAGACTTCTTTCGTTGCGCCAGCCTTCAATGCAACGGCAAAGCCCTGGATGATTTCGCCTGCATCAGGGCCCACCATGTGCACACCGAGTACCCGATCGGTTTCGGAATGCACGATGAGCTTCATCAATGTCTGTTCATCGCGACCGCTCAATGTATGTTTGAGCGCGCGGAATTTACTGCGATAGATGTCGATCTTGTTGTTGTTCAGGGCGCGGGCGGCCCCTTCGGTCAATCCAACAGTGCCAATATTGGGCTGACTAAAAATAGCGGTCGGCACATTGTTGTAATCGGGCTTTGTGGGTTGATCGTTAAAGAGAGTTCGCGCAACAGCCATCCCCTCTGCCAACGCTACCGGTGTCAGATTCATGCGGTTCGTCACGTCGCCAATGGCATAAATGCTGGGGACAGACGATTGTGAGTAGTCATCCACGACGATTGCATCATTTTTGCCCAATTCTACACCCGCATTCTCAAGCCCCAGATTGGCGGTCAACGGTCGACGACCAGTGGCAAACATGATCTGGTCTGCAACGAGACGTGACCCATCGGCCAGTGTGGCATGTAGACCATCACTCTTCTTTTCAACCTGGGTGATCACGGGGGCATGAAACCGTAGGTCGATGCCTTTCTTGCGCATCTCTTCGGCCAGTGTGTTTCGTAATTCTTCGTCAAAGCCGCGCAAAAAGAGGCCCGCCCGATAGAGTTGGATTGTCTCGACACCCAAGCCGTGGAAGATACTGGCAAATTCTGTTGCGATGTAGCCGCCGCCAGCGATAATGATGCGTTTGGGGAGCTCCTTCAGATAAAAAGCTTCGTTGGAACTGATCGTGTGTTCGGCTCCTGGGATTTCGGGCATCCAGGGCCAGCCTCCGGTTGCAACCAAAATATAGCGTGCCGTGATTTGTTGGCCATTGATCTCGACTGTATGGGGATCGACAATCGTAGCGCGCCCATCGAATTGTTCGACGCCGGCGGCATCTAAAATACGATTGTAGATTCCATTCAGACGGGAGATCTCGGCATCTTTGTTTTGCACCAATGTTTGCCAGTCAAATTGTCGATTTCCGACGGTCCAGCCAAAACCAGCGGCATCCTCGAAATCATCAGCATAGTGAGAGGCATAGACAAAGAGCTTCTTTGGCACACACCCAACGTTGACACAGGTGCCGCCATAGTAGCGTTCTTCAGCCACGGCTACCCGCGCACCATAGGAGGCGGCGAAGCGGCTGGCGCGTACGCCGCCCGAGCCAGCACCAATCGTAAAAAGATCGTAGTCGTAATGTGTCGTCATCAAAAATATCCTTCAGGATGAAATGGATTACAGTTTTGAGTTCGCTCATCGGACGAAAGTGTGCAAATCACTCATTTCTTTGGCAATATGGAGTCGGTTCGCACGCTTTTCATAAACCGCACTCGCTTATAACTTTAACATAAATTCGTCTGTTCTACTCGACTGAAATTGGTCAAATTTATGTTAAAGTTATGGCAGTGCTCAGTATAGATGAACCTTTGTGTTTTCATATTTGATGTTGTCTCAATTCCGATTCTTACACAACAAGCGCGTCAAAACTGCGATATCTGCGGGAAAATCGACAACTGAACCGGCTCTCGCTATCGCCTATTCATTGCATTTTCGCCATCAAATTTTTGAGGTAGTCTCAGTAGATCCAAATTCCTGAGGAGTCGCCATGCATGGCGCAGCGTTCTCTTACGCCGGTCACGGTCGAGTAGAGCCGCATTAGAGATTACACGCAGTAGGATTTCTCAGACGTAGAGCGTTCAAATGGCGAAAAAAGACGCAGTAGAGAATCTCGGACCATTTGGCACGCTCGAGTCTGTTTTGACTGAGAAATGCAGGATTATGTCTACTGCGTGTAATAGAGAATGCTCCCTCCGCGGATAAAAAGCACATTTTGGATCGACTGAGTCTGAGGAATTGTGTGGTTACCAGTTGGTTTGTTGGTTGGCGAACAAACGAGCAAACCAACAAACTATCCAACGTTTGCCCCACAAAACCCCAAAGAACCATATTTGATCACGAAGTATATCATTCCCGATTGATGATTGGCAGAAACACCAACATGCGAAGGGGGTGTTGAACGATTTTCTGTGTTGGGGGACTAATATTGCCGGCTACATCAAACGCTGCCAGCGAGAGAGTTGTCGATATCGTATCCGTGTAAGGTGTCCAGTGAAGGCGGTTGGTTGAACGCCAGTCATCGGTCGGTCGTGTCCAAACTTCAACGCGATCCCATGTCAGGTCCATTTCGCCCATCCACGTGACGCGAAACTCAATTCCTGCCGGTGCATCATGAATGTGAAAATCGACAGAGATGGGTTGGTAAGTAGGTTGGTCAATATTCTGACGAGTAAAATCGCTTAACCATATCTTGCGCAGACCAAGCAAGACCCGACCTTCCTGATCCGAAACGTCAAGCCTTGCAATCGGTTGATGCGGCAAAGCAACGTCCAGTAAAGAAGAGACAGGTTCACTGGACATAAGCCAGAAAAGGGCGCGGTAGCTCTGATTTGGCGGCAATACTCTTGTGTAAGGGCCATACCAGATGCCAGGACTATGAACTCCAGCCAAAGCACGCCAAGCGCGACCCTCGCTCGCCACTACGTCTGTGATGAGTTCACCACTGCCCAAATCGTGAAACAATGCTTCACCCTCCCACTGCCAGTTTAGATTGAGACCAAGTCGTGCATCCTCGGCAGCAGTGACGCGAACATATTCGCTTGGAGCAGCCAAAGTACCAGGCTCCAGGAAGATGGGTGCATCGGGTGGTTCTGTATCAACTGTTAACACAACCTGATCTTGTGACTCATCCCGAATCCACAGCTCAGTTGTCACCCGTTCTCCATTGCGCAGTGGCTCTGAGGGGAACCAGACCCCGGCGAAGCCATCCAAGTGAATTGACCCACTTCTGCTGCTGGAATTACGCGCGATGCGGAGCGTTGGTGTAAATGAGTCATGGGGTGTCAGAGTGCGCCAGGACAAGCCGCTCCCTTGCAGAAGGTTATTTGGAAGAAGATCGAGCAACCCCGCGTATGGCATTTTCAAGGTTGGCGTTGGCATCAATGCATTCTGCAGATGGATGTTTGTGTAGTAGTGGCCCAGAATCTGGCGATGACTGTGTCCGGCTGCGGCGCGACGTTGCGCACCCCATTGGCTCAAGCCATAGCCATGACCATTGCGTAGATCACCCAAGGTGAAAAGATCTGGCACAGCTTGGAGGTAGGAAACATTAATGTTTGTCAGGGTGGGATGACCGTTGTTGGCGCTATACATAGCCAATATCGGACCATGTATTGGATCGTCGGCTGCGCTGAGATATTGCCCTTCGGTTTGGGCGACTGCGGCATCAGTTGAAGGGAAGCGTTGATCGCACATGACTTGAAAGTCGACCCAGTCGCTTACGTCAAAATCTGTGCGTCCAACCAGGATCTGGTTCCAGGCATAGGTGCGGGCAGCGACTGCTTGTGCCTTCAATGCCCCGCTTGGCCAGCTTGGCGGGACTTCAGCGGGAACGGAGCGCGCGACATACTCTTCGAAGGGAATCTCGTCTACTTGTCCAATCGGCCGCTCACGACAGCCGTTGGAGTGGTGATGGCGAACGCGGATGGTGGTGGGATAGGTTGGAGTTATCGTAATCTGGCTAGATGGCGCCGGTTTATTGTTTGTGGCGCGGAACAAACTGGGAGTTTGTTTTGCGGGTTTGAAGCGCAATGATTGGTCATTTGTCCATGCAGGTGAATGACCGGGGAAGCGGTTGAGCAACGTACCATCCATTGCATCGTAGAGGTGTATCTCGGCGAGATGACTGGTCTGGGTGCCAATCGGAACAACCGTGACGGCGACACTCTTTTTGTCCGGGCTGAGAAGCGGTTGACTCAAGTGTACGCCCGATTGTTCAAAGACGATGTGACCGTTTATGGTGAGACGGGAAGTGCCAGCAATGATATTTGTTTTAAAGTTAGCGACCTCTCGGTTCGTACCGACATTCGTTTGGACGACACTCGCGTGTAATACCTGTTTAAAGCTTGTCAGATATGAGACGCCCAATAGCAAGGCAAGGAATAGAAATGAACTGCCACACGCGAGCCGACACAGGTATCTCGACTTCATCAATCGATGCTTCCAGTTTCAATGATTTGCCGTATCCGAGGCACCATATTGCGGGTTGCATCCGCGCCTGCTGTAACCAGATCCTTATATTTGTCCATTCCTGTAAAAAGTGAGACACCTTCGGGGATCTGCGGGCGTATGAGAAGATGGGGTGGTGTTTTCTGGAGAGAGGACTCCGTGATGCGCGACATCATAAAGAGCGCTGTATGCCAGGCAACCTGAGCCATGGGAAGAATCGCCGGAAAATCGAAAGGCTTCTCTTGGGGCGGTTCTCCTGGAGAGTTAACGGCAAAAGAGGGCATTACGTCGACAGCAAAGACGACATCAGCACCGAGTTGAAAGGCGACGTCAACTGGCACATTGTTGAGAACACCACCGTCGATCAAGTGACAGCTGTTCATTTCTACCGGCTTAAAAACACCTGGTACAGACATGGTGGCGCGCATGGCTTCGATCACGGAACCCTGCTGCAAAATAACTTCGCGCCCTGTCTCGAGATCAACTGCAGTCACTGCAAAGGAAATATCGAGATCCGAAAAATGAATATGACGACCCAAGAATTGATCCAGGTAAGCCAATATGCGGTCACCAGACAACATACTGTTCAGTCCGCCAGGCCAGGGATCAATCAGGCGGACAAAGTTTGAGAGATGGCTTAGTCGTTCGGCCTCTTCTTCGATCCGTTCGACCTTGGCTCCGCAGGCATATGCGCCACCGATCAATCCGCCCATGCTGGTGCCAGCGATAATATCGATAGGAAGATTCTCTTCGTTTAACACTTTGAGGACGCCGATGTGGGCAAGACCACGCATCCCACCACCACCAAGCGCCCAGCCGATACGCGGGTGTGATATTTTTTGCGACATGGGTGTTTCTCGCTCAGAACACGCAAATCTTATTTTCCGATGCCAAAGGCGACACGCTCTTGAACACGCTCAGGGTCGTTTAACCTCAACAGGTATTCTGTCACACGTCCCACAGCTGACAATGAAATGATTCTTCCGTTTGAAAACTGAAAGTGTTCGTCCACTCTTGTGTACGAGGATTAAATAAGGGTGTTAATGTGCTCCTGCCTTTAACATCGTAATCAGGTGATTGATCTTGACATATTCGTCAAGCTCCAACGATTCAGCTTCCGAAATTGTGTCCGCTCGATTCTTTTCAAGCAATTTGGTGACACGTGCCTGCATATCGGACGTTGGTTCAAAGTCGACAAGTTCTTAAGCAGATGGCTGGCTGCTTAAAAACTGAAGAATATAACGGTAAACTTCATTGGGAACCGACGGCAAAGTGTCCAAACCGTGAGCCAGCACTTCTGGCAATCGATCTGGCACAGCAGATATCTGTTCAGCTAATGATTCTGGGACTTGAAGTCTGATTTCTACCATAGAAGTTAGGTCTCCTCCGTCATATCAGGCGTTGACTTACAATCTGCAGAATTCCATGCGCTAACAATATCATATAAGATTACCATTTCCAATTCTATGGCCCGTTTGACATCGGTCACAGCCCCGCTTATAATTCTTCTATCTTTTCCCCATGCTCTCTTGATCAACATAGTGTAACGAAGAGACTCATTTTGAATCCAACCCCATACTATTTTATCTGATATGACAATGCTCACAACTTTCTGTCACCAGTTGGGAGATGAGCACAACATCATCTTGAGGAGGAATCCATGAATAACCGCAAGCAGGGCACAATGAATCGCACGATTTCGAGACGAACATTCTTGCATGTCGCCGGATTGGGTACGGCCGCCGCAGTTCTTGCTGCATGTGGCCCAGGTCAGATAGGCGGCGAGGCAGGCTTTTTTGATCTGGAAGCGCCTGTTGCAGTTCCAGAAGCTGTGGCCGAATCTGAGGCCATGGAAGCTGGCTTCATGCGTCCCGAAGGCACACCCAAGCGGAGTGGTATTGTCAAGACCGCCTTTGGGGTGACTGTTGCGCATTTCGACATTCATCAAGGCGGTGGTGCCCACGTATTGGGACATATGTATAATGGCTTGGTGCGCTATGACTTGACCGATGGGTTGCGCACCATCATACCGGATTTGGCGACAAGCTGGGAAGTTTCGGATGATGGTCTTACCTATACCTTTACTCTTCGCGAAGGGGTTCAGTATCACGATGGTGAGCCTTTTGGGGCCAAGGATGTGGTGGCGACCTTCAGCCGCATTCTCAATCCGCCCGAAGGAATTACCAGTCCGTTTCAGGGTGATCTCTCCATGGTCGATTCGGTTGAGGAGATCGATGACCTAACCGTACAGTTCAATCTCAATGCACCACGCTCCTATTTCTTGAATCTACTCAGCGCAACGAACTATGTGATCTATTCTAAGAAATCCTTGGAAGAAAACAATTTCGACTTGCGCGAGGTGGTGGCTCCTGGAACGGGTGCCTTTAAGTATGTCAACTACTTGACGGCTGAGAAGTGGGTTCTGGAACGAAATGAGAACTACTGGGACTCTGAGCTGCCCTATATTGACGGCGTGGAGATGATTCACGTCCCAGCCTGGTCTGATCGCGGCACCGCTGTCCTGACTGAACAAGCCAATATGTCTTGGAACGTGGCATTTGAGACCTGGGTTGAAGGAGAAAGTCGTGCTGATGAGATCGGTGTGAATAAATTGCCCGGTTTTGGTGCTTATTGGATTGTCTTTAACAACAACAAAGCACCCTTTGATGATCCTCGTGTGCGCCGCGCCGTTCATTTAGCCGTCAGCAAACAAGATATGATCAAGGCCTTCTCGACACAGGAGCAGATCAATTTGACCAGTTGGGTACCGCACGGAGACACCTATGCTACAGCGCACGAGCAACTTCTAGAAACTCCTGGCTACCGCGAGGACAAGAGCGAAGATATTGAGATGGCCAAGCAATTGCTGGCTGAGGCAGGCTATCCTGATGGAATCGACGATGTAGAACTGCTTGCTGCATCTGTTGCGCCCCACTCTGAGCTGTTGGCACCTGCTTTCCAAGATCAACTCAAACGAACGCTCAATATTAACGCCACGATTCGCGTCACAGAGCGTGCCTTGTTGAAGGATGAGCAGCGCAATGGCAACTTCCAAATCGTTCTCGATACCTATGGTCACAGCGTTTCTGACATTGCACCACGCGCAAACTTGTGGTGGAAGACTGGCGGTTCGCAAAATTTCAGCGGTTACTCAAACCCAGATTTTGACGCTTTACTTGAGCAGATCGAATCTGAGCTAGATGTCGATTCACGCGCCGAAATGATTGCTCAGGCGCAAGCGATGCTGGATGAGAATCCGCCTTGGTACCTTATTGGTTACACTTTCCACTTGCCGATGTGGCGTAGTTATGTAAAGGGAGTCTCGCTGGACAATCGACTCTTCACCGAATGGGGCCGTTTCGAAACAATATGGCTGGATCAGTAGGCAGTGTGTCCCAAAGTGTGTAAATGGATCAGGTTCTCTGACTAAGCAGTCTCCATTTACACACTTTGTGGTACACACTCGATCAGTAAGAACTCGATCTATCGTTCGTTGGTTAGCACGTGAGGTCGCAGTTGAACAGCTACTGCGACCTCTTTGTCACTCTGTCCGATTGTAACACTCACCAGATAGTTAGCCAGCAGTAGACGAATCTTCTTTTTTCCTGTCACAGTCAAGGTAGGACGATGTATAAATACATCCTTAGACGCCTCGTTATTAGCATTCCAACCATCATTGGCATCACTATCCTCATCTTTATCGCCATGCGCATCATTCCTGGCGACCCATTGCAGCTTATTGTCGTTGAAGGACAGGGTGCTTATGTGCTGAGCGAAGAAGAATTACAAGCGGCGCGCGCCAGCTTGGGATTGGATAAACCCTATCACATTCAATATCTGGATTGGATGAAGGATGTGGTCAGTGGCGATTTGGGGCGCTCCTTTTGGACACACGAGCCGATTAGCGCTCTAATCTCTAGGCGCGGTCCCATCAGCGCGCAGATTGCCATAATGGCCGTTATCTTCTCGTGGATAGTTGGGGTGCCCATTGGAATGTTGAGTGCTCTGTGGCGAAATTCTTTGGCGGACTATCTATCGCGGGTCGGTGTCACCATCTTTATTGCTGTCCCTAGCTTTTGGCTTGGTCTGGTCTTTGTCCTCTTCACCGTCCTCTTTTTTAGTTGGCGTCCTCCCTTAACGATCATTCATTTCAGAGACGATCCAATCGGGAATCTGATGATGACGGGATTGCCTGCATTAGCATTGGGGCTAGGGCTGGCAGCAGGAATTGCCCGCTTTGCTCGCGCCTCGGCTTTAGAAGTTTTGTATGAGGATTATGTTCGCACTGCACATGCAAAGGGGTTGGGCGAAAAGCTGTTGGTCTGGCGACATGTCTTCAAAAATGCCATGTTGCCCGTCATTACCGCCTCTGGTCTAGCATTGGGCGGTCTGCTTGGTGGAGCCGTATCAGTGGAGAAAGCCTTTGGTGTGCCGGGTTTGGGGACACTGCTCGTACAGGGACTCACAGAGCGAGATTGGTCGCTAATCCAGAATTTAGTTCTCATTTATGGGCTGATCTTTGTGTTGATTAATCTCATTGTGGACATTAGCTATGCTTTGTTTGATCCACGTATACGATATGAATAGGAATGATCGCCTTCATGGCCTCAACTAGTCAGACCCAACAACCCACGCCGCAAACGATGGCGTTGGAGACAAAATTTGGGAAAGAAAGCTGGCAAGCGATTACTCATTTTGTCCGCTCGTCCCCCATCGGTGCGATCTCGGTGCTGTTTTGGTTATTGATGATTGTTATAGCGCTGTTTGCCCCTGCCTTGGCTCCCCACGACCCGCTTGAGGCTAATTATGGACTCATTCGTACAGGACCGACAGCTGAAAATATTTTGGGAACAGATGACTTGGGGCGAGATGTGCTGAGCCGCATCATCTATGGGGCGCGCATCACGTTGATTGTGGCCATTACGGCTGTATTTATCGGCGATTTGTTGGGATTTCTCTGGGGCGTCATTAGCGGCTACTTGGGGGGACGAGTCGATATTGTCAGTCAACGGATTGTTGAGATTCTGATGTCGTTTCCAGCCCTGATTTTGGCACTACTGCTTTTGGTTGCGCTTGGTTCTGGCTTATCGACAGTCATTATTGCCATTGCCGTCACTCGTGTTCCTTCAGCGACGCGCATCACGCGCGCGGTGGTCTTGTCGATCAAAGAGACCTCCTATGTTGAGGCGGCCAAAATGGTGGGTGCTTCGCAATGGCGCATCATGCGTCAGCATATTGCACCACAATGTATCGCACCAATTCTCGTGATCGCTTCGCTGCATCTGGGTGCGGCGATCTTTGCTGAATCGGCCCTGAGTTTCCTGGGTCTGGGAATTCCGCCACCATCACCAAGCTGGGGGAATATGTTGGGGGGTGTGTTGGCGGCAGCCTTTCGACCGCCCTGGTGGCTCGTTATCTTTCCCGGTATCGCCATTACCCTCGCGATCCTAACAGCAAATCTCGTTGGCGATGCACTGCGCGATTATCTTGATCCCAAGTTGAGGCAGCGCATTGACTAATTACATCGTAAACTAAATAATACGATATTTTTTGCCATAAACAAACCTCTTCTCAAGCGGAAGCGGTTGGACAGAGCCGACCTTTCCGGAAGAGGGCAAGAGTCGTTGGGTATTCGAGACGATTTCTGCCCTCTTCCGGAAAGGTTTTGCCCACTTTAGCGCAAAAGTGTTGGGAAAACATCACTCACATGTCAAATCCCGATACCACAAATCAGCCATATACTCTCCACAAAATCTCTGTGTTCTTTTCAGTCCGTGGGGAACTCTAATCTTCTCGATCAGTTCTGAAACCGTTCTGTCTTATCACAACATTGCAAAAAGGGAACCAACCAATGTCCGAACTCCCCGTCTACGACTTTCGCACAGACATAAAAAACCTGTTAGTCACGCCCCAAATTCGAGCACGCTTTCTGAAAATGGCCGTTGGCCAATTCAATCAAGGTCACACCCATGATCTAGGGCACGAAATCTTTCTCATCTTACAGGGTCAAGCTGAATTTAACATTGATGGCAAAAAAGCGACCCTTGGCCCTGGTCAGCTTTGTGTTGCCTTAACGGATGAATGGCACTCGGTGGAAAATGTAGGCGACGAAGAAGTCATTATGTATCTCTCGGTGACACCGCACGTACAACCGACCCACACGATGTGGAACGAAGATGGCACAAAAAAACCGCCGCGTTTCGTAGTCAATACGGCCTACGACGTCGAACCTGACCGCACCACACCGACTGCGGAAATCCTTGACAAATGTTTGGCGGCATCGGAGACCTTCGCACAAGCCGCGCAGGCTCATTCGGAGACAATGCGTGAGCAGGCTGAGGCAGCCAAAGCAGCTTCGTCTCAAGGGAATCAAGAGGCAGTCAACCAGGCGCGTAATGCAATGTGGGACGCGCTCTCCAACGTCTACAGCACCCTTGCAGAGTTTAGCGATGCCTGGAACGAGTTTGGCTCGCGCACAGTCGATGAGGAATATTCACGAAGTTAACTTGATGCCAATAGCCACATCATTTAAACTTCGGACAATCGTCCCTCGCTAAAAAATAGTCTGATTGTCCGAAGTTTAAGTGGCGTCTCTATTAGGCAAAGTTCTGTTATACCCAAATAACCCTTACGAGGAGGAAAGCGAACGTGAAAAACCATACATTGTCATTGCGCTTTGTTATTGTAGTGGGAGCATTGTCGTTTTTGCTGGCAGCTTGCCCGGCGACAGTACCAACCGAAGGGACGGCACCAGAAGAAAAGACGCAAGTCACCATGTGGGTGGGGACAACTGATTCCTCAACCTGCTTGATCGAGGTGGCTGTAGATTCATTTAATGCACAGAGTGACACAATTGAAGTCACTGCCGAACAAAAAGCTGATGTCAACGATGCCGTACGACCTGCATTGGCGGCAGGTGCTGGGCCGGATCTGATTCCGACCAACGGGCCGGCGTTTGTTGCTGAGTTGGCGCTAGCGGGCCAAGTTGTACCAATGGATGATTTTGTTGATGATTTTGGCTGGGATGAGCTCTTTGTACCTTGGGCCTTGAATATGGGGCGCGTGGGCGGCAAACTCTACAGTCTACCCCAAGAGCTGGAAACGATTGTTCTCTACTACAACAAAACGGTTTTTGAGGAAAATGGGTGGGAACCACCCACAACGATGGATGAACTGGTAGAATTGGCAGATACCATTGCCGAAGCTGGTCTGATTCCATTTGCAGGTCAAGCTGGGCAGTGCCAAGCCTGCAATGAATGGTACTTTACAGAATTTATCAACAAGGTGGCGGGGCCAGATAAGACCTATCAAGCGCTCAAGGGTGAGGTCTCATGGACTGATCCAGATTTCGTTCTCGGCATCACGATCCTGAATGACATGATGCAAAAGGGGCACTGGATGGGCAGTGTCGAAAACTTCCTGGCGGCAGATTTCACGCAGTTCATCACCGACTTTGCCACGGGTAAAGCCGTGATGAACATGGAGGGAACTTGGTTCTATGGCCGCGAAGCCCAATATTTTGGCGACGAAACAGATCACGGGAACGAGTGGGATTGGGTACCCATGCCATCTTCGACAGGCGAGACAATCTACAGCATTGGTTTAGGTGGGACTCAATCGATCAACAAAAATTCAGCAAATCCAGAGGCCGCTGCCGAATTTCTCACCTACTACTTCTCACCGGAAATACAAGCGAAACTCTATTCAGAATGTCGACGGGCACCTGCACCGATCCGGATTGATACTTCTCAACTGGAAGGCATTGACGAGCGTATGGCGGCTATCTTCGCCGACATGGCCGTTGCGTCTGATGAAGGTCGCTATGGATACACAGCCTGGACCTTCTGGCCACCAAAGACCGATACCTATCTTTATGAAGAGATCGAGAAGGTGTGGGTTGGTGATATGACACCAGAAGAGTATCTGATCGAACTCGACAAGATTTTCCAAGAGGAGTTAGAAGCAGGTGAGACGCTGGAGATTCCGGATCGGTAGAGATGACGAGATGGCAAGGTGAAAGAGTAAAGAGGTCAGTTGAATTGACCTTTGTTCTTTCACCCGTTTACTGATACGCTTCGAGCGAAAGGATATTTGCCTTGGCATCAACTAGTACGCCCGCTGTCAGCGATATCACTGTAACACAACAACGCAGTTCAACCTGGCGTGGCAATCAATTTCGCAAAAAAATTCTTCCCTGGCTTTTCATCGCACCAATCACCTTGTTGCATCTGATTGTTGTCGTGGGACCATCTCTTTCTGGTGTCTACTATTCGTTAACAGAGTGGTCGGGTTACGGTGCAGCTGAATTTGTGGGATTGGCGAATTTCCGTGAACTCTTTTTTGAGGATCGCAATTTCCGCATCGCCTTTCGACACAACATTTGGTGGCTGCTTTTCTTTGTCACCGTCCCCTTCATCATGGCGCTGATCGTTGCCGCAATGTTGGCGCGTGTCAAACGGGGGGCAATGGTTCTACGCACGGCATACTTTGTTCCCTATATTTTGCCAAGCGTGGTTGCAGCCTTTATCTGGCGAATGCTCTACAATCCAACTTTGGGGTTTGGTGCACAACTGGCCAAATGGGGCATCCCGGGACTGGATCATGCCTATTTAGGTGATAAGAATACAGCTTTGGGTGCCATCATGTTTGCCGACAACTGGCACTGGTGGGGATTTCTCATGATTCTGTTTCTCACCGCCATGCAAAATATTCCCGCCGATCTCTACGATGCAGCCAAGATCGATGGTGCCAATCGCCGCCAAGAGTTCCGCCACGTTACCCTACCCGGTATTCGTCCAACCATCTTTTTTATGGTGATGATGACGGCCATTTGGTCTTTCCTTGGCTTTGATTATGTATGGATTCTCACAGAAGGTGGACCGGCTGGTGGCTCAGAATTGGTGGCAACGCATCTATATAAGCAAGCATTCCGGCGCTTTGAAGCTGGCTATGCAGCCGCGATTGGGATTACCATCAGCGCAATTGCAGGACTAATTGCAACATTTTTCGCCATTATGCGCCAGCGAGGGTGGGAGACGTAATATGCAAAAAAGAGATAGCGGTAACTCGCCCATCAACTACGTAGTCCTCATTGTGCTCATGCTCTTTTCTCTTGGTCCAATGGCAGTCTTGCTCTTTAATTCGGTCAAAAGCAACCTGGAAATGGGAGAGAATCCGTTGGGGTTCCCGTCCACATTTCATTGGCAGAATTTTACTGATGCATGGGTACAAGGCGGATTTGGAACAACGATGACAAACAGCTTGATCTTTGTCGTCGGGACAGTACTGGGCGTTCTACTGTTGGGCGGAATGGCAGCTTACAGTTTGGCACGACTCGAACCGCCAGGTGGTGCATGGTATATGGTCTATATGTTGACGCTCTCGACCCTGCCTTTCTGGCTTTATGTAATTCCGCTCTTTATCCTCTGGCGCAACCTGGGTCTGCTCAACAGCCGGATTGGCCTCATGCTCATTTATATTGCGCTCAATTCGCCCTTCTCGATCTTCTTGTTACGCCCATTTCTGGTTGGTCTCCCGCGCGATTTTGAAGACGCAGCCCGTGTAGATGGTGCCAATGAATGGCAAGTAATGTCCAAAGTTGTGCTTCCCCTGATGTGGCCTGGTTTTCTAACCGTTGGTCTGGTCGTTGCACTATCTATTTGGGGCGAATTTCAAGTAGCTCTTATATTTTCTACAAGATGATGCGCTGCTTCCAGTGACAACGAGTTATTACCATTTCCAACAGCGTTTCGGCCAAAACTGGGCCTTGACGAGTGCAGGTGCAGTGATGATGATCATGCCCGTCCTTATCATCTTCTTGGCATTACAGAGACATTTCGTAGAGGGGTTGACCCAAGGCGGTCTGAAGTTATAGACAGTCTGCCCCAAAGTGTGACACGAGGACCGCCTAGTCAGAAAATCTGCTCCATTTACACACTTCGTGGGATACACTCAGTTATTAACAGATTCAATGAACGTCCAGATTGATTGGCACGTAGGTGAAGAAACCTATCCCAATGAAGCGTCTGCTGTGCAACAGACACTGCCTCAACAGCGTGCAGGTCATCATAGGCTGAATGAAACTTGGGTCGTGCGCCAAGTAGTGCGAAGCTTGATGCTGATCACAAGTCTTATCGTAGCCGTTGCTAGCACTGCCCCTACTCAGACACAAGAATCTCGATTTGCTGAACAGCGCATCCTGCACGAGATTCGTCTTTTAGAATGGCAGTTAACTGAATCATCGTCAAGTGATCGAGCTGAGTATGGCGATAGCAACTCTGCACAAAACAGAGCAGCCCGCCATGATGATTGGCTCGTCGGACAGCAAGATCAGTCTTCGACCTTTCAAGCGTCCAATGGTCAGATTATAGATTTAAGCCCTATTAATGACTACACGAAACAAAATCATGTTATCGCAACAGTCCAAGTCGCAGAAGTTGATGATTCTATCCTGTCACACGGCACCTATTACGAAAAGCGCATCTACCGCAATACGACAGAAGGGTGGAAGCGCATTACACTCACGGCAGAGATGATGGGTCCAAAGCAGGTGTTCGCAACTAATCACTTGCGTTTCGAGTTCTATGCGCTGAACGAAAAAATCGTCCGCACGGTTGCAGATCAGTTAGAGGCTATTTACGTTGACCTGCGTACAATTTTAGATCTCCCCACTTCTACGAACCATGAAAAAATGCGCATTTCCATTGTCCTGGATGATATGACAGGACTTGTTGCAGTTGGCAATCAGCATGAAGTTACATCACCAATGGTTGCACGAGTGCCTGAGGGATTTACGGATGAGACGTTCTTGTCTCAGCGTATTGTTGAGCGAATGACCTACACTGCTGTTCGGGAGGCAGCTTCGTTGACAGGAAAGCCGTATCAATATCGATGGGAACGGTTGGCCTGGGCACTTGACGGTTGGTTACAGCACGATCTGCTGGGGGGCCGTTCTCTGTGGCATCATGAAGCTGCGCGGCGATTCAATCCCACCGTGCAAGTCGGGTTGCCCGCCCGCCTGAATGACATTGTCGATCTGGAGCTTCACGAATGGCCTGACCGAGCCGAGATGATGAAACAATACATGGTCGCCGAATCGGTCATTTCGTATGGTGTCAAGGAATTTGGTCGCAACCGGCTCTCTTTGCTTCCACACAGCTTTGGTCTCCATAGCTCATGGACCAGCTTCATCCCGGCTGTTTTTGATGTGTCAGTTGAGGAATTCGAAACAGGATGGAACCAATATCTGCTTCAACTAGATGATTGGAGAGTCACGGCAGGTGATTAGCTTATCGCTATCCAAAACAAAAGAAGGAACCAAAATGAACCCCATTAAAATGGGCGTGATCGGTTGTGGTGCCATTGCACAAGTCCATCATATGCCCAATCTATTTGAGTTGCAGGAACTTTTCGAAGTCACATGTGTTTGTGATGTGTCGGCTGGCGCAGCACAATATGTAGCCAATCGATTCAACGTACCACAACACGTCACCGATTATCGTGACCTGTTGGCATCTGATGTAGAGGCAGTCATTCTGTGCCAATCCGATCCCAAAACAAAGATTGCCATCGATTCTTTTGAGGCTGGCAAACATGTTTTCGTCGAAAAACCAGTCTGCTTCTCACTCGAAGATATGGATGCAATGATTGACGCCAATAAACAAGCTAGCACAGTGGGTCAAGCTGGTTACATGAAAGTTTACGACCCTGGCTATGAATACGCGCTGCGCGAAGTAAAAAGTATGGAGAACATTGGATTTGTTCAAGTCAACCATTTGCATCCAAACAATGCACTTCACGTTGCCCAGTTCAAGGTGGAAAGCTTTGATGATATTCCAACAGAGGCGGGGATCGAGCGAAACGCAGAACGTAAACGAACAGTGCGCCAAGCCATCGGCGATGCCCCCCCCCATGTGGAACGCGCGTTCTTCGGTCTCTCTGGTAGCATGATTCACGATCTCTATACAATGCGTCACGCATTGGGAGAACCCGTTCGTATCGTCAGCACGGACATTTGGCGAGAGGGGCGCGCTTGGTCTACCACATTAGAATATGCAGCGGGTTTCCGCGCCATTGCCACGTGGATCGATCTGCCTGAACTGTGGGATTTTAAGGAGACGTTGGAGATCTACGGGGATACAAAACGAGTGATCGTCTCTTATCCAACAGGCTTTTCGCGTGGGATACTATCGGAGGTAACCGTCCAAGGCATTGATGAAAACAAGACCACCTATTGTCATCAGCCTCACATCGACTGGGAGAGTGCCTTTGTGCGCGAACTGCGCCACATGCATGATTGCATTGTCAACGGAACAGCCAATCGCACCCCGCTAGAGGATGCACGACTGGATATTGCACTCATTCTTGACATCATCAAAGCATATCAGACACAAAAACCAATCGAACGATGACCCTCTAGTAGAACAAACAGCTTGTTTGTTCCAGGTCGTCAGCGAATAGAGGCTCTTGGAATGGGTGTGATCGGTTGTCGAATGGATGGTCGACGAATCTAAATCTGCTACTTGCTTGATATGGAGTAGACTGACCATGCGCAAACAAGCTGTTTGCGCTACAGTTTGCAAGATATGGGACAGACTGGCCATCCAAATGTTACTTTGTCACCATGACGAGTATAGACAGGCTCTCTATAGACAGGAGTCTCTCAACAGCTATAGCCTTTCAGAAAAAGATTTTCTTGTGGTTGATGGCATTTCAGCTGGTCAGCTCGTCAGCTCTCTGGCCGACCGGCTGAAATGCTGACAAGCTACTGTTTCGTGTGGAAAAGTATTACCTGAACATCTATAGTTATGCCAATTTAGGACTTCGACGGACAAAGGACTAATGGTCATGGCAAATCGAGTACTTGAATCTGAATACGACAAGGTGGGTGACTTCTACTACGAGTTCGTGCATCGGAGGGATCCCACCAAACACCCAACTGTGGAAGCGATTCTCTCGATGATTGGGGACCCAACGGGGATCAGATTCTGCGACTTGGCTTGTGGTGATGGCTTCTTCTCCAGGCTTCTGGCAGCCCGAGGTGCTCAGGTCACAGGCATTGACGTATCGGAGAATCTGCTCAGGCACGCCCAGCGGCAAGCCGCAGGATTACCGATTACATACCTCCGCGATGATGCGCAGGAGCTGACGTCTGTCGCAGACGGGTCATTCGACGTAGTCATATGCAATATGGCTCTGATGGACATTGCGGATCTTACCGCTACGTGCCGTACCGCCCACCGTATCCTCTGCGAAAAGGGGATGTTCTTGTTTAGCATTCTACATCCTTGTTTTGAGACACCTTTTAACGCCAAGAATCCCTCAACTGAGCAAGACGAAGATGGTAACTTCATTGCGAAGCGAGTCACGCGATACAGTCAGGAAGGGAAGTGGTTCTCAGACGGCAGTGGCATGTGTGGCACACTTGGTTCTGTTCATCGGAAGCTGTCCACATACGTCAACACGCTGATTCGCGCAGGTTTTACGATTCAAGAGTTCGCCGAGCCGCTACTGCCACCTGGAGATTATCAGATATTCGATGAGCAGTGGCAGAGCACAGTCCCAAGATTCTTGGTTGCGAAGACGGCGAAGGCTGCATGACAATTGAAGAATTCGATCATGAATAGCTAGCGATTGGCATAATTTTGGTCAAAATCATCACTTTCTGTTCGAATGCCCTTTAGTCCAGTATGCAAAAAGGAACAAGCTATGGAATTAGGATTGTCTGATCAAATCATTACTGTTGTAGGCGGTGCAAAAGGCATAGGGGCTGCCATTGCAGAAGAGTTTGCGCAGGAAGGTGGCCACATTGCCATTATTGACCTGGATCCTGGTGTACCAAGTGTGGCAGACCAGTTAGGAGAGAAGCATGGAGTACGCACGCTGGGCATTGTCGCAAACGTGACCGATTACAATGTGCTCTGTAAAGCAGCTGATCAGATTGAACGTGACTTGGGGCCGGTCGACCATCTCGTCTATGCAGCGGGGATCGGTTCGGGAAAGACGGGGTTTCCTTTTTGGAACGTCGAACCTCACGAATGGGGACGCATTTTGGATGTTTGTTTGCAAGGTGCCGTCAATTCAACGCATGCCTTCTTGGAACCAATGTTGGAACGTCGTCGCGGGACGATCCTCTTCCTGGCATCAGTTGCAGGTCAAATTGGTTCTCAGACTGATCCGCCTTATAGCGCAGCCAAAGCGGCCCTGATCAACTTTATGCAATGTGCAGCCAAGGATATGGCACCATATGATATCCGCGTCAATGCCATCAACCCCGGTATGGTCGATACGGAATTGAGCCGTCGCATCCACGCGGGCAGCAATCTCAATCTGCCCGCGGATCAGCAAAAAACATACGAGGAGTGGGCGTCCGAAAAGCAGGAACGCGTCATCCCACTGAAGCGTTGGCAGGAACCGGACGATATCGCTGCCATGGTCGTTTTTGTGGCATCCAAACGGGGCAAAAATATTACCGGACAAGCGCTCAATGTAGACGGGGGCTTCGTCATGCACTCTTAGATGAGCTTTTAGCAGTTAGCTATCAGCCGTCAGCATGTCATCCTCCGATTTCTGATAAGTGGGTCAGTTAAATGGATTTGCTAATGGCTAATAGCTGACGGCTAAAAAACCAATGAACTTCTTAATTCCGTTGAAGGAGGGGGACGTAACTGTGTTTGGGCACCCCAATCAGACGACAGCTCGGCAACACGGATTGCGTACTGACGACATACTGCCCTTCGGTCGTATAAATGCCAAGCCATTGATCGCTTGGGCTAATCAATGAGCTTTCGGCATCGCCCACCACAAAATGAATAGGCAATTCATTATGCTGGTTAAGATGTTGCTGTAGCGCCCTCATATTGTCGGTCAGATAGAGTTCATTCACGGAAGAAAAATAGCCCAGCAGAACAGTACCTGGTGGAAAAGTGTAGCTTTGACCTTCTATGTCTTGCAATGTCCAACCGCTGAGATCAACTGCCTCTGCGGAGCAGTTAATCAAGGTGACAAAGTTTGGAACGTTCGCCCTTCTTGATTGCCTCATTTGATCCTCAGAATCAGGGTCGACCCTCTGCGGTGGGTCAATTTTACCGATGCCGGTTCGATTCAACTGACTAAAATAAAGACGAGGTTTATCCGTCGAATTGTTTAATGGGATCACTGAATCAAAATTTGATGGATCATATAGTTGTCTACGCCGCTCTTCGATAAATTGAAAAATCTCTGTTGGATCGAAGGTCATTCCCCACCGGGGCATATCGAAATTGGTAATATCTTGCTGCATGAGTTCAATATCACTTTGGATCGATTGTGGAGACAGTGGTCCACTCTCTTGTGGAGCAGTCGGCGGGCCAAGCAACCGATCCATCAGAGAGCTAAGCCGGTGCAAATACAGAGTACGCAATAATGGATCGCGAAAGACTGCTTCCAATAAGTGATTATAGACCTTCTCAAATGGAAATGCATAATCGTTGTCCCATGGCAGCATCAACCAGCGGCCAGAGTTCGAACCGTTACGCAGCAGCCAAAAGTTCTGAGTTATTGCATCCCAATCGGACATCAAGGTTCTTGCTGCCAAATAGTTGATCAATATGGGAACATCAACATTTTTGAAGATATAATTTGTAACGTCTTGTCCGCTACGCAACGAATCGAGTCTTGTATCTACATTGATTCCGGCAATAAATTCGACCAATTCTGGAAACCGATCCTCGATCTCCTCTTGGGGTCGCTTTTGTTCGATTCCAAAGGTGTTAGAACGCACCACCGTTCCTTTACGGGCATCAATGTGATGTAGACCCAGGTCATTGTAATCGACCTTAAACAACCCCACATCGGGATTTAGCTGATTCCTGGTCAAATAGCGTTCGTCTAATTCCTCTATAAATGCAAACACTCCGAAAAAAGCTCCGTTCAAGTTGGTACGGATCGGAAAATTGAGCGGCACGGGAAGACCCGCAGCTTCATATACCCGCCAGGCAAGTAGCGCTCTCAGATAGGTTTGATCTCCCAAGCCCGCGGAATCAAGACCCAACGTCTTCAGATTGATTTCATCAAAGGGTTCACTTGGATCGAAATATGTATCGGGATCTTCTGTGCCGGTTAAATGAAGATGGTAATCTCGGTTAAATTTGACTTTGTAGCTCTTTTTGGCAATGAGCAACGAAAATTTACCGCGCAGACGGATAGATACATTGTCGTATAATTGGCCTCGATAAAAAAGTACGGCTGATGTGCCTTTGTCCCTAAACGTCCAATAATCATAGGGCGGCCGATTGTTTGGATCTGGGTAGCGAGTCTCGTAATCTAGTCGATGTTGATCGAGTGCTTGGCGAAACCATTCCCAACCATATTCTGGATCTTCTTCTACATACCAATGGAAAATTGGTAACTGAGAGTCTCGATTCATCTCTTGATATCCGATCACTGTCCCCAAATATTGGGGTGATCGAATAAAATCAGGTGAATCTGTTGGTTCTTTGCGTCGTAAGGGCCAATATGAGTCGTATCCAAACTGATCGCGCGCGGAAATAGAATAGTGAACCAACGTTCCCCTGCTCAACGCCTTGCTTGGGATCACTGCAGCATAACGATCGTTGCCTTGTGAAAGCATGGGGAGACGAATGGATGGTCCGAATCCGATTCGATAGTCGAGCATCACCTGCCGAATGCCGACGCTTGATCGGACGGTCGCCGTGACCAACATGTTGTCACCCGCCTGTACCGGATCAGTCGAGACCGTGCCAGCACGATGTGGTCTATGTTCAACCTGGCTAATGACGGCTCCCTGTCCAGACGCGTTCTGCCCTCCTGGCGTCGGTGAAAGATAGTAACGCTTCAGATCAGCGGAATTATCATGAAGAACCAGATCATTATTTAACCCAAACGAGATCCCTGTAAACTGTTCGGGATACGAAGGCTCAAATTCAGAGGCAATTGAACCAGTGTCATCGATCAATCCAAGATACTCGCCGCTCTGTTTTAAGGAAAAATTCGTATGTAGTTCTTGGCTGGGATCAGTTCTATCTTTACCAGAGGCAAATACAAGAAGATACTCTCCAGGGCCAATCATTGTGTCTTCGGTGAAACGCCATTTTCTTTGTGCATTGCGGTTGTCTGTCAGAGACCAACCCTTCAGATTAATTGAATCAAAAGATTGATTATATAGTTCGATCCAATCAGGCTTATCACCATCTGCATCAAGAGGATCGCGACTCATGGCAGCTCGGTTTGGCGACGCCATAAATTCGGTAATAATTACTGTTGAAGTTTTGGAGGGGCTATCTTCGGCCAAGGTCGGAGTAGAATGCGAAGAAAGCTTACTCACTTTATGTCTGTCGGGATTTACGGTTATAGAAAATCGGGAAATAAGTTAGCTTTCCTTTGACAATGGAAAAACGATCTCGAATATGACCATCTTTATCCAAAAAAGCAGCGCTCAATCGATACCCATCGACATCTAGCACAAGCGAACCGAGTTGTGCAATCGACTTATACATCGCCGGATGATTCAATTTTCCTTCACCGACCCACCCTGAACAACCAACCGTCGCATAGACAGCCCCTTGGTTCGGAGTCGGTACTAACGTCTCTTTTCGATAGGCACCACTACCGGCCAACGACCCATCTCCTCGATCGAGAATCATTCTGTCTGTGAGCGTATCGGATTTACCATAATGACCATTGATGAGATAGGAGCGTTCATAGCAATGGCTATGGCCAGACAAAACAAGGTCGACGCCATATCGTTCAAGAATTGGAACCGCATTTTGACGCATATCGGGCAGATTTCTTACTCTATTAGAATCTGAATCATGTGACCCTTTGGTATAGGGGGCATGATGCCAATAGGCAATAATCCACTCTTGTTGCGTATTGGCTAAGTCGGACTCCAGCCAGCTTAACATTGGTCCATCTGGTTTGCGCGAGGATCCCATTGAATCTAGACAAACAAAATGGATATTGGCGTAATCAAACGAGTAGTAGGATTTGCTCTGGGAGGTAGTCCCGCCAACCTGACCAAATCGAGGAACATCAAATGCATCAAAGAAAGGACCCGTTTGGGCAAAGCTGTTGCACTCGTCGCAATAAGAATCATGATTGCCAAACGCGGGCCAGGCAACGGTTTTGCGCATCATCTCCGGATATATATCAAAGAAGCAATCTTGATACTCGCGATCTGTACCATACATATAGGCATTGTCACCAAGTAGAAGCCAAACGTCGGTGTGTCGATTCCCAGCATATTGATAGTAGCTATTGCGCACGGCGCGTGCGTCATCGCTTCCAGTACCTGAATCACCAATGACCCAAATCCGCGTCGGACTTCTCTGATGAATGATCGGTGCGGTCATAAAATAGTGTTCGTCATCGTCGCCTGCAAGTCGTTTTTCATTTGTACCGATGCTGTAATAGTACTTGCGTCTCGGTTGCAGATTCGTGACTTCAACCCGGTGCTCGGTTGTTGAAGCATTCTGTTCCACGACATTATCGAGCGCTCCTGGCTTCGTGCCAATCCGAACAACACTTGTTGAGGCAACATTGGTACGCCATCGAATCATCATACTATTCATTGTACCAAGCTGCAGGTAAGGTCCACGGGTTACAACAGGTCGCCGTTCTTGAAGACTCTTGCTGTGCACGACCTGACGACCAAAGGCGCCCCAGCTTGCTAATCCAAACAAAAAGGAGCGCCGACTAATTTGAGAAAATCTATTCATGCTATACTTCGGAATTATTATACCAAAACTCTGTATATTTGCCAGCAATTTCAACGGGAAGTCTGCCGACAATGTGCGTTCCCGATTCAGTGTGGGCTTCTTCGTCCACGATCCCATTCTGATGAAAATATGCAACCAAATCGCCCCGTGAATAGGGAATGAGGACATTTAGAGGCAGAAGTTGTCTTTGCAAAACCTGCTCAATTGTTTGGAGCAATGCAGACAGGTTTTCACCGGTTAAGGCGCTAAAGGTCACTGCATTGGGATAGTCATTTAAAGCAGCAGCCAATTGTCGTTTTGTTGCGTTGGGCTGCTCACTACTATCTTCCTCAGTTGACTCACTATCGGGTTCGATGGTGAGCCTATCCAGCTTATTCAGTGCCGTAACCATTGTTTTTTGCCCCGCGCCTAATTCTTCTAAAACCTCTTCCACGGCGGCAACTTGTTCATCCATATTCTGATGTGACGCGTCCACAACATGTACGAGCACATCAGCCTCGATCATCTCCTCTAATGTCGCACGAAAGGCCGCAACCAAGGTTGTCGGCAGTTTCTGGATAAATCCAACGGTATCTGTCACCAGAGCACTCGCGCCGCTTGGCAACTCGATCCGCCGCGTGGTTGGATCGAGTGTTGCAAACAGCTGATTTTCCGCCAATACGTTTGCCCCGCTCAGTGCGTTGAGCAGTGTACTTTTGCCTGCGTTTGTATAGCCGACCAGTGCAATCACAGGCAAAGCCGAATGGTGTCGTCGACGGCGATGTTGACGACGATGTTTGCGAATTTGCTCAAGTTGACGCTTGAGAAATGCGATACGACGACCGATTTCACGACGATCAACTTCAAGCTGTGTCTCTCCAGGTCCACGGACACCCACACCACCACTCGCTCCCCCAACACGACCACCAGCCTGACGAGCCAGGTGCGTCCAGGCACGAGTCAAGCGTGGAAGGCGGTATTCATATTGGGCCAACTCAACCTGGACAGCGCCTTCGCGCGTGCGGGCATGACGAGCAAAGATATCCAGAATCAAGGCTGTCCGGTCCAATACTTTGGTCTCTTGACCAAGCGTACGTTCTAGCTCACGCTGCTGGCGGGGCGAGAGTTCATCGTCGAAGAGAACAACATTCGCCCCCATCTCTGCAACACCAGCCTTGAGTTCATCCAGCTTTCCCTTCCCGATCAATGTTGCTGGGTTTGGAGAATCCAAATGCTGCGTCATCGATGCGATGACATTCAGACCCGCTGTTTTAGCCAGCAGTGTCAACTCGGTGAGTGAATCTTCAATCGTCAACAGACCTGGCGCTGAATCTAATTCTACACCGACCAAAATAGCGGTTTCTGGTGGGTGCTCTGTCGAGACAAGCCCTGATTGATCGCGCTCGACGGTGCGGCGGTTGCGCGTATCGAGTGTCGGAGAGACAGCCAGATCAGGTTGGGATGTAGAGTCTTGAAATGAATCTGCTGTCGTCATAGAAATATTACTCCAGTTCTTCAAATCGCTTGGCTACTGCTCATATGGTTCCAGAAGTGACTTATGCAATTTCTAGGAGTCGTTGACATTTGACAGCTCTCCTCAGAGAAATCAATGCCTAGAGTGACCAACGCTCTGAGAGCGCACTCTAAATGTCAACAGAACCTAGAGAAATAGGACAAAGACGAAATCATCCAAAGACCTATATGAGCCTTGCTATTAACGCTCAAGAAAATGAGAGTTCGGTTGAATAGCAGATAGCACGGGAAGAAAACTTTGTTGATCACATAAAATGTTCTCAATACCTGGCGATGCACAGAGCGGCGCACCCCATGAGCCTGTTCCATTCGGAAAACGGCCATATATAAAATTTCGCCCTTGAGGACCAAATGTAACGGTGTCAATTGCGACGTTGCCAAATGCACCAAATAGTCCGACAGCTTCACCCTCATCGGCGTTCAAAGCAAAGTTAGTATGGGTAGGGCCTTGTTCTGGATCGTTATCTGCAAAAAAGACAAGGTAGCCACGAGCAGGAATTGACAAACCCGTTGTAATAGCATATTTCGTCGGTTTTGACAGCACATCGGTCAAATAGAGTCCATCCAAACTGACTGGCTGGGATCCGGGATTGTAAAGCTCAAGCCAGTCTGGAAACTCATTCGGCTCATCTATATCTTCCAAAACAGTTCCGTTACTGGCCATAATCTCGTTGATATAGATTACCGGTGCTTCATATCCAACAAGATATCGCTGTGTCTCGCTTGGAGCCAAACGCGGAAATAGCGTTATCTCAGCACTTTCCCCCTCGGCGACAATATAATAATCAACAACTGCGTCCTGCGCCTGTCCTGTAACAAATGCACCATATCGATCTGTCTCACCTGCAACCAAGGTCATGGACGTACTGATATAATCGGTCTCATCAACTCGATAATAGAGCATCACATTTTCGGGGTGGTTCATTTTAGCTGGATAGATAGGTTTACACTTTTAGAAACAGAAAGAACGTTTATATTCTCTGATTTCGCCGGTTCTCAGAGAGAAAACGGTCTCATATAGATCTTTGTCTATATATCAAAAGTGTAAACCTAATTTTGAACCACCCCACATTTTCAACCGAAATATCGTCCGTTACAACCGCTGTTACATTGACAAACTGACCCACATTTGGCGCTGGCGGTTGATGTGTCACTTGACTAATGAGAGGTGCAAATTGATTGGCCTTGCCAGGTGTATACGATGGTAATTGTACCCATTCGCCTGTACCGTCAGGCAAACGCCCCAGTGAAACATCCGCTTGTTGATCACCAAACTCATGTTTGTCAATGACAGTTAACCCATCTGCAGCGATAAGGGCAAGAGCTTCCCCATTTTGTCGGAGTCGAAACGAAACATGATTTGGGCCCTGCTCTGGATCATTGTCGGCCCAAAAAATCAGATATCCTTGAGGGGAGATGATCAATGTCCTCGTAATATGATGCTTCGTTGTCTCGGTTAAATTATCGGTTAAATAAAGTCCTTCTAGATTAACAGATGTATTTCCTGTGTTATAAATCTCAAACCAATCCTCAAATCGCGGCTCAGGATTGGGATCGTCCGGATCAGCCAATGAACTTTCATTATCTGCCATAATTTCGTTCAAACGCAGATCAAGAACATCTTGATTCGATATTTCACTTGTCGCATTGATCCCGATGGGATGCGTTGATTGCGCAATGGCAGAGGAATTTATTCCCCCCACTAACAGACTCAGTAGTATACCCGAAAACAACAGAAGACTCGTTATCCAAACCAATGACGATCCTCTTAATGTCTTGGGTGTGTGAGCCTGCGATTGTTTAGACCGCAGGCTCACACTGGATTTAGCCGATTTGTCTTTTTCGTGCAATCTCATTGTTTTTAACCGGGGAAGTAAGATCTATTCGTCCTGAGCGAGATTGAGCGCAGCAGAGTTCATACAATAGCGTAAGCCAGTTGGCGCTGGACCATCAGGAAAAACATGTCCCAGGTGTGCATCACATTGACTACACACAACTTCTGTCCGTCGCATAAAGAAGCTGCGATCCTCATGCTCCTCGACACTATTCTCGTCAATGGGGGCATAGAAACTCGGCCAACCGGTTCCCGAATCAAACTTGGTCTCCGAACGAAATAATGGAGCACCACAACAGACGCATTCGTATGTGCCCCCTTCTTTGCAATGGTGGTATTTACCCGTAAACGCCCGTTCAGTACCGGCCTTTCGGGTTACTTTATATTGCTCTGGCGTCAGTTGTGCTTTCCACTCAGCATCGGTTTTGACAATTTTCTGAGTCGTTGTCTGGTCGCTCATCATAACCTCGTTTCTTCGTTAAAGGTGTACGTTCGTATGGTCCAACTTGGTTCATTTCCACACGTATGCAACTCGTTGTTTGTTCGTCCACCAACCCTGATTACATTTCGTTGCCTGACGTGAAGTCGCATGGAAAACGTAGCTGCATGTATGGTTAGTGGCTCTCTCATTTAGATGAGCTGTCAGGTAGAAAACTTACATTCTATTAAAATCGTTCTATTCGATGCGGGCACCTGGCACATTTGTCTCTAAATCGATTCGTTTTGCATCGACCTGTTCTATCGCTCTACCCACCAAATTTAAATCGGTTTCGCTACAAATGGCAAACATACAATCGCCACCGCCAGCCCCGGATAGTTTGGCCCCCCAAGCGCCCGCATCACGTGCAGCCAGAATGATGGTTGCTAATGGGAGCGTATTGACACCAAGGCTGTCTAATAGCCCTTGGTTTATGTTCATCAGTTGGCCTACGTCCTGCCACTTTTGCCTCAAGATAGCCGTGTGAGCCTTATCAACAATACGACAAATCAGGTCAAATATGTGATTGGCAAGTTCAGGCTGCTGCTGGCGCAAGTGATAGACCTGATTCACATACTGAACAGTTTGCGCTTTGTTTCCGCTATATCCGATCACAATTGGTAAGTTTTCAACAGCCAAAGGTTGGATCGTCTGCCCCTGTCTCGCATAATAGAGTGTTCCACCATAGACCCCCGCTGCAACGTCATAGCCAGATGCCCTCCCTTGGACATCCAGAACTGCGCTATAGCAAAGTGCAAATAGTGCAGATTGAGTCAGGCCTAAGTCAAGCAACTGATTCAAAGCGGTTGCAGTTGCTACTGTTACAGACGACGAACTGCCCAATCCGTGACTATCAGTTGGCCCCTTGGAAGAAATCTTTAAACCTGTATCCAGATTAAATTGGCGAAATATGCGCTGGACCACAGCCATAACAAACGAAATTTCGGCGGGAAAGGTTTGTTTGGTCTCCGACAACGAGCTGACAGGAATCGTATAATCACGAGTGCTAGTTGATACATCCAAATCGATTTGGGGTTCGCTCTGTAACGCAACTGAAACCCAAACACGCATATCGACAGCAGTCACAAGACATGGATATCCGTAGACGACCGCATGTTCCCCAAACAGCATTAACTTACCTGGTGCCGAGGCGGTAACTTTCGACATAGATTTTGCGACTTCTCAAACAAGCTCTAAAACAAATGTTCATCAAGCGATTTTGGTTTATCACCGATTTGAACATGAATACACCTCTTGACCAGCGATAGCTCTTGCAATGCTCGTTTCACAGAGCCAACGTCCGTCGGTGTGGTCAACACATGGACATTGAAACCAGTATTGATTGTAAAATAAGCCTCTATTCCGGCTTTACGCATTTGTTGCACTTTGTGCATCACCTCAATTGTCCCTGGATACCAGGCAATGAGAGGAGGTTGACTTGTCAACAAAATGGTATGAAACTCGAGCGCTTCAGCTTCAACGAGCTCACCAAAGCGAGTTAAATTACGGGCCCCGATCGCAGATTTGAGTGCTTGAATTTTGTCCTCAATCTTTTGCTGCCGGATTGGAAAAAAGGGGCTAGAATGAGCAGTCATATGACCTTCGGTCGACGAAACCTGCTTCATCCCCTCATCCACAATCGCAACCACATCATGCAACTCCCAGTAATCGTGTGGATAGATAGTCTCTGAATAGGATGTGCCAGATGTATTCCCATTTCGCCATTCCACAAGCCCCCCACAAACACAACGGCAAGCTGTCCCCGATGCTTGGCGAGCCAAGATACTCAGTTCACGTTGCGACAAATCTAGTCCCAGCGCTGTGGTGGCCGCATACGTAAGCGCCGCAAAACCCGATCCCGAACTTGATAATCCAGTCCCTTTGGGAAAGGCATTCACCGACTCAACGCGAGCATATAAATTACTTTGTGCGTATGTCCGTATCCGATCTAGATGCCCAACGACCCTCTTTACTTCTTTAGGATTCTGTACCCCAGCAATCGTCACCTTATCTTGGGTCAGCTCTCTCTGGAACGCAACAGTCGTTGTTGTGTCAAGCCCCTCCGTAATCATGGAAATGCTACCATTGGCAGGAAGACGCAGCACATCATCTTTCTTACCCCAATATTTGATCAAGGCTACATCTGAGGAGGCATGAAATGTACTCTTCATAATTCTATGATGCAATGCGGCTATCTGCCATATTCTCAAAGCGCCGAATCAGATCATCTAGTAGTTCATCATGGGCTGTGAAGTCAATCGATACACCATTCTCAATCAATTCAATATGGGCTTGCCAGCCAATGCCTTCGACCAAGCTATGCGTTTCCGTCAATACCACCACCTAGCTTTTTCAGCAGGTCCACAGCAGACTCAGCAGTTAAACCGACAAATTCGATGGTTTCACGATCGTACAGTTCATCCTCTTCATATTCATCATATCGTTTATCGCGTTCATCTTCAAACGAAGACGTGCTAATTGGCATTTGTTGCCTCCGCCCATCAAATAATCTGAAGTTATCCTAAAACCTCGTTTATGTGCCTCAGTATAGCATACTACGTCAACCTTGTACGATTTACGATATTTGTTGGCAGAACCACCGCTCGAGTAGAGATAGAGCGTTACAAACAATCGCTAAATCCCCTCTGCTTGTCCCCATTTAGGGGATGACGTCTCCCCTAGCCCCAAGATAAACTTAAATCGATATAGAAGAAGATATCAATCCCCCAAAAGTACCATAGACAAAATCAGATAAGGGGAATAATGTACTCGATAGTTGTGAAATGAATATTTTCCAAATTTGACAAAAGAGAC
>JAHBNG010000178.1 GCA_019217005.1 Chloroflexi bacterium TSY
TTTGATACCTGGAAAGGTGCAGTATAATTAGGTATACGGCCTGGTGAGTCGGTTGATATACGGAAAATTTCTGGGTAATTAATAGTTGGCGGCTTTGCCTCGTTTGCAGCAAACGAATCCTTTGCAAACAATCAATTTTCCTGAAGATGGGCTGTTGCAGCGCATCTAGATATCACAAGAACAGTTTGACGAGATGTTGGGGGCGTATTGAACATGGGCATCTCAATCGTGACTGGGCAGCAGTTCGCGTGATCGAGTGGGCTAAATATGAAGATATGATCCGGATACTTGGGTTTCCAGCACTTGTCAAGAATGGGCCCGTTGGCGTAAGTGTATCCGCTCAGAGGAACAACAGCGTTCACTGGACTTTCTTGTTGATTGGCTCCCTAAATATCATCCTGAGTTGCTTGACGAAGCGCTACGGAGTAATGGATATGTGGGCATTTATCCACCGATTTAGCCCGGAAGTTGTGTATGGTTACTCATAAGGAATGGGAATTGGTTCGATGGATCGATCCGCCAGTTCCTGAACAATATATAGCAGAATTGAATGCACTTGGTGAAGGATTAATCATTGTCTAACTGCTTTACTTTCTGGTAAAGGCTTGAGTGACAAAGGGCAAACCGAAAGGGGCGGAAAAAAGAATCCACCCTGAAAAAACGGGATAAAATGTAAAAATAGTGCTCGGCTAGTTTAAGCAGCGGCATTGAGGCGGCGATGAGCGAGAACGCCTTTAGGAAATGGTGTGAAACCGAGGCCTTTTCCGAAAGTCAGGGTCGAGTTGGTCAGGAGTTGGAAAAAGCACTCGAGAGAACACGGCGCAGCCTGCCGGGAGTGGAGGCTCTCGATCCCAGTAGCCAGTCGGTATGGGAGGAAGAGAAGCGGCTAAATGGGAAAGAAGATTGCCAGCCAGCAGCCCCAGTTCAGGTAAGCGGAAACAAGCCTCATCGGCATGAACAAATTGACGATGTAAGCCAATCATCTGCTTGGAAGCCAAGGGGGGATGTTCAACAGGCCAGCGTTCCAGGTAGACAAGATAAATGGTTTCAGGCTGCAAAGTCATAACGGTCGCCAAAACCAAAGGTGTGTTGTAGGCCGGATCCTGAATGACGTAAATCGAGTAGGTACGGTTGGCTGTATCCACCTTGGTTGTTCTGGGGACGAGATTGTGCCATGCTTGATAGCAAATCAGGCGACCACTATAGAGAAAGCGACCAGACGAGTCCGGAGTTGTAGCCTCGAGTCGCTTTCCCTTATAGCTGCGAGAGCGGTCGCACAATATCACCATATTCAGGTGGTCTGCCTTTTCTTTGCGTTTGGGAACTCATTGCGGCGCACTGTGCAGTTAATCGCTTCCCGCAGGACAAATCGGTCGATGCCGCTTTCTAGCATTTCTCTGATTGTAAACCCGGCATCGACCACCGCCACTTCGTCTGACTCCAGTGATTTCTTCGTCTCTGTCAGCAGCTTTTTCCGAAACTCACTTTCCTTTGTTCCAACCGTGCATCTCATGATTGCCTTGAGCAGTGGCACTCGCTTCCCGCCTATCTCCCCCGAGCTTATCATCACTCCAAAGATGAGCGCGGGCAATGCCCGACGAGCCGTTGAGTTATAGAGTCGGTTCACTTTCCCTTGCAGCTTCGGTCGCCAGAACCCTGTGATATCTATGCTTTTCACTCGGTACCCTTCTAACTTTTTTGCCTTCATTCCCTTTCCACTTCTTCTTGCCACGACCCCAGCAGACTTGTGATATCCCATGATCCATATCAGCTCCACCAGCTTCGCCGGAGCTCCTCATCTTCAAACCCGCTTTCTTTCAATGCGCTATGGATTGCTCCTCGACTTTTCAGAAACGACCCATTCAGCATTGCCCACATCAGACGCATTACATTTACGTTTGTTCCCATCGGCGTTACTTGCAATACATTCATCAGTACTGCTATAGTTATTTCTGGCGCGGTTAGCATTCCTTCCTCCTTTTGGGTTCTCTACCTTTAGGATGAACTGCTAACCGCTTTTGTCACATTCTCACCTCATCTCTTTTCTTTTACCAGAAAGTAAAGAACTCGCGAAGATGAAAAAATACGACTGGATGATCAAAGGTGGACGGGTCATCGATCCGGCCAATGATATTGAGGGTGTTTTGATGTCGCCATCGACGCCGGCCAGATTGCAGCGGTGCAGGAGACACTCGACGCGGATTTAGCGGAACATGTATACGATGCCAGCAGCAAGCTGGTCACGCCAGCTTGATTGACCTGCACGTACACGGCTATCATCTGGTTACTCCGTTGGGCATCGATGTTGATCACTATTGTCTGGGCCGGGGTGACCACCGCAACCGACGCCGGCAGCGCGGGCTGTGACACCTTTGCGGGTTTCGCGCCTTTGCGGCAGAACGGTTCAAGACGCGTTTGCTTGCGTTTCTGAACATCTCGCGGGCGGGCCTCGCCTTTGCCGGCCCTTCAGGTGGCGACGTGCCCGGTGAACTGGAGACGTTGAAGCTGATCAGCAGCCGTGACTGTATCGATTGCATCGAATCCAACCGCGATCTTCTGATCGGTGTGAAGATACGCCTTTCCGATACGAATGCCGACCAGGGACGCAACGAGGCCGCAGCGTATGAGAGCGCACGAGAAGCGGCTGCGGCGACCAGGCTACCACTAATGGCGCATCACAGCTTTTCGACCGTGCCGCTGGAGGTGTCCGGGTTGGATGGCATCCGGCGATATCTACACCCACGCCTATCATGGCTTTGCCAGCACCATCGTCGATCCTGCCACGCGCCGGGTCCATCCGGCTGTGCGCGCGGCACGCGAGAACGGTGTGCTCTTTGACATCGGCCACGGCATGGGGGCATTCAACTGGACAGTGGCGGAAATCTGCGCCGCGGAGGGTTTCTGGCCCGACCTCATCAGCACGGATATGCACAGTCTCACGTGCGAGGGACCGGCCTACGACATGCCAACGGTGATGACCCGGCTGCTTCACCTGGGCATGTCGCTACGAGAGGTAATCCGGTGCTCGACCATTGGTGCCGCACGGGCGATTGGTTGGGAGGACCGCATCGGCACGTTGGGGGTTGGACGCGAAGCCGACATCGCCATACTTACGCTCGAAGAGGTCGACATGGAACTCGAGGATTGCCACGGACAAATGCGGCGGATCGGGCAACGCCTGGTGCCGCAGGCTGTGTGGAGCGCGGGACAAATGGGTGACATCACTGTGCCACGCCACTGGCCCAACCAGGAGAAGATCGAGGCCGCAAAGGCGTGGTGGCCCCGGCTGGTTATTCGCGACGATTCGCTGGTGTGAAATGAATTTTCTCTATGCGGGGTTTGATGACATTTGCCCACACTACCAGAGCACAAAAATGAACAACATCCCTTCCGACATCAGGCCGTCGTTTCCCGTGGAGGTGCCACGGGAACAGGTGCGCGCGAAGTTTCAAGAATTGCTGGGAATCGATCGGATTCCGGAGCGAGTCGAGTTCGAACGGGGCGAATCCCACGAGGATGAGGGACTGATCTTTACGCGGGTAATGTTCCCGAACAACCTGGGGGAATCGGTCGAGGCGACGGTGGTCCGAGCGGCGGATCCACCTGCGGCAAGGCAGGCGGGTGTAGTCTGCATGCCCGGCACGGGCAGTTCGATGGAAGAGGTCCTGGATCCACGCCTCTATCGTCCGAAACCGGAGCGGGGACCGCTGCTCGGCTTCGGACGCGAGTTGGCGCGACGCAGGGTTGCCGTACTGAGCTTCTCTCCGAAGGGGACGGTGGGGCGCAGAAAGACGATCGAGGCGTGGGAGACGGAAGCGAAGCTCCTGGCACCCTACGGCCGGCCGCAGATCGGGGTGCTGGCCGACGAAGCGATGCGTGCGTCCCTCGTGCTCGGTGCGATGGATGGCGTCGATGAGGCACGCATCGGGCTGACGGGGATGTCGCTGGGTGGACTGGCTTCGTGGATGGCGATGGCTCTCGGCCCGTGGGTGAAGACGGTCGCGGCCGTATGCGGCGTGTTGGGGACGCTGGAACAAGTGATCCATCACAGTCAAGTCGATCGCCACAGCTCCTTCCTGTTCATTCCGCACCTACTCAGGTACTTTGACCATCCCGAGATCGTCGCCGCGTGCATCGCGCCGCGTCCATTCATGATGGTCGCACCGACGGAGGATGACGATATGCCGCGCTCAGGGGTTGACGAGTTGATACGCGTTGTTCAACCGGTCTACGATGCGGCTGGTCGTCCCGATGACTTTCGGGTGCACCGACCACCGGGTATCCACACCTTTCGGCTCGAATACTTCGATTGGGTCGCCGCGTGGTTTGACGAGTATCTGTAGGATCACCGAACGAGGATGAGGAGACGGTCGAAAGTGACGTCACCGGAGCCCAGCTACCATTACGATCGCACGCGAAACTGACAATATAATCCCGTTGAAACAACCTTATCCAAATATCTGGGATCAGATAAAATGAAGATTCGGCATATTAGAAATGCAACTATGGTCATAGAAGTCAATGATAAGGTGATATTAGTTGACCCTATGATAAATCCGATGGGGACAATGCCTCCATTTACATTATTCAGATTTAAACCGAAAAGGAATCCGACAGTACCTTTGCCGGAAAACTGTAAACAAACGCTGGAAAGGGTTACTCATTGCCTTATCACACATCGGCATCCAGACCACATTGACACGGAGGGTAAAATATTTAGTTGACTCGATAGTTGTATTTTGAGCAGGTGCCAGATTTGACAAAGTCAAATTAAGCAGAGCAGACCTGCCGTTTGGCGAAAAGGGTAGCGAAGACCTCCGCAATCTCCTGTCCGTCATTCAAGGCATCATGAGCCGTCAAGATGAGATCTTGAATCAGTGACTGAGTTTGCTGCCGGGTAGCCTCACCAAGGGATTTGCTGGGCGAGAATTGAGTTTTAGCCAATGATGGTCCCAAACAATCAAGGTGCAAGAGAGAATAAGCCACGAAGACCAGAGACCAATGTTTTTGAAAGGCGTGGGCAGTTCGCATGCAATATTCATCAAGACCAAGCAGTTGTTTACCATCCTGATAAACCGTCTCGATAGGCCAACGAAGCAGGTAAATCGAGAGAATGCGTTTGGCATTACAGTCGGTGCGATTGGTCACTAAAACGGCATAATTGTCTTGCAATTCAGGATTATCAAAACTAATCACGATGCGTACCTTGCCGATAGAAGGGATACGCACAGTCATGGTAAAGGTGTAGTAAGTACGACCATCAATGGTGACAGGCTTGTAGGCATTCTGGGGGATGTAGGGGACCAACTCTTTGACTTTAATATGTGGCCCCTCGAAAGTTATCGGCTGACCATCTTCATCCCGCAAACGAAAACTATTTGTCTCCAGATTGCGATTGCACTTCAAGATGCTGATCCAATCTTTATTCAGACGATCGAGTACAGCTAGAAAATCTGGAGCGAGATACCAACCATCGAAGAGAGCCCAACCAAAGATAAGGGTTCGTTCAACAGCTTTTCAACCAGTTCACTGGCAATGGTTATCTTGGTCTTAAACGCTTCGTCTCGCTCTCGAAAGGCGGGTCAGTTAATAGGTGGCTATCCACTCGTTTATGAAAAGCGGTTCGTTCTTTCTTTTCTTGGGAATCTCGGTCACTGGGAAATGTTTTCCACAAATGCTTCCCAGTCGGTAAACTCTTCGTACCGTCGGTAGATACTTGCATCGACCGGAAAACGGATAGCGCCACTGACATAGTGACTTGTGACTAAGTTATGAGCCAGTGGATGCTGACCATTGCTATGATTGTAGTGGGTGTCGATATACTCGAACAGACTTCCCACATGTTCACATAGTGTATCGTCAATCGCTAATACCGATTCTGACTCTGAACGTTGGTATTGTGCTGTCTCTGACTTCATGTAACCTATACGCTCATCATTGAGTTTTCGGCTCGCCAAGGAGCTTCACTCAGATACCGTGATACATTCGTCTTATCTGCACTATCTAGAATGCAACGGGCAATATTTGCCATGCTTTTGTTGTCCAAGACCATCAGACCCGTCAGATAGTTTTCAAAGTGGCGAAACTGTTTACGATTGGCAAATACTGAACGAAAGGTTTCGCTATGCTCCTTGACCAGTGGCGCTACATTTACTATCGGCAATTGCATCTTGATGGCTCCTTTTCTGCACTTTTTTCTTGATGCAATCTATTGAGATGACTTTTGTCTCTTTTGTCAAAATTGGAAAACCTTCATTTCACAACTATCGAGTAGTTGAAAGAACATTCCTATTATCTGTAGTGTGCTAGATGAGAACGCATTCAAGAAAAGGGCTAAATGTTGTCCAAACCGTAGAGTATTGGAAGAGAACTGACTTCTTAGATGGCAAAATTGAGGGAATTCCAGCAAGACATGGATATGGTTTTATAGCAAAACCTGCAGGTCCTGTAATGGGATTCTACCTTGAACCACCTGATCAACCCTCCATCTATTTGAGTTCTGATACGATATATACAGATGACGTTGATAAAGTCCTTAAGGAATATAAACCTGCCATTAGTGTTTTAGCTTCAGGATCTGGTCAATTTGATATCTTCAAGCCATTACTAATGACAGTGAAGGATATTATTAGATTTACAAAAAATGCTCCCAATAAAGTAATAATGAATCACATGGAAGCACTAAATCATTGTCCAACCACAAGAAAAGATTTAAGGGAAAAACTAACCGATGAGAGGCTCATCGAAAAAGCATATATTCCAAATGATGGTGATTGGATAGCAATAGATTGAAGCCAGCAGGCACAGACTGGGAATCAACAGAATAGATGGCAAACGCGTCGAGCAACGTGTTAATCCGTGCGTCATTGCGTCTGCAACTACATTCCAGTGTTGTTGGAAGTGATGGAGCTGGGATTCCGGCACCACATAAGAACCTATTTGTTTGCGCCTGCAATTGTGCAGGCCCAAACAGGGCCTGCGGCGGCACCCAACAAACTTGTTTATATCGACACAAAATTGTCGATCTTGATCCCTTAAGGGCCTAGTTGTTTGCGCCTGCAATTGTGCAGGCGGACGGCCCAAACAAAGGCCTTGCGGCGGCACTCAACAATCTTGTTCATATCGACACAAAATTGTCGATCTTGATCCCTTAAGGGCCTATCCGAAAAGTGGTTGTGAGTCCATCCAACTTCTCGAGCGAGAATGGACCGTTACAGAACTTTTCGGATAAGCACTAAGGCTCGATCTCGGATCGACTGTTACTTGTCGAGAGGAGTCAGCGCGTTGGCCACGAACTCGGCTACAGCGGCATTGAACTTGACCGGCTCGTCGTAGAACGGTGCATGGCCGCTTTGTTCGCATGTCACCAATTGAGCGTTGGGAATCGTCTCGGCCATGTAGAGACAACCCGGATAGGCGCCGCTCTGCTTGCCAGTGACGATCAGCATCGGCAGATCGATGCTGGGCAACAGAGGGCGCCAGTCTTGCGCCTTGTAGTCCGGACCCAAGGTGACACTCTGGTCCGGTGAGTTGCCTTTCGTCTCATCCACCATCCAGTCCAGCTCTTCCTCAGAAATCTCGGTTGCGAACATCTGGCGAAAGCCTAGGCGTAGACGCACCATCTCGTCTTCTGCCGCCCCGTCCTCTGTCTCTGCCTCGTCATCGTGCACCACCGGCTCATGTAGCGCAAGGCAAGGGACTTCGTCGACCAGCACCGCGCCATTGAGCCTGTAGCCCCGAAACAGCTCCAGATACGACAGAACGGTTCGGGCCCCGATTGACCATCCAACCAGGGTCACACCGTTGAGGTCGAGCGCTTCGATGACCTCTCGGACATCCATTGCGTAGCGGGCAGTACGATGACCCCAAGCCGTCTTATCGGACCGGCCGTTACCGCGCGTGTCGGCGGCAATGACGCGGAACTGAGTCGCCAGCACCGGGATCTGCTTTCTCCACCAGGCCATGCTGAGACCACCGCCGTGGATGAGCAGAATCGGTCTACCCTGCCCCATCTCTTCGTAGTAGAGGCGGACCCCGTCATTGGCTCGAATGAAACCGGTGGTTCTTTTCCTGCGTGTTCCTTCGAGGATCATTGTATTTCCCCCTAACCTGGACAAGGCCGCTTCGCTAACAAGACCGCTTCGCTTCCAAGCCAGAACCAAAAGGACAAGATGAATAAGATGAATGAGATGATCACCCTCTCATCTTATTCATCTCAATCATATCTAGGCTGGTGATAGGGTTGATGCCCGCAACCTCGGAAGTTGCTTGTGTGGGGAGATGGTATTTGCGGATCGAAGCAAACGCTGGCGTCGCTGCCAGATTCTGCAAGAGAGCGATTCCGACATCGACGACGGCAGTCAGTTCCAGGCCACGCTGGCGATATTGCTCCCGCCATATGATCCAATTCGCCGGTTCCTTACGGTCGAGGCCCTCGCTTGAGATCGCATGGTCGAGCGGGAAATAGCGCGTCCAGCCCAGATGTTGCAACACCGCCTCGATCCGCAACAGGCTGTGGCTGGAGAGGACGCCGAGAGCGAACTGTCCAGAAATGAGTCGAAGATCTGCCTCGCGCAGGCGCGGAGTGGCATCCAGCCTTCCAGCTTCGATCTGCTGGTAGAATCGTTCCTTGGTATCAAGATGGGCGACGGTCCTCAGCCCAAAGACGATCAGTCTCATCATCCTAACGTCCCGTGTATCTCGGATTCTGGTTTAGCAATTTATCTTGTCTCTGGTAGAGATTATCAGTAGACCGCTGTGGAGAAGGCGTTCTCTATTACACGCAGTAGACATAATCCTGCACTTCTCAGTCAAAACAGACTCGAGCGTGCCAAATGGTCCGAGATTCTCTACTGCGTCTTTTTTCGCCATTTGAACGCTCTACCTCTGAGAAATCCTACTGCGTGTAATAGAGAACGCCGGTCCCGTTCGCACCAGAGAATGCTGCGCCATATATGGCGCGCCATGCATGGCGACTCCACTGCGTACTGCCCTGAAAAAAAGGGCAGCAAGAGAAGAGAGAGAGGGGTTAAAGGCCGCGTTGAATAAGAAGCGGGTCCAAGTTGACCCGCCAGAGTGGGTGGCGTCGTTGCCTGTGCCCAACGCAAATCAGTTGTAGTGAGCACCGTACTTAGGCGGTCGGTGCCAAGAAAACCTTGAAGCCGAGGGACTCGAGGGTTTTGAGTGCGCCGGCTTGTGCATGCTCCTTGCGTCGTTTGAGAAAGAAGTCGCCGCCGAGTTCTTCAAAGACGGCATCGGGCTTGTCGATGAGATGATAGACGATGGTCAAGATGGAATGGGCCACGGCAATAGCTGCCCGCTTGGCTCCGCGTCGTGCCTTGAGACGGTGGAACTGTGCGGCGAGATAGGTGTCCTTGGTGCGAGAGGAGGGCGGTGACTAACCATTTCTGGCCCTTTCGTCGGCGACCACTCTTGCGTTTGCCCGCCGATTCGTTGTTGCCAGGACAGACACAAGCCCAGGAGGCCAGTTTCTTAGCTGAGGGCCAGCTTTCGACCGAGGGACCGATCTCCGCCAGAATTATCTCGGCGACGACTCGCCCCACACCGGGAATGGCATCTAGGCGTGCGATGAGGTCAGCATGCGGAGCCATGAGGACCCCAATCTGTTGATTGAGGGCATCAATGCGTACATTCAGGTGATCGAGATGATGCAGAACTTCTTGCAGCATAAAACGATGATGAGGACGGACCAGTCCCGTCAACGCATCAACCAACTGGGGAATCTTGGCCCGCAGCCGCTTTTGTGCCAAGTCAGCCATGGCTTCTGGGTCCATCTCATCTGCAATCAGGGCCTCGATCATCTGGCGTGCCGATACACCTTGGATGCTCGTGACCACCGATCCCAACTTGACGTTGGCATCTTCCAACACCTTATGCAGGCGATTGACTGCCGCACTCTTCTCTTGCAAGAGACGCGTCCGATAGCGCGTCAGGTCTCGCAAGTCCCTTTGCTCCACATCTGGAATGAAACTGCGCTCCAGCAGTCCATAACTCATCAGTTTCGTGATCCAGGCCGCATCGCTCTCATCCGTCTTGCGACCAGGCACCTGTGCCAGATGGCGGGCATTCACAATCCAGACCTCAAAATGCTCATGCAACACATTGTAGATCGGTTTCCAATACACTCCCGTACTCTCCATCGCCACATGCGTGATCCCATACGACGACAGCCACGACCTCAACCCCTCCAACTCGACCGTCGTTGTCCCAAATCGCTTGCGCACCTGCTCCATCCTCCCTGATTCATCTACCACACACGCCACTACCATCCGCTTGTGAACATCCAGGCCGCTGCACTTCGGAAACATCACTTCCATCTTCCTTTCCTTTCGCAGCCGCTTATGTGTACCCGATTGTGAGCACAGTCTGCCCTGCGTGTTTCGTCCCGAGGAACGTCCACATCCCGTGGTGCGTCGGTGTACACCAATCTAGCTACTGAGCGTTCTTTACTTGACCACGGACCTTTCCCGATTTCTGTTCGGCGGCTGCCACCACACTTTAACACATTTTTCATCCCCTGTTGTGTTGGCTCACCGCATGTTTATCTACTGATATTTCTTAATCGCTCGCCACGGCGGAGAGCGAACCGTTCTGATTAAGAACCTATCCGAAAAGTGGTTGTGAGTCCAGGCAGTCACTCGAGCGAGAATACGTCGTCACAGAACTTTTCGGATAAGCACTAAGCTCGACTTTGTACAATTTGGGCACATTAAAAAGTTAATAAAGAAGGAACAAAAGGGAAGCTGATGGAACTTTACTTTCTGGTAAAGGCTTGAGTGACAAAGGGCAAACCGAAAGGGGCGGAAAAAAGAATCCACCCTGAAAAAACGGGATAAAATGTAAAAATAGTGCTCGGCTAGTTTAAGCAGCGGCATTGAGGCGGCGATGAGCGAGAACGCCTTTAGGGAAATGGTGTGAAACCGAGGCCTTTTTCCGAAAGTCAGGGTCGAGTTGGTCGGGAGTTGGAAAAAGAGCACTCGAGAGAACGCGGCGCAGCCTGCCGGGAGTGGCTTGAGGCTCTCGATCCCAGTAGCCAGTCGGTATGGGAGGAAGAGAAGCGGCTAAATGGGAAAGAAGATTGCCAGCCAGCAGCCCCAGTTCAGGTAAGCGGAAGCAAGCCTCATCGGCATGAACAAATTGACGATGTAAGCCAATCATCTGCTTGGAAGCCAAGGGGGGGATGTTCAACAGGCCAGCGCTCCAGATAGAAAAGATAAATGGTTTCAGCTTGTAAAGCCATGACGGTCGCCAGAACCAAAGGTGTGTGATAAGCAGGATCCTGAAAGACGTAAATCGAATAGGTGCGGTTGGCTGTATCCACCTTGGTTGTCCTGGGGACGAGATTGTGCCATGCTTGATAGCGAATCAGGCGACCACTATAGACAAATTGACCAAACGAGTCTGGAGTTGTGGCCTCGAGTCGCTTTCCCTATAGCATCGAGAGAGCGGACGCACAATATCACCATATTCGGGTGGTCTGCCTTTTTCCTTACGTTCGGGTAACTCATTGCGGCGCGCTGTGCAGTTAATCGCTTCCCGAAGGACAAATCGGTCGACGTCGCTTTCTAGCATTTCTCTGATTGTAAACCCGGCATCGACCACCGCCACTTCGTCTGACTCCAGTGATTTCTTCGTCTCTGTCAGCAGCTTTTTCCGAAACTCACTTTCCTTTGTTCCAACCGTGCATCTCATGATTGCCTTGAGCAGTGGCACTCGCTTCCCGCCTATCTCCCCCGAGCTTATCATCACTCCAAAGATGAGCGCGGGCAATGCCCGACGAGCCGTTGAGTTATAGAGTCGGTTCACTTTCCCTTGCAGCTTCGGTCGCCAGAACCCTGTGATATCTATGCTTTTCACTCGGTACCCTTCTAACTTTTTTGCCTCCCATTCCCCTTTCCACTTCTTCTTGCCACGACCCCAGCAGACTTGTGATATCCCATGATCCATATCGAAAGCTCCACCAGCTTCGCCGGAGCTCCTCATCTTCAAACCCGCTTTCACTCAATCCACTATGGATTGCTCCTCGACTTTTCAGAAACGACCCATTCATCATCGCCCACATCAGACGCATTACATTTACGTTTGTTCCCACCGGCGTTACTTGCAATACATTCATCAGTACTGCTATAGTTATTTCTGGCGCGGTTAGCATTCCTTCCTCCTTTTTGGGTTCTCTACCTTTAGGATGAAACGCTAACCGCTTTTTGTCACATTTCTCACCTCATCTCTTTTCTTTTACCAGAAAGTAAAGTGTAAGATAGGAGTGAGAAAACAACTATCAAAGAGAGGAGAGCCCAATGTTCCTTCCAGCAGAAATAATCCCGTTGTTCGAGAGCTTTCGCCCAGTCTTCACAGAACCGACGTACCAAAAGGCACTGGTCTTGGTGATAGGGACGGTGTTAACGAAGGGAAGACGAACGGTGACAGCGGCGTTGAGAGTGATGGGATTGGAGCAAGAGGGAGACTGGTCCAAGTATCACCATGTGCTGAATCGAGCAAAGTGGGATGGATTGATGTTGAGCTATATCTTACTGCACTTGATTGTGGATACGTTTGTGGTCATGGGAGCGCCAGTCGAGATAACGGTAGACGAGACGCTAGAAAGGCGCTGGGGTCCCAAGATCAGCAAACGAGGACACTGGCGAGATAGCCTGGCGTCAGGCCGGAAGATGAGCGTAAGCACGAGCGGATTGCGGTGGCTGGTCTTCTGTGTGGTGGTCAAGTTGCCGTGGAGTGACCTCTACTGGTCAATGCCCTTTCTGAGCGTCTTACTCACAACACCGAAAGTCAGCGAAACGCTCAACCAGCGCCACCGAACAGTGGCGAAACGAACCATGCAGGTGGTGGCCTGGCTGCGTCGAGCTTTGCCAGGTCGAGAAATCAAGCTCATCGGCGATGGGGCTTACAGTGTGATCGAGTTGGGCTTGCGCTGTCAATCCCAAGGAGTCACCTTGATTGGGCCTCTGCGCCTGGATGCGCGTCTCTTTGACTATCCACCCTCCCGTTTGAAACCTGACGGCACAAAACGACCTGGTCGTCCTCCTGTCGTTGGGCAGCGACTGCCCAAGCTGGAAGATGTTGCCCTCTTCAAACCACCTGTTGGCACCGCTGCCGCATTGACTGGTATGGGGAGACTCTGAAGTCGTCGACTGGGCCACTGGTATTGCCTTTTGGTACTCTACCGGCACAACTCCGCTCCTTCTGCGCTGGGTTTTAGTCCGCGATCCCAAAGGCCAAGCTGAGACCGTCGCTTACTTCTCCACCGATATTCATCAGGCTGCCCCCCACATCATCGCTGATTTCGTCAAACGTTGGTCCATTGAAGTCTCTTTCGAGGAAGCCAGAGCTCACCTCGGTGTCGAAACTCAGCGCCAGTGGAGTGACTTGGCCATTGAGAGGACTACTCCTGCTCTCTTTGGTCTTTTCAGCCTTGTCATCTTGATGGCTCATGCCTTCTCTCCTGATGGCTCTATCCCTTTGCCTCAAGCTGCTTGGTGTCACAAGACTCACGCCTCCTTCCATGACCTCCTCTCTCTGGTTCGCCGCCGCTTATGGTGCCATTTCCTTTTCCAGACATCTCACTTTTCACCTGATCTTCGTTTATTCTCTCCCTCTCAGGTGAACACCTTACTTTCTGCTGTCTGTTATTAACTTTTTATGGTGCTTAAAACTTACAAAGTCTAGCTAAGGCCACGACTTTGAAGCCATTGTAGTGGAGCAACGCTTCCATCTCCTGAGGCATGTTGTAGCGTAGGGTTAATTGCCAGGGGGCCCGCACCAGTTCTCCATCAGCGCAGTCCCAACGCTCGTGGCAGCGTTGAATCCAAAGCTGCTTGATATAGTCAAAGTGAGAGGTGCCTGATGCGCAGATTTGCCGACCATTCGGGTGGGTCACGGTGTACCACGCTGTTTCGTCCGGTTCGTCAACCATACGATCTGGACGCATCGACATATTGTCAAAGAGAAATTGCCCTTCATCTGCCAAGTGCTCATGAACACAAGCCAACATAGCCTCCTGGTCTGTACGCGTCAACATAAAATTAAAGACATCCCCTCTGGCAAAGATGAAAGTCGCGCACGTCCGCTTCCACCCAGCGGATAGGCAAAGTTCCCGTCCGCGCCCGGGCATGGACCAACGAGGGCGCCGATAGCTCCAGCCCGGTTAGATCCTGTACGCCACGTTGGGCGAGCGGAATGGTAATTCGACCATAACCGCAGCCGAGTTCCAGAATGGGTCCATTTACTTGACGAGCCAAATCCAGCAAAATCGTCCCGTCGATTTGCGGCTCACCACTCACCACTTCATCTATAACAGCGTCGGCATAAAATGATAGATCAATGGGGTCAAACATAATTGTCTCCGTAGAATTTGTTGTGATCGATCAAAAAGCTGTGGGCATGTAAGCGCCCCCGCAGTCTGCAAGAGACAAAGTCCTGAGCGGCAATAGACGCGCTTCTACCCAACCGAGTAGATCGACTCAGTGAATATGCTTTCAATTTTGGCGGAATGCGTCTATTGAGCTCAGTTAATTGGCTGGAATAACAACGATGTTAGAATGCGAATTTGGTGTTGCCTAAGGCCGTTCCGAGAAATCAATTCCGGGGCTACGCAAGAAAGTGGGAGAACAGGTTGAAACCATGTTCATGGCAAGACCGATCGTCCACCTTCGTGGACGGCATCCAACTTCGTCCACGAAGGTGGACGATCGGCTAACAAGCCCCATTTTGCGCCTTCGGTCGCTTCCTTTGGTACACTTTGTCGCGTAGACCCTTAATTCCCAATATGGCGATCGGACTTTGTCGGAACGGCTTTGGCTTTTCCCGCCGAATTGGGGATTCATTTTCTTAGAAAATCCTAAAAAGACAGGTTGTTATAGTTGGCCTTACCCGTCTTTTTAGCATGGACGATGCACTAGATTTCTCATATTCACCTCAAATCCAATACGCTGCGGGCTACCTCTCCCTTCCCCAGCGCGTCGAAGGCATCATTAACGTCTTCCAGGGGATAGACGCGGGTCACCAACTCGTCCAGCTTGAGCTTGCCTGCCTTGTATAGGCTAAACAGGCGGGAGAAATCCACCCGAGGCCGGCAGGTACCATATAACGAGCCGATGACTGTCTTCTCTAGTGCCAACATTTTGGCATCAAAATCAACTGGGGTGTTATCGGGGGCATGGCCGACAAAGACGGTGACACCTCGCCGGCGGGTACACAGGATGGCCTGCTTAAACGGCTCAGGGACCAGACCGATGGCCTCAAAGGCGTAGTGGACGCCCTTCCCGTCGGTCAGCTCCTGGATAGCCTCGACCGGATCAACCTGCGCTGAATTAACGGTATGCGTGGCTCCAAACAGTTCGCCCATTTGGAGCTTGTTGTCCAGGATATCGACGGCGATGATCGGCTCTGCCCCAGCAATCGCGGCACCCTGGATTACGTTAAGCCCAACGCCGCCACAACCGAAGACCGCAACCGACTTGCCGGGCTGGACATTCGCTGTGTTTAAGGCGGCACCCACGCCGGTCATTACCCCGCAACCGACCAGCGCAGCCTGCGAGAAGGGAATCTCTGGGTCAATGGGGATGGCGATATCTTGGGGAACGATGGTCTCTGTGCTGAAAGTACCCAGCGCATTCATTCTTTTCATGGTGCGTTCACTGTCCGGGAAGTGGGGTTGTCCCCGGTGGTCCCACGGTTCCTCACAGAGATTGGGATAGCCCACCTGGCACATCTCGCAAATGCCGCAATTGCGCATCCACGATAGCACCACGTGATCGCCTACCTTGACGTTGTGTACCGCTGACCCAATTTCCTCGACCACGCCGGCCCCCTCGTGTCCCAAAATAACAGGCGGGCGGTTAATGTCGACCCATTCACCCTTGACGATATGCCAGTCTGAGTGGCAGACGCCGCTGGCCTCCAGCCGGACGCGAACCTGATCATCTTCTATGTCGGGCAAATCAAATTGCTCGATTTGCAGGGGGGTGTTGAAATCATACAGGACTGCTGCTTTCATTGAGATGCTCCTTGAGATACTATTTTGGAGAATTGTTTTTCCTTAGCACAGCGTAAATTTGTGCAAACTGCAACCTCCGGTGTTTAGGCCAGCGAGACCGATTCGCCGCGTTCACAAGAGCGTATGATGGCATCTGCAACCTGGACTTGACGCAAACCGTCAATATGCGTCGGGAGTGTACCGATCATGGACCACTGCGCCGGTTCTGTTGTTCCTTCGAGAATCGCATCAAGGATAGGAGGCACCAGGGGCATTGCCTCACTCTGGTACTGTCCACGTTTTTCGAGCGCCAGTGCTAACTGGTCGTCACCCATGGCTAGATTGGCGAATGTCAGGGAAGACTTGTGAATGAGTGCAGCAACATTGATATCTTTTGCCAAGAGTATTGCTTGATGTTGAAGGAGTGCATCTTGGCTTATATGTTTCGGCGATAAATTGACGCGCCACCCCTCGTCTACACCAAAGCCGCCAAGTTTATTGTAGATAAGCGTACCCGTGCTGCCCGACATGGAGATGGCAAATTCAACCATTTCATCAATGTGCTGAATCCACCCAGCTTTGATGCGTACTTTGAGTCCAGAATCAAAGGTCAAGAAGGCATCATAGAGATCCGGCGTATACCCTAAAACTTCACTTTGGCTTATGGCATAGACGTCGGCTACTTCGGCAGGTGCAAAATACCAACGGAGGATATCGATGACGTGGCTCAATAGAAAGTGGCAAGTTGAAGAGCCAGCCACCCACTCTTTTGTGCGTGCACCCCACATCTCTGTTGGCACGATAATATTGTCGTCGAGCCGCACTTCACCATGTACGACTTTGCCTAGTAATCCATTTTGTACCGTGTAGCGCGTGGCAATGTCGAGTTTGTCCATGCGGTTGGAAAAATTGATAAAGAGTCTCGTCTGCGTGCGCTCGACCGCTTCGTAGATCGCATTGGCATCTTCCAGTGTCGTCGCCAAGGGCTTTTCTTGCAAAATATTGGGAACACCGGCTTCGATGGCGGCCAGCGTGGGCGCCCGATGGAGCGAATCGGGCGTTGCCACAACGACCAAATCGAGCGCGTGTTTCTGGAACATTTCCTTATATTCTTGAAAGGGCTGTGCAGCCAGTTCTGTCCCCACCTGCTGTGCAACATCCACCCGTATATCGGCCACGGCCACCAACTCGACCGCGTCGCGATCATGCAAAAATTGCGCATGTTGCTTGCCCAAGATCCCCAACCCAATGACACCTGCGCGTAATCTAGCCATAATCTTTCCCTTATTATTTTCCACGAACATCTTACTTGGCAGTATGACCACGCGCGATGCTTTCCTCGTCCGGCTTGTAAAATGACTCGGACGACGTAGTCAATCTCAGTCCCATTTCCTTGATAGCACCGTCGGGAACCTTATCGAGCAGTGTATATTGCGGATGCGGAAATTCCTTATATGGATTGTTGCGGGCCGCATTGTAGCAACAGATGAGATTCCAGCGGGTGCGATCGCTGGTGTTCGCATCTGATCGATGCAAGGTATTGCTATGGAAAAACAGTGCTGACCTGAATAGACACCATGCTCAATCCGGCCAGCGTGATGAGACCCCTTGATCACTTGCATACATCCGTTGCTTTTGTCAGCTCGGTCCAACGCAATCCAGCAGCTTGCCAGATAGGGGAATAGGCATCCGTTCTTATACCAGTAGCCGTAATCCTGATGCCACTCCCAAGCACCACCGACCTCTGGTTTCTTGTACAGCAGCTTTGAATGATAATGGTAGACTTCACCCCCAAGCATTGCTTCCATGGCGTCTACGATTCGATGAGAGCGGCTGACCATACCCCAGATATCATCACCTGGATGATTCCAAACGGCTATCTGATTGCTCTTTCCCGATTTGTCATCGATGTCCATCGTATGTTCTTGGATAATCGAGTCTGTTTGGGCAGCGGCTAACAAAAGATCTGTCTCTTCGCGATCGAAGAGTTCTGGGACGATTAAATAGCCATGGTCTAAAAATGACTGAATTTGTTCGGCTGAGAGTTGATTGCGATTTTTAGACATAGTGATTCCTTCCGCTTCATATAAAACTTCGCTCATGATCTGTTCGGGGTAAGGATCAGTCAGATGTGTTTGGGCACAAGACGACATCTTACTGAGAATGACCTACATCGCCGTTTCAGCATTTTCTCGCATTGCCTGTGCTGTCTCAAGAATAATGCATATGGTCATACTTCATCTCCTTGTCCAGTGCGTTGATAAATGTGGGATGCGCTCAAAACTGCTTTCTCGCTATTGAACTCTGGGGTTAATATGCCATCCCGAAGTGGTGCGTAGTCTTTCGTCGTCTTGATGAATAGAGAGGGATCCCGCCGATAGTGGTCCAGACCAATCTCCAGAGCTTCTTTGGCCCAGAAGAGACGGGCGACGGCATTGCCAACCGCACCAACTTGAACGACACCTTGTGCTTCGAGCAATGCCCCCAGCTTGTTAAAGTCATTGCCGAGAAAGCCAGACTTAGGTGTAAGAGCCTGTGTGGGTAGTGGGCGGGTTGATCCATCCGTGTTTCGGCATCGTGCTTTGATTTCCCGCCAGCGACGATAGGGAACCTGCACCAGTTGTTCCAACAGATGAAAATAGGTGCAGCGCAAATAAGGCACCCCCAGCAGCAAGATCTGCGCATCGAATGTGTTGAGTTGCCAGAAAGGGCCATCCGCTGCCCAGGCCGATGGTCCATGAACAGCCGTTATCGATTCGGCTTGCGCGCCCAAAGCGGCAACCGAATGAAGCAGGTGGTGACTCCGTTGAGACGCAGGATGGGTTCGCACCACCTCTGTAATTCGTCCCATCTCAGAGGGATCGTGCGCGGGATCAAAGATAGGATCTGCCTGTTGACTATGCGCAAAGGTGAAGGTCGGCACAACTAGGGTTCCGTTCGCACCCAGTACCGTCAGGCATGCATCAACCACCGTCTTGGCCCCGCCTTCCACATACCCTAAACTACTCAATGAGCTATGCACAAAGACGATACCACCCTCCCGCAGCCCCAAGCTGCGTAACGATGTCGCGATCTGTTTTTCGATCAGTGGTTCACTTAATAATTGGCCCATGTTCATCCGTAGAATTCTATTCGCGGTGCGTGTATTCTCCTATCGCAGTAGTGGGCTGGTTCCAAATTGAGTTTACAAATTTGCGGAGGTCGCATTAGAGAATGCGACCGTGTCCGACGAGAACCGGCGTTAGAGATTACACGCAGTAGGATTTCTCAGAGGTAGAGCGTTCAAATGGCGAAAAAAGACGCAGTAGAGAATCTCGGACCATTTGGCCCGCTCGAGTCTGTTTTGACTGAGAAATGCAGGATTATGTCTACTGCGTGTAATAGAGAACGCCTTCTCCGCGGTCAAAGTGTCAACCTAACTCAATGGAGCATCTGAACCATCCCGCAGTAGTGTAGCGATTCCACACAAAAAAGACAAATTCACCCACAGAGGCACGACCATCCGACAGCTATGATACGTCGCGCGTGTCTCTTTGACACACGCCGCGTATCATGGTATTGTCTACTCAAAGCATCTAATTCCCCAATCCATTCGATAATAATGCTATTAGACCTCATGCGTAGGAGCCACGCCACGCTCAGACTTTGCTTGACCCGTCCCAAATTATACCTAAATAGAATTTTGAGTAGACCAACGTCGATTGAGAGTAGTCTGATCAGAATGAAGGGAATTATCAGTGACTACACAGAAAATGAGGAATAGCGATCCTGTTTTTCATCGTCACACAATCTACAAGGGCCCACCGGCCGAACGCATGTCGTGCGTTGTTGGTGATCTGAACAACGACGGCGTGCCTGAAATTGTCATCTCGACGCGCGCGCCAGATCAGATCTACTGGTTTGGCCGAACCCGCAGTGGTGCCTGGGAACCGCATCTGATTGATGACACATTCGCCAGCATCAGCGTTGGCGGCGTACTGGTTGACCTCACTGGGAATGGACGGCTCGACCTGATCGCCAGCACCAGCGATCGCGGCAATACCGTCTATTGGTGGGAATGCCCAGAAGATCCGACGCAGCGATGGGCCCGTCGGGATGCGTGCCAACTCCCTGCAAGCCGCACCCACGATCTGATGGTGGCGGACATCGATGGTGATGGGCGGCAAGAGCTGTACGTCTGGAATCAGGACGCAGAGACCCTCTTCTGGGTTCCGTTGCCCGATGATCCATATGTGACCCCTTGGCCCAATTTTCGACCAGTCGTCACCGGTGTAAACGAGCAGGCGCTTGCGGCTGCCGACGTCGATGGCGATGGGCGGCTGGAACTCATCGCCGGGTGTTCCTGGTATCGCCTTTTGCCCAGTGGAGCATGGGAGCGACACCTCTACACGGAAGACTATGGCGGCACGCGGGTGGTTGCCGCCGATTTCGACGGCGATGGGCTGCCCGCGATAGCCGTTTGCGAGGTCGGTGCCGACATCGGACAACCATATGGTCGCCTCGCGCTATTCAGACCGGGCGCGAACCCTGAGGAACTGTGGGAAGCCGAAGTACTGCACGACCGATTGGTCGATGCTCACTCGCTGCAAGTGGCCGACTTTGATGGTGACGGACTCCCGGATATCTATGTGGGGGAGATGGGTCTGTCAGATTGGACTCAGCATCCACCCGTCCAACACATCTTTATGAACCGTGGGGACAGGATAGAACATCACATCATCGACTCTGGCGTCGGAACACATGAAGCGCAGGTCATCGAACTCGATGGTCGAGTCGGCATCGTTAGCAAGCCATACTGCTCGCTTCAGGACAGTGCGCCACGGCCCGAAGGGGTTGACGCCCTCTACCTGTATCTGCCAGCGTGAGGCTCCGATAAGAACCTATCCGAAAAGTGGTTGTGAGTCCCACCAGCTTCTCGAGTAAGAATGCGCCGTCACAGAACTTTTCGGATAAGCACTAAGTCTGGAAAAATTCATTGCCAAATCACCAAATTTTTAGTAGTCATAACCTACACGTCGATCTGCTACAGGAAGCCTTCCTCAATGATTATTCGTCGGAACGTTCCCATGATTTTGACTGAGACAGGCTGGACATGTATGCATGTGAGGTCATCGTTAGCAGACGATAAAGAAGCTATGTGTGGCTATATAAGGAGGGAAAGCGAATGACTCAAACATATCGAGTTGGCATTATCGGATGTGGTGGCATGGGAAAGCACCACGCACTGGCTTATACGCAAAATCCAGCCACAGCGCTTGTTGCGGTAATGGATATCAGCCAGGAATCAACGAAAAGACTCGCCGACGAATTTTCCATCCCCGCAGTGTATACCGACTACAACGAAATGCTGTCAAAAGAGGAATTGGACATTGTGAGTATCACGACCTGGCAAGGCGTGCATGCTGAAATCACCATCGCTGCGGCCAATTCGGGCGTCAAAGGGATTCTCTGCGAAAAACCGATGGCAGCATCGTTGGGCGAAGCAGATGACATGATTGAAGCGTGCGAAAAGTATGATGCCAAACTCGTCATTGGACATCACGGACGCTTTGTGGCGACCAATACCGAGATCCGCAGGCTTGTCCAAGACGGTGCGATCGGAGAACCAACGTTGCTTCATCGTCGTAGCAAACCCAACGCTGGGTTGCTTAATATTGGCACACACGTCATTGATGGCATGCGGTATCATTTATCAGACCCCGAAACGCTTTGGGTCATCGGGCAAACGTCGCGCACGACCGACAGATGGGAACGTCGCACTCTTTGCGAAGATTTGTGCATGGGCCTGATCTGCTTTGAAGGAGGCGCACGGGTAATATATGAAAGTGATTTGCCTGGACCCACTGTCCCCGCGGCGACGATCTACGGCACAGCGGGGCAAATTCAGATCGGGGAAGGCGGTCTTGTCTTGCTTCAAAACGACAAAGCAAGCGGGTGGCGGGAAATAACACCACGTCCAGAGGGAACCGATCAGATCCAAGAATTAATCGATTGGATGGAAGGAAAGATTGCTGAACACCGCAGCAGCGGGCGACAGGCGCGCTACACCATGGAAATCCTAATGGCAATCTATGAATCGCTGCGCATCAAAAATGTGGTCAACATGCCGCTCAAAACCAGAGAATCGCCCCTCGAATTAATGGTGGAAGACGGCACCCTCCCCGTACTCACAGCGGGACGTTATGATATTCGCGCACCATTCCCGGAGCAGAAGAAGTAGTCCTATGCTCCCCATTCCTGCTTGGCCTCTTCGAGGGGCGTCTGGGCATCGCTTCTTTAGGAGACAGAATAATGAGATTGGGAGGCTACTATACGGCCAACAATGTCGGGCAACTCGAATCCCTATGCAGCCAGTTGGATACACATGGGTTGTCAGCCATCCCTGCGCCGCCTCGAATGCGAGAGATGAGCGACGATGAATGCGTGACCTTTGGTGAGGCTGCGCACAGTTGCGGCATCGTCATCGGTGAGATCGGGATGTGGCAAAATCTTATGACTGACGATGAGGAGCTGCGGCAGCAGCGCATCGAGGATGTGCGCACGCTGCTACGGAAAGCGGATCTGATGGGGTGTCGTTGTGTGGTGACTTTGGTCGGCACAAAAGATCTGTCAGACGCACCAATAGCGCCACATCCGTATATGTATACAGAGGAGTGTAAGGCAGAGTTTCGAGAGATCGTGCTGCACATCCTGGATGGGCTGGATCTGCAAAAGACCCGCTATGTCATTGAACCGTGGCACAACACTTTTTTCTACCAGCCGGAAGCCATTCGAGCCTTCATCGACAGCGTTGCTCATCCTGCCCTTGGCCTGCATCTGGACCAAATGAACATGGTGAGTCAAGAAAGCTACTACAACACGACCGACTTGATCAACCGGACCTTTGATCTCCTGACGGACACCGTGGTCAGCGTTCATCTGAAGGATATCAACTGCGACTATCGCCACATGTTCCTGAAGTGGGATGAAGTGCTGATTGGGGATGGGGTGATGGATTACGAAACCTATCTGCGGCGTATTGCTCAACTGCCTAAAGATACTCCCTGCTTCTGCGAACACCTGCCAGAAGAAGCAGACTACCTCTTAAATTTCAATCGGCTGCACGAGCTTGCCGCCAAAGCAGGTGTGCGATTTCAAAGGCGAGATGAATAGGGCAATCTGCAAACATGTGCGTATAAGGCCATTCCAGAGCAATAAATCCCTAATTTGCCAAGTGGATTTCTCTGGAATGGCTTGAGCTTTTCCAGATCAAATCCGGGATTTTAATTGTTGGAAAAGCCTAATACTTTACTTTCTGGTAAAAGAAAAGAGATGAGGTGAGAAATGTGACAAAAAGCGGTTAGCAGTTCATCCTAAAGGTAGAGAACCCAAAAAGGAGGAAGGAATGCTAACCGCGCCAGAAATAACTATAGCAGTACTGATGAATGTATTGCAAGTAACGCCGATGGGAACAAACGTAAATGTAATGCGTCTGATGTGGGCAATGCTGAATGGGTCGTTTCTGAAAAGTCGAGGAGCAATCCATAGTGGATTGAGTGAAAGCGGGTTTGAAGATGAGGAGCTCCGGCGAAGCTGGTGGAGCTTTCGATATGGATCATGGGATATTGCAAGCCTGCTCTCATCGTGGCAAGAAGAAGTGGAGTGGAAAGGGGAATGGGAGGCAAAAAAGTTAGAAGGATACCGAGTGAAAAGCATAGATATCACAGGGTTCTGGCGACCGAAGCTGCAAGGGAAAGTGAACCGACTCTATAACTCAACGGCTCGTCGGGCATTGCCCGCGCTCATCTTTGGAGTGATGATAAGCTCGGGGGAGATAGGCGGGAAACGAGTGCCACTGCTCAAGGCAATCATGAGATGCGAGGTAGGCACAAAGGAAAGTGAGTTTCGGAAAAAGCTGCTGAAAGAGACGAAGAAATCACTGGAGTCAGACGAAGTGGCGGTGGTCGATGCCGGGTTTACAATCAGAGAAATGCTAGAAAGCGGCATAGACCGATTTGTCCTGCGGGAAGCGATTAACTGCACAGTGCGCCGCAATGAGTTCCCCAAACGCAAAGAAAAAGGCAGACCACCTGAATATGGTGATATTGTGCGTCCGCTCTCTCGCAGCTATAAGGAAAGCGACTCGAGGCTACAACTCCGGACTCGTCTGGTCGCTTTCTCTATAGTGGTCGCCTGATTTGCTATCAAGCATGGCACAATCTCGTCCCCAGAACAACCAAGGTGGATACAGCCAACCGTACCTACTCGATTTACGTCATTCAGGATCCGGCCTACAACACACCTTTGGTTTTGGCGACCGTTATGACTTTGCAGCCTGAAACCATTTATCTTGTCTACCTGGAACGCTGGCCTGTTGAACATCCCCCCTTGGCTTCCAAGCAGATGATTGGCTTACATCGTCAATTTGTTCATGCCGATGAGGCTTGTTTCCGCTTACCTGAACTGGGGCTGCTGGCTGGCAATCTTCTTTCCCATTTAGCCGCTTCTCTTCCTCCCATACCGACTGGCTACTGGGATTGAGGCCTCAATCCACTCCCGGCAGGCTGCGCCGTGTTCTCTCGAGTGCTCTTTTCCAACTCCTGACCAACTCGACCCTGACTTTCGGAAAAAGGCCTCGGTTTCACCATTTCCCTAAAGGCGTTCTCGCTCATCGCCGCCTCAATGCCGCTGCTTAAACTAGCCGAGCACTATTTTTACATTTTATCCCGTTTTTCAGGGTGGATTCTTTTCCGCCCTTTCGGTTTGCCCTTTGTCCTCAAGCCTTTACCAGAAAGTAAAGTAATACTTCCAAGAGGATTCCTATGCTTCCCAACTCAGCAAATATCGTCATCATTGGTGGCGGTCTTGAGGTGCAAGCGCCGCGTTTCAGTTAACGAAAGATGGACATCAAGATATTGTCCTGCTCGATCGCGGCCCATTGGCGAACAGGACAACCCGTTTGCGGCGGGACAAACGGCTTATCTGTCGGCCTCGTCAGATCGGTTACCTTAACAACCTATTGCCTGGATTTTGGAACACTTTGCCGACAGAACAGGGTATCCGATTGATTTTAAACAGCTGGCTGCATTGCCTTGACAGAGGTCTATTTACCGAGCTGGAAGCACATCGAGCAGCAGCA
>JAHBNG010000179.1 GCA_019217005.1 Chloroflexi bacterium TSY
GCCGATCACGATTGGACTGCACATTTGCATCATAAGGCATTGTGAGCGGTGCGCTATGGTTGTGGCTGGGAGCGAGCATTAGCTGTTCAGACGCTAGAACAGCCTGATCTTGGACGGCTTTCTGCACTCGTTCTAGTAAATCAGCATCTAGTCCAAGAAGATCCATCGTCACAATGCAAACGGTGGTTCTGCCATCGTGGAGTACGAGAGTACGCACGTATAGATCATCATGGACGCCTGTAGTTGGGACCCCGCGCGGTTCAATCATCTCGACACCGATTGGCGGTGTGACTACGGCTTCAGCGACATTCGCAAAGACGGACATATGCTTGATTTTACGGCTGAATTAAATTTTTCGGAGACTTTTTCTTACTGGGCTGAATGTGGTATTCTAACATCAGGTTCATAACGAAACAAGCTAGACGCTCCCGGTGCATTCCAAGCACCTTCATTAAAAATTCTCAATTACACTTCACAATTCACAATGATCTAGTTCCCATCCCAAAAGGAGAGATATCCATGAGTCACTTTGTTGCCGACTTCGAAGCCTATATGCCAGCAGAGTTTAACGGGGAAGAGTATGGCGTAAAAGGTGTACTGAAAACCGCTGATGAAGCAGGCATCGACGTATGTGTCCTCTTTCAAGGAGGTGTGCCGGCCGATCCGCGAGACGGAAATGCAAAGCTGTTAGCAGCAGTACAGGGCGAACAACGGATCCTGCCAGGGTGTTTGATTAACCCCACGATGGGACCAGATGCAACAGACGATCTCAAGCGCTGCGTTGACCGGGGAGCGCGCACGGTCAAACTAATGGCCGCTGCACATCGCTATCGCATCGACTCTCCATGTGTCGATCCAATTATGGAATTGGCCAAAGAATTGAGCATTCCAGCAACCATTCACTCTGGCTCACCGCTCAGCGGCTGTTCTCCTTCCTATATTGGCACTCTTGCCAAGCGCCACCCGGATGTGACCATCATCATGGATCATATGGGCTATCGAGAATGGACTTCTCTGGCTGTGGAGGCGGCTGTCGAGAGCCCCAGTATCTATTTGGGGACGACGCTGATTGCGGCAGCTGAGCCGATTACAATTAAAAATATCGCGCGCGGTGGGCAGGTTGGCGCAGAGCGCATTGTCTTTGGTTCAAACTCGCCCGCGGGTGTGGCAACGCATGGAGTCAATGGCATTCGTGATGTTGGCTTTAGCGATAAGGAAGAAGCCCTGATTCTTGGTACAAATTTCAAGCAGATTTACAAGCTCTAATTGTTGCTACAACATGATAGACATTATAGGGATTGAAAAATAGGACACGGATTTTCAGGATGAACACGGATTATCCCAGAGTCAATCCGTGCAATCTGTGTTCATCCGTGTCCCGTCTTCTGAATCCTTATAATCTCTGACGACGACAAATCGGAGGCAACCAATGGAAACAGAGTCACGTCAATCCGATCCGCTTTCCGCGGAGGAAATTGACTTCTTTATGCGTGAGGGGTATTTGGTTTTTTCTGGCTTTCTCACGCCTGAGCATTGCGCACGGGTGATGGCCGATATTGACTTATTAGAAGAGCGGCGCACGGGAGGGTATGCTCAACGCAATAGCGAGGAGAATGGCACGGCATTGGTCATTACCTTCCCGCACCTGGGTGGCTTGACGTCACATCCGTCGATGGTGGCCAAAGTACGTTCCCTGATGGGCGGTGACAATTTTGCCTTTCATCATCAGCACGCAAAATGCCATCGCTCGGGGACGCCCTCATCTAACTGGCATCACGACTACGAGCAGTTTCCGCAAACCGACCGGGAGCAATTAATGATCCACTGCTTTTACTATCCCAACGGGCTGAATGGTGAGGCGGGCGATCTGGTTCTACTGCCTCGTTCGCATAAGAGCGTGATGGGCAACAATGCATTTAGCGATATCTTCTACACCGAAGATCTCCCTGGGAGTGTGACGATCAATGATCTCCCGTTGGGGTCCGCTGTGATGGTTCACTCCGCATTGCTCCATAATCGACGGGCTAAACCTGGCGGCGATACACATCCTCGCTATTTCACTGATGTCTCCTACTGTCAGGCTGGCCCCCAGAAATGGCCCGCGTATGGATATCCTCTACCCAAGATGTATTTGCACCAGCTTGTCTGCGAACGGGCCTTGGCAGCAGGTCACGGGAGAGATGGAGAATTTGATTTTCTCTACATGACGTCAATTTTTTACGATATGGAGACAGCTACTGAGTCTCAGCGGATTGGCATGGAACATGTACTCAGGCAAAGAGAGAACAACGCAGGAGTTAGAGAAAGAAAGAGGATGAAACTATGAAAGCAGCTGTATTACACGAACCCCACGCTCCTTTATCGATTGAAGATCTAGATATTAAGGCACCAGAAGCGGGTGAAGTCTTGCTCGATATTGTGGGAGCCGGTGTCTGCCACAGCGACTACCACTTTATGGATGGCCATATGACGCCCCGACACACGCCCTGGGTCATGGGGAACGAAGGAGCAGGCATTGTGCGGGAAATTGGTCCAGGGGTCACCAGCGTTGCACCCGGCGACAAGATTATCCTCTCGCTCGACGCCATGTGTGGATATTGCCGCAACTATAGCAACGGGAGTCCTGCTCTCTGCGAGACCCATCCGCGCGCCCCCGTGAGTTACATGTCGAAGAATGGTCAGCCCTATTATCACCGCCAGCCAACCTATGTTGAGCAGACCATTGCATTGGCCGATGCCTGTGTCAAAGTGCCGAGTGATACTGACTTGACCAAAGCATGTCTGATTAGCTGTGCCGTCATCACCGGAATCGGTGCAGTGGTCAACCGGGCCAAAGTTGAAGCAGGTGCAACGATGGCTGTCTTTGGCTGCGGGGGCGTCGGGTTGAACGTCATCCAAGGTGGCGTCCTGGCCTCAGCTGGCAAGATCATTGCTGTCGACAAAGTTCCCTATAAGCTGGAGTTAGCCGAACAATTTGGGGCAACGGATTTCATCAATGCCGAGAAGGAAGACCCTGTTCAGCGTATCAAAGAGATGACCGGTGGCGGGGCCGATTATGCCTTTGAAGTGGTTGGGTTCCCGGCGCTTGTACGGCAGGCAATTGATTCAGTGCGTACAACGGGAACGGCCGTCATGGTTGGTGTGCAACCAACCGGACAGGATGTGTCGGTTGAGGGTTGGCATCTGTTGGAGGATCGGGCGTTGATGGGCTCTTTTCACGGTGCGGCGCGGGCACGTGTCGATTTTCGCTGGATTCTCGATCTTTATCACCAAGGAAAAGTCAAGCTCAACGAGTTGATCTCGCGTTATCGCCCACTGGACGAGATCAACGAGGCGTTCGACGATATGATCCAGGGAACGGTTGCCCGCACAGTCATCGTGTTTGACAATTGAATAGAGATTATAAGGATGAAGAATCTTGGACACGGATTTTGAGGACAAACACGGATTTTCTCTGAAATAATCCGTGAAATCTGTGTTTATCCGTGTCCTAACCTCAATTCATGTAATGTTTAATTATCTAAACTGGCGTTGGGGATGGTCATTCATTGGGGTGGCACTGATTTTTGTGCTTGTCTATGCTGTCTTTCTATTGATTCAAGCCTATCGGATAACGCCTGTAGTGATCGAGAAAGCCCACTTGATGCAGGAGACTGGTTTACAGATCGCGAATCTTTCCAATGAATGGAAGCATATCCTTCTCACAGTCGAAGATCCTGGCTTTTACCAACACAATGGTGTGGATCTGTCGACTCCTGGGGCTGGTCTGACGACAATCACCCAGGCGCTGGTCAAATTGTACTACTTTGACAATTTCATGCCGGGACCTCATGCGAAGCTGAAACAGTCCCTCTACGCGATGGTTCTAGATAGCCAGATGGAGAAAGATCTGCAGCTGACATTGTTTTTAAATAGCGCAAGCTTTGGGCCAACTTCAGAAGAGTGGGTGATCGGTTTTCCTAAGGCGGCGCAAGTCTATTTCGACAAGTCATTTGCAGAGCTTACCCGGCTTGAGTTTATCACGCTGGTTTCAATGCTCGTTGGACCAGCCACCTTTCATCCTAAGAGAAATCCCGATAAGCTTGCCGAGCGCGTTGCTCGTGTTGAGGCACTTCTGGCGGGGCAGTGCAAAGCAACAGAACTGCGAGATGTCTACTATCGGACCTGTTTGCAATAAGAGTAGGAGTTACGCGCTTCGCAGAAACCAGGGATTTGGCAGACCCCTGGTTTCTCGACATAGGTATCTGAACCGCAAAAGTCTTAACCTGGCCAAGCCAGAGGCAAGGGTGCAAAGTGGCAGGGTTGCAGGGTGGGTACACAGAACCTTGTCTGCCCCAAAGAATAGACTCGATTGGCATGAGAGCATGCTCCGATACCCCAAGGGTCTTTTCAACTCTGCAACCTTGCAACTCTCTTGCCCCATGTGCAAAAAATTGGTAGATAAGATACTAAAGAGCTAAAATGAGAACAAAACACACAGAGACCAACCCAACGATTGTCTTCCTCGAACCCAAAAAAGTGGCCATCCAGGAATACCCGATCCCAACACCGCAAGAGGGAGAGTTATTGATCGAGAACAAGCTTAGCCTCATTAGCACTGGAACTGAGCTGACGATCTTCAGTGGTAATTTCCCTCCCGACTCGGCATGGGCGCGAATGGGTAGATTTCCCTTTGTCCCCGGTTACGCGAACGTTGGAGATGTGATAGATATTGGCGAGGGAGTCTCTAAAGAGTGGCTTGGAAAGCGAGTTGCTTCTCGCGTCAAGCATCAACTCTTTGGCTGCGCCGAAGTATCGACAGTTTCGCCTGTGCCAGACACCGTATCTGATGCGTCAGCCACCTTCCATACCCTTGCCCAAACGGTCAGCAATAGTGTCCGTCGGGGAGGCGTCAGTTGGGGAGACGCTGTTGTCGTGTATGGTGCCGGGATTCTGGGACAGTTGGCTACGCGTTTCTGTCGCCTCTGCGGCGCCCGTCCAGTAGTGGTTGTCGATCTTGTGAAGAGCCGTCTGGAGAGGTTGCCAGATGATATCGCCATCCACCCTGTGGACGCCAGTCAAGAAGATGTGGTTGCCGCTGTCGAGAATGTGACGAAGGAACGGTTCGCCAATGTCGTCTTTGAAGCAACTGGGAACCCCCAGATCATACCAGACGAATTCAAAGTGCTACGTCGTCATGGTCGCTTTGTTGTTTTGAGTAGCCCACGTGGCAAGACCGAATTTGATTTTCACGATCTCTGCAACTCACCTAGTTTTACCATCATTGGTACCCACGGTTCGTCCCAGCCGCCCTACGAGACTTGGGATACACCGTGGACCAAACTGCGCAGCAGCAAGTTCTTTTTCGATTTAGTCAGTGATGGTGAATTGGAGCTGGAGTCATTGATCAGTCACCGTGAACCCTTCACGGAGGCCAGCAATCTGTATCGGATGCTTTTAGAAGATCGCTCGCAAGCGATGGGGGTTTTACTTGAGTGGTCTGGAGGGTAATTTCAGTAGACCGCAGCGGAGGAGGCGTTCTCTATTACACGCAGTAGACATAATCCTGCATTTCTCAGTCAAAACAGACTCGAGCGGGCCAAATGGTCCGAGATTCTCTACTGCGTCTTTTTTCGCCATTTGAACGCTCTACCTCTGAGAAATCCTACTGCGTGTAATCTCTAACGCCGGTCCCGTTCGCATTAGAGAATGCTCACTCCGCGTTGTGGTCTACTGGATTTTGGTTCTTTTGGCATCCAGAGAGTTGACAAATCCCGAAATGATTCGCGCCGGTTGAGTGGCGGAGCCGAATCGAAACCAAAGCGGGTCTACCCTCTGAGATCCGATTGAGCCAGAATTTTCAATGTTTCACTGAATCGAGTATGAGCATACTCCAAATCCGACTCCTCGGTGAATTTGCATTTTTCTATCAGAAGCAAGCAGTACCAGGTGTACAGACCAAACGTTTACAATCGCTGCTCGCTTATCTCCTGTTGCATACAGAGCAGAAGATCGCACGCCGCCAGTTGTCTTTCCTCTTCTGGCCCGGATTCCTCTGAAAAGCAAGCCCAGACCAACCTACGCAGACAGCTCCACTTTCTTCGTAAGGCGTTTCCCTCTATCGAACACTTTATCCTTGTTGACGACAAAACTATTCAGTGGTCTAGCGATGCTCCCTATACCTTAGATGTAGCGGATTTTCATCGTCACTATCGCGCCGCAAGTCAGGCCCTAACGGAGAATCGGTCTGCCGATGCATCTAAGCATCTGGAAGCGGCCATTGAGTGCTACAAAGATCCAGTGGTACCAAACTGCTATGAGGAGTGGATTCTGCCCATTCGCGAGCGGCTCGAACAACAATATCTGTCTTCAGCAGATCAGTTATTGCAGATCTATGAGGAAGAAGGCAACTATGACTCCGCCATCCGCTGTGGAGATTTGGTAATACGCCACGACCCGCTACGTGAAAATGCCTATCAGCGCCTGATGCGTCTACACATGCTCAACGGAGATCGGGCGAAATTTGGGCGCACAATCAGTTGGGCTATCAGATTGTCGAACAAGGCGACGATTCTTATGCTGAAGCCGAAGCACACTACGAGGTGGGATTGCAGTTGGCCCGTGAGATTGGGAGCCGTACCTTTGAAACCAGACTGCTCTCCAATCTAAGCACACTCTACATGCGTCGTGGTCAATTCAGGAAAGCAGCTCAACGTTTAGAGAAATCTCTATCCATTGCACATGAGACCAACTCGACGCGCCAGAAGGCATTTGCGATAAACGGCCAAGCTAATTTGATGATGAATTTCGGTGATCTAGATGGGTCGCAACAACATTTTGAGCATGCGCTTACTCATTTCCGCCAGATTGGACATCGCCAAGGCGAAGGCAAGACATTGAGTGAACTTGGCTTACTCCGTCTTCTCCAGAACACCCCAGTAGAGGCAGAACATCTCAATCAGCAAGCCCTGAAAATCGCGCGAGAAATCAACATCCGTCGCGACCAAGCCTATGCACTGACGCGACTTGGTGATGCATGGGCGACCCAATCGAAGTGGACGAAGGCAACTGCGGCTTGTCAAGATGCACTAGTCATCTACCAAGAGACAAAGCAGCAAAAACGCAGCTTGGAACCCTTGGCTGGTCTCGCACATGTTGCTTGGACACAAGGAAAACAGACTGAAGCTCTTACACAGGTGCAGCAGATTTTGCCTTACTTGGAGAGCAGTGAGCAAGAGAGTAGTGAGTTGGATACCACCCACGATCTGTTTCAGGTCTACCGCATCTGCTATCAACTGTTGCGCCAGACGAATGATCCACGCGCTGCAAAAATTCAGATGCGATTTCAGCACATTATTCAACAATGTAGCCAACACCTACCTGACGATGTTGACCAAGTTCAATACTTAAAACAGATGACTCGTTACTACGCCATGCTGTTGGGCGCTTAACGGATCAACATCGGCAATTATGTATCGATGCTGTATAAAATCAGCCTCACTCGTGCCGCGCTGCAAGCGCCTCAATTGTCAATGTGACCAATAAGATTCCAAAAACCTTCGTTCTTAATAGTCAATCTTCAATACTCAATTGATAATTCGCTATGAAACGCATGAAATATAAAATGGAACGCTTTTGGAACGCCCGCTCTGCTATCCTCTATGAGAGCTCGCACATCAGATGAAATTGTGCAATATGAGTAGACACAGCCTAAGAAATAATCCGTTTTGCCCAATTTCATAGATGAGCTATGAGAGATTGTTTGCAAACAAGAAACCTTCGTTCATCCGGTGGATTGCATCATGAGCCAGCTTCAGCACGACCATTCTCACCTTTTTACAATCCGTCTATGGACAGAGAAGACAGACGACGGTCGGGTAGAATATCGCGGTCGGGTACAACATGTCCTCAGCGGAGAAATGCGCTTTTTTCGCACTTGGGATAGCTTAACTACGTTTTTGGTGCAGCAAGTGGACGATGGACGAGAGTACGAAGGTTCATTGCAGGATAGTCCATCTAAGTATTTCCAAGGAAGTGTTTAGAAATAGGACACAGATTGATTGGATTTCCAGGATTTACTAAGTACATTTATTTCGATTGAATTTCTAGACCCTATGTAACGAAGAAGAGGAGTAAATTATGAAATTGTTACACAAAAGAGTGTCGGTGCATGTGGGAAGTGTCGCAGCAATTATGCTGGCCTTACTCTTAAGTGCCTGTCAACCGATTCAACCGGTTCAGCCACTGCCAGAAGCACCGCAATTGGCGACCGCCAGCGTTAGTTCGCAACTTTCCAACCAGCCAGGGCGCGCTATTGTCAGTGCCCGTGGCAACCATTTCATTGTCGATTCGGTGCCACCCCTCGAGGGACCGAACGAGGAGCTGAACCCATTGGATATGATGTTGGGGTCATTGGCTACCTGTGGTCTCTTTATTGTCGAACGCGTTGCGCAAGAGTTGGAGCTGCCACTGAATGGCGCAGTTGCTAGGGTAGAGGGGGATCTGGATCCAAGCGTCGTAGCAGGCTCTGGCAGCGACCCACGGATCCAAATCCTGCGGGTGCATCTAAACATTGATGGAGCCAACGAGGATCAGATTGGCATGTTGGTGGAAAACTTTATCGCACGCTGCCCCATCTATACGACCCTTTCTCGTGCGGCAGAGATTGAGATCACCACCAATGATCAGATTACTTCTGTTGCTAAGGAGGGGCTGGCAACGGCCAGAGTAAGCGCACAGCTCTCCAACCAACCTGGTCGAGCCATTGTGGGCGCCCGCGGTAACCATTTTGTCATCGATTCCGTACCACCGCTGCAAGGCCCGAACGAGGAACGCAATCCTCTTGATCTCATGCTGGGTGCGCTGGCCACGTGTGGTGCTTTTATCTATGAGCGTGCAGCGCAAGAGATGGACCTGCCATTAACCGGCATTACGACTGTTGTTGAGGGGGACTTTAACCCACGCGGTGTGGCGAGCATAGGCGTCGATCCACGTATCCAGTCATTGCGCATCAAGATGCAGCTCCAAGGCGTGGACAAAACAGAAGCCGCCATGCTGACCGAGCAGTTCCAGAGCCGTTGTCCCATTTACACCACACTCAACCGGGCCGCACCGATTGAGATTACAACCGAAACAATGTAGCGAAGATGCATAGAATCACTGTCTTGACAGGAGCGCGCAAGTGATACGATGTATCGGCACTCATTGCGTGGGGCAATTGAAGAAGTTAATCTCGAAACTGGGTAGAATCTGCCCAGTTCTTCTGCTATAATGGGGATATGAATTCGTTTATACAAAGTTGGTGTTTCAAAACACACCATACACCAAATTAGCGAATTTTCCGTATGTACGAAATTGATTTTACTCGTGAGGCCCTAAAAGATCTAATGGCCTTCAGAAAGTTCGAGCAGCAGATAATCCTGTCAGGCATTGATACCCAACTTGTGTATGAGCCAATGGTTGAAACACGTAATCGATTTCGGATGCCTCCCAACGAAGTTGCTGAATGGGAGTTCCGGTTTGATAAATACCGAGTGTTTTACAATGTGGCGGATGATGTACAAATTGTTAGTATTGAAGTTGTCGATTTCAAAAGAAGCAATCAGCTTTTTGTACGCGGCAAACGGAGAGATTTATGAATGTTGTAACTGTTCCAACAGAACAGGAATTCTTATTCGACCTCCTCATGAAGGCAGGAGAGGAAGGTATAATTTTACAGACGAATGACGGACGACAATTTGTATTGGTGTCGCTTGAGGAGTGGCAAGGCTTCGATGTTGGAGACAGTGATGATTTTGAAGAGGAAGTCAGGGCAACATCAGAGAATAAGGCACTAATGGCTTTTTTGGCAGAACGGAAGAGTGATGGAGAACGCATACCGATGAAGGATGTCAAAAAGCTATTGGGATTTAGTTAGCAAGTTGTGGGTCGGTCTATATGCAGGCGAACGTATGCCTCCTGTCTCTTCGGCTGGTTCACGCCAAACCTCATGTGAAGTTAAATCCGGAGCGAATTTTCCCTTATGCTATGCTCGAATCATCCTGACATTGGTATAGACCGATTCCCATCACGAACAACAACGCAGGAACAGAAATTATGTCCTACCAAGATCCCCAATTTCTACGCAATCACATTCAACGTATTCTCTCTTTCTACCATCCAGTCTGCATTGATGAAAAGTTTGGCGGCTATATCAATCAATTACATGATGATGGATCCATCTTTGACCGGATGACGAAACACCTCGTAGGGACCTGCCGCTTTATCTACAACTACTCTCTGGCGTCAATGATGTTTGAGGAGCCAAAATATCGAGACGCGGCAGCACATGGTCTGATATTTCTCCAAGAAGCACACCGTCAACCCGACGGTGGTTTTGCTTGGGTGCTCCAAGGGCGTGAAGTCGAAGATGGCACACGTCACTGTTATGGACATGCCTTTGTGCTGCTAGCGGCGGCTGGTGCCACCAAGGCAGACGTCGACGGTGCACGCCCGCTACTTTCGGAGATTTATGATCTTCTAGAGAATCGCTTCTGGGATCCAACTGCACAACTCTATGTCGATGAGATCAAGGCAGAAGGCTGGAGCCAGATTGATGCCTACCGCGGCCAGAACGCCAATATGCACATGTGCGAGGCAATGCTTTGCGCTTTTGAGGCAACTCAAGAGACCCGCTATCTGGAACGTTCCCATCTGCTGGCAAAGCGTATTTGTGTTGACTTGGCCAACAAAGCTGATGGTCTGATCTGGGAGCACTACAAGATCGATTGGAGCCACGATTGGGAGTATCAGTAGATCCAAATTTCAGGTTTTGAGAGAGAATTCTGGCTAAACAGTTGACATAAATACAAATTTGCCGGTCGATATCTAGCTTTTGCGTTAGATTTGGGCGATTTTCAGATATGAAATAGGTTGTTTTCTGTAACCGAAATCTGAATAAATGACTCCAAAATCCCTGCAATCTCGACTGAAAATAGCCAAAAACGCCAAATTTGGATCTACTGAGTATAATAAAGATGATCCGAAAAATCTATTCCGTCCCTATGGATATCTTCCCAGTCACTTTACCGAATGGGCCAAACTGTTGCTGATTCTCGAGCGTTACCACCCGCAAGAATGGATGTTGGTGCGTGCCCAGAAGCTCTTTGATACAGCGCTAGAGACCTGTTGGGATGAAGAGAATGATGGAATGCACTATGCCTTCGCACCAGATGGGCAAATCCTAGATCGGGACCGTTATTATTGGGTATTGTCTGAAACTTTCGCTGCCGCGGCGCTCCTGGCGCTCCGGACCAAAGAGGAGCGCTATTGGAGATGGTATGACAAAGCATGGACATTCTCCAATCAATATTTCGTTGATCACAAATATGGCGGTTGGTATCGCATCTTGAACGAAAAAAATCAGAAGTATGATGAGTTGAAAAGCCCGCCGTCCAAAACGGATTATCATCCATTGGCTGCTTGCTATGAGACCTTGGAGGCGATGCGCCTGGCAGGATATCAGCATCATATTTCCAATGATTGACGATCCCAAACAAAATTTTATACCGCACTCGGTACCTTCTCAATAAATAGCGGTTGGATAGATCCGAGCTTCCCGGAAGGGGTCAAGAATAGTACCGCAATCGAAACCACACGTGACCCCTTCCGGGAAGCTCTCACCCCATTTTATTGAGATGATACCGCACTCGCTCATAAACTTAAAATAAATTCGCTGGCTCGCGCGCTTTGTCGCCCTGCGTTGATGGACGGTCAGAAAACAGTTTGGAATAACCTGTAGGGACATGAGGTATGGCGGGAGATCACTTTCTGAACTGGGGATTAGCTACACCGCCATTCCTCGTGTCCGTCTCGTTTGCCGAATTTAATTTTGAATGTCCATAAACGCCGGTCTAACATAGAAGAAATCATCAATGCCAAACATTATTATTGCCTCTTGTTTCCAAGAAACCAATTCGTTCAATCCAAATCCAACAATTTATAGTGACTTTTCGGTCTTCCGAGGGCAGGCCCTTCTCAATGCAGGTATGGCGGAAATTACGCAGGCATGTTGGGAGCAGATTGCTGGTGAGTGCCTTGACGCGATTGAGAAAGAGAGCACGGGAGCAGACGCTCTCTATTTTGCCATGCATGGCGCCATGGCGGTCGAATCCGAAACAGATCCGGAAGGCTATCTTTTGGAAGAAGTCCGCAACCGTCTGGGCACAGATATTCCCATCGTGGTTTCGCTCGACATGCACGGCACCATTACTCGCCGGATGCTGCAACAGATGGACGGCGTCGCCATTCTCCATACTTATCCCCACATCGATTGGTTTCAATTGGGAGAACGAACCGCTGTCCAACTGCTGAGAATTCTGGATGGCGCATGCCCCGTCATCGGCACGGTCTATACACCAACAATGGTGCGCGGCGATGAGCTCAAAACCGCAACCGGTGTCTTTGGTACGTTCATCCGCCATTGCAAGAGACTCGAAGAGAGCGATGACGTTCTGGGAGCGGGCATTATGTTGGGGCATCCGCCAACCGACGTGCCAGAGCAAGGGTCGCGTGTGATCATTGTCACGGACAACAATCGAACACTTGCTGAAAAGGAAGCGCTCGCGTTGGGTCGAGATTTTTGGGCCATGCGTAAACGGATGCAGTGCGTCTTACACAGTGTCGAAGAAGCAATCGAAATTGCACAGAAGAGCACCGGTCCTGTGATCTTTAGCGACGCAGCCGACGCAACCAGTTCGGGTGCCACGGGCGCAAGTAATGTGATTCTCAAGGGGCTTTTGGAGAGCAATTACCAAGGATCGGTTCTCTTCCCCATTCGAGATGCACTGGCTGTAGAACGTGCCTTTGCCGTGGGCATCGGCAGCACCATCACTCTTCCATTGGGGGGGACCGTGGACTTTCGTTTTACGCCCATAGAAGTAGAGGCAACGGTCGAGCTTCTCTCCAACGGTCGATACATAGACGAGCAAGGTGAGATCTGTTTTGGGGGGCCGATCGCTGTGCTCAGAACTGGCTCGATCACCATTGTCGTATCCGCCGAACCTGCTGTTCTTTGTGACTATTCCATGTATTTTGGCATTGGCCAGGATCCAAGACATTTCGACTTGGTCATCATCAAATTGCCCCACACCCCCCATGAACAGTATGATGCTTGGGCCGTTCGAAACCTGACGATCGATGTGCCCGGTGCAGCCAGCCCCAACATCAAGACCTTGAATCATCAGCTTGTTTCACAGCCGATTTATCCGCTCGATGAAGAGATGGACTTTACGCCGCAAGTGGAGATCATTGTGTAGCTGTGATAGCAAAGGGGATACATGCTGAACGTTGAAACATATAACCTAATGATGGAGACGATGGGTGCCTTTTTTGGCGCAATGGGAAAAGTACAGGCGGACTCAAAATCCCCACCCCCTGAACGTCCACCCATTTTGCAACTGCGCGGAGGTTACGCAGAGAGTCCAAGTTGGTACATGATCCAGGCCGCAGAGTTTGAGCCAGAGCCGTTGACGGTCGAAAATCTGCGCGTACGTGATACATATGCAGCTCCTCGTCTTGTTCAGGCATTGCTCGATCTTCTGGCGAGTGAGAAATGGTTGGCTCAACGTGGAACCGAATATTACCTAACCGACGCTGGTCGCGCAATCTTGAAGCAGATTCAGTCTCGTCCGGTTCAGTTAATGCAAGGGCTAGAGCCAATTCCGGACGCAGACTTAATCCGTTTAGAGTCTTTGCTGCGGCGGCTGATTGATGCCAGCTTGCAGCAGACCACAGAACCAGGGGTCTGGTGTTTGGTCCATTCACGCAATCGGGCACCTTCGGAGGAAGCAACGGCTCTTGAAAAGATATTTCACTACTTTTCAGACTTTAACGCGTTTCGTGATGATGCCCACATGGCTGCCTTTCAACCCCAAGAACCACGCGGCCATGTATGGGAAGCATTCGCGTTCGTGGCCGATGGCAACACTGATTCCGCTCTGTCACTTTTTGATCAGCTTGCGTACCGAGGTTACACAGCAGAGGAATATGCCCAAGCGCTTGCTGACGTGACGCGGCGTGGTTGGCTGGAACGAATGGACTCGACAAATCGGTTTTCGATGACGAATGAAGGTCGGCAGGTGCGCGAACAGGTAGAGAAGTTGACCGACACATATTTCTATACATCTTGGTTGGTGCTTTCTGATACAGAGGTTGAGGAGGTCCACTCCTTGCTGAGGCAACTTCGTGATGGGTTACAAAAGCTGAGCTAGCCCTAATGATTTAGGAACAAGAATTTAAAAACATGTACAGTTTGTGTGAGATTTGAGATTGCAAGATTCGAGATTACACGCGTCCAATCTCTCAATGCCCAAGTGATTTACGGCCCATTCCTTAGCTCGACTTTGTACAATTTGGGCACATTAAAAAGTTAATAAAGAAGGAACAAAAGGGAAGCTGATGTAAGATAGGAGTGAGAAAACAACTATCAAAGAGAGGAGAGCCCAATGTTCCTTCCAGCAGAAATAATCCCGTTGTTCGAGAGCTTTCGCCCAGTCTTCACAGAACCGACGTACCAAAAGGCACTGGTCTTGGTGATAGGGACGGTGTTAACGAAGGGAAGACGAACGGTGACAGCGGCGTTGAGAGTGATGGGATTGGAGCAAGAGGGGAGACTGGTCCAAGTATCACCATGTGCTGAATCGAGCAAAGTGGGATGGATTGATGTTGAGCTATATCTTACTGCACTTGATTGTGGATACGTTTGTGGTCATGGGAGCGCCAGTCGAGATAACGGTAGACGAGACGCTAGAAAGGCGCTGGGGTCCCAAGATCAGCAAACGAGGACACTGGCGAGATAGCCTGGCGTCAGGCCGGAAGATGAGCGTAAGCACGAGCGGATTGCGGTGGCTGGTCTTCTGTGTGGTGGTCAAGTTGCCGTGGAGTGACCTCTACTGGTCAATGCCCTTTCTGAGCGTCTTACTCACAACACCGAAAGTCAGCGAAACGCTCAACCAGCGCCACCGAACAGTGGCGAAACGAACCATGCAGGTGGTGGCCTGGCTGCGTCGAGCTTTGCCAGGTCGAGAAATCAAGCTCATCGGCGATGGGGCTTACAGTGTGATCGAGTTGGGCTTGTGCTGTCAATCCCAAGGAGTCACCTTGATTGCGCCTCTGCGCCTGGATGCGCGTCTCTTTGACTATCCACCCTCCCGTTTGAAACCTGACGGCACAAAACGACCTGGTCGTCCTCCTGTCGTTGGGCAGCGACTGCCCAAGCTGGAAGATGTTGCCCTCTTCCAAACCACCTGTTGGCACCGCTGCCGCATTGACTGGTATGGGGGAGAATCTGAAGTCGTCGACTGGGCCACTGGTATTGCCTTTTGGTACTCTACCGGCACAACTCCGCTCCTTCTGCGCTGGGTTTTAGTCCGCGATCCCAAAGGCCAAGCTGAGACCGTCGCTTACTTCTCCACCGATATTCATCAGGCTGCCCCCCACATCATCGCTGATTTCGTCAAACGTTGGTCCATTGAAGTCTCTTTCGAGGAAGCCAGAGCTCACCTCGGTGTCGAAACTCAGCGCCAGTGGAGTGACTTGGCCATTGAGAGGACTACTCCTGCTCTCTTTGGTCTTTTCAGCCTTGTCATCTTGATGGCTCATGCCTTCTCTCCTGATGGCTCTATCCCTTTGCCTCAAGCTGCTTGGTATCACAAGACTCACGCCACCTTCCATGACCTCCTCTCTCTGGTTCGCCGCCGCTTATGGTGCCATTTCCTTTTCCAGACATCTCACTTTTCACCTGATCTTCGTTTATTCTCTCCCTCTCAGGTGAACACCTTACTTTCTGCTGTCTGTTATTAACTTTTTAATGTGCTTAAAACTTACAAAGTCTAGCTTAGAGCGTGTTTTAAAAGTGCCAAAGTGTGTCATTCTGAGTGGAGGAACGGAGCGAAGAATCTGCTTTTTGCACTTGGAACGTGAGCTTCTTCGTCCCAAAGCCTCCTCAGAATGACTTTTAAAACACGCTCTTTGAGCCGCTCTTATAGACCAATAACGGGCAAGGTGAACGTGTCGCCCGTTTCCTCGATCCAGTGGGCAAGAAGCTCGTGACAGCGCTCCTTCGGAGTCTGATAGACTCTGTCATACACATAGTTGGCCTGTTCGTATGGATCCTCGCTTGTATTGAAAAGCAGCCAGTCATTGCCGGGTGTGCAGACATACTTCCATCCATCACGGGTCAGCACGCCACGCCAGGCTTTATTTACCGAGTGAGGATGCATTTTGCGCGGAATTTGCTGTAAATAGGCCGAGTTTGGCTCCTGATCCTGTTCCGGTGCGCCATGATATTCGGGTGCATCTGGACGGATGCAATGCGCGGAATAGTCGTGGCCCACCATCTCTGGAGGGGTTGAAATCCCACACAAGCCCAGGCTGGTCGGGGCAATGTCGACATGGTTGAGGAGAGCATCAGTCCTGCCAACCCGCATATTGTCAGAACCACCTACCTTGCCGATAACAAATGGAATGCGAATCGACTCTTCCCAAGGTGTAGATTTACCCCATTGAGCATGGCTTCCGATCATGTCCCCATGATCCGAGAAAAAGACGATATAGGTTTCTCGGTCGACGTCCATTTCCTTGAGTGCTGTGCGAATACGACCAAGATTGTAATCCAAATTCTCGATCATTGCATAGTATCCGGCCAGATCGACAGCGGCTCGCTCCCGTACCCAGGCAACTTCCGGCACATTGCGTCGGAATTGAATCTCTGCCGGGTGAATTCGTCGTGTACCATAAGGTGGATTGGTCGGTGCAACATAGGGATTATGGGGTGGCTGCACCGATAGGGCGGCGAAAAAGGGCTGATAGTCGTCCCGTGCGTCGACATGGCCCTTGAGATGTTGGATAAAGAGATCAGTGAGCGCATCGGTCTCATAGCCTTCTAAGCGTTCCGGTGTTTCGCTCTCTGTTCCATAGATGTAACACTCGTTTTGATTGTTGTTGTTTTCATAGCCCATCCAGTATTGGAAATTGCCTCTGCGTTCTGGTGGGACATAATGCTCGCGCTGATTTGAGCCATCCAGATGCCACTTGCCCACCCAAGCCGTATGATAACCAGCTTGATTGAACGGATCGGCAATCATCAAAAGAGAGGGATCTAGAGGCGATGGAGTCCGCGTTGCGCCATTTTGATGAGGATAGGTGCCAGTCAACAATGCGCCCCGAAAGGGAGTACACCAGGGAGCACCAGAGACCGCACAATCGAACCGTATGCCATTGCGCGCGAGATTATCGATATTTGGAGTAAAGACATTTGGATCACCCCGATAGCTCAGCGCTTGGGCACGGTGTTGGTCACCGAAAACCCAGATTACGTTGGGCTTGCGTTGAGGGCGCAAATCTAGTTCCGTGTTCATAATGGTTTTCTACTATACTCAGATCAGAATGAAAACGGAGTTTTGAGATTGGAGATTAGAGACTGGTAACTGGCGTAACGAATCTCTGATCTCCAGACTCAGTAGATCCAAATTTCAGGTTTTGAGAGAGAATTCTGGCTAAACAGTTGACATAAATACAAATTTGCCGGTCGATATCTAGTTTTTGCGTTAGATTTGGGCGATTTTCAGATATGAAATAGGTTGTTTTCTGTAACCGAAATCTGAATAAATGACTCCAAAATCCCTGCAATCTCGACTGAAAATCGCCAAAAACGCCAAATTTGGATCTACTGAGTCTCTGATCTCTACAAAACTCTCGGCTTTCATATTAATTTCAGTACAGATGCTAGCAATTTTTAATTGGTCTTCCGTCGCTCAAAATATATCTCCTATCATGTCCTGACGCAAATCTCTGTCTAGCGTAGCAAGATCGACAAGAAGTGCTCCAACTCTTTCGGCTTCCTCACGAGCAGGAGCAGTAAAACCCGCTCGTGCAAAGAATGCATACGAAACATTCCAGTCATCGCCCGGCACAACTTTGCTGGCCTGCTCGACGAGTTTACGAATCACGGGAAATCCAACTGCTTCGCTCCCCCACTTACATTCGCCCAATAAGATCGCACGTTCTCGCCAGTTGATTGCCAGGACATCGACTTGGGCATTGCGCGCCCAGTGGCTCCCCACCAATTCCGGCTGAAGCGGCAACTTGCCCTGTCGCGCTTGGATAAGCGTCCATTCTCGACAGAGTTCCTCAAACACTGTTGCCCCAACAAACGCTCGAAATTGCTCACCCATACGCTGCCAGAGCAAATCAACTAACCCCTGTTCGATCATCTCTAGGTTTGGCTCAATGAAGCGGAAATAGAAGCGTAGATAGGAATCGCATAGGTGATACCGACTGCGTGTCGTAGAGTTACGTTCTGGCCGAGGAATCGTTGCTGGAATCCGACGCTCAACGAGTCCCAACTTGCGCAGGCGACGTAGATAGGGCGAGAGATTGGCTGCGGCAATGCCGGTAGATGTCGCAATCGCATTCGGAACATGGTGACCACCAGCAATCGCGCGTATGATCGCTTCGTAGGTCCGAGGCTCTCGCACCAGATCGCTGATCAAAACAGTTGGCTCGCTACGAAACATGCCTGCGCGCCGAAAAAGATGTCGCCTTATATTGGCACTCAAGTTTTCTGACGAATCAAAACGTTCTAAATAGGCCGGAATTCCACCGAGTACAGCGTAAGTGGCAATTCGCTCGTCGGCTCCATAGTTCGGAAAAAAGTCCGTGAGCGCACCGAAAGGTAGCGGATCGACTGGCAGTTGGGCAGTCGTACGGCCGTAAAGAGGAGCCTGTGCATTGAGTAGATCAACCATCATACCAATATGCGAACCGGAGAGAAGCAGCATGATCGACTTGTCTTTGATGAGATGATCCCAGGCAGCCTGAACATGTGACGGGAGTGACGGATCTGATTCGACCGCATAGGGAAATTCGTCAAAGATGAGGATCAGCGGCTGATCCCCAATCATGCGCACCATTTGATTAAACAACTGAGACCATGTGCCAAACTGGGGTGGGTCCGGATCCTGTTCATCTGGATAGGCCCACTGCCAAATCAGGGTGACCAGATGCTGACGCGCAGACTCTGCTGTCTCGCCGCGCCGCGCCATCCAATAGATATAGGGACGACCTGTCTGCTGAACCCAATGAAGGAGGAGCGTCGTTTTACCCACACGTCGCCGACCATACACGGTAATAAACTGACTTGTGCGTGTGCTTCCCAGTTCATTTAATTCATATAATTCTTTGTGACGATCAACAAAAGTCTCCATGCTGTCACTCATTATTACATCAATTACCATGAGTAGATTCTGAGAATTTGTTCATGGTGATTGTAGCATCGATATATTGTCTTGTAAATCTGCTCATTTCCTGAATTTCTATCCTTTGCCAAAGATGGCACCCCCTCAGAGGGTGTTTTAAAAGTCATTACGACTCTTTGAAAGTACGCTTCTAAGATTCTGCTCAGTTCTCCATCCCGCAACGCTCTGAATGCGATTTGGATGCGATCAAGACTACCTTTCGCGACGATCTGGATGCGATCGTTTGCTATAGGTGAGAATATTTGTCTGTTTTAATCGAGGGAAACAGACAAATTTATTCTTACCTATGAATGAGTACTCCGTAAAGTAAGTTATGCGGTCTGTTCGCCCCCATCCCCAGCCCTTCTTCCACGAGTGGAAGAAGGGAGCCAGATTCCCCTCTCCCAGCCTGGGAGAGGGGCCAGGGGTGAGGGCCAAAATACTTTGTTTACGCTGTAATAAGTGTGGTATATGCATGACAAGCATCCTGGTTGCATATCGCAAAACGAGCAACTCAACACATTAACAGTTGCTTACAAATCAGTCCCAATTGCATTTGCAAAATGATAACCATTTGGTATGATAAAGACTGATACACCTCAACTCATGAACCCAGACATCAATCACATTTGACACAAACAATATTCGTTCAGGCCCATAGGAGAAGTGCGTAAAGTATTGCGGTTGCCGCAATTGAAAACAAATCAGAGGCAAAACATATGACCACCATTCAGGATGAAATCAAAACACTCACGCCTGCGCAAAGAGAACAGCTGGCCAGGCGGGTTAAACGCAAGTTAACTTACCCAACGGGAAGCCGTAAAGAGGTGGATGTACTCATTATGGGCGGTGGGCTGGCTGGCCTCACGCTCGCTCGTCAACTGCGTCAGGCCAGATCGGATCTGCCGCTTCTGGTGCCGGGTGGTGGGCCTTTTCCACCACCCGGCACCAGAAGCGGCATTCAAGGTCGGTGAATCCACCGTGGAAATGGGTGCATACTATTTACGAGACGTGTTGGGATTGGGAGAGTATCTGGAAAAGAACCAGCTATTAAAGGCTGGTCTGCGCTACTATTTTCCCGCTGGCAAAAACGAGGATATCAGTCAGCGAATCGAAATGGGTGGAGACATCATTCCACCCATCCGTAGCTACCAGTTGGACCGAGGCCGATTTGAAAATATGCTTTGGGTTCAAAATCAAGCAGACGGGGTCGAATGTTGGGACAACTGTAGTGTGCAAACGATCGATCTAGACGATCCTCGACATACTGTGGCTGTGCGCCAAGATGAGCGAGAGTTGATGATTTCCGCTCGCTGGATTGTCGATGCTTCCGGCCGGGCAGGGCTCCTCAAACGTCGGCTTGGCCTGGCGGGAACGTACGCCTCCTGGAATACGTTGGTTGGGCACCAATCATCTAATGGACAGCGGCTATTGGGTCTGGCTCATCCCACTGGTCAATGATGTCACGAGCGTCGGTATTGTGGCTGACGAATCCCTCCATCCCCATCAGGAGATGAACCGCTTTGATCGCGCCCTGAATTGGCTCAAGCAACACGAACCCCAATGTGCGAGCGCTGTGGAAGATCGGCAGCATCTTCTGCAGGATTTTCGGGCCTTACGCCACTATTCCCACAGTTGCCAGCGGGTCTTTTCGAATCAGCGGTGGTGTCTAACAGGGGAAGCGGGGGTTTTTACCGATCCGTTTTATTCGCCTGGCTCCGATTTCATCGGCATGAGCAACTGTTTGGTGAAAGATCTAATTCTGCGGGAACTGGCGGGAGAGGAGATTCAGACTCGACTGACATTCTACAACCAAAGCTACCTCAGCACTTATCGTTCATTCATGTCTATCTTTCAAGGACAATACCCGCTGATGGGCAATCCACAGGTCATGGCAGCCAAGATCGTCTGGGATTGGGCCTTTTACTGGGGGATTACCGCGCTGCTTTTCTTCCACAACAACAAACGATTCGACTTGGCCTGGTCCGTCACGATTCGGGATGAATTAAAACAGTTCGACATCCTCAATGCTGATATGCAGGCGTTTTTCCAGCAGTCACGCTACAACAAGACGGACCCCGGCTCCAATAACTATATTGACATGTTCAGTTTTTCGTTTCTGGAAGACCTATATTATGGACTGGAAGCCAAGTGGGATGATGATGCCTTGAAACGACAGATCAGGGATAATTTAGCCCTTTTGACATCCCTGGCAACAGACTCAGTAGATCCAAATTTCAGGTTTTGAGAGAGAATTCTGGCTAAACAGTTGACATAAATACAAATTTGCCGGTCGATATCTAGTTTTTGCGTTAGATTTGGGCGATTTTCAGATATGAAATAGGTTGTTTTCTGTAACCGAAATCTGAATAAATGACTCCAAAATTCCTGCAATCTCGACTGAAAATAGCCAAAAACGCCAAATTTGGATCTACTGAGACTGCAAAACCAAGGGGGCGATAGAGAAGCGTTCCGGTCCCTTGGTATTTGCATAAATAAGATGGCTCATCTAAGAAAATTGTGTAAATCGATAATTTCGTCAGGGCCAAATTGTTACATTCGCGCAATGTCATCTAATGAGCAAATCCGACGATATCCCAAATTGTGTGTAAATTCGCTCCCCGTCTGAGAGACCAAGTAACTTTTACACAATTTGTAGTATCCCACCATAAACACTGTCATAAGAAGACAAATTTCCCTCTTTACTCCAAGGGTTTGACCAAATTATAGGAGATTAACCAACCATGACCTTCACGAACGGCGAGACCTACCCACCCCCCACCGAACCGATTGCCATTGTCGGTATGGGTTGTCGATTGCCCGGCGGTGCAAACAGCCCAGAGTCATTCTGGCACTTACTGCGAGATGAGGTAGATACCATTACCGAAATACCCGCTGACCGCTGGAGCATCCAAAAGTTCTTTGATCCGGATCAGAGTAAGCCTGGTCAGACCCACATCAAATGGGGTGGCTTCATCGACGAATTTGATCGTTTTGATGCCAATTTTTTTGGAATTTCTCCTCGAGAGGCTGCGGCCATGGACCCCCAGCAGCGCATCTTGCTGGAGACCACTTGGGAGGCATTGGAAGATGGCGGGCAGGTACCAGAGCAGCTCGCAGGCTCTGCAACGGGAGTCTTTGTAGGTATCTTTATGCGAGATTGGGAGCAGCTTCACTGCGATAGCTTTAATCGAGCCTTGATCAATGGCCACACAGGCACTGGATCCTCCATGAGCATTGCAGCCAATCGCATATCTTATATCTTTGACTTTCGGGGACCAAGCATCGCCCTCGACACAGCTTGCTCCTCCTCCTTGATTGCTGTGCATCTGGCCTGTCAAAGCCTGCACAATGGCGAGTGTGCTCTGGCCGTTGCGGGTGGTATCAATCTGCTCTTTGGTCCCGAAAAGACGATTGCTACAAGCAAGGCATCCATGCTTTCGCCCGATGGTCGCTGCAAGAGCTTTGATGTACGGGCCAATGGCTATGTCCGCTCGGAAGGATGTGGCATGGTCGTGTTGAAGCCTCTGAACGCTGCGTTAGCGGATGGCGATTCAATTTATGCAATCATTCGGGGCAGCGCGAGCAATCAGGATGGTCGTAGCCAAGGATTGACCGTGCCGAACGGGCAAGCCCAGGAAGCCGCGCTACATGCCTCCTTGCAGCAAGCCAACCTGCGTCCCCAAGACATCCAATATGTGGAGGCCCACGGTACGGGTACCCATGTAGGTGACCCCATCGAGACGAGAGCGCTCGGCAATGTCATCGGCCGAGAGCGGAGAGACACCCTGCCTCATCGGTTCGGTGAAAAGCAATATTGGTCATCTGGAAGCCGCGGCTGGTATTGCGGGCCTAATCAAAACAGTTCTGGCCTTAAAACATGGTCAGATACCAGCAAACCTGCATTTTGAAACGCCCAACCCACAGATCCCCTTTGATACCTTCAACCTCCAGGTGCCAACAAAGATGACTCCCTGGCCCAACCCGAACACAAGTCGTCGATTCGCTGCAATCAACTCCTTTGGATTTGGCGGCGCCAACGCCACCATGATCTTAGAAGAGGCACCCAACAAACCAACAAACCAGCCAGCCAACCAACAAACCTCTCCTCTTCGCCCTTTCTGCACGCAGTCCGCAGGCGCTACACGCTACTGTACAAATCCAACGAGAATTTATAGCCCAAACAGATCACGCCCTGACCGATCTCTGCTATAGCGCGGCCCTGCGCCGTGGCCACCATCCCGAACGAGCGGCTTTTGTGGCGACCACAGCCGATGGCTTGTGGAAGCGATGGATGCTTTTATAGCTGATGAGAAGCGTCTGACTGTGGCCGTCGGTCAGGTGAGCGAGCGACCGGTTCAGCTGGCGTTTGTCTATGCTGGCATGGGGTCTCAGTGGTGGGCTATGGGGCGGCAACTCTGGTCTGATGAACCCATCTTTCGGCAAGCTCTCGAGGAGGTCGATCAACTCTTTACCCAACTGGCTGGGTGGTCGATCGTTGAAGAACTGCTTGCCGACGAAGCCGCATCTCAAATTCACCAGACATCGATTGCACAGCCAGCTATTTTTGCTGTACAGGTCGGGCTGACTGCGTTATGGCGCGCTTGGGGAGTGTTGCCAACAGCCATCGTGGGTCACAGCGTTGGTGAAATCGCCGCCGCTTACGCAGCAGGTGTGCTCACTCTGTCAGATGCTGTCCAAGTGATCTACCACCGTAGTCGATTGCAGCAAACGACTGCCGGTCAGGGAACCATGCTCAGTAGATCCAAATTTCAGGTTTAGAGAGAGAATTTGGGCTAATTAGTTGACATAAATACGTATTTGCCAGTCAATACCTAGCATTTACGTAAAATTTAAGCGATTTCTAGATATGAAATTGGCTGTTTTTGGCAACTGAGATCTGAAAAAATGGCCCCAAAATCCCTTCTCTCCCGACTGAAAATAGTCAAAAACGCCAAATTTGGATCTACTGATGCTGGCCGTCGGGCTATCCGCCGAAGAGATTACGC
>JAHBNG010000180.1 GCA_019217005.1 Chloroflexi bacterium TSY
CAACCCGAATCGATCTTGCGCTGGAAATGCTCAACCCGAATCGAGAGTGGGGGAGAGTGAGCGAACTGTCAACGGCGTACAATGTGTCTCGAACGTGGCTCTATAAGTTGAGAGAGAGCGGTGAAGCGGCGCTGAAAGCGATCTTGTCGCCAGTGAGTCCAGGACCGCAGCCGAAAAGCCATGTGATCGAAGTGGATGAGACGTTCATCCGACGAACCATAACGGTGTTGCCGATGCTGCGAGGAAGCGTACGAGATATCCAAAGGGGGTTGGGGTTGCTGCTAGGTGTGGAGCGGTCGGTGGGATTCATCCAAGGGACGCTGGCGGAAGTTGGAGAACTGGCATCGGCGTACAATGAGAGCAGCCGACGCTGCCGGTGTTGGGGGAAGCGGATGAAATTTTCTGTGGCGACCAACCGTGCCTGACGGTGGTGGACGGAGCATCGTTTGCGCTGTTGAATATCTCAGCAGCCGATGCCCGAGATGAAACAACATGGGGGTTGAAGTTTCTCGAATTGCTCGAGCGAGGCATCACCTTTGATGACTTGGTGACCGATGGGGCTTTGGGCATTCAGGCAGGAGCCAAGGCAGCGGGGATGAATGCGCCACACTCCTATGACCTCTTTCACCAAATGCAGAATGGCACCAAAATCACCCAACGTCTGGAGAGAGAAATGGACCAGGCCATGACCGACCGTGACGTAGCTTGGCAAGAGTTGGACGAGCAGTCTGCTCGTCGCCCTGGGCGACCACGCAAATGCACAGTGACTCTCGAGGTTGCCGACCAAACGGTGCTGACAGCAGTTGACTTGCACGAGAACTGGACATGGCTTCTCCGAACGGTCCGTCAGGCACTGGAGCCGATTTCACCGACCGGGCAGCTTGTCAACACAGATGCCGCGCAACAAACCATTCTGGCTGCCACCCAACTTATGATGGAGATGAACCGCGATGAAATTGCACACTTTGCCACCCAACTGCAGCAGAATCTACCTACATTGCTGGCTCCCCTCCGCCAGAACCTCTCACCTGAGTACGAAGCCTTCATCACACACCTCTGGACTTATCGCCATGACCATCAACTTCCCATTGAACAGCTTTTCCTCCTCATTGCAGCCTATGGTTCTTTTCTGGCATGCACTGGATCTTCCATCGGGCTTCTTCTCTAGCTGAATCCTTTCATGCTTGGCTCAGGCCCTTTCTTGCAATCCATCGCTCTTTGCCCGATTGGTTGGCCGCTCTTTTACAGCTCTTTTGGAATCATCGCACCTTCTCACGTGGCAAACGCTCCGGTCACTCACCCTTAGAACTGGCTACCGATTCCTATGTCCCTTCTTTGGCTGACGCCCTTGATGCCATTCTTCAGCCTCAACAGCAACTGGCTCTTTAACCTATTCTCTTTTTAACGTGCCCATTTCAATTTTGTAAACCTAACTCATCCCTTGTTCTGAACCTGCCCAACTTTGGCATCACTTTATGAAGGGACTTGGCGCAGATTTTGCGAATTTGTTCCACAATTGATGGAGAAACATCAGGTGCCGGGCGTGGCCATCGGGCTTTTGCATGGTGGTGAAAAAAGAACAGTAGGTTTTGGTGTAACCAATGTAACTCACCCGCTATCCGTTACAGCTGAAACGCTCTTCCAGATCGGATCGATTACCAAGACATTCACCGGTACGGCCATGATGCGCCTGAACGAAATGGGCAAAGTCAATCTAGATGCCACAGTACGCACCTATCTTCCCAACTTCACGGTTCGTGATGAATCTGCCGCGGCACAAGCAACCATTCGTCATCTCTTGACCCACATGGGGCTGGGTTGGAGACTATTTTGATGATACGGGCGGCGGCGATGATGCCCTCGTCAAATATGTTGCAAACATGGCTGAACTTGAGCAACTTGCATCGTTGGGCACAGTTTGGTCCTATAACAATGCAGGTTTCTCAGTTGCGGGTCGCATCATCGAAGTTGTGACAGGTCAACCTTTTCATGTTGCCCTTCAGGAATTAGTGCTGGATCCGTTAGGCTTAACCAATGCTTACCTGAACCCCACCGACGTCATGCCCCATCGCTTTGCCACGGGTCATCAGGATGGTGATGATGGCCCTGAGATTGCATTTCCTTCGCTCTCGCGTTGTGAGGCACCCATGGGCGGGCTGATTACGAATGTCTCCGCGCTGCTCAAATATGCTGAATTTCACTTGGGGATGGAACAAGCGTGGACGGGACCCGCATACTAGAACAACGAACCGTCACTGCAATGCAAAGGCCTGAGACTTCAGTCTGGAACCATCGAGAATGGGGCCTCACCTGGGCAATTGACAAAATTGATGAGGTACACCAAATCTGGCATAGCGGTGGGACAGTGGGTCAAATTTCGCTATTGGCCTTGATTCCGCGTGCAACTTTGCCATTACTGTCCTCACAAACTCTTACCAAGGGCGTCATGTCACCGAACGGGCGCGACGTTGGGCACGAAGCACTATCTGGACCTGGCTGTGGAAGACCCTGAACCACTCGAAGCACCCGAATCTGAGTTGATACCGTATGTAGGGCGCTATCGCCGCCCATTTGCGGAACTCGATTTGGGGTTGCTGGGTGGCAAATTGATCGTACAAATGACGAACCGGGGCGGTTTTCCACCAAGGATACACCACCACGTCCATCACGCCCCCCATGTCGCTGGCGCTCACCGGACAAGATCAGCTAACCGTGGTAGATGGTCCGATGAATGGCCATCTAGAGGTTATCCGTCAAGCCGATGGGACCATTGGTTGGTTGCGCTTTGGAAGCCGTATTCATAGAAGGCAATAGTACAACTAGAGAAATAGGCGCTTACTCATCAACATCGACAACTTTGTGTCGATAGCGAATAATCGTTTGTCGATTTGGCCGTAGGCCTCTTTTGCGCCGCCGTCCGCACCAAAGTTGCAGGCGCAAAAGTAGAATCTTGCAGCACAACAAGATTACTCACGCTCTAGAATGGCCGTGAGGCACCCAATTGCGCCTGCTGCCTTGCTCAATTCGTCGACAGCGATGGCATGACAGCGAATGCCTAGATCTTCGTAGAATGACTGCGTAACGGGGTTGCCTGCGGCCATCAAGATCTGACGTGGTCCCAGAGTAACGAAATTTAAAGGCGAACCAGTACGCGCTTCTTGTTCGTCAGGCAAAAAGGCAACTTGATATCCGCGTTCACGTAGTGCTTCAACCCCGGCATGAACCAACCGATTGGGCCACACAATTGCCAGATTCTCATCTGCAATGCGCAACATGCCCATCAAGTGCATTGATCCAAAGGGCAAATCCACTTGGATCACGTCGATACCGATTTCGTGCAGGATATTTGTTACTTGACTGGACCCGTCTGCATTGGTGCGCAATCCTCTGCCCAGAATCACGGTTTCCGGTCGAGCCACATAGCATCCGCTCCTTCGAAGGTACCCGGCCACCGATGCTACGCAGGATCGGAATGCCTAGATCGGCCAAACGTCGCGCAATCTGCCGTTCTTCGCCCGCCCGAACCTCAGAGGCCGGACGCACCAGAATCACACCTCGGGCGTCATAAACATGAGGTCGGCCATAAACATTTGGTTGGGAGTCGGTTTCTCTATTGGATTGAGATAGTGAACAGTGACGCCAACCTCTTTGTAGCCCGTGTAATGGCTTCGTGCTGCTTTTGGGCACGCGCAACGTTCAACACATCCAGCATTTGAATGCTGTTCGGGTCAGGAAGCAGTTAGTTCTGAACCAGGCTTGTGAAGCAATACAGACTTCAAAGTTGCCCATTCGGTAGACTGACCGCAGGCCGTCCACAGTCGCCCAATTTCATCGCGCATCGATTGTTGGCGTGGACGCCAGCCTGGTCCACCGTAAGCAGCATTTTTGTGTGATTGGAAGCGAACTATCATATGCCTATTCCTTCAATGTCCATTTACCATTTATTGTACACAAATGCTCACCGCATATGAGGCTCCAACGGCACCCCTAAACCGTCAGCCAGCCGGTTAACATATGCATAATAAGCCGTCACTTGGTTGATGTCCAGGATGGCAGCATCTGAAAATCCAGCTTCTCGTAAAGCAGCAACATCATCTTCCACCATTTCCCAAGGACGCAGTGTCAACTTCTCGGTATACTCGAGCATTGCCCGGTCTACATCACTTAGAGTTGCTCGCCGCCAATCTTGCTTCAACTGCGCCACAAGCTCGTCGTCATCCGTCAGTTTACGGAGACCCGCTCCGTGGTGCTCTATTCAATAACGACAATGATTGGCTGTGGAACTCACAACAGCGATCATTTCTCGCTGTGCTCGACTCAATTCGGAGCGACCTCGCATCAGATGCGCATAGAGATCAAAATGGGTCTGCATCGACTTGGGGTTCAGACTATGAATTTTGAGAATGTTGTCAACACCACCCCACGAACGGTCAAAGTACTTCTCATACAACTCCTTGAGTCTTCCTGTCGCGTCGGCTTCTTTAATCACCTTGATCCAGGCCATAAATCACCTTATTTTCACCTTTACTTTCTGGTAAAAGAAAAGAGATGAGAAATGTGACAAAAAGCGGTTAGCAGTTCATCCTAAAGGTAGAGAACCCAAAAAGGAGGAAGGAATGCTAACCGCGCCAGAAATAACTATAGCAGTACTGATGAATGTATTGCAAGTAACGCCGATGGGAACAAACGTAAATGTAATGCGTCTGATGTGGGCAATGCTGAATGGGTCGTTTCTGAAAAGTCGAGGAGCAATCCATAGCGCATTGAAAGAAAGCGGGTTTGAAGATGAGGAGCTCCGGCGAAGCTGGTGGAGCTTTCGATATGGATCATGGGATATCACAAGTCTGCTGGGGTCGTGGCAAGAAGAAGTGGAAAGGGGAATGGGAGGCAAAAAAGTTAGAAGGGTACCGAGTGAAAAGCATAGATATCACAGGGTTCTGGCGACCGAAGCTGCAAGGGAAAGTGAACCGACTCTATAACTCAACGGCTCGTCGGGCATTGCCCGCGCTCATCTTTGGAGTGATGATAAGCTCGGGGGGAGATAGGCGGGAAGCGAGTGCCACTGCTCAAGGCAATCATGAGATGCACGGTTGGAACAAAGGAAAGTGAGTTTCGGAAAAAGCTGCTGACAGAGACGAAGAAATCACTGGAGTCAGACGAAGTGGCGGTGGTCGATGCCGGGTTTACAATCAGAGAAATGCTAGAAAGCGGCATAGACCGATTTGTCCTGCGGGAAGCGATTAACTGCACAGTGCGCCGCAATGAGTTCCCCAAACGCAAAGAAAAAGGCAGACCACCTGAATATGGTGATATTGTGCGACCGCTCTCGCAGCTATAAGGAAAGCGACTCGAGGCTACAACTCCGGACTCGTCTGGTCGCTTTCTCTATAGTGGTCGCCTGATTTGCTATCAAGCATGGCACAATCTCGTCCCCAGAACAACCAAGGTGGATACAGCCAACCGTACCTACTCGATTTACGTCATTCAGGATCCGGCCTACAACACACCTTTGGTTTTGGCGACCGTTATGACTTTGCAGCCTGAAACCATTTATCTTGTCTACCTGGAACGCTGGCCTGTTGAACCTCCCCCCCTTGGCTTCCAAGCAGATGATTGGCTTACATCGTCAATTTGTTCATGCCGATGAGGCTTGTTTCCGCTTACCTGAACTGGGGCTGCTGGCTGGCAATCTTCTTTCCCATTTAGCCGCTTCTCTTCCTCCCATACCGACTGGCTACTGGGATCGAGAGCCTCAAGCCACTCCCGGCAGGCTGCGCCGTGTTCTCTCGAGTGCTCTTTTTCCAACTCCTGACCAACTCGACCCTGACTTTCGGAAAAAGGCCTCGGTTTCACACCATTTCCCTAAAGGCGTTCTCGCTCATCACCGCCTCAATGCCGCTGCTTAAACTAGCCGAGCACTATTTTTACATTTTATCCCGTTTTTTCAGGGTGGATTCTTTTTTCCGCCCCTTTCGGTTTGCCCTTTGTCACTCAAGCCTTTACCAGAAAGTAAAGTTTAACACCTTCTCGCGTATATTTTATTTTTTGGATTGGCCTTACACACTTTGGGACACACTCCCTTGTTTGCTGTCTCTATCAGTCAGCCATCGCCTGTCTAAATGCGTTGATACCCTCCACTGCGGCAGTTGAAATGTGCGGTAGCCCTAGAAAATCAGAGCCGTGAATCATAACAGGGCAGTTGTGGAGTTCCATTTGTATAGTTTAGCATTAGCAGCGGAGCACCGGATGAACGCTTTTGGCAAATGATGGGAAAGTTGCTTCTAAATAATCCCCTGCTCTGGATATGGATTATTGTTAAGCACGCGCTGATAGGACATGCGGCTGAGGTCCATTGTACGATAGCGTCCTTCCAAAATTAGTTCTGACATTGCCAACCCTACTGCTGGCGCGTGCATGACGCCGTGACCAGAAAATCCACTTGCAACATAGAGATTTGTAGCTGTATCACCCACATCGCCCAGAATCATATTGCCATCCAACATATTTTGGGCATAGTGACCTGTCCAGCTTCGTTGGCATTGGACTGTGCCAAATGCTGGGAGACGTGTTGCTAAAAGCGGTCGCACGGCTCGCTCAAAGTATCCATCAAAGTAACGAATCAGCTTATCATTGTTGGCCGCAAAGCTAAATCCCGGTTGAATCTCCCAACTAGGTCTGCCGCCCACAAACCCTGCCCCTAATGGGCGAAAAAAGAGACCAGACTCATCTTTTACCAAGGGCAAAGGCTCAATTTCATTTTGACATGTCCAATAGTGCTTGACTCGACACATGGGTACTACAGGTAGTGATAGGTTGACCATGGCTGCAATTTCGCTGGCCCAAGCGCCAGCGGCGTTGACAAAAACATCGGCTTGTATCGTCGTCCCTTCTTCAAGCTGCGCGAACTGCACGCGATTTCTGTGGAGTTCTAGTGCTCTCACGCGTGACTCAATGTAACGAACCCCTAGGCTTTCTGCTTTGCGACGAATTCCCTGCAACGCGAGCGATGTAGTCAATGTTCCATCATCTGGCGAAAGGCACCCCAGAACGATATCGGTGAGACCCAATGATGGGAAACGTGCGGCGAGCGCTAAGCGATCGAGAAGAAGTGCCTGAACACCTTGTTCAACTTGCTGCGTGTAATTCATCTCTAGCTGGCTTGCGCCATGTTCCCCTACCACAAAAAGATACCCTCGTTGGTTAAAATCAATCTCAGCAGCCACACCATCAATGGCCATCGTCTCGGCAAAACCTTTGTAGAACTGAAGCGAGTATTGCGACATCCAAATATTTTCTGGTCGGCTAAAGAGCTGCCTAATACCTCCGGCCCCATTGGGGGTTGCTGCCAGTGTGTAACCTGAATCTGGCTCGATCACTGCAATTGGACCCGCTTGGCCCGAGCGTACGAGAAAATAGGCGATCGAAGAACCGATAATACCGCCACCTATGATGACAACATGTTGCTTAGTCATACTGAATATCCATAGAGTCCTATCTGCATAGAGGAAATTGTGCAAATGCGCCCTGATTGATTATATCACCATTCTCTTTGATGTGATCAATTATTTTGAAGAATCAAGAAATCTTATGCACAAGTTATTTTCCTATGATAAAATTGGCTTTGCGAACCTTTACTGTTATGGAAGCCCCTTCCTACTGCTCAACAGGAAGAAATAGTGTCAACTTTATCAGAATTAATTCAACAGATCGACGACCGCAAAGCACAACTCGATAACATACGTCCTCTTTCCCTTGAGGCAGCACAGCGTCTACGCGCCAAGCTCAATCTGGAATGGAACTATCACTCCAATGCAATTGAGGGCAATACGTTGACATTTCAGATATATTCCGAAGCAAGAACAAATTTATGCTCAAATGGGGATTGCATAAGCAAGAGGCTCCAGTATCTGAAGTCGATCTTTTCCCAATGACTCTAGTTGAAGTCGCCTATCACGAAATCGGCTTCAGTGATGATGAAATTGCTACACTAATCACTATCATCTCTGATGAGATTTATCACAGCGTTGAAGAGCTTGTCACGTCGTACAAACAGTAGATTTATCTCTGGCCTGTCTGATTATGATCGATCAATACGTTATCGAAATCCAAAAAGGTTACCCAGAACTTGCGATCGAAAACGCATATCTCAACGAAGATGGTCAATATAACGATGTAGTGGTTGTCAATGATGCGCTGATCTTTCGTTTTGCAAAGTTTCCAGAGTCGGTTAAGACGTTGCAACGAGAAACAACCATTTTGCTGAGTATCCAGAACTACATCTCGCTGGATATCCCAAATCCCATCTATCAAAATCTGGAAGGCAGAACGCCAGACCAAACGTTTGTCGGTTATCCCATGATCTCCGGCACGCCACTTTGGCATGAATATTATCAAGAGATTCGAGACGAAAGCGTGCTCGACACAATGGCGGATCAACTAGCGACTTTCCTCAAGGAGTTACATTCAATTCCGGTTCAGGGGGTCGTGCCAATCAAACTCGTGAACGAGGATAAGCGGCCTTATTGGATGGATCTCTATACCCGCTTTCGGGCAAATCTTTTTCCCCACCTGAGTCTAGATGGATGCGACCGAGTGATTGCCCACTTTGAGAACTTCCTAGACCATCCTGATCAATTTGACTACGAACCTGTCCTGCGGCATGGAGATTTTGGCGGAGGCAATATTATTTTTGATGATGAAGCGAACCGTATTGGGGGCATTATCGACTTTGGTTTTGCTGGTCTTGGCGACCCGGCCATCGATGTTGGCGGATTATTCAGCTTTGGGGAATCGTTTGTCAAGCGTTGCTATCGAATCTATCCAGAAATTGAAGAGATGCTCCCAAGAGTGCATTTTTATCGCGGAACTTTCGCCCTTCAAGAAGCGCTATATGGCATTGAACATGATGATCCAGAAGCGTTCGAAGCTGGAATCGCCGACTATCAATAAAAGCCATCTTCTGTTCATCTCTCATCAACCGAGTGGGCAAACACAATATTTATGAACAAACTTTCTCCCGACAAGATGCGCAAAATCGGCTACCAGGTTATTGACATGTTGGTCGATCACTACGATACTGTGGCAGAGAAGCCCGTCACACGCAACCCAACCCGCGCTAAACTTGAGGAGCTGCTCCGCGAACCTCTACCGATCGAGGGAACAGAGATCGATCCGCTTCTATCTCAGCTACGTGATGACGTTTTCGCCAATGTCATGCATGTCGACCATCCGCGCTTCTTCGCTTTTGTGCCGAGTCCCTCCAACTTTATCAGCGTTATGGCGGAAACATTGATTGCGGGACACAATGTTTTTGCGGGAATCTGGATGGAGGGTGCAGGCGCTGCCCAAATCGAGTTGATTGCCTTAGATTGGCTGCGGCAGGCGTGCGGAATGCCGGATTCTGCGGGAGGAATTTTCCTCAGCGGTGGGTCAATGGCAAATATTACAGGGATTGCTGTTGCGCGGCATCTCAAACTTGGTGGACCCAATCCAGACGCTGTGATCTATACATCGGAACAGACACACTCTTCGATTGAACGGGGGCTGAAGTTTTTGGGTTTCTATCCAGATCAATTACGCAAAGTTCCTGTGGGCAACGACTATCGCATGGATCTGAACGCGCTGGCGAAATCGGTCCGCTCAGACCAGGTTGCCGGGCAAGTACCTTTTTGTGTCGTGGCCAACGCCGGCACAACCAATACAGGCGCAATCGATCCACTACCGGAGATCGCAGATTTTTGTGAGCAGCATGATCTGTGGTTCCATGTTGATGGGGCATATGGTGCAGCCGCCGCACTATCTGCCCGAGGAAAAGCAAAATTAACTGGTATGGAACGTGCGCACTCTCTTGTCCTTGATCCGCACAAGTGGCTCTTTCAGCCGTTCTCGATGGGTTGTCTATTGGTTCAACATGAACGTTGGCTACGCGAAACGTTTCATATCCGGCCTGAATACCTGGCCGATGTGGAGGCTGAATTCGGTGCTGTGAACTTCTGCGATCGAAGCGTTCAACTCACTCGCGAATTTAGCGCGCTCAAGTATTTTGGACAATCTGCTTTTGCATCGGCCATCGAACACGGATTCGAAGCGGCAGAATTGACGGAAAGACTCATCCGAGCAAAGCCGGATTGGCAAATCTTTACCCCAGCCCAGATGGGGATCGTCACCTTTCGCTATGCACCAGGCGATTGGTCGCTTGACGCCATCAACGTCCTCAACGGCCAACTTGTTGATGACATCATTGCGGATGGTTTTGCCATGATCACATCGACCGTCTTGCGTGGCCAGACTGTTTTGCGCATGTGTACAATCAATCCGCGGACCACGGATCGAGATATCCAACAGACCACTGATTGGTTGGATGATCTTGCGAAAACCAGAAGCAAAAGAACTCAATGACCCACAATTGTCCCATGCGTGTCGTCATGGTCAGCAAAGCACTGGTTGTCGGTGCCTATCAACGAAAAGCGCAAGAGATTGCGCAGCTTGGTGTTGATTTAACGGTACTCGTCCCTCCCTACTGGCAAGATAGCCGTGGCAGACACGTAGCAGAAGAAGCCTTCACAGAGGGTTATACATTCAAAGTGATCCCCATGCGTTTCAATGGGCACTTCCATCTCCACTACTATCCAACACTTGCCCATGAATTACGACATCTCCAGCCTCAAATCTTGCACATGGATGAAGAACCCTATAATCTCTCCACCTGGTTCGCTATGCGAGCCTGCCAAAAGCTGGGTATTTTAGGCACGTTCTTCACTTGGCAGAATATCGATAAGCGATATCCGCCTCCTTTCGGCTGGTGGGAAAAGGCTGTTTTGCAGAACACGTCCGTTGCGATAGCGGGCAATCAAGCGTCCGGTCAAATCCTGCGTCGCAAAGGATTTCAAAATGAAATCATCACGATTCCTCAATTCGGTGTTGATCCCAATATTTTCAAGCCCCAGACGCGCTCCGACGTTACTTCGACTCCGTCTACAATCAAAATTGGTTATGCCGGTGGTCTCGTACCAGAAAAAGGTGTTGATCTGTTGATTCGTGCGTGTGCCGGCTTAGAAGGAAATTGGTCATTGGAGATTGTGGGATCTGGAGTGGACGAGAAGCGGTTACGCAAACTTTGCGTTGAATTGGGGGTAATAAATCGGGTTCGGTTAGGGCGTTCGCTGTCTAGTATGGAGATGCCTGATTTCTACCGTGGATTGGACATCTTTGTTCTACCGAGCCGCACAATGTCCAATTGGAAAGAGCAATTTGGTCGCGTCTTGATCGAAGCCATGGCCAGCGAAGTTGTCGTGGTTGGCAGCAACAGCGGTGAGATCTCCAACGTGATTGGCAATGCCGGACTGATCTTTGAAGAGGGAAATGTCGATACACTGCGGGAAAGATTGTTCTATCTGCTCAAACACCCCCAAGAACGAGCACGTTTGAGACAAGCAGGACGGCACCGAGTCTTGCAGCAATTTACGATGAAGCAGATCGCTGTCCAAACAGTGGAAGCCTATAACGAATTGCTCAGGAACGAGCAGTGCCGTAACCACACAGGAAAAACTACGTTATTTACTGGAACACGCTGATCAGAGAATGCGTTTATATTGAGCACTGCCATAGAAGCAAAGAGAATGGGCCGCTTACAGTTGAGTAGAGTCACCCATTTCTGCATAGGATGGGAGCATATAAAGTTGGTCCCTGGGCGTCTTGCCCGTCCGGTGCAGACGAGACGTCCAAGGATCGATTTGGCGAAACCTTTTTCATCTATGAGCGAGCTCGGCATAAGACGATCAGAACAGCTGTGAGTCTTGTATCAATCTACCCAAACAACGACAATTTGTTCTTTTGAAAAGTTTCATACCATCCAGCTGAGACGCTCAGTGCCCGTTTACTGAGTTTGCGTCAATCCGCGTCTCGCAGATCGGAGACGGTATAAAACTTTTCTGGGTGAGTATAAGATTTCATGCTCAAACGACGCGTTCTTCACATCTATCAGGACTTTCATCCCAAGCGAGGTGGAATTGAGGATCACATCCTGGCGTTGGCCTCGTTCCCCTCTGAACAGTTTGAACATTGTGTGCTGGTCTCGGCGCTTGGCGCAACGACACAGAAAGAGAATGTTCAAGGCATTCATGTTGTGCGGGCTGCTACGTTTGGCAGATATTATACCCCCTTTTGTCCAACGATGCCTCGTTGGGTCAGCAAACTCAATCCAGATCTGCTCCATCTGCATCACCCTTGTCCAATGGCCTTTTTGACGGCCATGCTACACCGCAGAGCTGTTCCTGTAGTTGTCGGTTACCACAATGATGTCGTTAAACCGAAAGCACTGATCAAGACATTTGATCTCTTGCAACGCATTGTCTTTCGGCGCGCCCGTGCCATTCTGGTTGGAACCCAATCGTATCTAGAAGCTTCGCCTTTTCTCGCGCCGTTTCATGCAAAATCCCATGTCATTCCCTACGGTATCTCGCTGAATCAGTTTATTCCAACACACACATCAACCCAGCAAAGCACTCAAATTCGTCAACAATATCCTGCTCCAATCACTCTATTTGTGGGTCGGCTCTGTTATTACAAGGGTCTAGATGTGGCAATTCAAGCAATGGAACAGGTTAATGGGACATTGCTGATCGTTGGCACAGGACCATTACAGTCACAAGTTCGCCATCAAATCCAAGAACTCCAACTAGAACAGAAAGTAATCATGGTTGGCTCTGTTGATGATGATACGCTGACCGCCTATTATCAGGCTTGCGATCTGCTGATCTTGCCATCTGTCTACACAAGCGAGGCGTTTGGCTTGGTGATGCTTCAAGCACAAGCGTTTGCACGTCCGGTCATCTGTAGTGATCTGCCAGGGTTGTCGACGGTCAATGTCCATAATAAGACGGGGCTACTTGTACCACCTGGCAATGTGGATGCCCTCTCAGCAGCGATCACACATTTGAGCATGAAACCAGAGCGACGTTGCGAGATGGGAGAAGCAGGGCGGAAGCAAGTAGAGCAGAAATATTGCATCGATTTGATGGCGAGTCGTATAGAGGAGGTATACAATCAGATCGACAAATCATCCCCAATATGATGAATTTTCGCAAAGAAACACCGCATGTAATCAACTACCCGTGCCAGCTCAAGAGCCAATTACAAACGCTTTAACCATCGACGTGGAGGATTGGTACCACGGTTTTCTACCGAAAGATCAATGGGAGCAAGCAGAACCTCGTCTATCGATCGGCTTGATGCGCATTCTAGATCTTCTAGATAGGTATCGGGTCAAAGCGACTTTTTTTGTTCTGGGGATTGTTGTGGAACAATGGCGTTCTCTTCTTGGCGCAGTTGCTGATGCAGGTCATGAAATCGCTGCTCATGGATTTGATCACACGCCTGTCTACCGCTTGTCACCGCGTGACTTTGCGCAGGATTTGCTTCAGACATTGTATCTTCTCCGGTGTATCACAGATGAACCAATTCAGGGATACCGCGCACCATATTTTTCCATTACCAAACAAAATTTCTGGGCTTTGTCGATCGTGGCAGAGTGCGGCTTGCGCTATGACACAAGTATTGTTCCGGCCCATAACCCACGTTATGGAATTCCTGACGCCAATCGTTTTCCTCACAAACTAACTCTTCACCCGCCAACTATTCGAACAAATCTGCGTGAATATCCCATTTCCACAATGCGCATCGGTTCCTATCATCTGCCGTTCAGTGGTGGCTTCTACGCCCGCTTTTTACCCTATCCACTCATTTCTCGAGCCATTCGGCAACTGAATCAAGTGGGCCAACCAGCGATTTTCTATCTCCATCCATGGGAGTTTGATCCAGACCACCCTCGCGTCTCGGAAGGTGTCGCGCCACTTTATCGTATGACTCATTATTATAGGCTGGATTCGATGGCGATCAAGTTGGAACGACTGTTGCAGGAGTTTCAGTTTGTGCCAATTTCAGCGCTGGAACAATCTGTATTGCCCAATGTGCAAGACATTCACGCATAAGTCACTAAACTGCGCTGTTTTCTTGAGTGAGCCTCTATTCTCCAGTCTCAGTAGATCCAAATTTCAGGTTTTGAGAGAGAATTCTGGCTAAACAGTTGACATAAATACAAATTTGCCGGTCGATATCTAGTTTTTGCGTTAGATTTGGGCGATTTTCAGATATGAAATAGGTTGTTTTCTGTAACCGAAATCTGAATAAATGACTCCAAAATCCCTGCAATCTCGACTGAAAATCGCCAAAAACGCCAAATTTGGATCTACTGAGTATACTGAAAGACATCACTCAGACCAATCTGAGCACTGCCATAAACTGAAAATAGATGGAGCTATGCGTGTTAGTGGATCGAGACGTGGCGATATGGCGAGTAGTGGGTGGCGAGTTGAGCATCACCCGCCACCGCTGCTCGCCACCTGACTCGTCCCGTACACTTTCTCGCGTAGGGCCAAATCTATTTGGCCGTTCCAGTCGGGTAGAAGCGGCGAATTCATTTTCAGTTTATTTGCAAGTGCAGTAAAAAGGAGGGACAAAATGACCGTAAACGAGTATGGATTGACCCGTTTTACAGACAAAGTCGCATTAATCACCGGCGGTGCATCCGGCATCGGTCGGGCGACGGCTTTGCGCATGGCTGCGGAAGGCGCATATGTGATCATTGTCGATCACAATGTTGAGTTTGGGAATCAAGTGGTTGCGCGGATCGAAAAAGCAGGCGGCAAAGCCGTCTTTATAGAAGCAGATTTAGCTGACGATGAAGCTGTCAAATCTGTTGGTCAGACAGTTGCCGGGCAGTTTCCAGTGCTGAACTATTTGGTCAACAACGCGGCTATTGTCAGACAAGGAATGATCGAGGATGGTGGATGGCTGGACAACTGGGAAATTGAAACCAGGATCGGTTTAAGAGGCTGGATCTTAATGACTCAAGTTCTCATGCCTTTGTTGAAAAATGAGGGCGGTGCCATTGTCAATATCTCATCAGAAGGTGGTTTTATGGGGCGCCCCCGTCAGGTAGTTTATGACGCAATCAAAGCAGGTCTGGTCTCAGTGACCAAGACAATGGCCCAGGAATTTGTAGGGTATGGAATCCGGGTCAATGCAATCGCACCGGGATGGGTTGTAACAGAGATGCACTTTGGGAACGCGCCAGATCCCCAAGCGCGCAAAAAGGAACTGGAATCGACCCCGATCACATCTTGCATCATGGGAAGACGTTGTGGGCCAGAAGAAATTGCATCTGTTATCACGTTTCTACTGAGTGATGATGCCTCATATATGACTGGAACAACAGTGCATGTGGATGGTGGTCGAGTTGGTATGAATTTGAAATAGGTAAATTTGGAACGTGCTAGACCATGCGCTCTGGTACTGCTTGGGAGACTGTTCGCTGAAAATGTCGCCACATGAGCCAAGAAGAAACCGGACCAGTCACCAGAAATGAAGACCAAATCGTCCCCAAGCCACCCGCAAAGAGAGTGATCAGAAAGTAGCCTAACAGGACAGCGGCCCAAACGCCGACTGTGTTCACCCAAAGAGGAAATTTTGTATCTCCTATTCCACGCAACGCACCGCTTTGGACGATTATGATGGCCCAAAATGGTTGGGTGCTTGCCAGAGGCCAGAATCCATTTGCACCGATGGCAATGACAGCTGGATCATCTGTAAACCAGCCCATGATTGTTTGACGAAAAATGATGAATAGAATCCCAAGCAGCCCCATCCAAACGACGGCCCAGATTGTTGAGATGCGCGCGACAATTTTGGCCTCATCCGGCCGGCGGGCACCAATGCTTTGTCCGACCAAGGCAGTCGCAGCCAAGCCAAAACCAACTCCAGGTAAGAAAGAAATTGATAGCGCATTGAAAATAATACGCTGAGCGGCCAATGTGTTGGTTCCTAAACTAGCCACCACAACAGTCATCAGGAGGAAACCAATGGAGGTGAGTATCTGCTCTAAGGCTGCGGGAATGCCAATTTTGAGGAGTTGTCGGGCTGAGCCGAGCGCTGGCAACCAGTCCTGATGACCACGAATTGAGACACCATTCTTCCCTTGCCATAAGATGAACAGCAGAATGACAAAGCCCACAATGCGCGACAAAAATGTTCCCCAAGCGCTACCAACCACGCCCAGTTCAGGCATCCCCAATTCACCAAAAATCAGTCCGTAGGTCAAAACGATGTTGACCACATTTGCGAACGCCGTCACCAACATCGGCGTTCGCAAATCGCCAGCGCCACGGAGAACGCCACCCCCCAGAACCAACAGCGTCAAGACAACGACAGTTCCCATTGTGACCCGTAGATACTCGACACCAATTGCGCTCACATCTGGCTCCATGCCAAAAACAGCAATGACCGGTTCCGTGGCAAAGAGACCTACCAAGATGAGTGGAATCGAAACGATAACGCTCCAGACCAATGATTGCTTGGCGAACACGCTCGCCTGTGTCAGCTCTTTCGCACCAACCGCCTGTGCAACCAGCACTGAACTGCCGACAGATGTGGCACTCAAAGCAGCAATGACAAAATACATGATCTGGATCGCCGCGCCTAAAGCAGCGACCATGAAGGTATCGACAATTCCCAGTAAAGTTTGCAGAAAGTTTTCGCCAATCACGGGCCAGGCCAAGTTAAAAACACGACGAGAATGGGGGTGGTTCAAAATTAGGTTTACACTTTTGATATATAGACAAAAATCTATATGAGACCGTTTTCTCTCTGAGAACCGGCGAAATCAGAGAATATAAACGTTCTTTCTGTTTCTAAAAGTGTAAACCTATCTATCCAGCTAAAATGAACCACCCCCGAGAATGCGATTGTAATTCGGTTCTCCCAGCCGTGTCATCCGTTAAATGGTCCGATGCCGTTTGACGGGTTTGCCAGCCAAAATGCTTGGTGACATTATTGATTTGTTCAGCCAGTAACTTCGCTCTGGCTCGGCCAGCGGGCGGATGTTCAGGATATGGCATGGATTAATACTCAATCATCGTGTATTCATTGCACTCAGAGCGACCCGTTTGGCAAGTTTCTATCATATTCCTTCGCTACAACATCGGACCAGTGCGACTTGGGTTTCTAGATATCGATGCCACAACAGGTGACGTAATCCCCCTGACCGACGAGCAAATTCAAAAGATCCGAGACCGCGCCAATGCCTTTGTTAAATGTCATACATTATAGCCAACGCTATGAGGCAGATTGTCTAGCCGCCTGCGCACGTATGGTGTTGGAACATATCGGCATACGGGTAAGTTTACATGACCTTAGTCATAAAAAAGCCTCATATAACCTACTCGCATCATGCGCAGGCTAGATATGTACTACTAGGCTCACTCGTAATACTGGTAGGGTATAAACGCTAGTACATTGCGGCCTAAAAGAAACCAGGGTTTTACTCTGGGAATAGAGCGATTTGGACGACTCAAAACCCTGGTTTCTAACCATCGGTCTATTTGCGCTGCCGTGTACTAGAAGCTTGGGATGAACGCTCTATCCCACGGAATACGTGACAAAATTGCCACGAATGCAAGCGTATACCAAATGGCTGCGGTGCGAAATTTGGTCGTCCCTTCACTGCTTCGCTTGACGCGAACATTCCCAATGTGAGCAAAGACTATCCCCAATATCATCATCATGAGGTGTTCAACGGCATAAAAGCGCTGAACATCATCGCCCATTGCTGCACCAAAATCTGACATAGCCAACCGGGTGATCGGACTGAGCACGAAATAGAGCAAAAGCCCCAAGAGGAGTTGAATATCCAGTGATATTGTAAACAGAGAACCAGGACGACGATCCGATTCTGTCCAGGTTCGCGAGAGCGCCAAACCGCTAAAGGCACTGACCAAAGCCCACACACCGAGCAAGAGAACTACCCAGCGCATAATATTGTGAATTGCGAGAATTGTTGGATACATTGTGAAATTTGTCACCTTTCAAAGTTAATAGATTTTAGGATAGTGGATGATTAGTAAGTGAGGAATCATATTTGAAGCTAGGATACTCGGAGTATCAACAAATATCAACGAGATTCGGACACTTACTATCGACCTATTATCAATTTTAGATGTGTGCGATATATTCTCAATCGGATACGGCCGGACAGAACCAACCTTCCCGGACACGCTTAGTCAGTAAGAGAGATACCAAATAGGCGCGTTGAAAAGAGTCGGAAAAAATCAACAATTCCGACTTTATGTAAACTTGGGTATTGAGCTGGTAGCAAGTAGACATAAGAGAGAAATCAAAGGCAATCAAGAAAAAAAACAGTAGCAGCAAAAGTCGGGTACAAATTTTTCATGCAAACAGAGGGCTGCTCTAGGATTTCACCCTTATGGTCATTTTGTACCCGACTTTGCCGTAGCTGAAAAAAAAGAAAGCAGAAAACTAAGCTTGTGGTCGACGACGGATAGTTCGTTGACGAATGTGGAAAGATTCGTCATAGGTGGTTCGGTCTTGCCACATTTTCCAAAGAATGGCCAGCCAGCGGTTGGCTAAAGCCCGATGAGAGCGACTGACCGAGTGGCCCTTTGACGAGCTTGTAAAGTAAGCCGAAGCCAGCGAGATTGCTGGCGCGAAGAACGAGCCAGTTGCTGAGAAAAGTAACGAAACTCTTTATCACAAGAGCGGCGAAAGTGGACCAAGTGGACTTTGCCACTTTGGTTGGTAACGGGAGCCGTGCCAGCTAAAGTCTGGACCATGCTGGAATGGGGGAAGCGGCGGCGATCTTCGCCAAATTTGACCAGCAAAGAGGGAGCCAAGAGCTCTCCTGCGCCCGGCAGGAAGCAAAATGGGGTGATCCTCGTGTTGCAGAAAAAGAGAGTTCAACTGTTGGAGTGTTGCTTGCTTGGAGTTGAGGGTATGGAGCAAGAGTCGGGCAAGTTGCTGGGCTTGAACTTGACAAGCTTGGGCAACACCCGGAGCTGAACGGGGATGTTGTGTGGTCAAGGCATCAAAACAGGTGAGCCATTTGGAGGGCTGATTATGTTTATGTTGCTTGAGAAAGACCTGAAATTCATCATAGGTTGCTTTTTCTGCTGCTTGCGGCGACGGATAAGCCAGAATCAGATGAGCTGCAATGGGCGATGGCCAACTAAAGACATTGAGCAAAGCGGGATGGTATCTGAGCAAACAACTACGCAAGCGATTGGAGACAGCAACCGTTTCTTTGCGCCAAAACTCGGTCATGCTCACCACGATGCGCATTTGCTGGAGTAATTCACTCCCTGGATGCCAAGGATAGAATCGGTGAACATCTGTTCTGACCAGTTCAGCTATCGTATATGCATCACTTTCATCAGTGCGAGCACCGCTCTGATTGTACCTCGCCCGACTTGCTTTGACCACGTTCGGTGGGAGGACATATAGATTTGTATACCCAGCATCCCATAAGTAGTCAATTATCAGATTATGTGCTGTCTCTAATCCGATTCGACATTTTTCATGGCCGATATCCATCGTTTCTCGCCACTTTTCTAGTTGCTTAAAGCCATCCACACTATGTTCTATTGTCATGTAGTTAATTCGACGACCGTTTTCATCCGTTATCATTACATCATGTTTTGTTTCACTCCAGTCTATTCCTATGAATATCTGCATTTTTGACCTCCTCATTCACTTGAGGATTGCCTTTGGTCATTTTTTTCGGACGCTCTTTTCCGTTTTCCTATTATGGCATTCGAGATGCTACACGCTTGCGACGGTTCTAGGCGTCGGCTTGGTGGACGGTCCGGGAAGGGCGGTCGCACCGCGGGAAGAGGGCGGTCCTTTTTACCAAGCCGGAGTTCGATTCCGAGTGACAGCTTCTCTCTTTCTGTCTCTCTCATTCTAACTCCTTTCCTATATTATCTAATAGGAAGAGGTCAGAAATCGTCTCGACCCAACTTGACCTCTTCCTGTTAGGTAATATAGGAAAGGAAGATAAAATAAGGGAAGGCAAAAGCAAGGAAAGCCGAAACTTATTGGACTCTCGACCTGGCAAAAAGGACCAACCTCTTCGCGGTGCGACCGCCCTTCCCGGACAGTCCGCCAGGTCGACGCCGTGCAACGCGAAAGCGTGCAGCACCTCGAGTGCCATAACAGGAAAACGGAAAACAGCGTCCAAAGTTGAGGAGCTCAGGCGATACGGGAGAGGAGGTCCAAGATGAAAGTGAAAATGGGAATCGACTGGAGTGAAAAGAAACATGATGTGATGATGTTGGATGAGACAGGAAGCGCTGGGCTATGCGCAGATAGAGCATAGCCAGAAGGGATTTCGCCAAATTGAAGAAATGAGAAAGAAGACAGGAGCGAGCCATGATGAAGTGACAGTGGGACTGGAAACAGCGCATAATTTGCTGATTGATTATCTCTGGTCGAGCGGGTACAAGAATGTCTATGTGGTGCCGCCGAATGTGGTGAACAAGAGTCGGGAGCGCTATAGTCAAAGTGGTGCGCATAATGATAAGAGTGATGCCTATGTGATAGCAGATTTGTTGCGGACCGATGTCCATCGATTTTATCCTTGGTCACCTGGCAGTGAATTACTCCAGCAGATGCGAGTGGTCAGCAGTGCCACACAATACTGGACCAAAGAGACTGTGGCCTTATCCAACCGTCTGCGCGCTTGCCTGTTGCGTTACCATCCGGCGCTGCTTGAGGTCTTCAGCAACTGGCCTTCTCGGATTGCCTGCCACCTGGTTCTGACCTATCCAACGCCAGAGCATGTGCGCAACTCCACCTATGAAGGCTTCCAAGAGTTTCTCAAGCAGCACCGACATACGCAACCCCGTAAATGGGTCACTTGTTATGATAAGTTAACCGCCACTTATCCCACATCAGCTCCTGCATTTGTGCCAGCGTATCAACGAGAAGCTCTTCAGCTGGCTGAATGTCTTTTGCTTGCACTGCGCTATGAACAAGAGACCCTTGACCAGTTACAGTCACTTTTTCTGCAACATCCGGATCAGCATATCTTTGCTTCTTTACCTGGTGCTGGCCAGCTTTTAGCTCCCAGTCTTCTGGTCAAGTTTGGCGAAGACAGGAAACGCTTTCCTCTCCCATGAGCCTTCAGTCTCTGGCGGGAACCTGTCCTGTCACCAAACAAAGTGGCAAAGTCAGAACCGTTCATTTCCGCAGAGCTTGCGATCACGACTTTCGTTATTTTACTCAGCAATTTGCTGCTGCTCCCGCAAAGAGTCTTCTTGGGCCGCTGCTTTTACACCGCCGCTCGCCAACGCGGTCTCAAAAAGAGTCATGCTGATCGCACTCTCGCTAATCGCTGGATTTGCATCATTTGGAAATTGTGGCAAGACAAGAAACCTTATGATGAATCTTTCCATTTGCAGCAACGAGCCCATCGTCGCCAACCTATCGCTTAATTGCTTCTAATTTTACTATGTATCGCCTTTGGGTTCCTTGCCTTTGTCCTCATCTATATGTTGACATAACACGCTGCTGGTTCTCTATCAGTTCTTCTTCAACGCGCCCTTTGAACTGCCATTACATACAAAGCGTGTCCGGGAAGGTCCTGCCTCACATTGTTGAGCAAGTACTATATACTCTATACTCAGTAGATAAACATGCGGTGAGCCAACACAACAGGGGATGAAAAATGTGTTAAAGTGTGGTGGCAGCCGCCGAACAGAAATCGGGAAAGGTCCGTGGTCAAGTAAAGAACGCTCAGTAGCTAGATTGGTACACCGACGCACCACGGGATGTGGACGTTCCTCGGGACGAAACACGCAGGCAGACTGTGCTCACAATCGGCACATAAGCCTGCGAAAGGAAAGGAAGATGGAAGTGATGTTTCCGAAGTGCAGCGGCCTGGATGTTCACAAGCGGATGGTAGTGGCGTGTGTGGTAGATGAATCAGGGAGGATGGAGCAGGTGCGCAAGCGATTTGGGACAACGACGGTCGAGTTGGAGGGGTTGAGGTCGTGGCTGTCGTCGTATGGGATCACGCATGTGGCGATGGAGAGTACGGGAGTGTGGAAACCGATCTCTTTTTTTGTGTTGCATGAGCATTTTGAGGTCTGGATTGTGAATGCCCGCCATCTGGCACAGGTGCCTGGTCGCAAGACGGATGAGAGCGATGCGGCCTGGATCACGAAACTGATGAGTTATGGACTGCTGGAGCGCAGTTTCATTCCAGATGTGGAGCAAAGGGACTTGCGAGACCTGACGCGCTATCGGACGCGTCTCTTGCAAGAGAAGAGTGCGGCAGTCAATCGCCTGCATAAGGTGTTGGAAGATGCCAACGTCAAGTTGGGATCGGTGGTCACGAGCATCCAAGGTGTATCGGCACGCCAGATGATCGAGGCCCTGATTGCAGATGAGATGGACCCAGAAGCCATGGCTGACTTGGCACAAAAGCGGCTGCGGGCCAAGATTCCCCAGTTGGTTGATGCGTTGACGGGACTGGTCCGTCCTCATCATCGTTTTATGCTGCAAGAAGTTCTGCATCATCTCGATCACCTGAATGTACGCATTGATGCCCTCAATCAACAGATTGGGGTCCTCATGGCTCCGCATGCTGACCTCATCGCACGCCTAGATGCCATTCCCGGTGTGGGGCGAGTCGTCGCCGAGATAATTCTGGCGGAGATCGGTCCCTCGGTCGAAAGCTGGCCCTCAGCTAAGAAACTGGCCTCCTGGGCTTGTGTCTGTCCTGGCAACAACGAATCGGCGGGCAAACGCAAGAGTGGTCGCCGACGAAAGGGCCAGAAATGGTTAGTCACCGCCCTCCTCGCACCAGGACACCTATCTCGCCGCACAGTTCCACCGTCTCAAGGCACGACGCGGAGCCAAGCGGGCAGCTATTGCCGTGGCCCATTCCATCTTGACCATCGTCTATCATCTCATCGACAAGCCCGATGCCGTCTTTGAAGAACTCGGCGGCGACTTCTTTCTCAAACGACGCAAGGAGCATGCAAAGCCGGCGCACTCAAAACCCTCGAGTCCCTCGGCTTCTTTGGCACCGACCGCCTAAGTACGGTGCTCACTACAACTGATTTGCGCACAGGCAACGACGCCACCCACTCTGGCGGGTCAACTTGGACCCGCTTCTTATTCAACGCGGCCTTTAACTCTCTCTTGCTGCCCTTTTTTGCAGCGGAGTCGCATATGGCGACTGTGGTCTACTGATTATCTTATACAGTTTGTTGATAAAGACGCGAGCGGCTGCGTTTTCCCAACTCTTGAATCATCCCCATTTTCCGTAAACAGTACGCCATTTTGCGCGCGAGAGCTGACGATATTGCTAGTTTTTTAGCTAGATCTGTCGTGGTGAAGCAGTCTGGCAAGTTGGCAGGCAAGAGTGTGCTCAAATCAGATGGAGCGTCGAAGCGATGACGTTCGACCACTTTGATCAAGCGCCGTTCTTCTGTCTTCCATCCACGACGCCGCCATGCCTGTCGTCCCAAAGCGCCGAACTTCCTCTTCTTGAATCAGTAGAACCTCCAACGAAAAATTTGGCTCTGACAAAAGTGTCGGAAGACTAACGAGTTCATGAAAGATGTCGAGAACGGAACCAAGCTTGGGCGATTTACGACGCTTCTCCTCTTGTTGACCGTCTTCGCTCAACTTAACGATCCATTTTTCTCGGGCAATAGGATGCACAAGACAAACAGGGTATGCTTTCACCAAACCAAGCTTACGCTTTAACCCAGAAAAGCCTCGGGTTTGAATCTCGATCAAAGAGTCATCCTGAACAAGATCAATCACATAACCGTCTGCCGTTCAAATGGCAGATGGTCCTGCATACCACTTTTCAGCAAAGCATGCAGAGGTTTTCGTTGAGCGTGATTTGATTCAAGAGTTATAGTTTCCCTTCCCACCTGTTCGCGGAAACGCTTTGTCACCCACAGACAGACCTCC
>JAHBNG010000177.1 GCA_019217005.1 Chloroflexi bacterium TSY
CCGCCGGCATCTAAATAGTCCCCCAGCCGCCCCCGATCAGCGACCACTACTAGGGGTGATCCCCAGAAGCATCGACTGTCTGGTCATCGACGTCGATGAGGGGGGATGAAGTGCCGTCACAGCGATCAAGACGCTGCTGAACCTGACCAGCCACAATGGTCTGGTCGTACGCACCCGCCGCGCGGATGGGTCCCATATCTGGGTGCGTTACACCGGTCCAAAATGGCTGAATCTCACGCCATAGCTACGCATCCTCCAACCGATCAACGTCTACCATTCTTGATGTCAGAGAAACAATGCGGAATCCCAAGCCGATTAGCCAGCGCCCTAAGCTCTGCGGACTCAGAGTGATTCAGGGCGTCACGTTGGGCCAGGTCCAGCAGACGCTCAGCAGTCTCGCCCTGCGCGTCTCCCTGGATTGCAAGTCGTAACAGGTACTCCCATACCGCCTCATCACGAATCGGCTGAATGTCGGGTTTGTTCTCGACCTCGGCCAGGTCTGCGGACAGGTCCAGCGCCTGCCTTGGGTCGATGGTGTCTAGCAGCTTCTGACAGTCGGCCTCGATGCGGTCAATGTCGGCCAGAACCTCAGCCGCTGTGATCTGCCCTCTCAGAAGAGACGTAACAACCGTTCCCGCATGTCTAATTGCGCTTCATGACAGTTCCGTCAGTGGTCATGTTGGCGTAGTGGTTAGATTCGCGCGCCATTCCTCAGAGAGAAAGTTGTTTTGCGGTAGGGTGCTTTCCGGTCCTGGTCAAACCCTGTTTCTGTGTAAATCGCAACGAGGGTCAATGCCGATCGCTTCCAGCTTTATATGCGCGCGATGGTACGCCGAATCGAACCCATGCATCCCAACAGCCGCCGCGAGGCTCTCATATGTGATCCTGTTGGTCAAGCGCATCTATGATGTACGGGCCCGCTGGCCCGATGCTGTCTAATAGCCGGACATCGACGCGGCCAGCCAGTTCGACAATGCGCCGCCGCCGCTCTCCCTCATCCCCTATGGTTTGGGCCAAGTCCAACAGTCGGCGCGCGTGTTCATTATCTGGGTCTGGGCGGTTGCGTTGGAAAGCGTCATCGTGCAGATTCTCAGAGAGGGTGTAAAGTGCGCGCAGCATCTGCCACAACAAACTGTTTCGACTGGGCCGTCGTCGTTGACTTTGTGGCAGATGCTGCGCGCACTTTCAATGTCCACCAGATAGGCCAGATTGAGCCGGTAGGTGTTGGCATATGGCCCGCCGCCGCGGCGATGGATTCAAGAGCGGCACACTCCCGCGGGCGACGCTGTTCACCCTGGTCAATTCGCGCTCGATGTTGGCGACTCGATCGGCACAGTACATCACAACCTCGGCCAACAGATTCTTGCTTTCATGCCGGCGCATTCTATCGGCTACGGTCGCCCGCTGTTTCCCCGTCAGTAATTTTAGCGCCGCGGCCCCGTCTGTGAATTGCTCCACTTGGGCCAACAGTTCACGCGCCTTAAGTAGGTCGCGCTCGCGGCCCCGCTGGTATGCGGTCATCAATTGGGGGCATAGAAACCGGAGGGCACGTTGGGCACTATCCCGCGAAATTCCGGCCAGGTCCGCTTGGTATCGGCTCGATATGAAATGCTCAATCTCACCAGTTCGCCGCAAGGCGGCGATCACGCCCAGCCCCGCACGGTTCACTAGATCGCTGTTCCCGTCTCGCGCGGCAATGGCCACGGTTGCCAGGTCCAACCATTCCGCCAGGGTCTTCGATACGCCGGTGGCCTCATCTGTGAATCGCGTCGGCTCGGTGCGCTCTGGCGGTTCCCAGCCGTTCAGCTTGGCCATGTAGAAGAGCGTACCGGCCCCCACGCCGCCGCGCATGTCGCTGGCCAGGAGTTTTTTATACTCTCCTGGTTGCTCTTCCGGTCGCCAGTCAATCAGAATCTGCTCTGTCAGGTCGCTGTTATAGTCCAAAGCAGCATGGGCGGCCCATGCGAGGTTACGCCAGGCCTCATAATGCGGGCGGTAGGTGATAGTGGCCAGGGCCGCGCGTGTCATATCAGCACTGGCCGAAAAAACCGGGGGTTCCTGGGCGTGTTCCGTTACGCGTGAGGTGTTTGTAGGTCCGGGGGTGTCCTGGGTGCTCTCCGCGTGTTTTAGCGGCTCGCCGGTGATGGTTTGCCAGATTGCGCCCAAGTCTGCCAGGCTGATGGCCTTGATCCCATGTTGGGTGTCATGTAGCCGGTAGATCCCGCCATTGTGGGCACCCGCCACTAATTTGTAAGCTGCCGTGCCGGTGGAGTTGATCCCCTTCAGTTCAAGGTGTGGGTGTTTCTCTCCTTCTGGCGTCCAATTCTGCGTTTGCGCAATCCTATCAGACAGACGGTAAACGAGAGCGCCGCCCTGGGGCTTGTTGGTCCGGATCACTTTGACGGTATCGGCATAGCCGCCGATCTGGGCCACCTTGCCGGGAAAGTCAAAGTCAGATTCGACGATGATAATCCCATCGAACGCCAACAGACCGACGCTCATTTCAGGATGATCTAGCGCATCCTGTCGGGTGGCTGCATTCTCGGCTTGGTTCCAGCCTTCGCGCGCCGGAACTTTGCCGCCTTGGGGGGAATCAGTACGAACTTGCCTGCGTTCTGTTCGTGTAGCCAGTGGAGGGCTGCATCACCGGAGATTACGTCAGCCTGACGGCGCTCTTCTTCTTGGCGCTGCCACAACTCTTTTAGCGTGATTCGTTCCGTTTTCGCTGGCTGGGCGTGGTGGACCGTGACTTTGGGGCCGGAATCGCTTGCGCGCTGGCTGTGTGGGGGTGTGGGTGGTGCTGTCTTGCGCTACTGCGCTCTGGTTGGTCAAATCTGTATGCTTAACCCCTTGACAAAGGGTGTCGCTTTGTGATAGTATGCTCATAGTCACCTAGTCACCTAGTCTTATAGTGCCTGGTGTCGAATAAAGAGAAATCTGCGCTTTTGGTTCTATCACCTGGGGAGCGCAGATTTTTTTATTGGACCAGTGCTGGTTCATTGTTGGTTAGTTGAGACGTGGTCATAAATCAAGCAGCCCTGAGAAGGGGCTTAATATTCTTGCCTAAGGGCAGATTACGTTCAAACTGATAAAGCAAAACGATTTGATAAAGTAAAAGAGCGCCAAGAACAAAAAGGCGAGTAGAAGTGAGGCCCTTGACGGGAACCTGCCCCTGCCAATCGAAAATATTCTTGAAGAGATTGTTGAAAGGTTCGATGGATTTCGATCGCAAGCGGTGAAAGAGTTGTCGGACCTTGACGCCCGGATCAGAATGGGGGTAGGGACCATAGCGAGTAGCAACTAACTCGATGTTTTGGCGGTGACAAAGAGCACGGAACTCGGGTTCATTGTAATGGGTGTCTCCAAGGAGATAGCGAGTCTCAAAGGGAAGTTCAGGCAAGAGAGAGGGAGCCACCTTAATATCAGCATGGTTAGCCGGGGTCAGTTCAGCAGCCAGCGGAATCCAGAGTGCCGTAGCGGTTGAGGCCAGATGTAACTTCCAGCCAGACCACCAGCCATGATAGCCTGATTTGGACCAGTGCGCCTCAGTATCAATGGTCGAATGAGGCACGACGCCTTTCTCCCGATCTTTCTTGTGCCAAACGCCGCCTTTGGCTCGTAAGGGGGTGCTATCAATTGAGACCGCTCTCCCTTGCTTAGCCCAGGGTTGAAGCTGTTGGACTAGATGGCGTCCTAGAACACCAATCAAACCTGGCAAACTATCCGGTAATACCGTTAACCGTCTTTCCCAGGTCCGACGCGTCGGAAACTTTCCGTTCTCACAGAGCAGTAAACGCAGTTGACAGGTTAACTCTGTCTCCTGCTCTAGAAAAGCCAGTAAACTATAGGCTGTATACAAGCGCCGAACAATCATTATGATTAACGCTTTCACCATCAGACAATCTGAATACACTTTTGGCCGTCCACGCCCTCGCTTGAGTGGTGCTTCTGGCCACGGCAGACGCTCTACCATTTTGACCAGCAAGAACGTTTATATTCTCTGATTTCGCCGGTTCTCAGAGAGAAAACGGTCTCATATAGATTTTTGTCTATATATCAAAAGTGTAAACCTAATTTTGAACCACCCCCAATTTTTTATCTTTAGTTGGAGGCCTCATGGCAGTTTTAGAAACTTTAGAAGCAACCAAGCTGATTTCTCCATACGGAGGCGAGTTGATTGATCTGATCGTCCCTGACGAGGCGCAAGAAGAATTGAAGAACTATGCCGGAACATTGCCATCTATTCAAATCTCTGAACGTGCAGTGTGTGATTTGGAACTGTTAGCCGTTGGTGGATTTTCACCACTCGATCGCTTTATGGGAGCAGAAGATCATCAACGTGTGTTGGATGAGATGCGCTTGGCAAATGGCACTCTTTTCCCGATGCCGATTACCTTACCTGTCGACCCTGATTCAGGCGTGAATCTCGACACGGATATCGCAATTCGCGATTCCAAGAACAACCTGCTGGCAATCATGACTGTGGAAGAGATGTATGAGTGGGATCGCGAGGAAGTATCGCAAAAAGTGTTCGGTACCCTTAGCCCACGCCATCCCCTTGTTGCCGAGATGTATCGCTGGGGTAACGTGAATATCTCTGGTCGTTTACAGGTACTCGAACTACCGAAACACTTTGATTATCAGGATTTGCGTTTGACACCCGAACAGACTCGTGCACAACTTGCTCAGATTAACCGTGAAAATGTCGTTGCCTTTCAGACGCGTAACCCGCTGCACCGTGTTCATGAAGAGTTGACAAAACGAGCAGCGCAAGCGGCCGATGGTGTTCTCCTGTTGCATCCCGTCGTCGGCATGACCAAACCAGGCGATGTCGATCACTTTACCCGTGTGCGCACCTACAAAGCACTTGCCGCTCGCTACTATGAGCCAGATCAAATCCTGCTCTCATTATTGCCACTTGCCATGCGCATGGGTGGACCGCGGGAGGCTCTCTGGCATGCAATCATTCGCCGCAACTATGGTGCAAATCACTTGATTGTCGGGCGAGATCATGCCGGTCCTGGCTCTGATTCTGACAGCAAACCTTTCTATGGACCATATGATGCACAGGATATGGTTGAACAACACAGCGAAGAAGTTGGCGTCAAGATGGTGCCTTTCCGCATGTTGGCCTATTTGCCCGAAGAAGAGCGCTACGAAGAGATTACCAAAATCTCTGACGATACGCCAACGGCATCCATTTCTGGTACGCAAGTCCGTGAGGATTATCTAAACAATGGCAAACCGCTGCCAGAATGGTTCACTCGTCCGGAAGTAGCGGAGATCCTGGCTGAAGCTTATCCACCACGTCACAAGCAAGGCGTCTGCATCTGGTTTACGGGCTTGAGCGGCTCTGGTAAGTCGACGACCGCCGGGGTACTGACAACCCTGCTCCAAGAGGCCGGACGTCAGGTCACCGTATTGGATGGCGATGTTGTGCGAACGCATCTCTCCAAGGGGCTTGGCTTTAGCAAAGAAGATCGCGACATCAATATTCGCCGCATTGGTTATGTTGCTTCCGAACTCGTTCGTCATGGAGGCGTTGTGATCTGTGCTGCCGTGAGTCCATATCGCGCAACACGCAACGACGTGCGCAATATGGTTGGCACTGACCAATTTGTTGAGGTCTTTGTGGATACGCCTCTCTCTGTCTGTGAGGATCGAGACGTGAAGGGTATGTATGCTGCCGCCCGCCGCGGTGAGATCAAAGACTTTACTGGCATTGACGACCCATATGAGGCCCCAAATAACCCGGAATTGACGCTTGACACAGTTTCCAATACCCCAGAAGGGAATGCGCACCTTGTTTGTGACTTTATGCGCATTGCTGGTTTCTTGCGAGCATAGGCTCAGTAAGCGTTCGTTTTTTTGACTTGCAAATAAAACGCGAGTCTGAATTGAGCAAGCTGATTTTCTCGGAATTTATCTGATATAGATGTTCAGATAATGTTTTTCCACGCAAAACAGTAGCTTGTCAGCATTGCAGCCGGTCAGCCAGAGAGCTGACGAGCTGACCGGCTGCAATGCCATCCATGACAGGTAAATCTTTTCCTGAAAGGCTATAGAATCCGAGAAAATCAGCCCAAGCCGTGTTATCCGTGTTCTATTCCAGCTTTATTGACGAATACCGCAAACAAAGTTATGAATTATTCGTGGCTTTAACGTCACCGTAATTTTAACTTTCAACGCAGGACAACCGTTACGCTTTATTCACCACGATGAACAACCGCTGCATCCCATAACCGTTCAAATTCGTCGACAAATTCCTGTGCAAATGCTTCATGGTGTATGATAATGATATTTTCATCATTCTTGCGATTGGCATTGGCGCTGAAGTTAAAGGAACCGAAAACGACCGTTTCCCGATCAACAATGATGACCTTGTGATGCATGATGTAGGGATTTGCATCTTGATAAACCTGAACATTGTCTAACCCGGCTGCTGACATGATGGGATAATAGCTGCTCTCTGTTGAGGACCCTGCCGATTCGAACAACCCCCTGATCTGCACACCCGCATCTGCACGCCCAAGCATAGCCTCGCCGATCTCTTCGTTGGTAAATGAGAACGCCATAAAGAGGATTTCTTCTTGGGCACGCACAACTGTCCGTGCAATGACATTGACCAACTCCATCTCTTTTTCAGGCGAAAAGTAATTCTCTACCTGGATTCCTGCAATCGTTAACTTTTCGTTGGGCGTATTGGCTGGCGATTTGGGTCCAAAGCTCCTCTCGTCGTACATTTCATTCATTTCAACCACATAGTTGGCTGCCAACTCGGATGACTCAATCCGCACAACATTGTTGTCATTACAATAGACGCCGTTGGACGTAAAATTCATGGAACCAACCCAAAGAGTTTTCTGATCAATGACAATGAACTTGTTATGCATCAAGCCGCTTCGCTTGTCTTCGATCACGCTGATGCCATGCCGACGTAGCCGGCGAATACTGGGCAACTCACCATAATCTTCATCTGTGACCACTCTGACAAGCAGCCCCCGACTTTCCAGTTCGATCAGTGCATTGACCAGCGGCTCGGAGTCGAGGTCAAAAGCGGCAATGTCAACCTGCTCGGATGCCTGCAAAATATCCAGAGCGATCGTTTCATCGACTCCGCCTTTGCGCTCTTCCTCTGATGGGCAGGTGGGATCTGTAAAGTAGATTTGGTATGGAAGGTTGCGTGTCTCTGTTCCCCCATTGCCCTGCCCGGCGTGTTCTCTGTCTGAGTCAGCAGAGGGCGCTGACTCATCATCCGATCCATCAATTACGTCTCCGGTCCACCCGGTGGATTGCGATTCAGATTCAAGAAGCACATTTGCAATCTCTAGGAGCGAGTCAATTGAAGCATCATCCAAGAAATCGAAGCGATAAGCAAGAACGACCACGATCGCGGCGATTCCGACTGCAAGTATGCTTATCGGTTTACTACGCCCGGTTTTCGGTTTTCTGTTTTCAAGAGGGTTTGGTCCACTACTCATTTTACCAATCAGACTTCCCCTTTTCCCATGGGTGCGCCCTGGCTACTTCTTCATTGAGATCCGTGCCCCAACCAGGTCCTGTGGGTGTCTTCATCTGGCCCTCGACAATATCTGGTACAGTTGTGACCAAGTCATCCTTCCACGGCACATCATCAATATCGATTTCCATGATCCGTACGTTGGGCAACACAGCACAAAGGCTTGCACTGATAAACGAGGAGAGATGGGGGGTGGTTCAGAATTAGGTTTACACTTTTGATACATAGATAAAAATCTATATGAGGTCATTTTCTGCCTGAGCATGGCTCAAAGTAGAAAATATAAACATCTTTTCTCTTTGCAAAAATGTAAACCTAATTGTCCGCCTAAAATGAACCACCCCAGAGATGGCTATAATAATTGTGTGGCGCGACGTTAAGTTGATACACTTCTGCCAGATCACCAACCTTTTTGCTTTGGGAAAATCCATTCCACGGAATGTCGATCATAAAGACATCTGCTGCGCGACAATCAAAATAGGGAATAAACTCGCGCATATAGAAGAGATTTTCGCCGGTACAAATCTTGGTTGTGGTTGAGTCCTTGATTTGGCGAATGGCGCGATGATCATACATGTCAATCTCCAACCAAAGAAGATCAAATTGTTCAAGAACTTTTGCAATGCGCATACAAGCTTCGGGCTTGAAATTGAAGTTTAAGTTGAGATTGATGTCTACATCTGGACCGACTGCATCCCGAAATGTCCCAATCAGCGTTTCAATGTGGCGTAAAAGCTGGCGGCTCACAACCTGGTCGGTTGAGTTGGGACCGCGCCCAAATCCGCCAAAGTGCATACCCCCCGGATCACTTGGCATCAGAATATTGGTCTTCAGCGCCGTAAAGCCTTTGCTGACAACCTCACGCCCCAAGTCCGCAATATCATCCATGTTGCGCAATGGGGGCGTACCCATAAGATCGTATGCCCGGATCCGGCTTGTGCCACAGTGAGACCAATAAACGCGAGTCTGATCACGAGTTGGCCCACCGAATAACTCAACGACAGAGATGCCCAATGCTTTGGCCTTGATATCGATCATGGCCAGTTCCAGACCCGCAATGGCTTTGGCAGCAACGCCACTGGGACTCTGTCGCGAACCACGCAACATGTCCCAAAAGCGCATTTCATAGGCGCGTGGATCTTCCCCAATTAGAAGCGGTGTCAAATCCTTGATTGTTCCGACAACGCCATTGGGGGTTTTGCCATCGCTGCACTCACCATATCCCGTGACACCTTCATCTGTCTCCATCTTCACAAAGATCCAAGGACGCCAGCCAGCGTCAACGATAAATGTTTCAATGTTTGTGATCTTCATTGGTTCTCCTAATCCATCTTGTCGTAAATAGCGCAATAGTTTATTTCGCTGACCTTCACGGAGGAATGGCTTAAAAACGTTGGTTCTTCCGGAATAGAGGGGGTTGAACTTCCCGGACACGCTTTGTATGTAATGGCAGTTCCAAAAGGGCGCGTTGAAGAAGAACTGATAGAGAGAACCAGCAGCGTGTTATGTCAACATATAGATGAGGACAAAGGCAAGGAACCCAAAGGCGATACATAGTAAAAAATTAGAAGCAATTAAGCGATAGGTTGGCGACGATGGGCTCGTTGCTGCAAATGGAAAGATTCATCATAAGGTTTCTTGTCTTGCCACAATTTCCAAATGATGCAAATCCAGCGATTAGCGAGAGTGCGATCAGCATGACTCTTTTTGAGACCGCGTTGGCGAGCGGCGGTGTAAAAAGCAGCGGCCCAAGAAGACTCTTTGCGGGAGCAGCAGCAAATTGCTGAGTAAAATAACGAAAGTCGTGATCGCAAGCTCTGCGGAAATGAACGGTTCTGACTTTGCCACTTTGTTTGGTGACAGGACAGGTTCCCGCCAGAGACTGAAGGCTCATGGGAGAGGAAAGCGTTTCCTGTCTTCGCCAAACTTGACCAGAAGACTGGGAGCTAAAAGCTGGCCAGCACCAGGTAAAGAAGCAAAGATATGCTGATCCGGATGTTGCAGAAAAAGTGACTGTAACTGGTCAAGGGTCTCTTGTTCATAGCGCAGTGCAAGCAAAAGACATTCAGCCAGCTGAAGAGCTTCTCGTTGATACGCTGGCACAAATGCAGGAGCTGATGTGGGATAAGTGGCGGTTAACTTATCATAACAAGTGACCCATTTACGGGGTTGCGTATGTCGGTGCTGCTTGAGAAACTCTTGGAAGCCTTCATAGGTGGAGTTGCGCACATGCTCTGGCGTTGGATAGGTCAGAACCAGGTGGCAGGCAATCCGAGAAGGCCAGTTGCTGAAGACCTCAAGCAGCGCCGGATGGTAACGCAACAGGCAAGCGCGCAGACGGTTGGATAAGGCCACAGTCTCTTTGGTCCAGTATTGTGGGCACTGCTGACCACTCGCATCTGCTGGAGTAATTCACTGCCAGGTGACCAAGGATAAAATCGATGGACATCGGTCCGCAACAAATCTGCTATCACATAGGCATCACTCTTATCATTATGCGCACCACTTTGACTATAGCGCTCCCGACTCTTGTTCACCACATTCGGCGGCACCACATAGACATTCTTGTACCCGCTCGACCAGAGATAATCAATCAGCAAATTATGCGCTGTTTCCAGTCCCACTGTCACTTCATCATGGCTCGCTCCTGTCTTCTTTCTCATTTCTTCAATCAGGAAGAGGTCAGGTATGAGGTCGTCAACGAAGCTGTTCTTGACCTCTGCCGGGAAGTTGGTAGTGCTTCTTTGTCAACCCTCTGAGTTCCTGAAGAGCCAAAACGTTTTGCAAACTTCTGCTGGCACTTACTCGGTGTTTCGTTATTCGTATACAAAGAGTGCTGTACGATTTTGCTCAATAAAGTCCCAATCATAGGTGACGCCCAATCCTGGACCATCTGGTACTGGAACATGACCATCTTTTGGCAAATCCGCTGGTTGGTCCGAATAACCACAAGTGTAAACTGGCGGTACGGCATTTGGCATCCCTGGACCCATGAGCGCCATCTCGTAAAAGTGTGTATTGCGCGTCGCCGCCATGACGGCGCGATGTGCGGGGCCACAAGCATGGAATTGAACATCCAGACCGAGTGCTTCGCAGAAGCGGGCGATCTTCAATGCTCCAGTGATACCCAAGTCATATTCTGGATCTGCATGGATCATGTCGCATCCGCCCTGGAGCAAAAAGTTCGCCTTCTGTTCGATGCCGCGGACATGTTCGCTAATGAGTAGAGGTGTGCGGAGCTGTTCGCGCAACCGCTGATGACTCAAGGCTGAGACGCCACTATCGCGATAGGGATCTTCATACCAAAAGTAGTTTGCTTCATCGCAGGCGCGCCCCACATAGAGCGCATCCATATATGTACGCAATTCACAAGCCGGGTCAACCATGAGGTACATATCCGGTCCAACTGCGTCGCGAACCCCCAAGACCGTTTGTGCCTCCCTTCTGGCATTGCCATCATTCCAGCCGTGGATCTTGAACCCAACAAAACCAGCTTCTTGACATTCTTGCGCATAGTCAAAATATGCCTCAGGCGTGTCCAATCCACCTGGTTCCGCTTGTCCATGATAGGTGCTGGCATAAGTGGGCAAACGTGTACGATAGGCTCCAAGCAACCGCGTCACCGAGGTGTTGTACTTTTTGCCTGCCAGATCCCAGAGTGCAATATCGAGTACACCGTGCCCCATGTGGTCATAGGCTCGGATCTCGCATTTCAAGTCATCATAGATCAATTCGCGCTGCTCTGGATCGCGTCCGATCAAATTGGGAGCCAACATTTGTACTTGTCCCAGCGATGATGGCGTCCCGATCCAGTGCGTCACATATTCACCCTGCGTACCATCATCACACAAGATGCGGACTGCGAAGCGATTGGCCGTAAACTGGGAACCGGCACGATAGACCATGTTTGCGACACCAGCGGCCGATTTGCCTCCCAAAGACATGTTGTTCACTTGGAAGCTGAACGCATGAATTTCGACGCGGTCGATTTTGCTCATTGGGGCTCTCCTGTTTGAATAGACAGAGCTGATTACATTTGTAAGCGTCGTAACGACTCGATTAATGCCTCATCTGTATCTCGACCGTAGCCGCCTGACTTTGGCAAACCACCGATTTCAAGAATAGCGGGTCCATGAAAACCAGCCCTCACTAGATGATCAAAGTAGCCGACAAAATCGATGTTTCCTAAACCAATGGGCAGGTGGTGATTCACCTCCGGTAGAGGTGTGTCAGAAACATGAAGCATGCTCAGATAAGATGTCATTGTTTGAAACGCTTTGAGCTCATCAGGCGGCGTGTGGTTGAGATCCCAGACGAAGTGTAGACCTGGCACTGCATCGAGCATCATCTGACAACGCTCCGCATGATTAAATATTGGAACATATGGCTCATTGTGTTCAAAGCCAAAGGCAAAACCGGACTCTTTTGCAATTGCTACCGCTTCGACAAATTGAGGCGTGAGCGACTTTTCTAATTCATGAATGACCGATTCTACCATCGGCCGAGTTGGAACAAGATGCCAATGCACGCAAGTGCATTTCAGGGTCTTGATGGCAGGCAGATTCGCTTTCAGAACATCCAATGGCCTGTTTCCATTGCTGGTTTTACCGGATGGTGTTAATCGTACCACGATCTCCATTACGGCGGCCAGATTTACGTCTGTTAAATCGTTGGCAATGGAAGCAAGGGGTGCACCAAGGTGTTCTTCGCTTAAGCCCGCTTCTTTCCCCGGGAACTGTATTGCTTGAAAACCATTTCGTGCCGCAAACGTGATTTCTTCTGGGGCAGGACGCCAATTGTTTTGGAAAAAGCGACCATTGATGCCAATTTGGATGGAGTATCTGTTCATCATAATTGAATTGTAAGTCTTCGACGTCTTGGTTTGAACGTCTGGCTTAGAACCTATCCGAAAAGTGGTTGTAAGTCGGACCAGCTTCTCGAGTAAGAACAGATCGTGCCAGAACTTTTCGGATAAGCTGTTAAAATAAAGAAGGAGATAGTGGCTGTTATGACCAAGCCACGATTGGAATGGGGATGATACTGAAATATTATGGCTCTTCAGGAATTCAAGGGGGTAACAAGCTCAAGAATGATGAGCGCCGGTTGAGTGGCGAAGCCGTATCGAAACCAAAGCGGGTCTACCCCTGAGATCCGGTTGAGCCAAAATTATGCAGACAAACGGGTTTTCGCAGATTCTAAGTACTTTACTTTCTGGTAAAAGAAAAGAGATGAGGTGAGAAATGTGACAAAAAGCGGTTAGCGTTTCATCCTAAAGGTAGCGAACCCAAAAAGGAGGAAGGAATGCTAACCGCGCCAGAAATAACTATAGCAGTACTGATGAATGTATTGCAAGTAACGCCGGTGGGAACAAACGTAAATGTAATGCGTCTGATGTGGGCGATGATGAATGGTCGTTTCTGAAAAGTCGAGGAGCAATCCATAGTGGATTGAGTGAAAGCGGTTTGAAGATGAGGAGCTCCGGCGAAGCTGGTGGAGCTTTCGATATGGATCATGGGATATTGCAAGCCCGTTCATCGTGGCAAGAAGAAGTGGAGTGGAAAGGGGAATGGGAGGCAAAAGTTAGAAGGATACCGAGTGAAAAGCATAGATATCACAGGGTTCTGGCGACCGAAGCTGCAAGGAAAGTGAACCGACTCTATAACTCAACGGCTCGTCGGGCATTGCCCGCGCTCATCTTTGGAGTGATGATAAGCTCGGGGGAGATAGGCGGGAAACGAGTGCCACTGCTCAAGGCAATCATGAGATGCGAGGTAGGCACAAAGGAAAGTGAGTTTCGGAAAAAGCTGCTGAAAGAGACGAAGAAATCACTGGAGTCAGACGAAGTGGCGGTGGTCGATGCCGGGTTTACAATCAGAGAAATGCTAGAAAGCGACGTCGACCGATTTGTCCTTCGGGAAGCGATTAACTGCACAGCGCGCCGCAATGAGTTACCCGAACGTAAGGAAAAAGGCAGACCACCCGAATATGGTGATATTGTGCGTCCGCTCTCTCGATGCTATAGGGGGAAAGCGACTCGAGGCCACAACTCCAGACTCGTTTGGTCAATTTGTCTATAGTGGTCGCCTGATTCGCTATCAAGCATGGCACAATCTCGTCCCCAGGACAACCAAGGTGGATACAGCCAACCGCACCTATTCGATTTACGTCTTTCAGGATCCTGCTTATCACACACCTTTGGTTCTGGCGACCGTCATGGCTTTACAAGCTGAAACCATTTATCTTTTCTAATACCGAGCAGCGCCATAAAGATACATTTTTACCCGTATAAATCTGGGGGTGGTTCAGAATTAGGTTTACACTTTTGATACATAGATAAAAATCTATATGAGGTCATTTTCTGCCTGAGCATGGCTCAAAGTAGAAAATATAAACATCTTTTCTCTTTGCAAAAATGTAAACCTAATTGTCCGCCTAAAATGAACCACCCCTAAATCTGTCTAAACAATGTTCTGTTATGCTGCTGCGAAGTATAAAGGGTATTAGTTTAATAAGTGGCGAACAACGCTGACTACTTTGCCCGCTATGCGTACCTTGCTGGCATCGCGGATAATTGGCTCATAATTTGGATTTGCTGGTTGTAGACGAATTTTAGGACCCTCTTTGTGCAGGAACTTAAGTGTTGTTTCCTCATCCCCTTCAATCCAAGCAGCGACCATCTCGCCATTTTCGGCTGTTTCTTGATGGCGCAGAATAACGATATCGCCATCGAGAACACTGGCATCAACCATTGAATCTCCTTGGACCTCGAGTGCAAATAGCTGACTCGGATTGGAGTGTACATTTCCTGCAACTTCGATCCAACGATCCGTTGTTTGTGGATCGCTTGGGTTAACCAAAATGGGTTCACCAGCGGCAATGTGGCCCAGAATCGGTACCTTGATGAGTCCTCCATCAAAGTACCCATATGTCGAGAGTTCGGATGGATCTGCGTCAACTTTGTCATCTGCTTCGAGCTGAGCATTGCCAAACCCAAACTCCACAAGCTTTTGCCAATTAAGCGTAAGCCCACGACTTACTTCGCGCCGGCGGGTGAGCAAGTTAAGCTCTTCTAACTTTGCAAGATTATAGTTAACAACTGAGGTACTTGAAATTCCAACGGCCTTCCCGATCTCGCGAATGCTTGGTGGAAAATCCTGATTCTTCATAACCGAAATGATATACTCAAGAATGCGATTTTGTCGGTCCGATAATACAGACATCATTGACCCTTTCTCGATTGACTCACTGTAATGGATGGTATTGTGTCTATGGGTGCAGAGAATTTACTGAGACAGTCGTCATCTATACCCAAAAAAATATCCCAATATATTCCCAATTCGAACGTTTGTTTCCCAAATTATCCCAAGTATACACGAACAAATGTGCTGTGTCAAGCCCCCAAAGCACGTTTGTTCTGAGATTTAGGATTCATCCAATTCATGATCAGCAAGAAATTGGCGGAAGCGCTGCCAGTACGCTTCACGTTCCGCGGGTCCAGTAGAGGGATCGGGGAAGCGCTGATCGGCTTTGGTCTGACCACGTCGCATAGATTCTTCCATATCGATGCCACAGAGGTATGCCACTTTAAAGAGCATTACCTGTAAATCGCTCAGTTCTAGTGCCAAATTGTCACGAACTTGTTCCAAGTCAGGTGGATCCAGTGGACGGTATCCCTCTATCATCTGAACCAACTTGCTGATCTCACCCAATTCCTCCATTGCATGGAGTAAGGTATGGCTTGGCAGTGTTTTATCCCAAGTTCGCGCCTTGTCCCATTCTTCTAGCCAACGTTGATATTCACGTATCTGCATAGTGATTTCAAAAGTAGAAATTGGGGTGGTTCAGAATTAGGTTTACACTTTTGATACATAGACAAAAATCTATATGAGGTCATTTTCTGCCTGAGCATGGCTCAAATTAGAAAATATAAACATCTTTTCTCTTTGCAAAAATGTAAACCTAATTGTCCGCCTAAAATGAACCACCCCTAGAAATTTCTTGTTTAAAGTGAAATCTCATGAAAAACGGAAACTTCTATACAGCGGTTGTGATGAAAAACAGAGTTTTCTGGAATCCTACCAGAGAGAACAAACTCTGGTTTTCATACAGAGCAAAGTATAATGATCAACGAAGTGCACGAAAAGATTATGAAGGTCCACTTTGGTTCTTCATGTGCCTACGTGCACTTTAGAGTTATTCCGAAATAAGCAAGCGGAGCATTCCGGGAATGGACCAGAAATTTCTTCGGTTAAGAGAGTACACTTGGTCCGTTTCCGGAACGTGGTCATCGATGTTCATAATCGTTATTTCGGAACAACTCTTTTGTGGATAGCAAAACGCCCGCTTTGCGATTGGTGGACCATTTTCAGATGGAGATCACTTTAGGAAGGTTTGATGTGGCGCAAAAAGTCAACCGATTTTAAGCGACGTTCCAATATATGAAGAATTATACGGTAGAGAATGTTTTCGACGCGAATCATTGTATTTGGACGAATGCTGAGTTTATGTACTTCTTGCCATCGACGGCTCTGCAGATAGCGTAGAATCTTCAAAATTTCTGGCTCAATTGGCTCTGTATCATTGCGTGCACGCCCCTGTTCAGGTCCAAAAACACCGCCTTCGGCAATGCTGAGATAGTTCGTTTCCGGTTTTAGTTCTTCGCCACTGCCCATACAGTAGAAAAATTGCGGTTGAAAACCCGCCGCTCCAAGCAGATGAAGTTCGTACCAACGCGTGAGGAGTTGAGAATGACCCGATCGCTGTTCATAGACTTGCTTGTCAAGTTCTCGCAAAGCAAGGAGGAGTAGATCCCAAAGAGGCTGGTTTTCATCATCCAATTCGGTAAAGGAATCCAATAATTCACAACAATACGCTGCGTGACCGATGGCACCGAGATCCTCGCGAATGTAGCGGTAGCTTTCGATTGTCGTCACTTCGGTGACGATATCCCATGTACGTGCTTTGGCAATTAGTAACGATGCATGGGTAAAGAGCTCTAAATGACCCGCCTTACGACTGGTTGTCTTGCGAATTCCTTTGGCGATCAGCTCTAGCTTTCCTTCGTTGGGGGTAAAGACGCGTACGATACGGTCAGCATCACTTTGGTCACGACGCCGTAGGACCACAGCATGGGTACGGTAAACACGTTGGCGTTCTGGCATAGAATTCGTTCCTATATCCAAATAGAACAGTAAATCCCGATAGAGATTTTGCTGTAACAGCTTACGTCCAACTATACTATAGTTTTTCAGTGCCCCCAAGGGAATTCTAATCCCTGTCGCAGGCTTGAAAGGAATATGATTTCTACTATAAATGACGCACAGGAACTCCGTAATTCTGCGGTCAAATCGAATCAATCAAGCACTTGACGACAGTGGGGATTTTATCTGCTCTCTAACATCCTCGACACTTGTCAAATTATATTGCAGCATCATAGCGGCCGACGAATGACCCATTTGCAAGCGAATGGTGTTTGGATCTACATCTCTTTGGGACGAGTGTGTGACCCATGCTCGGCAAAAATCGTGACACCCACTTAATTTAATCTTTCACGATGTTTGCATTGCGACCTATTCTAGTTTGGATTTTCTCTATGCACATAATACACCAACTCCTTTGTTATGCAAAACGCGCATATGGGGCGCGGAATGAAGCGAAACCCGAATAAGGAACTACGACGTCAAACTCAAATGGTCAAGCTGGTCAAGCTGAGTTCGACATAGAAGAGCTCGCTGACCTTCTCTAGAGTCAATCTCTTTTTCTAATGTGACAATGGGGCAACGCCCCGAAAGGATTTGAATCCTGGATTTTCTCTCAGATGCCGATTTAGTCAATCAAGAAACGATTGAGCAAGAACAGTTTAGTGTTCCCGTCAATATGTTCTTGAGCGGTGATACCAAATTAGTCAAGAAAATGAAGGGCGTTGAGGGGACTGGCGGTTGGTTCATGCCCCTGGATAGTACAGGGGATCGCGATCTTTCTGAAGCTGACTGGACGCAAGACAACTTCACCACAAACGATGGGAACACGGTCGAGGGGTGATTCAAGTCAGAAATCAAGGCGATGCTCATCATTGACAAGGTGCCTTTTACGTCGATGCCTCAACAGCGGTTCTTAATGACTGGCTAGTGCTGCGTGGCCAGCATAAAGGGCCCTTATTTCCCCGCATCCTCAAGGGAGGCCACATCACCGCGCTGGGGCTGACCGATCAGGCTATCTATGAAGTTCTGAGAAAGCGAGCGGAGCAGGCAGGGGTGGATAAATTCTCTCCTCATGATTTTCGTCGTACCTTCGCCGGTGATATGCTGGATGCTGGTGTGGACCTTGCCACGGTCCAAAAAATCATGGGCCATGCATCGGCCACGACCACGACAGGTTATGGCTCGATAGTACTATAAGTGAAACATTTTCCTTTTACTAAACGACAATATATTATACCCCGAATCTATTAACTTCTTTGCACTTATTGGTCTATGTACTGTCCGAATTGTAAAGCTTCAAATGTACCTGACGATGCACTCTTTTCTAGACTGACAACTCTTGCGTGTGCCCGGATTTGGAGAGGGCATAGCGCTATTATAGAAAGCATGTTAAGATTCTATTAAAGAAAAGAGAACGCCCTTCCCACTGACAATGGCTGGCGCTCTCTCGGCTCTGCTGTCATTGACAGCGGCTTTTTGTATTGAGAACAAGGTAACATAGCAGGTTACTGATTGTCAACCCCAAGGATTCCCCTATGAATAAGCGAAATGCTGTTATTGTGTTACGTGATGTTCTTTCCTCTCTTTATCCGGACAACGTTAGTATACGTCGTGTTGCCCAGGATGCTGGTCTCAAATTAGAACGTATTCGTCTAACTGGCATGGCGATCAATGACTGGGATGCTTTGCTGGTGGAAGCGGAACGACATAATAAGATCGAGGCTGTACTTCATGTAGCATCAAATGAATACTCAGATAATGATGAGTTACGCAATGCTGTTACTGAATATCGTGCGGTACGGTCAAATCCACAAGAATTTTCTTTTGAACCAAATAATCGAAAACCTGAAAAACGACGATTCCGGCAAACGTTCATTGTAGTGATCTTGATTCTAATCGGGATAGCTTTGCTCTATTTTATGAATGCACCTGAAATATTGAATTCTGTTGTACCCGCTCCTACACCGATTCCAACGCCCTATCCTAGTGATACACCGGTCCCGACGCTAAAAATGATTCCTCCATCACCTACGCCTGTACCCACCCACACATCTACACTTGTACCCAAATTGTTTATTACTTCTTTTCCGGCTAATGTCCGACAAGGACCGGGGACTGATTATATGGTACTAGGGGTTAGGGGAGATGGGGAGTCATTTGACATCATAGGAAAGAATTCATTAGAAAATTGGTGGCAGATTCGTTATACCACTGCTCAGAAAGGGTGGATCCGTGGCGACCTTGTACGCACTGAAAATGCTGACAGTGTACCCGTAACTACGCCACCACCATTACCGCCATCACCAGTACCGACTCGTATACCGGTAGATACACCGACACCAGTATCCACCCACACGCCTACCTTGCCGTCGACACCAACAAATATCCCACCGCGATTTGTTATCCCAGCGGTTTGGGAGGAATTTGAGCATGGGTATATGCTTTGGCGAAGCGATGTCAATAAGCACTACGCCTTCTATCGAGAACAAGATACATACAAATGGTCAATCTTTCCGAAATGGGATGAGGGTACACCTGTCCTTTCGCGAGGTGAGCCTCCAGAGGGCCTACTAGCACCGATACGCGGATTCGGCCACTATTGGGGTAAAGAAGATGAGGTATTCAAAAATCTGGGATGGGCTACAGATAGAGAAAAAAGTTTTTGTGCAACTATCCAAATATTGGATCAAGCAAGATCAGAACAAGAATTCATTCTGGAAAGTGCAAAACAAAAAACCCTGTGATAACGACTGGTACAATCACGCAAATGAAGCAGGTTGGGAGCATTTTACACTAACTGTCTCTAGTGATAAGGCACAATATAAAAACAGTGACACCACCCGCCATAAACATCAAATGACAACCATCTACCAATTCAAAATCACGCTCATAGATACGATCGCAATCATCTCGATGGCCATCGGGTTGGTCTTGGTGTCAATCATAGCGGGAGAAGGATAGTTTTAGGCGAACAGGGTGTTGTGCCCATTCAGGAGCGTGCATGGATATTCAGTAGACCGCAGTGGAGTCGCCATGCATAGCGCAGCGTTCTCTAACGCCGGTCCGTTCGCATTAGAGATTACACGCAGTAGGATTTCTCAGAGGTAGAGCGTTCAAATGGCGAAAAAAGACGCAGTAGAGAATCTCGGACCATTTGGCACGCTCGAGTCTGTTTTGACTGAGAAATGCAGGATTATGTCTACTGCGTGTAATAGAGAACGCCTTACTGCGTTGCGGTCTGCCCTGAAAAAAAGGGCAGCAAGAGAAGAGAGAGAGGGGTTAAAGGCCGCGTTGAATAAGAAGCGGGTCCAAGTTGTCCCGCCAGAGTGGATGGCGTCGTTGCCTGTGCCCAACGCAAATCAGTTGTAGTGAGCACCGTACTTAGGCGGTCGGTGCCAAGAAAACCTTGAAGCCGAGGGACTCGAGGGTTTTGAGTGCGCCGGCTTGTGCATGCTCCTTGCGTCGTTTGAGAAAGAAGTCGCCGCCGAGTTCTTCAAAGACGGCATCGGGCTTGTCGATGAGATGATAGACGATGGTCAAGATGGAATGGGCCACGGCAATAGCTGCCCGCTTGGCTCCGCGTCGTGCCTTGAGACGGTGGAACTGTGCGGCGAGATAGGTGTCCTTGGTGCGAGAGGCGGCCCAAGCCGCTTCAATGAGGGCGGTGACTAACCATTTCTGGCCCTTTCGTCGGCGACCACTCTTGCGTTTGCCCGCCGATTCGTTGTTGCCAGGACAGACACAAGCCCAGGAGGCCAGTTTCTTAGCTGAGGGCCAGCTTTCGACCGAGGGACCGATCTCCGCCAGAATTATCTCGGTGACGACTCGCCCCACACCGGGAATGGCATCTAGGCGTGCGATGAGGTCAGCATGCGGAGCCATGAGGACCCCAATCTGTTGATTGAGGGCATCAATGCGTACATTCAGGTGATCGAGATGATGCAGAACTTCTTGCAGCATAAAACGATGATGAGGACGGACCAGTCCCGTCAACGCATCAACCAACTGGGGAATCTTGGCCCGCAGCCGCTTTTGTGCCAAGTCAGCCATGGCTTCTGGGTCCATCTCATCTGCAATCAGGGCCTCGATCATCTGGCGTGCCGATACACCTTGGATGCTCGTGACCACCGATCCCAACTTGACGTTGGCATCTTCCAACACCTTATGCAGGCGATTGACTGCCGCACTCTTCTCTTGCAAGAGACGCGTCCGATAGCGCGTCAGGTCTCGCAAGTCCCTTTGCTCCACATCTGGAATGAAACTGCGCTCCAGCAGTCCATAACTCATCAGTTTCGTGATCCAGGCCGCATCGCTCTCATCCGTCTTGCGACCAGGCACCTGTGCCAGATGGCGGGCATTCACAATCCAGACCTCAAAATGCTCATGCAACACATTGTAGATCGGTTTCCAATACACCCGTACTCTCCATCGCCACATGCGTGATCCCATACGACGACAGCCACGACCTCAACCCTCCAACTCGACCGTCGTTGTCCCAAATCGCTTGCGCACCTGCTCCATCCTCCTGATTCATCTACCACACGCCACTACCATCCGCTTGTGAACATCCAGGCCGCTTCGGAAACATCACTTCCATCTTCCTTTCCTTTCGCAGCCGCTTATGTGCCGATTGTGAGCACAGTCTGCCCTGCGTGTTTCGTCCCGAGGTTCCACATCCCGTGGTGCGTCGGTGTACACCAATCTAGCTACTGAGCGTTCTTTACTGACCACGGACCTTTCCCGATTTCTGTTCGGCGGCTGCACCCACTTTAACATTTTTCATCCCCTGTTGTGTTGGCTCACCGCATGTTTATCTACTGATATTAGTGGCTGGTGGCGCAACATGGATGTTTAATTTCATCTTCATCCAAAGCAGCAGTCGCTATGTGCGCTCTATCGATCTGTTGAGGTCGTGGCCGTCGTATGGGATCACGCATGTGGCGATGGAGAGTACGGGAGTGTATTGGAAACCGATCTACAATGTTGCATGAGCATTTTGAGGTCTGGATTGTGAATGCCCGCCATCTGGCACAGGTGCCTGGTCGCAAGACGGATGAGAGCGATGCGGCCTGGATCACGAAACTGATGAGTGGACTGCTGGAGCGCAGTTTCATTCCAGATGTGGAGCAAAGGGACTTGCGAGACCTGACGCGCTATCGGACGCGTCTCTGCAAGAGAAGAGTGCGGCAGTCAATCGCCTGCATAAGGTGTTGGAAGATGCCAACGTCAAGTTGGGATCGGTGGTCACGAGCATCCAAGGTGTATCGGCACGCCAGATGATCGAGGCCCTGATTGCAGATGAGATGGACCCAGAAGCCATGGCTGACTTGGCACAAAAGCGGCTGTGGGCCAAGATTCCCAGTTGGTTGATGCGTTGACGGGACTGGTCCGTCCTCATCATCGTTTTATGCTGCAAGAAGTTCTGCATCATCTCGATCACCTGAATG
>JAHBNG010000003.1 GCA_019217005.1 Chloroflexi bacterium TSY
GGCTAGCTTCGGCGGCTGCCAAACAAAACTGCTCAACCGCGGCGTCGAGACGGTTTATCTCAACATATGGGTAGACGGCACGCGATGGTGATTGGGGATGTTGCTCCATGTCCATCTAGCGGTCCGATGGCGCATGAACACGTTTTGATCGACTATCCGCTCTCCGTGGCTGCGTTGAGTCCTGGCATCAATATCTTCAATATCGTGGGAACGGTTCCTGCACTCTATCCTGAAAAGTTCAACGATCAGACGGCATGGATGCGCCTTACGCTGAGCGAGATTCCGTCGCCCAAATTATCCGGTCGAAATTATGGAGATGGACGCGGTCCCGCCACAGGCTATCGCTTGGGCGAAACAGAAGACTATCGCTTGCCTGCGCCTGATTCTGCGAGCAAGTCCGACATCGTCATAGAGCATGACGGACACTTCGACCCCCACTATGAGCTGCCGACCGTGGTATGGGACATAATCTATCGCAATGAGGGATTGACGACGGCTCGCAATGTGGACATAATCCACAAACTATTAGATGTATCTGATGCCAGACTCGTGGAAGTGCGTGCACCCGGTCTGAGTGGAAACCAGATTCGCCCTGATAAGAATCAGATCCTCTTTAATATCGGCGATGTTGCGCCAGGTGAGTGGGGACGGTTCATCATCAAATGGCAAGTGCCGCTGGGTCTCTCGACCGTCTCTGCCACCGTAACAGCCACAAGTGACAATGAGGGCAATCCCAGTAACAATGAAGCGACTGCTACGGCCACGATTGTTGAAGCGCCTTTACATTTTGGATTTAGAACAGCTGATGATTTACCGCTCAGCTGCCGCGGTACAACATGTCAGAATCGCGTAGACCTGATCGGCAAAGGTCAACCAGGAGCAACGATATACATACTCCACGCCCCCGTCCGCCGCCAAGCAGATCGCACTGCCGAGTATCAAGTTGTCGGTAAAACGCAGGTGGCTACAAATGGTACTTGGTCTTATGTAATCGCTGAGCTGAATGCAGGTGTAAATCTAGTCGGTGCCAACTATAGTGGTGAAGGGCAACCATTGGCAATCGTTACAATCCGGTATGATGCTGAACTACCTTTTGATCCCAACAGCTTTCGGGTGGAGCATAAGGAGCAATCGTTGCAACCAGATACCTTCGGACATACGTGGGATGCATTGCAGATTCCAAACTCATTCGACGAAGTAACGCTTGGCATGAATGCTTGTGGTAAGCAATCCGACATCCTGTTTACATATGGGGATCAAGCTGGGCAGAGTGTGTTGCTCACGGATGAAGATCAGGATGGGAGATTTGAAGGGCAACTAAAGCTCATGAATGGATTGACGGTCGCCAGCGTTCAGGAATCTCTCAACTTCACATTATCGACAACGAATGGCACAGTTGAGACCAGCTTCGATGGCGCAATTGAGCGCTTATCGACTGGCGTTGTGCGCAACCGAACCAACAACGCTCCCGTGAAGAATGCGACAGTCACGCTATTCGAGAACCATTCTGGCCGGAACGCAGATGGCAGCATCGACCCATCAACCCTGACAATGGTTCAGCTTGATCAAGAATATGGTCAGGTAAATCCACAGACAACAGATGAAAACGGTACATTTGTCCTGTCAGCACCCTCTGGTCTGATGCAACTTACTGTCACCCTTGATGGTTATCAACCGTATCGTACATCAGCATTCGAGACCGATAGTGGCCTGATTGATGCGTCACTTCCACAGAGTCAGATTCTATTGACACCTGTTGTGACTGAACAGACTACACACTTCGTCCAGTTGTCGAACGCTGGCTTTGAACCTGCAACACTGGCTGTTCTACCCGGTAGTATCGTTGAGTTTATCAATATAGATTCAGCAATGCACAGCGTCCAGGGGAAATTTGGTGATAGCGGCCTGCTCGCTATCGGTGAAAGTTACAAAGTGCGTTTTGTGGATGAGGGCACCTTTTCGTATCGCGATGGTGAGAATCCTCTTCATTTAGGAACGATCTCTGTGGACGCCGATACACCCGCACCGACCGATGAACCAGATGAAACAAATGATGGGCAGGTTTTCTTGCCTTTGGTCTTGCGTTGATGATTCAAGTAGAGCGCGTCATCTATAGACACGCTCTACCAATTTGTGATGGGTCTCAACCGAATAGACTTTGAGAACTCCTTGTCGAAATCATCTAACCCGGAGGATGTCGCGTCGCTTACAAGCTCAAACCAAAAGGGCTCCACGAAGTGCACGAAGGAATAGTTTCTTCTTCGTGTCTCTTCTTGCCCTTCGTGGATAGCCGACAGGTGCTCACTGCACAATCGCTTTCGTGCGCAACGTGTAAGAAGCTCATGGGTAAGAATCTAGCAAATTGTCAATTGCTAAATTGTCGAATTGCTGAATTGTGAATGAGGAGTCTTGGAACCTCACTCGTTGCTCCGTTAAGGGCCTAAAGTGCATCTGGATCAATCCCTAGTTTTCGCAAGTGGGCTGCGAGTTGCTCTGCACGCTGGGCTTCCTGTTCTGCACGTTGGGCTTCTTGCTCCGCACGTTTTTCAGATTCAGCGAAGGCTTTGTTCAGCTCTGAATAATCTCGCCAAATTGAGCCATCAGCTTCGTAGCAGTGAATGACAGTATCGTCTAGTCCAAGCCACATTCCGACCGGCTCCATCCACAACCAGCCTTTCTCATTGGGCTGGATTTCGACATATTGATCCTCATCCAGCCGATAACCGATCAGACGACGTTCGACCGGTATCTTTCTTGGGATCGTATCTATGATGAAATAGAAAGGTAAGCCAGCCTGGGCGTATCTCTCCTTCTTTGTGATCAAATCGACGTCACGGGTACTGGGAGAAGTGACCTCGATCACCATGCTAGGCTTTGTGCCTTCCTCCGCCACATAGAAGGTCGTCCAGTTGGTCTCCTCTCGCACATTGAACACCACCGCCACATCAGGAGTATATGCTTTCACTCCAGGAATATTCCAATCGATTCGTACGTCGGGTAGACTAAATGTGTGGGGATCATCGGCGTATTTGGCATTGATGGCTGCATTCAGATAGGCACACATCTCTTCATGATCTCTTGCATGCAGGCGTCGGTCGTCCTCTTCAGGGTGTAGAATGTCTTCCAATGTGAGCGGTATATAGACTAATTCCTCCTGACCATCTTCGTTTGTTTGTAAAACCTCGCGCCATCCGTACCGATAGGGATCATCCTCCGCTGGTATTCCCAACGCATAATCCAAGGCTCTACCATTCAACTCCGCTGGAGATTCAGTTGTCGATTCTTGTGTTGCGGTTGTGGTTGCCATTTGAATTCAACTCCTTGACAGAAAATAACGAGTGTGTATATGGACGCTGCTCAGTCAGAGAGTCGGCTGCATTTACAAACTTTGGGACACACTCCCAAAATAACTGGCTCGTCTGCCATATATGTGTTCAACGAGTGACCGGCTTCACCATTATACATCGGAGCGCCTATTGTCGCTGCGCATTATAGAACAAATGAACGACTTTGCCAACCCAATACCCCTGTTTTCCCTAATTTGGCAGTGTTTGGCAGTGTTTTTCGTAGATCTGGCAGCCCCCCATCGCTATGATAATGGCAGGTCATATAACATTGTAAGACCCAAAAATATAGAAAGTGTGTCCCAAAGTGTGTAAATGGAGACCGCTCAGAATGTAGTGGAAATTTCAATTTGCAGAAAGGAAAATCATCATGGCAACTTCACAACTATATAATGCGAGTCAGACTCATGTAGAGCGCAGCGAACGTGGGGGTTTTTTGCGCCGCGTGGTACAGGTTGATGCAGGCCTCTTTTGCGTGGCTGGAATCATCCTCATGTTTATAGCCGCCCCGACATCAGCATTTATGGGCTTTGGACAGGCGACGCCGATACTAATCGCTGGATTCTTGGCCCTACTATACGATGGCGGTCGATTTCTCTGGTCAACATTTGGGGAAACGATCGATGTGCGGCTGGCGAGACTCTCTCTGGCGGGGAATGCGCTTTGGGCCATCGTCAGTATTCCGGTTCTTGTCGCGGAGCTATTGCCCCTCTCCAGCGGTGGCTGGTGGACGATGGCTGTGTTGGCCGATTTGGCGGCTCTCTTTGCCGTACTGCAATGGTATGGTTTGCGACAGATGAATCGCTAGCAGATCAACCGAACATTTTCACGTCAGGCACACAGGCGCGAGAATACGTTGCACGGGTGAAGCTGCGCACCGAAGGTCCAACCAACGGTTCGCCCGTGCAACGCATTTGGGCGCGTGCCGAATGCGTTGCACGAAGTCAGGCAAGAACGTAAATTCGTACCCAGCTTCACTCATCGAATGCTTCTTATTGTGCCATACGATACTTCGGGATATTCGTTAGTTGGTTTTCGAATCATTCCTTCGCCCGTGTGACGCTTGCTTGTAGGGTTGATTCCGCAAGCCGCCGCACTTCCATCATTTGACCACGGTGCTCAGCTTCGTGTTGCATTAGATGGTGGAGAACCCATTCTGGTGTAATCGTGTAGTTTGCAACGGAACGAGGTTGGCGAAATTCTGCCAGCGTCAAGTGACGATATGCTTTGTGTAGGAGTGAGCGACTTTGGGCCAAGCGTGTTAAATGCTCTTCCAGCGAGACGCCCTGAACGACCCATAGTCGTCCTTGTTCATCGCGTACATCGTATAAGATCAGTGGTTCCAGCTCCGGTGCCCAGCCAATGCCCAAAACATCTTCATAGACATAGCTCATCTCGATGGCTCCGATGTGGTAAAGCAGTGTACCGATGCTGTTGTCAACGGCAGGATTGGTCCAGTCAATAGCTGCTGGATCAATCCCATCTAAGGCTTGGATCGTGCGTTGGCGGGTATCATCAATTGCGCTGATCCAACGACCGATTTCCGGTTCATAGTCCGAAGATATCTGTAGGATGCGTTGTTCGCCCAATGTAAACTTGCTCCTTTGTGGTGTGCTTATGCAAAATGGATACTATTTGAGTTGATAGGCATTATGAAGAATGGATTTGTGATGTGTGCACAACATCCAACTTGTAGGCACTCGTATTTTTGTGTTCGACCGGTCAGAGCGATCTTGGTTATGTCGCCAAGAGACAAACCGTTGCCGTTCTAGGCGGCTCATATGGCCGCTACGGATAACGGCTGCGAGGATCAGTAGCGAAGCAAAGAGCATAACAATCAATAAAACGGAAATAAACATATTTGCTCCCTTTTTTCTTTCAAATGATTCACGCGTCAGACGTAAGAGCTCAAATCGAATTGTTTTTCGCGTTACATATGATCGTTTTGTACGCTTTCCTGATAGCCATATTATTAAAACTTTGGACACTTCTCCCTCGAGCAAAAATGCTCTAAATGTCCGAAGTTTAAGTGGCACACCTACTCTCTGAGCCCAATTATCTCTGGATTTACCAGAATAGATATAGAACGTTATCTTTTCATTACAACAACCCTTAGACTCGGCTGTTAGAATTTTGTAATAATCAACATAACGCAGAATTCAAGTTTCGTGTTATACTCTACTTCGATCCATCGCAGTCTTAGTCGATCTAAAATGTTCGCTGGAGTTGCGATTAAACGACTTAAAGTTGTTCCCCGTGAAGCCAAAACGAGGTAACGGTCACCTCCGTGCGTTATTTCGGAACGACTCCGTCATCGATGTCATTCTTGCATGAAGCGAAGGCTTGTCCTGAGCGAAGCCGAAGGAACCGATCGATAAGTTGCTTAATCGCCATTCCCCTGTATCTGCGGGGGAGCATCCTTCAATATAACTCTACCCAACTGCGACTGGCATCTGAGGACGCCGACTCCGCGAAAATTTGGAACGACTGAGTCAATAGAATATCCCCGAATTTAGGTCAAATGCAGATATGAATGGGCATAAGATTTTAGTTGTCGATGATGATGAATTGATTTTACAGTCAATGGAAGCCATTTTGGAGGATGAAGGGGCAGACGTTGTTGGTGCTGGCAATGGCGAAGCGGCACTTCGTTTGTTCTATGATTTCCGTCCAGAGCTAGTCATTCTGGATATCCTCATGCCTGGATTGGATGGGTGGGAGATCTGTAAGCAGATCCGGTTGCTGTCTGATGTTCCAATTATCATGTTGACTGGTTTGGACGATTCGGATGATCAGGTACGTGGATTGAATGCTGGTGCGGATGACTTTATTGTCAAGCCATTCACCGAGGATATCCTGCTCGCACGTGTACGAGCCGCCTTGCGCCGCGGAGCATTATCGACAAATGGACATAGTAATACCAAGAATCTTCTCTATCAGGACGACCGGCTAACAATCGATCTAGTTCAGCATCAGCTTTTTATTGATCAGCAACCAGTCAAGCTAACGCCAACAGAATTCAAGTTGTTGACATTTATGATCCAAAACGCCAATCATGTCTTGACATATGATCAGATAATTGAACATGTGTGGGGATGGGATGGGGAGGAAGATGTCAACCATGTCCAGGTACACATTTCACATTTGCGCCGTAAAATGGAAACAAATCCGCGTACTCCTAAATATCTTCTTACAGAACATGGCGTTGGATATCGATTTCGCTGGCATTAGGCCATTCCAGAAAAATGATTCCCTATGAAGACAAACGTCATAGCCTGGAATGGCTTTGGCTTTTTTTATCGAATTCTGAGTGGCATTTTATCGGGCGGTTCCAAGATCGACTTGATCCAGCTCGACAAATTCGCCTGTGACTGTAAAGATAATGCGTTCGCAGATGTTTGTTACGCGATCTGCTGCCCGCTCTAGATTGTGTGCCGCCCACAAGAGATAGTTCGCTTGATCAATCTTTTCTGGTTGTTCAAGCATAATGGTAATCACTTCTCGGTGAACGAGGTTATAAAGTTCATCTACTTCGTCGTCTCTTTCTGGAATCCGATACGCCGCTTCAATATCATGACGAGAGAATGCATCAACCGCTAACTCGAGCATTTCAATCACTTTGTCGCACATCGTTGGTATGTCGACAAGCGGTTTGATGAGTGGCTGATGTCCTATATAGAGCGTGATTTTGGCAATTCCCTTTGCATAGTCACCCATGCGCTCTAATTCGCCCGATAATTCGATAATGGCCGCAATCTGACGCATGTCACTGGCAACAGGTTGTTGGGTAGCGATCAATAAGAGTGCTGCTTCCTCAATGGCATAACGCTTTGCGTTGATTGCTTCATCTTCAGCGAACAGACGACGGGCACCAATCAGATCTTGTTTTTTGAGCACCTTGATCGAATCACGCAATGCTTGTTTGACCATACTACTCATGACCAACACTTCATCATGCAATTGTTCCATGTCCCGCACGAAAGCTTCTCTTAGCATGATTTTCTCCTGTGGTATTCAAACTGATCCTATAGAGCGTGGATGATTTTTAGCCAAATCGCCCTGTTATATAATCCTCTGTTGTCTGCTTTTCTGGCTTGGAGAAGATTCGCTTGGTTACGCCAAATTCTTCTAGATGCCCCGTACGGTTGTCATCCACCATAAAAAAAGCTGTACAATCAGAGACACGGGCCGCTTGCTGCATGTTGTGCGTCACGACAATGATTGTATATTCCTCTGCCAGTTCACGCATTAAATCCTCGATCTTGAGTGTTGCAATTGGGTCGAGCGCTGAACAAGGCTCATCCATCAGAATAATCGAGGGGCGAACAGCAATGGTGCGGGCGATGCAAAGACGCTGCTGTTGACCACCTGATAAGCCCAAAGCACTCTGTTGCAACTTGTCTTTAACCTCACTCCACAAGGCTGCTCCACGCAATGATTGCTCAACGAGTTCGTCCATATTGCCCTGATATCCATTGATCTTTGCACCCCATGCAATATTTTCATAGATTGATTTTGGAAATGGGTTTGGCTTTTGGAAGACCATCCCAATGCGGCGGCGCACTTCAACAGAGTCTACTTCGCGTGCGTAAATATTTTGTCCATCGAATTCAACTTCGCCACTTACTTTGGCTGCTGGAATTAAGTCATTCATCCGGTTAAAGCAACGCAGAACCGTGCTTTTCCCACATCCTGATGGACCAATCATCGATGTGATCTTGCGTCGCTCAATTTGGAGATTCACATCTCGCACCGCATGAAATTGACCATAGTGAATGTTCAGATTACGTGCTTCGATTGCATGTTGCCCAATTGTTGTCTGGGCCTCGTCAATCGCTTGCCCGCGGGTTGTGGCAAGCTGTTCAACTGCCGCTGTCATGGTTTTTATCTCCTATCATACTTCAAAAGCTCGCACCTCACAATCTGGATGTATATATTAAGGCCATTCCAAAAATTAACGATACGTGACAATTCGTATTGCATATTATGTGAACCGGCCGAGAAGGTTCTTCCACACATATATACTCCGCAGCAGCACATTATAACATTTTTGCCCGACTAAAAAGTGTTATTTTATGGCGCTGCTCAGTATATTTATTTTTCTGGATTAGCCTAAACCTGTCTGCTGTAGCGATTACGCAAAAGTACAGCAGAGGCATTTAGGGTCAAAAGTAAGAGCAACAGCACAACAATGGCCGCCGCTGCAATGTTGCGAAATTCATCTTGTGGTCGCGAAGTCCATTGATATATTTGGATCGGCAATGTTGTAAACTTAGAAAAGGGTCCACTTGGATCAACGACGATGAATGTCGAAGCCCCGATGACGACGAGCGGTGCAGTTTCGCCAATCGCGCGGGACATGGCGAGAATATTGCCCGTTAAAATGCCAGGCAAAGCGCTTGGCAATACATGATTCCAAATTGTCTGCCACCGAGTTGCGCCCAAACCATAACTAGCCTGGCGGAGCGAGCTTGGCACGGCCCGCACGGCCTCGCGTGCATTAATAATAATAATGGGCAAAATCAACAGACCAAGCGTCATCCCTGCCGATATCACTGTACGACCATTTGCCGTTGTTTCATCTTCTACAACACCAAAGAGAGCCCCACTCGTCATGGGCTCCAGGGCACGCACGAAGATCGCAAGTCCCAGCATTCCATAAATGATTGACGGGACACCAGCTAAATTGTTAATATTGGTTTCAATCAGCCGGTTAAACCAGTTATCTTTGGCATATTCTTCTAGATAAACAGCCGCACCAACACCCAACGGAAGGGCAAAGAGAAGGGTGACAAAAATCACCCATAGTGAGCCGAGAATTGCGGTGCGGATGCCAGCTTGTTCCGCCTTGGACGATTGCGTAGAAGTCAAAAAATCCGCTGTGAGCCAACTGCGAAACGAAAGAACGCCATTCTCGATGGAATTGACCTCTGTTTCAATTTCATCACGATTGAAGAATGAGTCATAGAGCGACCACGTTTCGACAACCTCTGGTTCAATCACACGTTCGAGAACAAGATTGTAAACATTTTCTTGCGTCCGTTCCGCAAACGGTTGTTCTCTCTCCCAACGACGCAAAACCCCCGAACGAACATTGGCCTCCAATATTCCCATCAGCGTCTCTTTGGGTAAATCCTGTAGTTGACGATTAAAGACCGATTCCGTAAAAAAGTCCAGGGTTCCACTATCGATGCCCGGAACAAAACGTGCAATCGGCTCATCGGGCCATGCCGGTGAAACATCCGACCAATTTGTGGCTGTCGTGAAGATCTGTCTGAGTTGTTCGCTGGTGACTTCTGTCAAAAAATCATTTTCTTGCGAAACCACGATGGCCAGTGCATCAGTCCCGACCCGATATTCAAGTAGGTCTCGTTTTGCATCACGACAAATATCGGCCTCGGAACGCTTGACGGCACGACTCGCGTTGACAATGTCGACGTTACTTCTCCTACTGCAAAATTGCGCGAATCCTGCTTTTGTTCCGACACTTTCGATTTCAATTGCTCCATTGAATCCTTCTTCTTGCAATCGCGCGGCCATTTGTTGTGTCAATGGATAGACGGTAGAGCTGCCTGCAATGAAGATATCACCTTGAATGCCAATTTCTACCTCCGGCGTTGCTTCTTCTAACGTGGCGACTCCTGTACTGAGGACAGCTTCATCAGCTGGAAAATACCCGACTTTGCCGATTTCTGCATTGACACCATTCAGATAGCCTTGAATAAATGTGACAACCTGTGGCTTCTCCTCCATCACAGATGCAGCTGAATAGATAAAGAGAGGGCGTGCGAGAGAATATTCGCCCGAGTTGACCGTTTCGGCCGCTGGGTCGACCGCATCAACTGTCAAGACGCGCAATTGATCCGAGCGCTCTTGAAAATAAGCATAACCGAAAAAACCAATTGCATAAGGATTGACTGCAATCCCTTCGGCCAACTCATCATCGTTCTCGCTCGAAATCAGATGAGAGCTACTGAGGATCCGTTCTTCTTCTACCGCCAACACTACTGCTTCGGGGTCTTGGCTATTTTGCATCGCCACATAGCCAAACGAACTGTTGACGATATTGTAAAGCAGTGCCATGAGTGCAATGATACCAACCATGGTGGAGACAATAAACAAAATTCGCCAACGTGTCCCTCTTGTCTGCCGTTGAGAGATTTGTTGTTGTAAGTTCTCTCCCTGCGGATATAAGGTACCAACATCTTCGTGCTCGTTTGGTAGATTTGCTGTAACTTGTTGATCTTGTTTGGCTGCCATCACTCATACTCCTCCCGAAATCGACTGACGAGAATACGGCTAATAATATTTAAGATGAGCGTCATGCCCAACAAGAGCAGACCGATGGCAAAGAGGCTTGAATAGTCGAGAGAATCATAGCTTAGATCGCCACCGCTAATGCGGACGATGTGTCCGGTCATGGTTTCGGCAGCCCGAAATGGGTTCATAAATTCGCCTCCACTCACTGCTTCGCCCCAACTATCGAAGTTGCGGGGACCTGCACCTGCCGCAATTGCCACGATCATTGTTTCACCAATGGCGCGGGAAATAGCGACAATAAATGCCGCTGAAATTCCAGAAAGCGCTGCCGGCACAACAATTCGGATCGCTGTCTCCAGCTTTGTTGCGCCGAGGCCATATGCCGCCTGACGAAGTGCATTGGGCACCGCCGCGAGAGCATCTTCGCTCATCGATGTGACGACCGGAAGAATCAAAATGCCGATCACAATCCCTGCCGCGGCTGTGTTGTAGATTTCAACTTTTTGGATTGGCCCAAATATTCCACGAAGCAAAGGAGTCATAAAGGTCAAGGCAAAATATCCATAGACGACAGTCGGAATTCCCGCCAACACTTCAAGTGTGGGTTTCAACATACCGCGTACGCGTTCCGATGCATATTCACTCAAGTAGATTGCAATCATAAGCCCCAATGGTAGTGCAACGACCATAGCAATCAAGCTGGTCAGAATCGTAGAAATAACAAGAGGCCATATGCCAAATGCAAGTATCTGCGGCTGCCAGGTCGTGCCGGTAAAAAATTCTCCGAGTGAAACTTCTGGTCGTCGGAAAAAGAGCAACGACTCTCGTCCGAGTACATACACGATGCTGACGGTTGTCAAAATTGAGATCACACCACATAAAAAGAGAAATACTTGAACAACAGCTTCGCCGGGACGGAACTTTTTTCGCAAGTCATGTCCCGCCATATCGATGGCGCCCGAAACTGTCTGGCTCTTGCTTGTTGCACGTAACATCTGATCCTGCATATGTTCTCCTGGATTTCGGATGGAAGTATTCTGAGCACCACTATAGATAGCGACAAGCGAGCGCATCCTGTTTGGCTACAGGCATTGCAACCATACCACCCACATAGTGGATCAAAGGTCAACTGCTTGTGACTAAATTCTCGTCTATGAGCGAGTGCGACATATGAAAAGGGGAAGAGCAGAAAGCGAGAAGCGGTTCAGAGACCACTTCCCACCTTTTAGGCTTGCATCATACTGCATTTACATTAGGTTCTGTTGACATTTAGAGTGCGCTCTCAGAGCATTGGTCACTCTAGGCATTGATTTCTCTGAGGAGAGCTGTCAAATGTCAACGACTCCTAGTGATGCGAAACAGAATGATAAATGAAGGATCTTAGTTCCCCATTGCAACCATCAATTCATTTTTGGCGGCTTCGATGGTGGCTTCGTTGGAGGGGAAGTAGCCCATATCACCAATGAGATCATCGACATTGGTGAGGAAGTAATTGATGTAAGCACCAACTTGTGGCTTCTCAGCAATGATGCCGGCGGCTGAGTAGATGAAGAGGGGACGAGCCAGAGCATAGCTGCCATCTTCGACGGACTCAGCGCTCGGCTCAACACCGTTGATGTTCAGAATGCTGAGGACATCAGAGTTCTCTTGGTAGTAGGCATAGCCGAAGAAGCCAACTGCATTCTTGCTGCCCTGGATGCCCTGGACGAGAACATTGTCATCCTCACTCAGTTGGGTGTTGCCAGCAACCAGGATGGGCTCAGAATCTTCATCAAAGACCTCTTCCACGAAATAATCGAAGGTGCCGCTGTCGGTGCCGGGGATGAAGCGAGCGATGGGCTCAGCCGGCCAGTCAGTATTCACATCGGACCAGTTGTCGGCGGTGAAGATCAATGCCAGCTCTTCAACCGTTGCATCAGTGACCCAGTCGTTCTCAGGGCTGACAACCACAGCCAGTGCATCAGTGCCCACGCGGAACTCGATGGGTGTGCGACCATTGGCTGCACAGCTTTCAACCTCGGAGTCCCTGATCGGGCGACTGGCGTTGGAGATGTCGCTCTCGGCGGCAACGCAGAATCGTTCGAAACCAGCGCCACTGCCGATGCTGTCAATGGTGATATTGCCAGCATATCCTTCGTCAACAAATGCTTCTGCAACCGCTTCTGCCAGTGGAAAGACTGTTGAGCTACCTGCCGTGATGATACCGCCCTCTACCTCTTCCGGGAATACCTCCGGAAGACCATCTTCCAGTGCCATCTCGCCCGCCATCTCACCATCATCAGATGATTCCTCTTCGGCTTCTTCCTCTGGCTCTGGCGTTGGTTCTTCTGCCGCAGTAGGCTCACTTGCCGTCTCTTCGGATCCGCCTCCACAAGCAGCAAGTGAGAGCATGAGCACCAAGATCAACAATGTGCTCCAAACGAATCGTCGCATGTTTTTGATTCTCCTCTTTTTATAAAATTTATGTGATTTTTGTTTTATCTATCAATCTTGGTTGAATCAGGATCAGGGGTGTGAATAGCTTACAAGCTACACATTAATATATAGCTGTTTTATTTTTAACATTTGAGCAATTATTTGTTAACACCTTATTTTTGCGCAACGAGAGCGTGATTCTATTCGTTCATGCAACTAGAGGGGGTTTCTAATCGGCCTCTAGATAGGATTTCAAGCAAATCAGAAGGTCACGAGAATAAGGATGTGAACTTAGCAGGTCAATCCGTGAAAGTGAGCCGTTCTGAAAAGAGAGAAAACCAGGTATTTGTAATAGATCTCGAACAATTCGTTTCTGCCGGAAAGGTTCAAATCTAGTATCCACGAGAGCTTGCTGATGGAAATGGCCTATCAAATTATGCGCCAAATCAGCCAAAAGGATAAGAGATTTTTTTGAGCTAGAAATAGGGTCTTGCGACGAGAAGCTAAGTGTAACCCCATTTTATCATTACGGAATTGTTCGATTTCAGCCGCACCTCGATTGTCATAATATGAAATGAAGTGACGCTTGGATGGCAATTTGATGGTCGAAATGTAGTAACTGACACAAATTTGCTCGTTTTTCACTCTTTTTTTGAGAAAAATGCGTACAGGGCGATTAAACTTGATAGGGGATGGAATTTCAGCCAGAAAGACGTCACCGCAAGGATCCCATCGAGTCACCTGTTGCGCCCAAAGATGGGCACGACGGTTGGAGTTGCCCTTCATCATAAATTGATAGTTGCGGTTGAGCAGCCACCGAATATTTTCTTCACTACCTGCACCGCCATCGGTGCGCCAGACGACTCGCTCGCGTTTTTTCTCGTCTAACTCTAATGAACTTTCCGTGGCAAGCACGGCTGGCTGAAACGATGGAGCTGTATGCTGACTCCCTGGATAGAGGTCTGACCAAACCGTTTCATGGTATTTAACCGAACTTACACGGACCAATTGGCGTCCCGTTGGTTTTTTTGCCGCTAAAATAGCCTTTTTTGACTTTTCTGTGCCTTTTTTGCCGCATGGTAATCCGGATAGGTCAAAGTCTAACCACAAGAACCCTCGCCAATCGTGGTTGTGTATTTGGCTTAGAGGCTTGCAGATTTCGCTGACCGCACTCTACCGATATTCATTAGAGTTAGGGCGTCTAATGTACGAGACATATTTGATTGCTCACTAAGCTGCTCCATCCCATAAATTTTCGCAAGGAGTCTTTCTGGTCTGACCTTTGTATTGAACTCAGTCAGCGTTGCGCAACCACATAATATGCTAACCAGCACCTGTTCCAACTTACTTGCTGGTGTATATTCATACGTTTTGACCGGTATTTCGATCTTCTTCAACGCAGTTAGCACTTTCTCTTGATGGTAGTGTGCCAGCAACGCAGCTAATGGTGCATACTGAGTATTGCTGATCTTGTTCGTTAGTCCGAATTCTATTGCCATGAATGCCTCCTTGGATCGGGTATCTCTAATGAATTTCTTTGAGGCTATCCTTTTTTCGGCATTTTGACGAATTTGATCGGGGGTGGTTCAAAATTAGGTTTACACTTTTGATATATAGACAAAAATCTATATGAGACCGTTTTCTCTCTGAGAACCGGCGAAATCAGAGAATATAAACGTTCTTTCTGTTTCTAAAAGTGTAAACCTATCTATCCAGCTAAAATGAACCACCCCAAATAGTGCTCGGCTAGTTTAAGCAGCGGCATTGAGGCGGCGATGAGCGAGAACGCCTTTAGGGAAATGGTGTGAAACCGAGGCCTTTTTCCGAAAGTCAGGGTCGAGTTGGTCAGGAGTTGGAAAAAGAGCACTCGAGAGAACACGGCGCAGCCTGCCGGGAGTGGATTGAGGCTCTCGATCCCAGTAGCCAGTCGGTATGGGAGGAAGAGAAGCGGCTAAATGGGAAAGAAGATTGCCAGCCAGCAGCCCCAGTTCAGGTAAGCGGAAACAAGCCTCATCTGCTTGGAAGCCAAGGGGGGATGTTCAACAGGCCAGCGTTCCAGGTAGACAAGATAAATGGTTTCAGGCTGCAAAGTCATAACGGTCGCCAAAACCAAAGGTGTGTTGTAGGCCGGATCCTGAATGACGTAAATCGAGTAGGTACGGTTGGCTGTATCCACCTTGGTTGTTCTGGGGACGAGATTGTGCCATGCTTGATAGCAAATCAGGCGACCACTATAGAGAAAGCGACCAGACGAGTCCGGAGTTGTAGCCTCGAGTCGCTTCCCGCAGGACAAATCGGTCGATGCCGCTTTCTAGCATTTCTCTGATTGTAAACCCGGCATCGACCACCGCCACTTCGTCTGACTCCAGTGATTTCTTCGTCTCTTTCAGCAGCTTTTTCCGAAACTCACTTTCCTTTGTTCCAACCGTGCATCTCATGATTGCCTTGAGCAGTGGCACTCGCTTCCCGCCTATCTCCCCCCGAGCTTATCATCACTCCAAAGATGAGCGCGGGCAATGCCCGACGAACCGTTGAGTTATAGAGTCGGTTCACTTTCCCTTGCAGCTTCGGTCGCCAGAACCCTGTGATATCTATGCTTTTCACTCGGTACCCTTCTAACTTTTTTGCCTCCCATTCCCCTTTCCACTTCTTCTTGCCACGACCCCAGCAGACTTGTGATATCCCATGATCCATATCGAAAGCTTCGCCGGAGCTCCTCATCTTCAAACCCGCTTTCTTTCAATGCGCTATGGATTGCTCCTCGACTTTTCAGAAACGACCCATTCAGCATTGCCCACATCAGACGCATTACATTTACGTTTGTTCCCATCGGCGTTACTTGCAATACATTCATCAGTACTGCTATAGTTATTTCTGGCGCGGTTAGCATTCCTTCCTCCTTTTTGGGTTCTCTACCTTTAGGATGAACTGCTAACCGCTTTTTGTCACATTTCTCACCTCATCTCTTTTCTTTTACCAGAAAGTAAAGTAAAGTTCACCTTGACAATGAAGTTCATCTTCCCATGCCTGTGCAATCAGTGGTAGAATTGCATCTATAGGTGCGCTGCCAGAAATCTCATCTTCAGACATTTGCTTAGGTACTGATAGAGGGTCGCTAGACTGAACAAGGGGTTTTAGCTCGCGGTAGATTAATTTGGTCAAATCATTTCCTTAATTACATATATACTCTGCACGGGTTAGAATTGAACATTATTGCTCAGAGCAAATGTTCAGTTTTAACCCGTGCAGAGTATACAAAGAGCAAGAAGCTTTACGGTAACTCCAACTCAGATAACACGAAAAAATTGTATCATTGCTATTTCGTTTAAGTCAAATGTGAATTTAAAACTTGGCTATTTGTATTTGACGGGAAAAATACAGTATAGTGTCGGTGTATAGCAAAACATCTCAGCAATACCTCCTTATTGGGGTATATGTTTCCCAAACCCATTTGAGGGATTGAAACATCTGTGCTGGTGTTGCCTAAGAAAACCCATGTAGGGATCGTTTGCCTAGGACATCAAGATATGTGAGCTATGAGAATCGATGACTTTATCTGGTTAGACGACTTTGTAGACAAACTAGAAGAAAAACATGGCGTCTATCAAGATGAAGTCGAAGATGTCTTTCGCAATCAGCCAAAAATCCGTAAGGTCCAAAATGGCAGAGTAAAAGGTGAAGACCTATATCGAGCGTTGGGACAGACAGAGAATGGTCGATATCTGTTCATTATTTTTGTCTACAAGCCATTGAAAAATAGTGCGCTCGTCGTTAGCGCTAGAGATATGAGCGATAAAGAACGAAAAAACTATGGAAAATAAACAGGCAATACCAGAACGAGACCCTATTCCTGAAGAGTTTAATTCATTAGCAGAAGCTGGTGATTTTTGGGATACCCATGACTCGGCAGACTACGAAGATCTGATGGAAGAGGTCACGTTTGAGATCAATTTGCCCCCAAAACCAACCCGCAGCTACGCCATTGCCAAAGATCTTGCCACCCAGTTGCAGGCAGTTGCAAAACAGCAAGGAATCTCCACCCAAACGTTGATCAATCTCTGGCTCCAAGAAAAATTGATGCAAGCGACAAGTTGATTCTTACTACAAATCCGCTCATTCTTCCTCTTCACTGTAGTTCTTCGCCATCTTCTCCACCATTGCTCTCATCTCCCACCGCGCCTCCTCCCCACCAAGCACTTTGCAGCCAGCGCCATAGCCCAATAGCTGACGCACAGCCATAAAGAGATCGCCGGTATGCCCGGTAACCCGAGTCCATCCGTCCGCGTTCGTCTCGTGGATCTGCATTGCGTCAAAGTGGCGCGAGATTTCCCCAAGCCGTGCAATCTCGGGTGCCAGCAGATATTCCAGTTCGTAACGGGGGCGCCTAGGTGGCGTGGGCGGCAGCTTGCCCAATACGGCTATCTCATCCGGCAATATACGTTCGGGCCGATATTTCTGCCACGTCTCCTTCTTCCAAATGCCGTAGGGACCTTCGACTTGTAGCCGATAGCCGTCAATGTAAAAATGACCACGCGTGGTATCAAAGAAATACTCCCACGGCTGGACCGTATGCACTCTTGGAACGCTATCGGCCTGGCTAGGTGAGAGGTAGGCAAAGCGCATGATCCGTCTTTCACCAACAGCCCTATCGATCACCGCTTGAACCGCTGGAAGGACCCGTGCTGTGTCTTTACGACGTAAGTCCAGACCCAGACGTCGTTGTTTATTGTGAATGGCAACCTGCTGGCGCTCAGGAAGCATTCCTATTAGGTGGTGTAAGAGGGTTTGTACCTGTTCGCTGTTTGGTGCGCCAGGACCAAAGGTCTTACGCAAAAAGGCAACTGTTTCCAATTCCTCTTCACTTAAGTAGGCAGGGGTAAATTCACCAAACGTTAAGAGCTGATACTCATCAATAGACGGATCATGCTCATACTCAGCACCCAAATCTCGAATGCGCTGCATGTCATTCTCAAAGCGTTTCTTGTCAGGTTTGTCGATCAGAAGACCATACTCATCAACCTCACACTCATCATGGACAAATTCGGCCAATGCCATTTTATTAGCAGGCCCTCTTTGGAGGCAACGAATCAAGCTAAACGTTCGTTGGAGAGGTATATTTTTCTTGGGTAGCATAAATTTATCTCCGCAAATTGACCCCCACAGATTCTCATACCGATGGATGGAGACTTTAGCAGTTGTTGGGCTGGGCAAATGGCTGCAAAGAAATAAGGGATTGCACTGTAAATCTATCAATGATATAGTAACCTTGCTCGATTGATCTATCCACCACGTTGATTGATGGATAGGTTGAAGAGCGCCAGGTGATTCAAAATCGAGTATCTTATCAAAAAATAGGTCTCAAAGGATTGAGCATATGAATTGGGAAGAGCGTATCGTCATAGATCCAGAAATTTTAGTTGGAAAACCGATCGTTAAAGGTACGCGGCTCGCGGTCGAGTTTATCATTGATTTGTTGGCATCTGAATGGACCGAAGAAGATATTTTGCGTAACTATCCAGGCTTGACAAAAGCCGACATTTTGGCTTGTCTACGATATGCGAGCTCTGTGTTACAAGCTGAAAAAGTCTATCCTCTAGTAGCATAAACGATGCATATACTCGCAGATGAAAACTGTCCGCAAGATCTTGTCAATGCGCTACGGGCTAGGGGCCACGACGTTTCTTGGATCCGTACAGATTCGCCTGGAGTCAAAGATCCAGAAATTTTGGCTCGTGCTCAAGATGAGGAGCGAATCGTCCTCACCTTCGACAAAGATTTTGGTGAACTTGCCTTTCGGTACAAACTCCCCGCTCAAAGCGGCATCATCCTTTGCCGACTCCACGGTTTGCCTCCAACCCAACTCGTACAACTCGTCCTTCATGCACTTGATAGCCAACCTTCTTGGAACGGACTTTTTGCTGTCATTACAGAAGAGCGTGTCCGGATCATTCCATTACCCTAATGACCCTTTATCAATCAGATAATTCGATCCCTCAAAACAAAAACACCCCCAACAACCAATCCACGCGCGCGAACTGATCATCAAGGGTGTTTGGAAAAAGTATTTCTCGCGAGTCTATTCGAGCGGGGTTGTGAGTCGAATCAGACGCTCAAACCAGAGCGTATGGAGGCCAGAGCCTTTCGTTTAGACACGAAGTAGTGTAATGTGGAAGAACTACTTGATCATAGAATACCAAAAAATTTGTATTTGTCAAGGAATCGTGAAATATTTGCGAGAGATTGCCCCAATTATCATACACGTTTTCTTGATATCTATAGACACCCGGTAGGTCAACAGATAAATTCGGGTCAACTTAAGCTCCATTTGAGCCTGAAACGCAACGTGAAATCGTGACTGATACACCAATGGTACAGATCCGCCTCTTGTTGTGTACCTCGCTTTGCCCTAAAGTAACCAGGGAAATTTACTTTAGATTCATGATTCAGAGGAGTATCAAATGTCTCAAATCACGTTTTCGTTCAATTGTTCTTGGATTGTTCTCCTTCCATTTCTCCTGACTGTTACACTCTTCACCGCTTGCAACACAACCGTCTCAAAAGGGCGCGCTCAAATTCGTCCCGAACGCATGTTAACGGATATGAAGCCGGAAACCGACCACAGCTTCACCTTTGTGGTAACAGATCGCGAGACGAAGCAACCCGTGCCAGATAGTTTGGTGCTTGTCACGTTGGGCTTCCCGAATGACGAAGTTCACGAAATTTTTCGCGGCCAGACCAACGCAGAAGGCAAAGTGGACTTCGCCTACAAGACACCAAGCCGCAAATATGCGGCGGAGGTTACCTTTGCCGTTCAGGCCCAGACCCAATTTGGCGAGGCAACCTTTCGCCAGAAGTTGACGCTCCTGCCGCCTTTGCAGATCGAGATCGAGAAGAGTGTCCAGCAGGTTGCGCCGGGGAGTCAGGCCGAGATCGTCGTGCGTGTCGTTGATATTTTACGCGCGGAGCCAGCTTCGGATGTGGATCTCTTTGCCTCATTGAAGCTGAAGGATGATCAAGAGTTCCCTCTTTTTCAGGGGCGAACAGACGTTGACGGCCGCGTCACATTTATGCTGCGCACACCCTTTGACCTGTCCAAAGGCGCGGCCACGCTCGAGCTTGTGGCGCATGCAGCGATTGGCCAGATACGTGAATCGCAACCGCTCAAGGTTGTCCCCCCCGTGACAATCGAGCCGATGCGAATGCCCAACCAAATTGTAGCGGGTCAGGCAATCGATTACACCTTTCGGGTGATGGATAATGTCAATGTTGAACCAGCGGCCTTTAGCGATGTGCAAGTCTATCTTTCTGGTGCTGGGTATACCTCTGGCTGGAGTCGCGCCGAGCAGATGCTGCAAGCTGATGCCGAGGGGCTGGTCACGCTTCAGCTCAAGCCAAAAGCCAACAATGTGGAGACGCGTCTGCATCTCAATCTCTACGCAGAGGCTTTTGAAGGGACTGCTTCACACCGCCAAACGATCACGGTCGTTCCCCCCCTCTCTATTTCCCTTCTGGGTACATCGCGCCAAGCTGCTCCGGGCAGTCAGACCACGGTCCAGGTACGCGTTTGGGATAACATGACTGACCAGCCGGCTGTGGATGCAGATGTCCGTTTGGGCTTGGTGGGTTCTGGCTTGAAGCAAGCATCGCCCATTCGTGGACGTACAGATGAAGCAGGATTGGTGCGCTTAGATTTTACCATCCCCAACATTGATACTCGCTCAAACCGCGGCAACCCCTACTTGGATTTGCAGGTGCGGGCCAGTGTTGGCAAAGCAACCAGTGAGTTGCATCATCGCATGAGTGTGTTCCATCAGCTGAACACGTTGCTGACTACGGACAAACCAGTCTATCAACCAGGGCAAACGATCCAGGTCCGTGCGCTGGTGCTCGATGGCATTACAAATCGGCCTGCCTCCGGGGAACAGGTCGCGGTCAGAGTCTACGATCCGCGGGGGAATACGCTGTCTGAAGAGAAGCGACGCACCTCTGAATTTGGCATTGTCTCGACAGAATTGGAATTAGATGCAGAGGCGGCAAGTGGTCACTATCGGATTCAGGCATCAGTCTCTGGTGGCCGGGGTCACAGCCGCACTGTGGAAGTCAAGCCCTACACGCTGCCCCGCTTTGAGATCGATATCCAGGGCGATGCGGCGCACTATCTCCCTGGGGCCACGGCCACAGCCGTTCTCTCAGCAACTTACTTCTTTGGCAAGCCCGTTGCCAACGGAGAGGTCATCATCCGCGGCTATGCCCCGACCCTGATCAATTCTGAACAGGAAGAGCAGGTTTTGCTTGTGCAGGGCAGGACAGACGAGCGTGGTAAGTTCGCCTACACATTCGAATTGCCCGACACATTCCGCAACCGGCTGGCCAACAAGACAACGCAAGTTCGCTTGGAGATCGACGTGACCGATGCATCCAATCATTTGGAGCGCACGGAAAGCGAGATTATCTTGGCTGAACAGCCGCTTTTGTTGGAAGTTGTGGCGGAATCTGGCGTGCTCAAACCGGGCATTGAGAACATCGTCTACATCCAAGCATCGCGCCCCAATGGACAACCTGCACAAGTGCCACTTGTCGTATATCTTGGTGATTTGGGTCGCTCGAACAACACGAAAGAGAACGTCAGGGGTGAGATCGCCCCAATTCAAGTCGAAACCAATTCATTTGGACTCGGCAGCTTCTCGTTTGTCCCCCAGGGAACGATCAAGGAACAGTTGCTGATTGAGTATGAGGCTCGCAATCTATCTGTTGAAGGTCAAGCTCAAATAGAAACGCACCAGATGCACTTTGAGCTTGAAGTCCAGACCGGCTCCGGTCAAGCCTTGCTCTTACGACCTGCGCAAGCCCAGATCGCAATGGGGGAAATCCTCAAACTCGATCTCTTCACCTCCGGTCTGGAAGCCGAACGATCCTCCACAACGGCCTACATCGAACTCAAAAAGGCAGACCAGACCGTGCTGCTCGTACCTGTACCGTTGGAAAAAGGCGTCGGTCAAGCGGAGATTCAACTCGATCCTTCTCTCGTCGGCACAATCAGAGTGAGCGCGCATCTCTACCTAGACAAGAACCGCCAAGTCAGCGACCATCGCCTTCTCCTGATTCACCCATCACCCCTTGACCTGGACGTGACCCTGGACAAAGCAGACTCAGTAGATCCAAATTTCAGGTTTTGAGAGAGAATTCTGGCTAAACAGTTGACATAAATACAAATTTGCCGGTCGATATCTAGTTTTTGCGTTAGATTTGGGCGATTTTCAGATATGAAATAGGTTGTTTTCTGTAACCGAAATCTGAATAAATGACTCCAAAATCCCTGCAATCTCGACTGAAAATAGCCAAAAACGCCAAATTTGGATCTACTGAGTCTATCAACCTGGTGAAACTGCTCAATTGTCCATCCAGACGGCACATCAGGGAAAGGGTACCCAGAGCGCAATCGGCCTCAGTATCGTCGATGAATCGGTCTTTGCATTGGGCGATCAGGATCCCGGTTTCATCCGCACCTACTTTCTACTCGACCGCGAGCTAGCCAAAGCACGCTACGAGATCCAAGACTTTTCCAGCTTTGGCAACAGCATATCACCCTACGACAACTACCTCTCACATAACCCAGCCCGCTATCCATCGCAGCCTGCCAAATTTCACACCACCGCCCCAGTAAAACAGACTGCTAGTTTGTTCCCCAGCACAATTGATACATCACGGCCATCCTCCCTTCACCGTCACGCTTACCAACATACAAAAATAGCCCCCCACGTTTGCCAAAATGAAACGCCCCATTGCCACGCCCACGATTCTTCAACACAAGAGTCAACAGCATCAATCAACCAAACCACACTCCAACATGCTCAGCAGATCGCACTCCACGGCATTATGGCCCTCGATCTACGGGATGAGAAGAGGGCAAGGTTCCAATCCAGTTCGCACTTTGACCATGTTGATGACAGTCGTGAGGCTGAAACCGGGCAGCAACCAGACACAGTCCAAACATCCCTACCCACACGCCAATCCAACCCCCATTGGTTTATTGGGTTCGCTCTCCTCACTCTCTGCGTTGTGGAAACCAGACGGCGTCCCCGCACACCTTGGCTGATGCTTGTGCTCCTACTCTCGGCATCGCTTCTCTGGACGGCTTGTGCTGCACCCGCCGCACCAGGAATGGGAGCCAGCAGTGATGCGCCGCAAAGCGCACCGCCTCCACCTGATGTTCCTGCCCCTTCCTCAGCCGATCATGAGCCCACGACACCAGTCAGCCGCCCCCGCCTCCGTCAATTCTTTCCTGAAACGCTCTTGTGGCTCCCCGAAACGATCACCGATGAAGAGGGACGCGTCCAGATCGAGATACCCATTGCCGACTCGATCACAACTTGGCGGGTCAGCGTCACTGCAATTGATGCTGTGGGAAACTTGGGTAGTGCCCAGATGCCTCTGCCAGTCTTCCAGGACTTCTTCGTCTCACCCCAGGTGCCCACCCATTTGACACAAGGTGATGAATTGGAAATTCCAGTCAGCGTCTTTAATTATCTAGACGAGGCCCAAGAGATCCGGCTGGAATTGACCGACGCAGAGTGGTTTGAGGCGCGGATGGATCCAGAAACAGAAATGACATACAAGCTGGCGGCGAACGAAGTAACGGTTGCCTATGTGCCGCTGCATGTCACTGGTGTTGGTCCCGGACGCTTTACATTGACAGCATTTGGAACCGAAATGAGCGATGCGATTCAGCATGAAGTCGATATCGTCTATAATGGCGAAGAGCAGACGTTTGTACAGAGTGGAGTGTTTACAGGAACGATTGAACAGACCTTCTCACTGCCTCCTGAATTGATCTACGGCACCCAACGGGCAACGCTCAAAGTCTATCCCAACACGATTAGTCAGCTACGCGCCAGTCTCAACGGGATGTTGGAGCAACCTCTGGGCTGCTTTGAGCAGGTGGCCAGCCAGAATTTTATCAATTCGCTGGTGCTCGACTACTTGCAATCTGTCGAACTGGAAGAAGACGATTCTCTACAATGGCTACGACGTCGATCAAAACGCTTGGCCCAGATCGGCTACCAGCGCATTTTGGTCTTCGAATCGAGCAGCAGACCGGGCGGCTTCGGCCAGTGTGGACACTATTTGCCACAACCATCGCTGACTGCCTATGGATTGATGCAATTTGCCACCATGAGCAAGGTGCGCGACGTAGAGCCGGCCGTGCTCCAACGGATGGGCAACTATCTTTATCGGGAGCAGTTGCCGAATGGAAGTTGGCCTGCGGGGCGGATGCGTTACTATGGCAATTGGGATGCAGAACAGGCCCAGCTGGTGACGACCGCCTTTATCACTTGGGCGTTGCTTGAGTCAAGTGGTGGCTATGATTATCGTCTAAACACTACATTTGATTATCTTTATGAGCAAGTGTCCGCGCTGGATTTGGATCCCTATGCCAGTGCCCTTGTGGTGAATGCCTTACTCACTGTTCCAGAGCAAAATCGCCCGACCATTGTAGAAGAAATGTTGGACATTGCATTGGAGCAATTGCTGAAATCAGCACGCACCAAGGATGGCCTCACCTTCTGGCGTGCGTCTCAATCTACGTTGATGGGTGGCTATGGTAGAACGGCCGATCTGGAGACGACAGCCTTGGCGTCCCATGCTCTTTTGCAATCTGGCACAGAACCTCAGATTGCCCGCAGTGCGCTCGACTATCTGCTTACACATCGAGACAAAGATGGTACCTTTTTTAGCAGCCAAACAACGGTTTTCGCACTCCGTGCGCTCTTGCTTGCAGCGCAAAGTGAATCGCTCACGGGCAAAGTCAGTCTTACCGTTGCCGTAAACAACCGAGTTGAGCGGTTGGAGCTTGATCGCTCACGAACCGTTGTGCAGACGCTGCATTTTGATGATATCCAGCCAGGGGACGAGATTCGTATTGCGCATGATAAGGGGCTGCATGAAGGTGTGGAAGACAGTATTGCGTTACCTTATCAGATCATCACCGAATATCATCTACCTTGGGAAACGGTCGCAGAGCAAACGCAAGAGCAGACAGTCGAGGGCGAAGCAATCCACGTTCAGGTTGATTACGACCAATTTGAGACTGCTGTCAATGAGTTGGTCCAAGTTGAAGCCACGGTTGAATTGCAGATGGAGCGCCGTCCGGGGATGGTGCTGGTTCAGGTTGGCATCCCCCCCGGATTCACCGCACTCCAGCCGGATCTGGATGAGTTGGTGGCATCCCGCCTCGTGAATCGATACGAATTGAAAAGGCGTAAGGTTCTTTTCTATCTATCTGGACTGGCTCCAAAACGAGCACACACGTTTGGTTTTGGTCTGTTGGCTCGCACGCCAGGGGTCGTCTTGTCATCCCCAGCGATCGCTTATCCTTACTACACACCGGAGATACGTGGTGTCGTGAGGCCGAAGGTGATTGTGATTGGAAGATAAAATTGGCTCTACGCGAGATAGTGTACTTGACAACGTGATTCGTGGTACGTGGTGCGTACTGGATCGCTTGACGCACCACGTACCACGAATCACGAATTCATCGCTTGTACACTTTGTCGCGAAGACCCATAAAATTTAGTGTTTGTGCAGGGTCTTACATGGAGTAAATTTCAGGGCCTTGGTCATCGTTGCTGTCAATCGTAGAAACAGCTTGTTTGTTCAGCCTTTATGTTTGATCGATCATCCGTCTCTATCTGGAGTCTATCTCGAGTCTCAACAAGATATACACAAAAATCATATTTCCACAAATCAGGGGTTGACAAGATTGTGTATATATGTTATTCTATATATGTTCGTACCCAAACAGCAAAAGCTTACAAACAACAGGTCAAAGACCCCTGTATTACAAACAGTTACGTTTCGTATACAGCTTTTGAAACTTGTACGAACAACTCAAATTTTCTGGTTAGTTGGATCTACCAGAATGATTTCTGAACAAAAATCAGGTCAACCTTATGATACGCAGTTTTTTACTTGTCGCGCATCAACAGATCAATCGGCTTGAAAGCGAGCAGACTTATCTCAATGACGGAAATCTGTTTGCTTGGCCGTGCCCAAGAAAGAACTGTGTAGCCCACACGCTCTGGAGGTGTTGCCCAGGATAGGATCCTTGGATGAACATCTTCTCGCATTTGATGCATGGACAGGCGTGACGGCTCAACGGCCTCGCGCCTTTTTTGTTGTCTTATGTCCGTAGTACGCTGTAGTAGTAAATAGAAGGTAAAAGAATGATCAATCAACTCCAAAACCCAACCATGCACGTTCGCTTTCAGGGCCAAAGCTTTGACCTACCTCTCCGCAACCTCGATCTGGGACACCACAGCTTTGATTCGGATATCTATCGGATTCTAGCAAAACAACTCAATGTAGAGCGCAAGCAGTTGAATGGTTATGTCGTTGAGCGTCACGCCAACGGGAACATGACTGTCCGACCAGAAGCCATCTTTGGTTAGACAGGAGATCGCTCGTACCCCAATCGCAGAAGCATACACACACTCTTGCAGGTTCGACTCCTGCCAGTTGTTCATAACTGTGGCCGAATGGGAAGGCAATAGACCGTAATTCTATCATGAGATTTGGCTTCTGGAACTTGTACGAGCGTTCAATTTTGGCTCATATATGAAAGTAGGTGAAAAGTATGTAAAATACTTTACTTTCTGGTAAAGGCTTGAGTGACAAAGGGCAAACCGAAAGGGGCGGAAAAAAGAATCCACCCTGAAAAAACGGGATAAAATGTAAAAATAGTGCTCGGCTAGTTTAAGCAGCGGCATTGAGGCGGCGATGAGCGAGAACGCCTTTAGGTAAATGGTGTGAAACCGAGGCCTTTTTCCGAAAGTCAGGATCGAGTTGGTCAGGAGTTGGAAAAAGAGCACTCGAGAGAACACGGCGCAGCCTGCCGGGAGTGGATTGAGGCTCTCGATCCCAGTAGCCAGTCGGTATGGGAGGAAGAGAAGCGGCTAAATGGGAAAGAAGATTGCCAGCAAGCAGCCCCAGTTCAGGTAAGCGGAAACAAGCCTCATCGGCATGAACAAATTGACGATGTAAGCCAATCATCTGCTTGGAAGCCAAGGGGGGATGTTCAACAGGCCAGCGTTCCAGGTAGACAAGATAAATGGTTTCAGGCTGCAAAGTCATAACGGTCGCCAAAACCAAAGGTGTGTTGTAGGCCGGATCCTGAATGACGTAAATCGAGTAGGTACGGTTGGCTGTATCCACCTTGGTTGTTCTGGGGACGAGATTGTGCCATGCTTGATAGCAAATCAGGCGACCACTATAGAGAAAGCGACCAGACGAGTCCGGAGTTGTAGCCTCGAGTCGCTTTCCCTTATAGCTGCGAGAGCGGACGCACAATATCACCATATTCAGGTGGTCTGCCTTTTTCTTTGCGTTTGGGGAACTCATTGCGGCGCACTGTGCAGTTAATGGCTTCCCGCAGGACAAATCGGTCTATGCCGCTTTCTAGCATTTCTCTGATTGTAAACCCGGCATCGACCACCGCCACTTCGTCTGACTCCAGTGATTTCTTCGTCTCTGTCAGCAGCTTTTTCCGAAACTCACTTTCCTTTGTTCCAACCGTGCATCTCATGATTGCCTTGAGCAGTGGCACTCGCTTCCCGCCTATCTCCCCCGAGCTTATCATCACTCCAAAGATGAGCGCGGGCAATGCCCGACGAACCGTTGAGTTATAGAGTCGGTTCACTTTCCCTTGCAGCTTCGGTCGCCAGAACCCTGTGATATCTATGCTTTTCACTCGGTACCCTTCTAACTTTTTTGCCTCCCATTCCCCTTTCCACTTCTTCTTGCCACGACCCCAGCAGACTTGTGATATCCCATGATCCATATCGAAAGCTCCACCAGCTTCGCCGGAGCTCCTCATCTTCAAACCCGCTTTCTTTCAATGCGCTATGGATTGCTCCTCGACTTTTCAGAAACGACCCATTCAGCATTGCCCACATCAGACGCATTACATTTACGTTTGTTCCCATCGGCGTTACTTGCAATACATTCATCAGTACTGCTATAGTTATTTCTGGCGCGGTTAGCATTCCTTCCTCCTTTTTGGGTTCTCTACCTTTAGGATGAACTGCTAACCGCTTTTTGTCACATTTCTCACCTCATCTCTTTTCTTTTACCAGAAAGTAAAGTAAAATAGGGAAAGAGGTCAATGAGAAAAAAGAAAAGAGAAAAAGAGCCATGAAAATGCGATATCCGATCCAAGAACTGATGAGCGAAGAAGGCTGTTATGAGAGATTGTTAGAGATCTTGCATCCAGAAGGGATGCAATGTCCAGATGGACATAGATTGCCAGAAGGGCAAGCGCCTCACAGTCGAGAGCGAGCCCCGGTGAATAAGTACAGATGCCGAGAATGCGGCAAAGTATACGATGCCTTTACGAATACAGTCTGGTCTGGAACGCATTACAATTGTGTGACGATAGTCTTAGTGATGCGAGGCATCATTCAAGGGACACCAACGCTGCATCTATCAGAGGAACTGTCTCTGAACTATAGTACGTTGTTGGAGCGTCGCCATCGGATCCAGAATACGGCGTTGCTCCAAGCCGCAGCCGCTTCCCCCTTTTTCGCGATTCTGTAGCTGAAGCCGATGAACTGTACCAGAATGCAGGAGAGAAAGGCGATTACCATCCCGATCCAGATGACCCGCCCAGACCTCGAGCCAACAAGCGCCGTGGACGAGGGACGATGGAGAACGACCGACCACCGATTCTGGGCGTTGTGGGACGAACCTCTGGCCAAGTCCAGTTCACGGTCTGTGACAACACAACAAGCAACCATTGTTCCTTTAGTTGTTGCTTGCTCTCCCTGGCACCACTCTCTATACCGACGAGTGCAACGCCTACAATCCCATTGCGGAGACTGGTCGCTCTCATGCCACTGTTTGTCACTCCCGGTACGAATGGGCTCGCGATGATGATGGCGACGGCATTCGGGAAGTTCACTGCAACACCATGGAAGGCATTTGGACTGGTCTACGCAATTTTCTGCGTCCCTTTCGGGGTGTTCATAAACGTTATCTTGCCCAATATGTTGCCATCTTTGAATGGACTCACAATCTCAAATTTGTCAATGACTCCTTTCTTCGCTCTCTCATTGACTCCCATTTCACCTATTTTCATTCATGAGCCTCAATTTTATGATCAACCATAAGCGCGTACCCTAACAACCATAGCTTACAAACTAGCTCAATTGGTAGAGCATCAGACTTTTGGATCTGACGGTCGCTGGTTCAACTCCAGCGTTTGACAACTCGCTATGGGTACTTGTACGCGCCAGTTTACAAATCTAATTGTGCGATCATGAGTATCGTTTGGTTCGAGATTACACTGATTCAGCACGATTCTGTTGGTGAAAATTGAATCAAATACTACAACGCAACGCAATTTTCTTCATGAGCAGCCGATCCGTTTATGCCCGAAAATTCGTTTACTAGTACATTGCGGCGTAAATACCACGGCGGTTATTCTCGTTGACTACCTCTGGTGGACAGCTTGTTGAACCATTGGCTTACTTGCGCTGGGATTTACTAGCTACAATCCGCTCCTGTCTAAATTCGTTGTAGTATCCATGAACACAAAAACAGCACCGAAGCAACCTCGCAGCACAACGATTCCCTTAACCGGTATCACACAATACACAACAGATCTCACACAAAAAGGTGCAGTATGACAACTCGAACAGCCATCCACACACAAACAGAACAAGATCTACGAGTCAAGCTTTTTAATACGCTGCTGACCACGCCCCATCGAAACTTGACCGATATCTATCCAGTCCACCAGGAGATCGTTGGTCAGGATCCACGATTTTACGTTCAATTGGCTGCCTGGTATGCGGTGGAAGGGGAGGTGCGCGATCACAAGGAAATGTTTGTGATCAATCTTGTCTTGAGTGATTTCCCTGGCCACCGGGACGTGGGGTTGGCACTGCTGCGCGAGTTACCACCCTACCAAGTTGGACGTGTGCTTGACTTTATCAAAGGACGTGTCGTTCACTCCAAAGCGGAGCAGAATGGTGCAGATTCACGCGCCGCAACGGGGGTGGAGAAATTCGGGCTGGGTTACAATGTCCCTCGCTCGATGAGGACGGAAATCAGTCGCTATCTACGTGACCGCGAGGCCAATCCTGAATGGTTCGATGCATCTGTCCTGCAAGCGCGCAAGACCATGAAACGTCTTTACGCAAGTCTGCACGTCAAGCCCAGCCAACGTGCACAAGCGATCCTCTTTGAAGAGAATCCACCCGCTGACTCGCGTCTCTTTGCGCTGAAAATGATCGCCGCGGCTCGAACGCCTGCCGAACAGGCGCAGGCCATCGTTGAGCACAAGATTCCTTATCGAGTCGCCTCATCCGTGCTCAAGCAGATGACGCCGATGGTTTTGGTGGCCTTGCTCAACAGCATGACGCCCCAAGAAGCCATCAACAACCTGGGTTCTCTCAAGCGTCATGGAGCGTTTGACAATGCGGATGTGAAGCAACTGATCGAGGGTAAGCTGAAGGCGGCTCAGAGCGCCAAACGCGTCTCGGCTTTCAAAGCCAAGGAAGCAGCCAAAGCGGCCAACGTCTCGGCCGATATTGTCGAACAGTTGGATCAAGTTACAGATCGTCAGGTCAAGGCCAAAGGCACAATTGTGCGCCCAACGGCTCTGTTGATTGACAAGAGTTCGTCTATGACTCAGGCCATCGAACTGGGCAAGCGAATTGGCTCGATGATCGCCGGAGTCTGCGAAGCCGATCTTTTTGTCTACGCCTTTGACTCGATTGGCTATCCTATCCAAGTCAAGAGTTCGTCACTGACGGATTGGGAACGGGCGTTGGCCGGAATTTACGCTGGCGGCATGACCTCGTGTGGAGTGGCGTTGGAGATGATGCGGCGTCAGCAACAGGTCGTCGAGCAGCTGATCATGATCACGGACGAGGGGGATAATACCAGCCCTCGTTTCGTTGAGGCATTTCAACGCTACTGCGCTGACCTTTCGGCAGAGCCACATGTTGTCTTTGTCAAAACCGAGAACGCAATGAGCAATCTCGAAGAAGAATGTCAGCAGGCACGAATTGCACACGACGCCTATCAGTTCACGGGCGACTACTACGCGTTGCCAAACTTGCTGCCGCTCCTGACTCGACCGAGCAAGCTCGATCTGGTGCTGGAGATCATGATGTGGCCGTTGCCGAAGCGGAAGGCAGCGTAGGTGACGAGGTGACACGATGACAGAATGATAATACGATCCAATTGAGCCTCAAAACTTTGCTAGAAAGCAGTATGATTATGTTCTTCCAACAACTTCTGAACAAGGTAACTCGGAAAAAAGTTCTGCCCACAGAGAATGGACAAGAACCAATTCAATACAGCGTTCTCCAACAGGTTGATCTGGCTTTTATTGTGGATACGACAGCCAGTATGGGACCGTTCATTCAATCGGCGCGGCAGCAGATGACGGACATGTTACACGCTGTTACCCACGCATCGCCAATTCCCATTGATTTGCGGGTCGGGATCGTCGAATATCGGGATCATCCTCCACAGGAACATAGTTTTGTGACGAGGACACATCGGTTTGGCAAAGATCTCTCGCTTATCCAACAATCAATCAACAAGCTGCGGCCAAATGGTGGTGGTGATGTTCCCGAAGCGGTCTATGATGGCATAGCCGCGGCAGGCGAACAGCTCCTTTGGCGCACACACAGTCACCGGCTAGCGGTGCTAATTGGCGATGCGCCGCCACATCAAGACTGTGCCTGCGGCATAACGGCAGATGAGGCGACCGCCCTGTTGGAGGAGCAACGCGTTCTTCTCTACTCCGTCGGTTTGACAAATGTGGTACAAACTTTACTTTCTGGTAAAAGAAAAGAGATGAGGTGAGAAATGTGGCAAAAAGCGGTTAGCAGTTCATCCTAAAGGTAGAGAACCCAAAAAGGAGGAAGGAATGCTAACCGCGCCAGAAATAACTATAGCAGTACTGATGAATGTATTGCAAGTAACGCCGATGGGAACAAACGTAAATGTAATGCGTCTGATGTGGGCAATGCTGAATGGGTCGTTTCTGAAAAGTCGAGGAGCAATCCATAGCGCATTGAAAGAAAGCGGTTTGAAGATGAGGAGCTCCGGCGAAGCTGGTGGAGCTCGATATGGATCATGGGATATCACAAGTCTGCTGGGGTCGTGGCAAGAAGAAGTGGAAAGGGGAATGGGAGGCAAAAAAGTTAGAAGGGTACCGAGTGAAAAGCATAGATATCACAGGGTTCTGGCGACCGAAGCTGCAAGGGAAAGTGAACCGACTCTATAACTCAACGGCTCGTCGGCATTGCCCGCGCTCATCTTTGGAGTGATGATAAGCTCGGGGGAGATAGGCGGGAAGCGAGTGCCACTGCTCAAGGCAATCATGAGATGCACGGTTGGAACAAAGGAAAGTGAGTTTCGGAAAAAGCTGCTGAAAGAGACGAAGAAATCACTGGAGTCAGACGAAGTGGCGGTGGTCGATGCCGGGTTTACAATCAGAGAAATGCTAGAAAGCGGCATAGACCGATTTGTCCTGCGGAAGCGATTAACTGCACAGTGCGCCGCAATGAGTTCCCAAACGCAAAGAAAAGGCAGACCACCTGAATATGGTGATATTGTGCGTCCGCTCTCGCAGCTATAAGGAAAGCGACTCGAGGCTACAACTCCGGACTCGTCTGGTCGCTTTCTATAGTGGTCGCCTGATTTGCTATCAAGCATGGCACAATCTCGTCCCCAGAACAACCAAGGTGGATACAGCCAACCGTACCTACTCGATTTACGTCATTCAGGATCCGGCCTACAACACACCTTTGGTTTTGGCGACCGTTATGACTTTGCAGCCTGAAACCATTTATCTTGTCTACCTGGAACGCTGGCCTGTTGAACATCCCCCCTTGGCTTCCAAGCAGATGATTGGCTTACATCGTCAATTTGTTCATGCCGATGAGGCTTGTTTCCGCTTACCTGAACTGGGGCTGCTGGCTGGCAATCTTCTTTCCCATTTAGCCGCTTCTCTTCCTCCCATACCGACTGGCTACTGGGATCGAGAGCCTCAATCCACTCCCGGCAGGCTGCGCCGTGTTCTCTCGAGTGCTCTTTTCCAACTCCTGACCAACTCGACCCTGACTTTCGGAAAAGGCCTCGGTTTCACACCATTTCCCTAAAGGCGTTCTCGCTCATCGCCGCCTCAATGCCGCTGCTTAAACTAGCCGAGCACTATTTTTACATTTTATCCCGTTTTTTCAGGGTGGATTCTTTTTTCCGCCCCTTTCGGTTTGCCCTTTGTCACTCAAGCCTTTACCAGAAAGTAAAGTTCAAAGAAGCTTTGCCGATTTGGCTCAACGCACGGGCGGTGCCTATTTCGTGGCCGATGAAGGAGCGCACGCCATCGATGCTCTACAGCAAACGCTGCAAAATGAATTTAGCGAACTGGCGTTTGATGAGCAAGTTTTGGCGCTTTGTGACAAGCCCAGTTGGACGGTTGATGGTCTCTGTGCCCAATTAGACCGTCCAATCAATGTAGTGTCACACAGTTTAGGGCGCTTGGGACGACGAGGGTTGCTATAGATGTTCAGATAATGTTTTTCCACGCGAAACAGTAGCTTGTCAGCATTTCAGCCGGTCAGCCAGAGAGCTGAGTCGCTGACTGGCTGAAATGCCATCAACGACAGGAAAATCTTTTTCTGAAGGGCTATAGAAGGCCGGAAGCCGTTGTGATGAGTCAAGTTTCGCAGAGGTGCAAAGTCGCAGAGGTGCAGAGTGATTCACATGCGTGCGCGACTCTGCAACCTTGCACCTGTGCAACTCGGTAACCGCGACTACCTACTCGTTGATCTGAGGCAGAGCCTCGCCAGATATTAAGGCTCAATCAGATCTCAGGGGTTGACACGAATTCAAACCATGAAGGAACTGAAGAAGAAGCAGACAATCCTTCAATCTCTTCAGTTCCTTCATGGTAAATATGGCTCTTTTTTGTCAACCCCACTGAGATCCTGTCGAATCGATATTAATTGTTGATGGAGATTAAGATGCACATCCACAACATATTGAACAAAATGCAAACGGCAGAGACTGACTTCTTGCAGACCGAATTCATGGCACCCATTCTTCCCAATGGACAGGTACGTGTTCGGATTGCGGGTCTCGTATCAGCCCTCAAAGTAGTGGGCGAACCTACCGCACGGTGGGCAATTCTCAAACCCCTCAATATGCAACAGGCTCATATTGTCGGCAAACCATCTTTGCGCCAGATTCAAGATTATCTGGCGCTCTTCCCAGCAGTACGACTTCTATTGATAGAAAAAGATGACGATGCCTGGTCCGCGCTGCCTGCGTTTCAGGCAGATGAGCGCTTTGAGTTTCGAGGCCGAATTTGCGTGCAGTTGGTGCAGTCAGCACAACCTTTTCAACGCATATTGGCTCGCTTTGATGGAACCAACTTCTGGTTTCAGGAGGTTGATCGGCGACGCAATCCCGCGATTGCAACCTACCTTCGTGATGCATTGACCAGACAGCTTGCGCCAAAGAATTTGCATAAACCCACGTTGACGAGGGAAGAACGAAACGCTTATCGTGTTGTTTATCAGGCGCGCAAACGAGCGAAACGGGACAAGGCCGATGACCGGCTGGCTGACGCTGTTGCCCACGCTGATGCCAAGTTGGTCTCTTATCTGGAGCATGATGACGCGTATAGCGGCACTTTCAATGTTGATGGGCGACGACACCATACAGCGGTGAATAAGACAGATTTTTCGCTTCTTTCAGCGGGAATTTGTCTGTCCGGCGAAGACCATAAATTTGATCTTCAGAGTTTAGTTGGCGTGATACGCGAAGGGGAAAAGTCCGGGCACCTCTATTTTGAATGAGTGGGTTAAATGGCATAGATTGTCCGTTTGTGATGCGGAACAAACAGCCTGTTTGTTCTACGATTTGCCGACGCGATATTTATATATGGATGATGGTCATTATGGTTGGGTTTTTTTATCATGAACAACTCTATCGGGGCGAGAGTGCTCTACAGAAGTTGGGCAATCTGCAAATTGTCTTGTGTGGCGCTGGAGCAGTTGGATCGAATTTGGCTGAGAATTTGGCCCGGCAAGGCGTTCAACATCTGACGGTGATCGACTTTGATCGAGTTGAGGAACAGAATATCGGGACGCAGATCTATGGTGAGGGTGATGTGGGAGCCTTTAAGGTAGAGGTGTTGCAGGCTGAACTCTTTCGGTCGCTGGGGATTGAAATTGTTCCTGTTGTGAAACGCCTGACCGAACAGAATGTTTCCAAGTTTCTGCGTGGTGCGGATCTCGTTGTCGATGGTTTCGACAACCATGCGGCTCGTCTGGCAGTGAGTGACCATTGCACTGCGTTTCAGATTCCTTGTCTGCACGTTGGTCTAAATGCAGATTACGTTGAGATCCGGTGGAATGAGTCATATCAAGTGCCTCATGATCCAGAAGAGATCGGTCTCGATACATGTGCCTATCCATTGGCGCGCAACTTGATTCTCTTTGCCGTTGCCTTGGCCAGTGAGGCAGTTCTGCGCTTTGTGCTGGCCAAGGAACGGCAAGATTATTCATTTACTTTGGGCGATCTGTGTGTAAATCGGGAATAGGGACAGCGTGTTCCAAAGTGTGTAAATGGGGGCTGCTCGGTCAGAAGATCTGCTCCATTTACACACTTTGTGGTACACACCTGGAATAAAGGTTCTCAATCCTTACTCTGCCTCCGCGGGCATTGTAGGTTGTTTGCGCAAATGGAGCGGCTCTGCTGAAACATGGCGTAATCGAATGTTGAGCAGTTCAATCACAATAGAGAAGGCCATGGCAAAGTAGACATAGTTCTTTAGATGCAGGTCGTGTACCATTTCAGGGTTCCAGCCTTCCATGACAAGCAGAAGGCCGATCATAATGAGAAATGCCAGGGCCAGCATCTTGAGCGTAGGATGGCGTTCGATGATATCGCTGATCTTATTCGCAAAGACGAGCATAACGACGGCTGCAATAAGCACGGCTGGAACCATAACCCAAATCTCACCTGATATTCCCACAGCTGTAATCACCGAGTCGAGTGAAAACACAAGATCAATTAAGATGACTTGAACCAAAACTGACCCCAGAGAGGCAACCGCCTGACCACCATGGTGATCTTCCTCACCCTCCAGTTTCTCATGAATTTCATAAGTACTCTTACCAATCAAGAAGAGACCACCGACCAGAAGGATGAGATCGCGACCGGAGAAGCCAGCCACAAGCGGTTGCGTCAAGCCCATGATCCAGCGAATTGCAAAGAGTAAGACGAGACGTGCAATTACGGCAAGGGCAATGCCTAATGTGCGCGCCTGTGCCTGCTGGTTTTTCGGAAGTTTGTTGGAAAGAATCGCAATAAAAATCACATTGTCGATGCCGAGAACGATTTCTAAAGCAGTTAATGTTAAGAACGCAACAAGATTTTCGGTAGTAAATAGTTCGACCATCTTTTCCCCATATAGATATTATGATGTATACCCAGCAGCGCTTTAAAGTAGCATTTTTACTTGTGTAAAGAATGCTCTGTTGTACTGCGAAGTATAAATTGTATTTTGATGGTAGGCATGTTCGTATAAACCAGATTCATAATTGTATACTGCAATCATTCGATTCTTCACCTCGTTTAAGAATGACACAATTGCAGTCTCAGTAGATCCAAATTTGGCGTTTTTGGCGATTTTCAGTCGAGATTGCAGGGATTTTGGAGTCATTTATTCAGATTTCGGTTACAGAAAACAACCTATTTCATATCTGAAAATCGCCCAAATCTAACGCAAAAACTAGATATCGACCGGCAAATTTGTATTTATGTCAACTGTTTAGCCAGAATTCTCTCTCAAAACCTGAAATTTGGATCTACTGAGTCTACTGATTATATGAAAAGATAGTAGTGATGGCTAATATGGTCAATACTATTGTGACTCAACTTATCGTCTATTCATCGTACCTGTACTGAATATATCTGTACATAAACGCAACCGACCTGCCCTTTTTCGAGCAGGTCAGTCGCGTTGAATTTATGATTGGGTCAACCAGATTCTATGACATGGATTGGTCGCTCAATGCGCCTTCTATTACAGAAGTGAACTCCAAAAGCTCATACGGTTTGGATAGAAAGAACGGAGTCGTCTCTTGGCTGAGACACTTTTGGAGCGAGTTATTTTTGTCGATGCCGGAAGAGAAAATAACTTTGACGTCTGGATTCACTCGGCGTAAATGATTGTACGTGGTTGGACCATCCATAACAGGCATTTCAATATCCAGCAGCACCAGGCCGATCTCAGCTTGATGCTTTTGGTATAGCTCAAGCCCCTCTTTTCCGTTAGTCGCTGTCAATATGCGTAGCCCGAGGAATTCTAGAAGATCTGTCGTGGATTCAAGAATCAGAGTATTGTCATCGATCACCAGAACAGTAGTTTTCGATGGTTTTGCGAGAATGCCTCTCGATTCCAATTGCTTAACTGTACCTGCTCTCTCTGACGAAATAGATTCTGTGGTCAAATAGTTGAAACAATGCTGATTCAGATCAGCAGAAGATAAGTTTGCTAACGGATTTCGATGCAATTCATATTGGCTGCTTTGACTATCATAGTTGAATCGATGTGTATCGTTTATATGCATATGTATCTCACCTTAACAAGAAACGTTCATCGGGTGAAACTGTGCAAATGCACAATTTTACCGCTGCGTAATGTATTAATAACAGTGGCGTAAGGTGTATCAAAAAATACATAGGGGTGCTCGTTACAGATTCAAATCCAGTAGTCGCAGCGTCCACAATGGATATCCTGTTCTGATTGAAAATACAATTTAGGAAGTATTCAGAACAATGAGATCAATCAAAAGACCCTGGAGTCAATCCAGGGTCTTTTGATTATCGTTGCAGAGGATGACTCCCCTTACGGCTCGCTAGGATCAGTAGATCCAAATTTCAGGTTTTGAGAGAGAATTCTGGCTAAACAGTTGACATAAATACAAATTTGCCGGTCGATATCTAGTTTTTGCGTTAGATTTGGGCGATTTTCAGATATGAAATAGGTTGTTTTCTGTAACCGAAATCTGAATAAATGACTCCAAAATCCCTGCAATCTCGACTGAAAATCGCCAAAAACGCCAAATTTGGATCTACTGAGGATAGCGAATTTGACTACTCCTGTACCAACGGAAGAAAAACGAAAGTACTTCCATTTGATGTCTCTAATGCAGTCACATCACTGTCCGTCGCATTGCTCGCTGCAGGACTAGAGCCTTCAGGGAAGAACTCCCGCAGGATCAACGAGCCAAACTGATCGCCAACAGCAAGCGGCTGCGAGCATGAAGTATGGATATTGAGAGACTGATTTCCAACATTCATCTTTGTTTCAGAACCAAATTTCTTTCCATCTGTTCGAGAAATCGTGAAGGTATCTCCAACGCTGACAGAGTTCGGGTCGACTGAAATTTTGCTCGCGTCTTTGGTGATAACAACTTGGGCTGGATCACTACCAGGTGTTCCACTACAGTCAAATTTGTTGCCTTGACCGTTGTTGCTAGCCGAGCAAGACTCACCCGTGTACTCGAACGTCAGCGCAGTGGGTTTACTATCAGCACATGAGTTACCAGCCGGCGCTTGTTGCACAGTAAGATCGACTGTTGATGAATCCATACACATCACCCCATTTGCCAAGGTGCCTTGAGCGACAGCGGTATTGCTGATAGATTGTTCAATCGTCGTCTGCCGTACAAAAGTTTGGCGTTGATCCGTCAGCAACAAGAACGGTCCAGCAACTGAGCCAAAGATGTCATCCGTGATGTTGACGTTAGACAGATCGTTACCGCTGTTGAAAACTTCGTAGGTCAAGGTTACCTGCGAATCCATGCGTTGACCATCTGCACCAACCAGAGTCAGGCCACCATAAACATCGCCAAGATTTAACGGCTGCGAACATGACATGTGGATCTCCAACTGTTGCGTTCCACCAGGACCGTTCAACGTGAGTTTCTTGGCATCATCCCGTTTCGTGCTGAATTCTTCACCTAGCTTAACAGAGAATGTCGCACCTTTTTTGTTGGTCACCTGAACAGTTATGTTGGTATCCTGTGATGGGTTTGGATCGCTCCCTGAGCATTTTGCCTTGGACCCTTGGGCATTGTTACTTGCACTACAGTCACCACCAGTGTAGCGGAACGTTACCTGATCGGGTTTTTTACTCTTGCCCTTGCCTTTCCCTTTGCTACCACAGATGTTGCCTGTGCTTGTGTTAATGGTACATTGTTGGGCTGGACCTTGCGGCGCAGGTTCACTTACAATCCGACCATCTTTCTGGACAAAGCTCTCCACAAACCAATTGGGAGATGGATCGCCCTTATTCGGGTTGGGGTTGCCTGTCACTGGTGGTGAGTTTCCGTCCAACGGTGCAGGTGAACCGGCAGCGAAAATCGCCGAGCAGCTTGTGTGAATGATTTCCTCGACGCCATTGATAAAGATCGATGTCTTGGACCCAAGATCATTTGGTCTGGCATCCACTGAGTAGCCATTCTGGGCGGAAAGCTCTGTCACTCCGGAAACCAGATCCACATTGGTATATGTAGCGTTGCCACCATCCTTACCAGTAAAGACAACTGTGGCACCAGAAATGCTTGGTCCGGTGTAGCGGAAGCGAGCGGCCGCGATCTTATCGGTGCAGAGTAGATTGTCACTTGGTGGTGCAGCAACTTCACACGTGTGTGTGAGGCTCAAACCACAGACCAACGGCGTTACGAGACCAGCATCGTTGGTCAGGTCGTCTTCGCCAGGGGCCAAGTCAATCTGGCCCGTCATGGCCGTTGCGGGGTCGATGTCGCTGTCAGCCGCATCATTGCCACCCTGGTTTGCTGGGCTGAAGTTGAAGCCGTTGGGCAGAACGACGCCAATGATATAGCAACCGGCATCCAGATCGCTGAAGAGATAGTTGCCATTGCCATCTGTCGTTGTCGTCTGCAAGATAGTGCCGCCACAATCCTTGAGCTGCACGGTCACACCCGATACGCCGGGCTCATTCGGATCTTGAATCCCATCTTGGTCTTGATCGTTCCAGACTCGATCTCCTAAGGATCCCAAGGATGGCTTCACATGGACACCACCATCCACGGTTCGAATGTCTTCTCCAGGACCTAAGTTGATCGGATCCGTCATACCAGTGTTTGGATCTCCATCACTATCGACCGCGTCATCATTGCCTTGATCTTTGGGGCTGAAGACGAAGCCGCTGCCGGCAACAAAACCAACGATATAACAACCGGCATCTAGGTTGTCAAAGAGATAGAAACCATCCCCCACAGTGGTCGTTGTGGCTAAGATATTGCCGTCGCAATCTTTTAATTCGACAGGAAGGGATGCAAAACCTGGCTCATTGGGATCCTGAATCCCGTCGCGGTCTAAGTCATTCCAAACTCTGTCACCGATTGAACCCTTTGGCGTAACAACTCCGGCATCAATCGTGAGATTGTCTTCACCTTGACTCAAGTTAATCTCATTTGTGAAACCATTGGGTTTGGCGTCACTATCGATCGCGTCATTGTTCCCTTGGTCTGTTGGGCTAAAGTCTGTGCCATCGGGTTTCACGAACTGCACAAGATAACAACCGGCATCCAACTTGTCAAAGAGATAGAACCCGTTGGCGTCCGTCACAGTCTGATCCAACCAACTGCGATCACAAGCGCGCAGCTTGACAGTCACGCCTGAAATTCCTGGTTCGTTGGGATCTTGGATCCCGTCTCCATCTGTATCCGACCAAACGCGGTCGCCGATCGAGCCTTTCTTGGTTGGCATGATTAGACCGGCGTCATTTGTCAAGTCCGTCTGACCTGGGGATAGGTGAATTGGACCGGTGTATCCGGTGCTTGGATCGACATCGCTGTCTTTGGCGTCATTGCCACCCTGATTGGGAATCGTAAATTCCTTACCATCTGGCAGAATGAACTGTACAAAGTAAGTCTCTCGTGGATCGAGTCGCTCCGCAAGATACTTCCCATTCGCATCAGTCAGGGCCGTGCAGACTTTGGTATCGGGTGCCCCATTGCCATCGCTGTCGATGCGGACATTGACCCGCACCCCCGAAACACCAGGTTCACCAGGATCCTGGATTCCATCTCTATCTAGATCGTCAAAGACGAAATCGCCCAGGGCAGAAAGCTTTTTATAACCGAAACTGATTCCAGTCAAGTTATCTCCCTTTTGAACGGAGATGGGGGTTGAGTCGTCTAGCACACCATCTGGGTCGAAAGATGCGATCATGCTATCTGGGATATTTTGTGGATAAAGTTCGACAGTGTAGTCACCTGCCGCAACATTTGTGAACTGATAACTTCCATTATTGTCCGTATCAACTACTTGCAGCAGATTCCCTTGTGGATCATATAAACAGACTTTGACATTGGGAAGCCCGGGATCGGTTGGGGTGTCAGTGCCGTCACAATCTGCATCATCTACGATCCGGCCCGAAATGGTTGCATCGCCGCCAGATGAGGTTTCGTCAGCTGCAGTTGCAGGACTGTGATTTCCTATCGCAAACATACTTGCTGTCGTTAGGATTGCCATGGTCATAATAACCGTCAATGCAAGTGCGATTTTTGCGCTTTTACGCACTTGAGCGGTTATACCTGGAACAGATTTGGGGGTGGTTCATTTTAGGCGGACAATTAGGTTTACATTTTTGCAAAGAGAAAAGATGTTTATATTTTCTACTTTGAGCCATGCTCAGGCAGAAAATGACCTCATATAGATTTTTATTTATGTATCAAAAGTGTAAACCTAATTCTGAACCACCCCCAGATTTGTCCATAAAAATACTCCTGTAGGTTCAATCTAAACATCTTTTTGGGATGAGTCATATCATTGCTGGCCAAATTCATTCGTTCAATCTTTGTTCGTATTTATCTCATCTGGTTCTCCTGTATTGTGTACAACGTTCAAAGGTGGACTACCACAAATCATGTAAAAGCTATTTGATCTCTCAGATGGAAAGTGAATTTACACCTAATGCGGGAGCCCACTCGTTCAAACGAGGAATTCTTACGTAAGAGGATGAATTTGTCATTGCACTACGCATATACAGTCGCGGCGTAGGGAAATAAAATACAGCTTTTTCCAAATTAAACTGTTTTGTTCGAAACAGTATGTCGGTCGTATGAATTCCGTATGCTGAACCGAAGAAAAAAAACAGTTACAGCAAAAGTCGGGTACAGAAATATTATGACAAGTAAATGATTGCGACCAAAAAGAGATAAATTGAAGACCTCCGGAAGAAAAGGCTAGAATAGGAGAGGCCAAGGAGGTCCGGAAAAATGCGCAAAAAGAAGGAGAAGCAGGTAGAGAAACGATACTACCGACCAACAAAGAAGCGCTGTCCGAACTGCAAAAGCAAACTGAAAAGAAGCTATAAATTATGGCATAAGTATCTGGAAACACTGGAGGGCAGATATTATGTGGTAAGTCATGGATATCGGTGTCAAAATGAGAACTGCTTGCAGCAAGAAGTGGTCTATCGTTCCCAAGAAGCAGAAGAGTTGGGTGTACCCGAATGCGGTTATGGGTTAGATGTAATCGTCGAAATAGGATACCAACGATTTTGGCATCAACGAAGAGTGGCCGAAATCCATAAAGGACTAAAAGAGCGGATAACGATATCTGAAAGACAAGTGCTGAACTTAATCGGTACATTTTTAGCCTTGTTGCGAGCTGGACAGCCAGCGAAGGTAGTAAACCAGCAGAAAAAATGGAAAAGGTTGGGCGGACTAATCCTCTCCATAGATGGGATGCAACCAGAGAAAGGAAGTCCAGCGCTCTATGTGGTTCGAGAAGTCCAGTTAGACATCACTTTGATGGCAGAAGTGTTGGAATCAGGGACTCACAAGACTCAGTAGATCCAAATTTCAGGTTTTGAGAGAGAATTCTGGCTAAACAGTTGACATAAATACAAATTTGCCGGTCGATATCTAGTTTTTGCGTTAGATTTGGGCGATTTTCAGATATGAAATAGGTTGTTTTCTGTAACCGAAATCTGAATAAATGACTCCAAAATCCCTGCAATCTCGACTGAAAATCGCCAAAAACGCCAAATTTGGATCTACTGATACTCGCTATCTGCGGTTCACTTTATTGACAAGAGGATTGGCTCCTTTTGAATTAGGTGGCTTACAGATGGTTCAACAATTAATCACGATTGAAGCATCATTATTACGGGCTCAGGAAAAAGGGGGCATCCGTTACTGACCCGCTTAATCAAGATTGCTGGTTTTCATCGTTTTTGCACTGTTCAAGCCAACCGCTTACGACGGCAACTTGGGTGGTTGGTGGCACTCCAACGGCTTTTGTCGCCTGACTCTCAAGCCGACGACCAGGTACAGGTCACTGCTCATTCCGTTGCATCAGCTGTTGATCAATATTTAGTCGCACTGACACAGGATACGACTCTCGATGACGCAGATCGCTCGATTGTTCAGCATATCAACACAACATTTCGCAACCGTTGGTGGGGGCTCTTTGTCTGCTACGATGTCTCGGGTCTTCCTTCCACTAACAATGCCCTGGAGGGCTTCTTTGGCCGCTTGAAAACCAATCAACGACTTATCACTGGACGCAAAAGTGTTAATAACTTCGTCCTTCGCTATGGCTCTTTTGCTGCCTTCGTCGATCCGACTGAAACCAAAGACGAATTGCTCTTCCGGCTGCGATCCGTTGACCGGTCCGCTTATTTATTTGAACGGCAACGTTTACATTCGATCCTGGCTGAACGCAAAGATTATTTTCGCTTTTGCCATCACCTTGATTCAGTCGTTTCTGAACTTGAAATTGCTTGGGAGTCTGCTCTTCTTTCAAATACAAATCGTCATGATTCTGACTCCCCTTCTAACTCAACATAATAAATTTGTACCCGACTTTTGCTGTAACTGAAAAAAAACGTCCGACTTTCAGCTAGAAGTCGGACGTTTTTTGGCTCAATCGGTTTCAGGGTGAAAATATTCATTCCATCCTGAAGCAAGTCATTTTTAGAACATAAGTTTTTTCAACTCAGTCAACGATTTCTCATAAATCGTAGCATATCCTCCAAATTGCTCTTGATTGTGGCTGCATATAGATAACTTCAGAACATTGAGTTATCTAATCTCTGAGTTCATTTATAAGTGGTCAAGGGTAAGAAAGTTTGATATCTGTCATTCACAATTCTAGGAGTTGAGATGAGCTCCGATGATGCTCCTGCGATTCCTTCGGGAATGAACTCTCTGAGAATCAGACTCCCAAATTGATCACCTTCACCCAGCAGTTGCTTGCAGGACGTATCTATTTCCAGGGTTTGCAACTCGCGGTCACCTTGTCTAATCTCAAGTTTGAGTTCGTCTTTAAGCTTTTGGTTGTCTTTGGAGGAGATCGTTACAAGGTCGCCCATATTGATAGATTGTCCTTCTGGAGAAATCTTCATATACTTGACATCTTTTTTCAGTATCATCTCAATAGACTGTGCCTCGAAGGGATCGTCACTACATTTGAACTTCCCATTTTGGTCATTGCTCGTTGCCAAACAGGATTCGCCGGTATACTCAAAGGTCAGAGAGATTGGTTTGCCGTTGGGACAAATCAATTTGTCATTAAGCTTCTTTTTGATGGCTTTTTCGACTTCAATGAATCCTTTTTTCACTTTGAGCTTCAATTTGAGATCTTTAGTCTCAGTCAAAACAATTTGGCGAATACAATCAGGTGAACACGCGTTTCTCTGTAACAACAAGGCTGCTTCACCAGATACCAATGGCGCAGCCATCGATGTTCCGCTCCACCATGCATAATTATTGTCATAATAAGTTGAGTAAATATATTCACCCGGTGCAAAGACATCCACAAGCGCTTGATATGGTACTGAAAATTCAGAGATTTTTTCACAGAAATCAATTGAACCCACTGACAATACACCTTCAAAACTCGCTGGATACGCCAAGCCAGATTCGTATCCATTAGCGGCGGTTACGATTATTACATTCCGGTCAATGGCATGTTGAATAGCGATCTCAAAAATGTGGGAATATATGTTGGCACTAAAGCTGAGGTTGAGCACCTGAGCGCCATGATCAACTGCATAAACGATCCCCTGAACAATATCAAAAATTGTGCCGCCGCCGTCACTGTTCAGCACCCGAATCGGCAGTAGCTGGGCATGAGGCGCAACGTCCGCAATCAGGCCTGTTACATGAGTTCCATGACCAGTTCCTTCATCAATATCCCCATCTTCATCTTCATCAATGTTATTAGGGCGATCGTCTGGCCAAAAATCGTTATCAACAAAATCATAACCTGGAAGCAAATGTCCAGACAAGGCTGTATGATCCATGTCGACGCCTGTATCTAATATGGCGATGGTAATTCCCGCACCCGTTGCATATTTATGTGCTTTGTCGATTTTTGATTTTTTCTGCCCCCATTTGGTCCATTTTTCGTCGAACTGTTCTGGTGAATCAACGACTAACACATTCTCTGCGAATTTAGACATTTCCTTTTCACTTTACTTTCTGGTAAAAGAAAAGAGATGAGGTGAAAAATGTGACAAAAAGCGGTTAGCAGTTCATCCTAAAGGTAGAGAACCCAAAAAGGAGGAAGGAATGCTAACCGCGCCAGAAATAACTATAGCAGTACTGATGAATGTATTGCAAGTAACGCCGATGGGAACAAACGTAAATGTAATGCGTCTGATGTGGGCAATGCTGAATGGGTCGTTTCTGAAAAGTCGAGGAGCAATCCATAGCGCATTGAAAGAAAGCGGGTTTGAAGATGAGGAGCTCCGGCGAAGCTGGTGGAGCTTTCGATATGGATCATGGGATATCACAAGTCTGCTGGGGTCGTGGCAAGAAGAAGTGGAAAGGGGAATGGGAGGCAAAAAAGTTAGAAGGGTACCGAGTGAAAAGCATAGATATCACAGGGTTCTGGCGACCGAAGCTGCAAGGGAAAGTGAACCGACTCTATAACTCAACGGCTCGTCGGGCATTGCCCGCGCTCATCTTTGGAGTGATGATAAGCTCGGGGGGAGATAGGCGGGAAGCGAGTGCCACTGCTCAAGGCAATCATGAGATGCACGGTTGGAACAAAGGAAAGTGAGTTTCGGAAAAAGCTGCTGAAAGAGACGAAGAAATCACTGGAGTCAGACGAAGTGGCGGTGGTCGATGCCGGGTTTACAATCAGAGAAATGCTAGAAAGCGGCATAGACCGATTTGTCCTGCGGGAAGCGATTAACTGCACAGTGCGCCGCAATGAGTTCCCCAAACGCAAAGAAAAAAGGCAGACCACCTGAATATGGTGATATTGTGCGTCCGCTCTCTCGCAGCTATAAGGGAAAGCGACTCGAGGCTACAACTCCGGACTCGTCTGGTCGCTTTCTCTATAGTGGTCGCCTGATTTGCTATCAAGCATGGCACAATCTCGTCCCCAGAACAACCAAGGTGGATACAGCCAACCGTACCTACTCGATTTACGTCATTCAGGATCCGGCCTACAACACACCTTTGGTTTTGGCGACCGTTATGACTTTGCAGCCTGAAACCATTTATCTTGTCTACCTGGAACGCTGGCCTGTTGAACATCCCCCCTTGGCTTCCAAGCAGATGATTGGCTTACATCGTCAATTTGTTCATGCCGATGAGGCTTGTTTCCGCTTACCTGAACTGGGGCTGCTGCTGGCAATCTTCTTTCCCATTTAGCCGCTTCTCTTCCTCCCATACCGACTGGCTACTGGGATCGAGAGCCTCAATCCACTCCCGGCAGGCTGCGCCGTGTTCTCTCGAGTGCTCTTTTTCCAACTCCTGACCAACTCGACCCTGACTTTCGGAAAAAGGCCTCGGTTTCACACCATTTACCTAAAGGCGTTCTCGCTCATCGCCGCCTCAATGCCGCTGCTTAAACTAGCCGAGCACTATTTTTACATTTTATCCCGTTTTTTCAGGGTGGATTCTTTTTTCCGCCCCTTTCGGTTTGCCCTTTGTCACTCAAGCCTTTACCAGAAAGTAAAGTTTCACACTTATTTGGTTTGCCGTCATCCTTTTCCCCTTTGTCACCAGGGGTGGTTCAGAATTAGGTTTACACTTTTGATACATAGACAAAAATCTATATGAGGTCATTTTCTGCCTGAGCATGGCTCAAATTAGAAAATATAAACATCTTTTCTCGGGGTGGTTCAAAATTAGGTTTACACTTTTGATATATAGACAAAAATCTATATGAGACCGTTTTCTCTCTGAGAACCGGCGAAATCAGAGAATATAAACGTTCTTTCTGTTTCTAAAAGTGTAAACCTATCTATCCAGCTAAAATGAACCACCCCCTTTTCTCTTTGCAAAAATGTAAACCTAATTCTGAACCACCCCTGTCACCATTCCCATTATCCTCACCATCTCCACTACCAGAACCAAAATAACGCCGGAGTGCTTCCGCATCATTGGTCGAAGCACCATAAGTGGTCTTCTGAGCCTCAAACGTACTCAACTGGGTCTCAATTTCGACCGACAATGTTCGAGCATCTTGCGTAAGATCATTGAATGATTGAGCTCCAGTCCCTTGATAGCGATAGACTCCTAGAGAATCGATGGAATCGAGCAAAGTCATATCGTGATCCCATCCGAACTGAACAGCTTCAACGCCAGAGGTTAGTTGGACAATCAAAACGACCGGCTGAGACGCAACTGCTGAATATGGCACTATAGTGACGAGAAGGACAACAATTGTGAGAATAGATATCAACTTTACTTTCTGGTAAAGGCTTGAGTGACAAAGGGCAAACCGAAAGGGGCGGAAAAAAGAATCCACCCTGAAAAAACGGGATAAAATGTAAAAATAGTGCTCGGCTAGTTTAAGCAGCGGCATTGAGGCGGCGATGAGCGAGAACGCCTTTAGGAAATGGTGAAACCGAGGCCTTTTTCCGAAAGTCAGGTCGAGTTGGTCAGGAGTTGGAAAAGAGCACTCGAGAGAACACGCGCAGCCTGCCGGGAGTGGATTGAGGCTCTCGATCCCAGTAGCCAGTCGGTATGGGAGGAAGAGAAGCGGCTAAATGGGAAAGAAGATTGCCAGCAAGCAGCCCCAGTTCAGGTAAGCGGAAACAAGCCTCATCGGCATGAACAAATTGACGATGTAAGCCAATCATCTGCTTGGAAGCCAAGGGGGGATGTTCAACAGGCCAGCGTTCCAGGTAGACAAGATAAATGGTTTCAGGCTGCAAAGTCATAACGGTCGCCAAAACCAAAGGTGTGTTGTAGGCCGGATCCTGAATGACGTAAATCGAGTAGGTACGGTTGGCTGTATCCACCTTGGTTGTTCTGGGGACGAGATTGTGCCATGCTTGATAGCAAATCAGGCGACCACTATAGAGAAAGCGACCAGACGAGTCCGGAGTTGTAGCCTCGAGTCGCTTTCCTTATAGCTGCGAGAGCGGACGCACAATATCACCATATTCAGGTGGTCTGCCTTTTCTTTGCGTTTGGGGAACTCATTGCGGCGCACTGTGCAGTTAATGGCTTCCCGCAGGACAAATCGGTCTATGCCGCTTTCTAGCATTTCTCTGATTGTAAACCCGGCATCGACCACCGCCACTTCGTCTGACTCCAGTGATTTCTTCGTCTCTGTCAGCAGCTTTTTCCGAAACTCACTTTCCTTTGTTCCAACCGTGCATCTCATGATTGCCTTGAGCAGTGGCACTGCTTCCCGCCTATCTCCCCGAGCTTATCATCACTCCAAAGATGAGCGCGGCAATGCCACGAGCCGTTGAGTTATAGAGTCGGTTCACTTTCCCTTGCAGCTTCGGTCGCCAGAACCCTGTGATATCTATGCTTTTCACTCGGTACCCTTCTAACTTTTTTTGCCTCCCATTCCCTTTCCACTTCTTCTTGCCACGACCCCAGCAGACTTGTGATATCCCATGATCCATATCGAAAGCTCCACCAGCTTCGCCGGAGCTCCTCATCTTCAAACCCGCTTTCTTTCAATGCGCTATGGATTGCTCCTCGACTTTTCAGAAACGACCCATTCAGCATTGCCCACATCAGACGCATTACATTTACGTTTGTTCCCATCGGCGTTACTTGCAATACATTCATCAGTACTGCTATAGTTATTTCTGGCGCGGTTAGCATTCCTTCCTCCTTTTTGGGTTCTCTACCTTTAGGATGAACTGCTAACCGCTTTTTGTCACATTTCTCACCTCATCTCTTTTCTTTTACCAGAAAGTAAAGTGAAAAGGAAATGCTTAAATCGACACCAACCAAACATTTTCGCTCCTTTGATAAACAGTATGGGATAGATTTTCAGAGTGCTTTGACACGTTCTATTGTAGAAGATCCATATAATAGCCACATCATTTAAACTTCGAACAATTGTTTCTCGATAGAAAACGAGTCTATGAGCCAAAGTTTAAGTGGCGTCCCTAAAAAATTGCCATAAGTTAACATATATACAGTGGTAGTATAATGTTTAATGATACATTTTTTTGTTACAAAACAGTTACACACTGTGATTTACAACCAGGTCGAATGAGTTTTGCAATACTCTCACAAGAGTGAAGTTGTTCCGAAATAACGTATGAGGCCACGTAACAAGCCACTTTCGCTCTATGATTCGTCAGAAAGACAATGTGTCCCAAAGGGTGTAAATGGAGAGTGCTCGAACCTACTCCATTTACACCCTTTGTAGTACACACCCGTAAGAAAGACTTGTCGGTGAAGTAATTGTCGCCTCACGACTCTTCATTCGGAACAACTCTATTGAGCAGAAAAGGGGAGCACAAAGTGGGGATTCCCAGTCAGAATAAAGGGTGCCCAATGATAAGGATGTTTATAGGTAGACATAATTGCGAGTTGTGCCGCATGCAAGGCACGGTAAACAGGTTGACCGGCTTTCAGTTCGCGGTAAAAATGAATCATGAACTGAGTTGTCGATTCGTCATCCACTGTCCAAAGACTAACCACAAGGGATTGGGCACCTGCACCAAAAAATCCTCGGCACAAACCGATTAGCTCATCTCCAATGCCAATCTGGTTGCGTCCAGTTTCACAAGCACTTAACGTAACTAATGGAGTGGAATTATGTAATTCTTGTAGATCATTGAGATTCAACCATCCATCAGAAAATTTCAGAGCGGAAAAGAGCGGATTGTCGGCCCGAAACATGGCATGGGTCGCTAAATGCAAAAATGCTGGGTGATGACTCAAACTAGATAGACTAGTGAGTTGTGCATCTTCTCCTACATACATGCTCGCTCCAGGAAAAAGCTCAGTGATTGTCTTCACCTCACTATATGTGTGTGGTATTGACTCATCGGCCAAGCCGATCAGAACCGGTGGATTGGCTGACTCACTTGCATGACTCTTCAGAACGCGCTGGAGAAACGTAGCACTGGGAGCATAAGAAACTGACTGATTTTCGATTAAATAGGAATTGCCATCGTATAACGCGTGGAACGGGATATAATGTATGATGCCATGAGGGATGATGATGAGCCGATTATGCTTGAGTTCTTTTGAGAATGGCTCTAGAAGAAGTTCGTATAGACGATGTAAACAGCTTTCCATGCCGCGCAAAAGCAGTACTTGATGCCGTTTCCAATACTCCGGACCATAATTGAATTTGTTTAGCTGAAAGCGCAAGTCGGTCAATGCATGTGCAATCTCGTCTAAGGATGTAGGTAAGTAGTGAGTCCAAGCAGAGTCCTGTGAAACGCAAAAAATAACTATCTTCTCACATGCAATAAAATACTCTATAATGATTGAGTCAGACGAGAGTGATAATTGAATCTGTTTAATGGTTGCAACGTTGATTGGGTTTTGAGGAGCAGAGATCAGTTCTGGTGAACGCCACTCGTTTAACAGCTCTCCAAGTATTTTTTCTCGTTTTGCAACCTCACTTGTGAGTTCGTTTATCTGGTCAGCTGTTCGCTCTACTATCTCTGGTTCTGCAGTATATAATCGGTTATAATACCAATTCAATTCTCGCTTGACCTGTTCCATTTGCGATAGCAGTTTCGTTGCAATTCGATTGTGTGTTTCCTTCCCTGGTTGACGAACCAATGCATCAAGCAATGTCCGAGACTTAGCTCGTTCTGCTGTTTCAAATGCCTCGTTTAAGAATGCGGTTGTATTGAGTTCCAGACAAAGAAGTGTATGCTCTTCATAAACTTGGAGTTTGTCACTGCGAAAAGCGATCTTATAATCTTCAGCACCGATAGAGGCTTGCACGTATTCAAGTTCTTTGATTGCCTGTCGCTGGTGCATGACGGCTTGCTCGACCTGGTTTTGTTTATACCGTACGCGGCCTATTCCATAGTGACATTGATAGGCAATCTCCGGGGGTGGTTCAGAATTAGGTTTACACTTTTGATACATAGACAAAAATCTATATGAGGTCATTTTCTGCCTGAGCATGGCTCAAAGTAGAAAATATAAACATCTTTTCTCTTTGCAAAAATGTAAACCTAATTGTCCGCCTAAAATGAACCACCCCAATCTCCGGGAAATTAATCCCTTCAAGATGTTCAAGTGCTTGCATAAAATGATTCGATGCGGCAAGAATATTGTTGCTCAAGAATGCTATATTGCCAAGAACAACCGCACACTGAGCAATTCGACTCCGCATTCCGATTTGCGCAAAGATTTCTTGGGACTGCAATGCATGCTCTTGGGCAGAGAGAAACTGCTCCTGATCAGTCTCCAATGTCGCCTGATATAGATAAGTCATTGCTTTCCAGACATCGTTCTGCTCTTGGGCAAACAGATTCCGAGCCTGTAAGAGTGCCTCAATTGCAGTAGATGAATCAGCTGTCTGCGCAAGAGACGTCGCTTCGTTTAACCAAAGCCGAGCGGTCTCCCACGGCATATTTGCCTCTTCAAATATCAAGCGTGCTTTGCGTGCGAGATCAAGAGCCACGTCCCAAAGATTTAGTGCCAAATATATTTCACTTCGATATAGATCGATGTAAGCAACATCAATTTGACTATCTTGGTCTATCAATACATCACGAGCACGATTAAATGTCGTCAACGCAGCCTGAATGTCTCCCTGTGCAAAATAGACACAGGCCAAATTGTGATCAATCTGAGCAACAGCGCTTGTCATCTCCAAATTCTTGAAGCGCGTACGTGCCAAGACGTACATTTTTTCGGCCTGTCGAAAATCATCCAGATCAGCCAATACATTGGCCTGATTTGCTTCAGCCATTGCCAGATAGTGGGTCTCGTTCAGAAGATCAAAGATGGATCGTGCTTCATCATAACAGTGATTGGCTTCTTGATAGCGACCAAGCCGAGCAAAAATGTTCCCTTGATTCATAATCGTTCTAGCTACTCTAAGCTGATCACCATCTTCGCGGAGTTTCCGAATCACCCAAACTGCCAAAGAAAGAGCTGCTTCATTCTGCCCTAGATACATCATGGTATCAATTTGTCCGATTGCCGCACGAGCAGCTTCGAGTTCTAAACCAAGTGCAATATATTGGGAGGTGGCTCGTTCATATAACTCCAGAGCAGACTGGAGTGCGCCTTGTAATCGGCGTGCGTTTGCCTCGATTAGGATTGCAATAATTTGCGTCTCTTGATCATCCCAAACTGTTGCAGCGTCCATTACTATCTCTGAGATGAGCAGGGCTTTACGCGGATCATCTCTCTCCAAACGAGATGACTCGGCATGCAGAGTTGTTACGAATTGGTTGTCTTTTGTTGGGAAATGTTGTCGAATCCAGACTTGACGCTGTAGTGATGATCCGAAAGCGAGCAATGTCTCTATCATATCATGGATGAAGCGGGAAACATCCAGCACGACATACAGCTTGACGCTGGGAGAGAAACGTCCATTGATTGGCTCATTGTGTAGGTTGTTGACCCCAATCTTTCCTCATTGTACACACTTTACGTCCAATGGTTCAATAACCATATCATAGTTATCGAAAGAGATGCGTAATGAATATTGCCCTTCTTGCAGATAAGATAGATTAAATCGCCCCAGATCATCGGTTAGCCCAATTCGCTCATCATTGTTCCGATCAATAAGTTTAACCTGTCGCCCATCTAATCCACCGGTTTGATCTTCAGTGGGTAGGATCTGTCCGTTTAAGGCCAGCGTCTCCGACGAAATGTCCTTACTTATTTGTAGATCAAGATCAAATGAACCCACGGAATAGAGCATTTGACGCTCGTTGGATGTACCGCGTATGCCTAAAGCCAGCGGCGACGTTGCGCTATCAAACTGGAGCAAACCACTTTGTTCTATTTGCGCCATCGTGCGGTCCCGATGGCGCCTAAAGGCTGTTTTGAGTCGATTCAGTAGATCCTGAGAAGGTTGTTTATCTTCTCTGAAGGTATGATCACCTGAAATGACGCTACGCGCAAGCTCCAACTCGCGCTGACATTCTGGACAGCTGTCCAGGTGCGATTCAACCGTACCTTGTTCTGTAGCCGACAATCGGCCTTCTAAATAATCAATGAAGGTCTGGAAAGCAATATGTTTCACGCGTAAACTCCGACAACAATTTGATTCTGTTGACATTTAGAGTGTATCTTCAAGGCATTGGCTGCATCGTGTGGCAATGCTCTCCAAAGACTGACTGTGATGCGACGAGCCCATTGCGTCAGCAAATGTCAACGAGTCCTATACTGCGGTTGTCTTAAACACCACAGCATAGAATCTATTATAATAGGATTCTATACTCAATACTTGTGTAGAACGATATATCTCGAGTGTGTCCCAAAATGTGTAAATGAACTCTGCTCAGTCAGAGAACGGCTGCATTTACGCACTTTGGGACACACTGTCTATATTTATCACTTTGAAAGACAGTGGAGATACATTCGTGAAAAATACATATGCCGCTCGATAAACATCAAATTGGGACACCTGCCTCCAGTATAGCAATTTCTTGTCGAAGTTTTTCTAAGCAGCGTTTACGTGTAGGTCCTATGCTTCCAATAGGAATATTCAACTCCACAGAGATCGTTTCATAGGACTTGGGCGGCTCATCAAAAAAGAGAGCAGTCAACAGCTGTTTACACTTCGGCTCCATGTTGGCGATTGCAGCATGAACCAGACTTTTCTGTTCAAGCAGTAATAACTGATCTTCAACGTGAAGTCCGTCCGTCTTATCATTCGGAAGCATATGAATCGCTCCCCCTTCTCTCTTATGCTTCCGCATACGCTGTATGCAAGCACGCTTGGTAACAGTGACAAGCCATGCATGAAGGCGCTCTCGCTTACTCAACGTTTCGAGCTTCTCTAAAAGCACAAGGCACGTCTCTTGAAAAATTTCATCTGCCACAAGCTGAGAGAAACCGAAACGAATGGGAATCGTATAGATCAGACGACTATATCGCTTCAATAATACTTCCCAGGCCTCTTCTTCACCACGCAAACATGCTTCGATTAGCTCTACATCACTCGTGCCATCATCCTGGTTCTTTTCTGTTGGAACAGCCGATGTATAAGCTTCTGCCTGTCTATCAGACTTCAACCTATCTGATCTATCAAGAGTTATCATATTTCCTTGTCAATATGTGCTTTTCAAGAAGTCTTCTCTAGTCAGGCTGATCATATATACTGGACGCAACCAGAGAAATAGACGCTACAAAAAATGTAGTGCCATCTATGAACGCATGCAGTATAAATCGAAAGGCATTTGGTCGGATCTAGTATAGCATGGTCACCTATGTAGAAAATGTTACAGGTTCCTTTCAGAAGAGAATCATATCCGTCGATATTCTCGACCTGCCCGAAGCTTTTTCTCATAGATATTTTCGTATTACTCGGCAACGAAACATAGATAATATTCCTGTCGAGCCTGCAATGTCCATCGTCCTGTGAAGGGTTGGATCTCATCAGTATCCAGCGTCTCAACAAGTACATCATAGGTTCCACTTGGTAGAATGTATGTGCTGAGCGGTGCGTCGTCTGGACAGCCGGATCCATTTGGCTGTAGGCAATTGTCACACGACTCCAATGTTTCAAGATAGCTATCCGATCCGCTCAATGCAACGCGAATCTCTTGGGATGATCCATTCTGAATGAAAACCGCTGTCTCTCTTGCTCGCGATCCAACAGTTGTGGGTTGGGAAATGAGACGAATCGTTTCTCGACGTGCAGCATCCGCAATAATGGCTGATATTGCCGCTCTCTTGACATCTGGAGAAAGCGGATAATTGGGAAATTCATTCAATAAACGTCGATACATTTCTACGGATGCAATTTGTTGGTCCGCTTCCAAAAAAACTTCACCACAGATAATATAAAATTTGGGCAAGTTCACATCAGGGTCAGAAAGCAACCCATTTTCTTGTAACTCGGGTAGGGTAACACAGACATCTCTATTGATAAAACCGCTGAGAGTGGCTTGCTCAAATAAAGTGGCGACCTGTGCCTGGACCACGTTTGCGATCTGGTGAATATTGCCAGCTGCATTCGCCAAGGCACTGGTCCCCTCACCACCGTTTAGGCTCGGTAGACGATAGCGCTCCAACATATTCATGATGTCATTGAATTCCAAAAATGCCCTTGTGTATTCACCTTGATCCTGATGTTCAACTGCTTGCAAAAATTCTGAACAGAGACTGCTCCGATTATATGCAGCCGCCCAAGTTTGGTAAAAAGATCTGGAAAAAACTCCCAACACAGGTAAGTTTATATCTTGACCCCGTTTGATCTCGGTTATCGCGGTTGGGCAGTCGCCTTCGCCATAAGCAGCAATCCCTGTTTCGTAATGCTGCGCCGCTCGTCGGAGCTAGTAATATTCATATCCCAAATATCCAAACACAGCAACGATAACCCCCGCGACGATGACAATGACGGGAATCGGTAGAGTCGTCTCTTGTCTATCCATGTAATATACCCCACTCGCAATATCAAATTCTTATGGTCTACTAGATCCTGGTCTCTGTTTAAAAACTTGAATCAGTATATCACCATTTCATCGTCCAATTTATTACGGGTTTCAGTTAGAATCGGTATACAATTGTCTAATGATTTCAGTACGTTTCTATCATTTGGAGGATCTATGAGACTCATTGACCAAATACCTAACTTAGATTTCCCCGCTCCGCTTCCTCAATCGTTACTCACCATCCGCCAACGTTTTGACGCTCCCAAAGTAGAAGACATTCCAACCGAGACGCGCAATGCAGTCGACAAACTAGTGGCGAACAGTATGCAACCTGGTGATACTGTAGCCGTGGGGGCCGGAAGCCGGGGCATTGCCAATCTCCCCATTATGGTACGGGCCACAGTTGATCGTTTAAAAGAGCTTGGAATGAAACCCTACATTATCCCAACGATGGGCAGTCATGGTGGAGCAACGGCTGAAGGTCAGTTGGACGTGTTAGCCAATCTTGGGGTAACGCCAGACAGTATGGGTGTAGAGTTCAAAGCAACAATGGAGGTCGAGGAGATCGGTCAATTGCCGAATGGTGTACCACTTTTTCAAGATGCCAATGCATTTGCGGCGGATCATTCGATTCTTGTCAGCCGCATCAAACCACATACGGACTTTCGTAGCCATCTAGAGAGTGGCCCCTCAAAGATGTGCGTTATTGGACTCGGGAAGCAACATGGAGCTGCCCTCATGCATGAGGGTGGTGTTCCCGCATTTCAGCAGTATCTAGCCCCAGCGGCACGCGTCTATGAGGCGAATACTAATTTCCGTGGTGCAGTGGGTATTGTCGAAAACGCATACGACGAAACAGCGATCATCCAGGGTCTGACTGCTGCTGAAGTTGGTTTAGAGCCGGAAGCAAAGTTACTGGAGCGCGCCAAAGAACTGATGGCGAGTATCCTCTTTCCTGTTGTGGATGTCTTGGTCATCCGCCAGATCGGAAAAGATATCAGTGGTGCTGGTATGGACCCCAATGTGACGGGTCGTCTCATGATTCCACGCGAACCCGAAAACTTCAAGGGTCCCGACCTGGCTGTAATTTCCGTTTTAGACTTAACAGAAGCAACCCACGGCAATGCAGCGGGTATTGGCTTTGCTGATGTGACAACAGTGCGTGTGGCCCATAAAATTGATTGGGAAGTAACCTACATGAATGGCATTACCTCTGGCTCATTCGGTATGAGGCGTAACCATCTTCCAATCACGATGATCAACGACCGCCGCACCCTTGATATTGCTTTGCGTGGTTGTGGTCAACCCCAGCAGACCGCGAAATTTATCTTCATTCAAGATACCCTCAACCTGAACACAATCTATTGTAGCCAAAGTCTCCGCAAGGTTGCCGAAGAACATCCACAACTGGAGATTGTTGAAAAGATTCCTCTATCATTCAATGCAGATGGGATGATGATGACACCCTGGTCGCTGAACTGATATCGACATAGCCATCCGTAGGTTGTCCTATCAGAGCAACAAGCATCCATGTTGCTCTGATAGGACAACTTGCGAATCAACCCAATAGACAAACCCCGTACAAAGGCGGAGTCGCCATGCATGGAGCGCCCTGTAAGGCGCAGAGGCGTTCGAGATTACACGCAGTAGGATTTCTCAGAGGTAGAGCGTTCAAATGGCGAAAAAAGACGCAGTAGAGAATCTCGGACCATTTGGCCCGCTCGAGTCTGTTTTGACTGAGAAATGCAGGATTATGTCTACTGCGTGTAATCGAGAATGTCTTCTCCCCATTGCGCGATTTCTATTTGTTTTGTCTATAAGCTTTTTTGATCAGAAAGATGATGAACCCTGAAGAGCGAGTCAAATACGGATAATTAATCGCGATTCAACTTGATATCCAGGTTCAACCACTTGAATATCGGACAGTTGTTCGATAACAAGTTCTGCTGCCCGTAGAGCGAACCGATCGTGAGTGCTTGCAACGGCAACGACCTTCATACCAGCCGTATGTGCCGATTCGATCCCGGCAGGTGAATCTTCAATGACAATGCATTCTGAAGGCGGAACTTGAATCCCACGTGCAGCAAGTATATATGGATCCGGTGCGGGCTTGCCGCTTAGCACATCATCTGCACAGATCATAAGCCGAGGAAAAGGGAGACCACAATGTCGGATGCGATTTTCGGCAATCTCTCGTGTTCCCGATGTGGCAATCGCCCAGCTATCTTCTGGTATCATTTCTAGCAGCTCCACCGCACCTTCAATTGTAAATACACCTTCCATATCTGCCGCTTCGGCTTTCGTCAACTTTTCTGCCTCGTGGACAGCGTTCAAATGAGGTGCCAACCGACGAATAATTTCAGCCGCTGGTCGCCCATGGATGAACTCAAGTAACTCATCGACGTCGATCTCATGCTGATGGGCCCATTGAGCCCAATGTCGTTCTATACAGGCTCGAGAATCGACCAAAGTTCCATCCAAATCAAAGAGTAAAGCGTTACAAGAGTATTGGATCATGCTGATTTAAAATAGGTATTAAGCATGGGATTTAATCTTGAGGACGATATCCATGCTCAAGGAGCCACTCCCAATCGAGTCCTTTCCATTGAAATCGACGGAGATTCACAACCTCCCCACCATCAAATCTTACCCCTTCATCTTCGAGTCTTGTCCGCTGACGTTCAGCACTAAGGGGATTGCCCCGCGGACTGATCTTGCCTTGGGCATTGAGCACTCGATGCCATGGCACATCACTTTCAAGGGGCAGACCCGCCATTGTGTAACCCACCATACGGGCCGTGCAGCCCCCTACAATGCTGGCTATCTGCCCATATGTCGCGACTTGTCCATAAGGAATCTGACGCACAACTTGGCGAATCTGTTTATACTTTACTTTCTGGTAAAAGAAAAGAGATGAGGTGAGAAATGTGACAAAAAGCGGTTAGCGTTTCATCCTAAAGGTAGAGAACCCAAAAAGGAGGAAGGAATGCTAACCGCGCCAGAAATAACTATAGCAGTACTGATGAATGTATTGCAAGTAACGCCGGTGGGAACAAACGTAAATGTAATGCGTCTGATGTGGGCGATGATGAATGGGTCGTTTCTGAAAAGTCGAGGAGCAATCCATAGCGCATTGAAAGAAAGCGGGTTTGAAGATGAGGAGCTCCGGCGAAGCTGGTGGAGCTTTCGATATGGATCATGGGATATTGCAAGCCTGCTCTCATCGTGGCAAGAAGAAGTGGAGTGGAAAGGGGAATGGGAGGCAAAAAAGTTAGAAGGATACCGAGTGAAAAGCATAGATATCACAGGGTTCTGGCGACCGAAGCTGCAAGGGAAAGTGAACCGACTCTATAACTCAACGGCTCGTCGGCATTGCCCGCGCTCATCTTTGGAGTGATGATAAGCTCGGGGGAGATAGGCGGGAAACGAGTGCCACTGCTCAAGGCAATCATGAGATGCGAGGTAGGCACAAAGGAAAGTGAGTTTCGGAAAAAGCTGCTGAAAGAGACGAAGAAATCACTGGAGTCAGACGAAGTGGCGGTGGTCGATGCCGGGTTTACAATCAGAGAAATGCTAGAAAGCGACGTCGACCGATTTGTCCTTCGGGAAGCGATTAACTGCACAGCGCGCCGCAATGAGTTACCCGAACGTAAGGAAAAAGGCAGACCACCCGAATATGGTGATATTGTGCGTCCGCTCTCTCGATGCTATAGGGGAAAGCGACTCGAGGCCACAACTCCAGACTCGTTTGGTCAATTTGTCTATAGTGGTCGCCTGATTCGCTATCAAGCATGGCACAATCTCGTCCCCAGGACAACCAAGGTGGATACAGCCAACCGCACCTATTCGATTTACGTCTTTCAGGATCCTGCTTATCACACACCTTTGGTTCTGGCGACCGTCATGGCTTTACAAGCTGAAACCATTTATCTTTTCGGCTCAACCGGATCTCAGGGGGTCAACCCGCTTTGGTTTCGATACGACTCTGCCACTCAACCGGCGCTAGCCATTTTCAATTTTGTCAACCCCCTGAATTCCTGAAGAGCCATCTTTTCTATCTGGAGCGCTGGCCTGTTGAACATCCCCCCTTGGCTTCCAAGCAGATGATTGGCTTACATCGTCAATTTGTTCATGCCGATGAGGCTTGCTTCCGCTTACCTGAACTGGGGCTGCTGGCTGGCAATCTTCTTTCCCATTTAGCCGCTTCTCTTCCTCCCATACCGACTGGCTACTGGGATCGAGAGCCTCAAGCCACTCCCGGCAGGCTGCGCCGCGTTCTCTCGAGTGCTCTTTTTCCAACTCCCGACCAACTCGACCCTGACTTTCGGAAAAAGGCCTCGGTTTCACACCATTTCCCTAAAGGCGTTCTCGCTCATCGCCGCCTCAATGCCGCTGCTTAAACTAGCCGAGCACTATTTTTACATTTTATCCCGTTTTTTCAGGGTGGATTCTTTTTTCCGCCCCTTTCGGTTTGCCCTTTGTCACTCAAGCCTTTACCAGAAAGTAAAGTTTTATACTTCTCTTTCGAGTGGAGAATTAGGCTTTTCCAACAATTAAAATCTCTAATTTGAGGGCTGGTTCAGAAATAGGTTGACAAAGAAGAGAGTACGTTAACAAGAGAATAGGTTAGAGAAAGAGGCTCCTGTTCAGGCAAAATAAGGGTGTTCAGACCAAAATAGCCAAAAAGGAGCCTCTAAATGTCAGAGTATCGAACAGACCCCCTATCATTGTCAACCCGAATCGATCTTGCGTTGGAAATGCTCAACCCGAATCGAGAGTGGGGGAGAGTGAGCGAACTGTCAACGGCGTACAATGTGTCTCGAACGTGGCTCTATAAGTTGAGAGAGCGGTGAAGCGGCGCTGAAAGCGATCTTGTCGCCAGTGAGTCCAGGACCGCAGCCGAAAAGCCATGTGATCGAAGTGGATGAGACGTTCATCCGACGAACCATAACGGTGTTGCCGATGCTGCGAGGAAGCGTACGAGATATCCAAAGGGGGTTGGGGTTGCTGCTAGGTGTGGAGCGGTCGGTGGGATTCATCCAAGGGACGCTGGCGGAAGTTGGAGAACTGGCATCGGCGTACAATGAGAGCATGGTGCCGACGCTGCCGGTGTTGGGGGAAGCGGATGAAATTTTCTGTGGCGACCAACCGTGCCTGACGGTGGTGGACGGAGCATCGTTTGCGCTGTTGAATATCTCAGCAGCCGATGCCCGAGATGAAACAACATGGGGGTTGAAGTTTCTCGAATTGCTCGAGCGAGGCATCACCTTTGATGACTTGGTGACCGATGGGGCTTTGGGCATTCAGGCAGGAGCCAAGGCAGCGGGGATGAATGCGCCACACTCCTATGACCTCTTTCACCAAATGCAGAATGGCACCAAAATCACCCAACGTCTGGAGAGAAATGGACCAGGCCATGACCGACCGTGACGTAGCTTGGCAAGAGTTGGACGAGCAGACTGCTCCTGCACGTCGCCCTGGGCGACCACGCAAATGCACAGTGACTCTCGAGGTTGCCGACCAAACGGTGCTGACAGCAGTTGACTTGCACGAGAACTGGACATGGCTTCTCCGAACGGTCCGTCAGGCACTGGAGCCGATTTCACCGACCGGGCAGCTTGTCAACACAGATGCCGCGCAACAAACCATTCTGGCTGCCACCCAACTTATGATGGAGATGAACCGCGATGAAATTGCACACTTTGCCACCCAACTGCAGCAGAATCTACCTACATTGCTGGCTCCTCCGTCGCCTGGAACTATCCCTGGCTCCTCCGCCAGAACCTCTCACCTGAGTACGAAGCCTTCATCACACACCTCTGGACTTATCGCCATGACCATCAACTTCCCATTGAACAGCTTTTCCTCCCTCATTGCAGCCTATGGTCTTGCCTTCTGGCATGCACTGGATCGCTTCCATCGGGCTTCTTCTAGCTGAATCCTTTCATGCTTGGCTCAGGCCCTTTCTTGCAATCCATCGCTCTTTGCCCGATTGGTTGGCCGCTCTTTTACAGCTCTTTTGGAATCATCGCACCTTCTCACGTGGCAAACGCTCCGGTCACTCACCCTTAGAACTGGCTACCGATTCCTATGTCCCTTCTTTGGCTGACGCCCTTGATGCCATTCTTCAGCCTCAACAGCAACTGGCTCTTTAACCTATTCTCTTTTTAACGTGCCCATTTCAATTTTGTAAACCTAACTCATCCCTTGTTCTGAACCTGCCCTAATTTGATCTGGAAAAGCTCAAGCCATTCCAGAGAAATCGACTTGGCACATCCGGGATTTATTTCTCTGGAATGGCCTTAGCTCTTGTTAACATATGTCAGTCTTCTATCAAGCACGATAGAAACAGAACACCTAGAATTGATCTGTTCATCTCCCAAAATGTATCTGAAAACAATCGCGATCTTTATAGAACGCAATACAGTACACAATTATGGGAGATGAGCATTTGCTACGAACCGACAATTCATTTAGTGCGACAGCTTACCGCAAATCCTGTAAAAACGACTTGATCTCTCAGAGAAAAAGCGAATTTACACACAATTTGAGATATCTTCCCTATTTCTTCTTGTCTTTCCGTTTCAATACTGGTAAACCATTCTTAGTTTCTGAAACAACATAGCCCTTGGGAACTTTATCCAAGGAGCCTTCCTTTTCTTCTTTTGCGAAGAAATAAATGGTCTGTGTATTGCCATTTTTGAGAGCGGTCTCTCTGGAGTGAAGAATATAGGTGTTTCCCTTGGAATTCGTATGCTCGTATGCCATAATCGACTCCCTTTCTGTAGAAAAATCTAAATGTACACTTTGACGCTACGACTCTGTTGCTCGAATCTGCACAAAACTGCGGTACACCCCAAAATGGTTGAAGGATCTTGCAAGTGTATTTAGCTTATCAACCACCATTGCGCTCGGTATACTCTTTTTATCTAGAATCTCTTGGTTTACACGCATTGAGTAGATAAGCAATTGCATCTTGCTGTTCTTATGCAAAATACGTTTACATAATTAAAATTCTCACCCATTCTCTCGAGAAAAGCGCCGTAATACGTCAGACGACGCACTACTATAGCGCATAGAACATATTTTCGCCTAATTTGCACTTGAATGAAACAAAAGCTTGAATTCGTTATTTAACACCAATTCCTAAATTGAGACAGACTGTGATGCACGGATACGCTCTAATCGTCGCACCCATTTGTTGTGGTATTTACATCCAAAAGTGGTAGATACGGTATACTTATACAAATGTACCATCCACCACAAATGAAGCAACCGCAAAACTTATAGCCACATCATTTAAACTTTGGACAATCGACCTTCGATAATAAACGCTCCGATAGTCCGAAGTTTAAGTGGCGCCACGAATATGCTGGCAGGATTGAGTCAAAAGAGGAGAACATCCAATGATCAATGAGACTGTCGCTCAACAGAATATCAATCAGCCAATTCGTCTGGCACTGGTTGGAGCGGGGATCTTTGCGCGAGATGCACATATCTCGGCACTTCTTTCACTTCGCGATCGCTTTGACTTGGTTGCAATTTATAGCCGAACAGAAGCGTCCGCCGCCGCACGCGCGGCACAATGGGAGGCAGCAACAGGGTACCATCCACGATTGTGGACAGACCTAGACGCCTTACTGCATCAAGAAAATATCGAAGCAGTAGACGTCGTCTTACCGATTATGCTCCTACCAGATGCTGTCGAGCAAGCGTTGTCCGCTGGCAAGCACGTGATCAGCGAAAAACCAATTGCGCCAGATGTAGCAACCGGTCAGAAGCTAATCGACCACTTCACACACCACCCAAATCAAGTCTGGATGGTGGCGGAAAACTGGCGTTACGAGAATGCATTTGTACGGGCCGCTGAGATTGTACAGAAGGGCGGAATTGGGGAGCCACGTACTTGCTATTGGATCATCCACCAACCGATCACACCTGAAAACAAATACTTTAACATCGCATGGCGACACGAGAACAACTATCAAGGTGGGTGGCTGCTAGATGGGGGGATTCACCACATGGCTGCCCTGCGCACAATCTTGGGGGATGTTACGTCGGTAACCGCTCATGCAACTTTGCACCGGGATCGATTAGTTCCGCTGGATACACTCAGTGCAACGTTACAGTTTGATCGGGGTCTGCTTGGTTCTTATCTCGTGAGCTATGCTGTTGGCTCTGGAGTCTCTCCTACCTTGCATATTGTTGGTGACAATGGCACATTGCATATTGATCGAGGCAAAATTGATTTGGTTCAAGACGGTGTGGTTCACGAGATCGATTGCGTCAAGTTTGATGGCGTGAACCAGGAACTAACAGCTTTTGCGGAGGCAATTCGCCAAGGCATCCCTCACAAAAATACACCCCATGAATGTCTGCGCGATCTGGCTCTGTTCGAAGCAATGTTACAAGCAGCTGCAACGGGGGAAACGACTGCGCCAGAAGAAATCTAGACAAAGGTGGAATGGTAAGATGTTACCGTGATTTTTTAACAAACTCGTTCAGTTAACGTCCGATAAAGGGCAAATAGAATTTCGTCACTTTCGCCTCCTGCCCGCCAACGAAGTCATTGTTGTCACTATCTTTAGATGCGGACAAGATTTCTTTGTAGATCCAATCGGTAAACTTGCTCACACGTGTATAGACACCATAATAGAGGGGTTGGGCACACCCTTTCCCCCAACTGACTATCCCCACCTGCACCCATTCCTCGGTTTCATCATTCTGAACAACGAGCGGTCCGCCACTATCGCCAAAGCAAGCGTCTTTGCCACCTGCATCATATCCTGCGCAGATCATGTTCTCAGTGATGGAATAACCAAGCGCCTCATATGATGCATTGCACTTTTCATTTGAAACCAGGGGAACATCAACTTGATGCAGGACATCGACACGGCGTGTTTCATCGGTGCGTCCCCAGCCCAGCACGTAGGCCAACGTCGTGGATGCCTCGAGTGTTGTTGTTTGAGAATTTGACATGCGTATGGGTACCACCTCTGAGGGTTTATCTAGCCGCAGGATTGCGGTATCGGCATGGCCTGCGACAGAGTTCAAATCCCCCGGATTTCGAATGATTTGGACAATTTTCTCTTTCTGAACATGCTCAGCGCTCAGCTGATATCCACCAACGATCACTTCAAGATCTTCTGGATTGAGTGGCTGGCCACCGCTATAGATGCAATGAGCTGCAGTCAAAATCCATTCTGTATGTATGAGCGTTCCGCCACAAAATTGCGCTTTGACAACATCGGTGTGGTTGCTATATATGAGAGCAACCATCCAAGGCCAGGCACCTTCTGTTGCTTCCTGGCCGCCAATGATCTCGGGTATATGCGCCTGATTCATACTGGATGCATCCCGATAGTCTGTTATCTGCATTGGTCGATGCAGACTTGACTGAAAATCCTCTAGTTCTCGAAAATCTGGCTCTTGCAACCAAGCGATGGGAAGGATATTTAGACGATCATCTTTCAGCAATTGGGTTCCCTCTGACATGAGGATATTCATGTACATTTGTGGTAGATGAGCCATTGTGGAAGCAGCAATGAGCATCATAGCGGTCAGAAAAAAAGCTTTCATGGTCACCATTTGACTACAGGTTCCTTATACTACTCTTTACCAGCTACTCAATATCGTTAAATTAAGACCGATTCGCGGTGGAAGGAGCATTCTCTATTACACGCAGTAGACATAATCCCGCATTTCTCAGTCTGAACAGACTCGAGCGTGCCAAATGGCCCGAGATTCTCTACTGCGTCTTTTTTCGCCATTTGAACGCTCTACCTCTGAGAAATCTTACTGCGTGTAATCTCTGATGCGGCTCGACTCGATCCGGCATTAGAGAATACCTCCTCCACTAACTTAATAACATTGACCAGTTACCTAGCTGAATTTTTTGTAAGATATCTCTGACTTAGCATAATGATCTGGTACGGATGCCAAAGTGTATCAAAAATTTCAGATAAAAAATATTACAATTATCTGATATCACTGGTTTGCAATAAATCACCTTACTTTACAATGGAGAAAATGCTCGTAAATGCCAACAAGCGCTCACCACACGCTTATGAAAGTGCAATCCAGTTGGATATCATGGTAGAATTTGGGGATAGTGGTTGACCAATAGATAGTGAGTCATGTTCTTAATGGAGCTTCTCTAGGTACAGCAAACCTTCGGGTGTTTTGAAAATCGTAGATTTTAATAACACTGCTAAAACGAGCTCTGTTTGAAAACAGTAATAGTGACATTTGTCACAGTAATCAATCGTCCAAAGTGGAAGAATCAAATAAAGCAGGTCGATAGTGGCGCAATAACTCGACATAAGCATGAACAACGGAGGGTTGCATATCAAGAAGCCGAGGAATGCGGTCAATGGTAATGTTGGATTTGATGAGCTCTTTGACGCGCTCATAATCGCGTAAATAGTGTCCAACGCTACTTTGAGCATGGCTAGAAATGCGAGCAATCTCGACCTCATCAAGACCTTGTTCATAGAGAGCAATGATTTGTGCTTTATGGGTAGGTCTCATGCCTTGTCAAAAAAATAGCCTTTAGTAGGCAGAGATTTGCCAGTCTTCTGTCGTGCCTCTTTGAGTAAGTTGGAGACGGAAGCCGGAGTCATACCAAGTAAAGAAGCGAGATCGGCAAGAGTCAAGAGCACAGGCCCCTGAGGATGTTGCTGACCATGCTCAATCAAACGGACGGTGCGTTGAATGAGTAGCTGGCGTCGTTTCTCTTTGGTGTCGGGCTGAGTAGTCATCCAGTCAAAATCCTCTGGGGTTAGAAGAGGCCAGGGAATGGTAACGGAAGTAAATTCACAGGCTTGTTGGCCAGGTCGAGCTTTGTGATTATCCGCCTTGGTGCCTGTGAAAAGAATCCAGCCAGGACGCAAGTGTTCTTGAACTGGGTAGAACTCATCGACTAGCTGTTGGATATCTTGAGCAAGTAGGTTGAGCATCCGACGAGATTTGAGAAAGCCATAGTTGGTCTCCATCTCATGGATAAAGGCAGCTTGAAAGGTGCGTTTTTGGGTACCGACGTAAGGATTTCGAGTCATATCGGCCTCTTTTTTTGGGTTGTTTCTCTAGCAGCAACGCCCTGAAGACGCTCAAGTTGTTCATCTAAGCGTTCTTGGCAGACTAGGTCATCACACTCATGATAAATGGTTAAATATTCCTGGACGAGAGGCAGACCAGACTGGGTAAGATGGGCGATCTGGGTTTGACTCAGACCCTCTCGCTCAAGGGCAACGATGCGAACAAAGGTTTGAACATACCGCCTGATACTTTTTACATTATGATGCGTCGAGCGCACCAGTTGGTCATAGGTCTCACCCCGAAGCCAACGGCTAACGATCTGGCCCTTGTGGGTTTGACCACGACCGATGCTTAAGACATTTCCTCGCAGAGGAAGCCAAACTCCAGCCGCTTGAAGGGCTTCACAGTCTCGCTTGATTGTGCGTACGCTTACTTCCAGCGCTTGGGCCAGGTCTTCTTGAGTCGCTAACCCTCCTTGTGCCACGGCTTCATCCAATAGCCTTTGGATTCGCACTCGCCGTAGACCCTGGCTTAGTAGGATTTCCGTATCGCTTTCTCCTGCATCCAGCGTCCAACTGATTTGTTTCGTCGCTGTTTCGCTCAAACTTTGACCATGAGACGCTTCTCGGCTGGCCAACAACACTTGCCGTTTCCCGGCTTCTTGTTTGGGCTCACTGCTTAAGCACTCTTCCGCCTCTTCCAGGACTGCTTGGGCAACCCGTGGTGCTAGGTCAAATTCGCTTTGCAGTGTATAGAGCAATTGCGCTCGTCTTGTTTTCGCGGCTGCCCTTTGCTCTTGTCCGTTTTTTATCACTTGTCATCTCCTTTTAGACTGGTTCAGTACTCTCTTTAGTCTATAACAGGGTGACAAATGTCACTATTACTGTTTTCAACACAACCGCACCATAGGGAAGCAGATTCTAGTTTTCAACCAGAGCCGAGTATCGATGACGCAAAAACATACAGAGAAACTGAATCAAAAACTCCAAAATCTTCCCGAAAATCCTGGCTGTTACCAGATGATGGCGGCTGATGGGACGGTGATCTATGTTGGCAAAGCAATTGTGTTGCGTAATCGTGTTCGCAGCTACTTTCATTCCTCAGCGCGCAAAGATTCCAAAACCCGTGCATTAGTAGCCGAGATCGATGATATTTCTTGGTGGGTGACTGAAACGGAGCTGGAAGCGCTCATCCTGGAAAATGAACTCATTAAACGATATCGACCGCGGTTCAATGTTCGGCTCAAGGATGATCGCCAATTTCCCTATATCAAAGTTCATTGGAAGGACGATTTTCCAAAGATTAGCGTCGTCCGGCGCATCCGTAAAGATGGGGCACGCTACTTTGGACCCTACTCGAGCAGTCGGGCCTGCTATCAAACACTTGACGCATTACGGCGTGTCTTTCCCTATCTCGACTGTGACCGAGAGATCACCGGTCAGGATGAGCGCCCTTGCCTCTACTACCACATCAAACTGTGTGGTGGACCTTGCATCGGTCGACAATCGCAAGATGAGTACCGTACGACCATCAGCCAGTTGATGAGCTTCCTACATGGCGAAACGGACGAAGTGGTGACACAGATGCAAGACCAAATGCAACGCGCATCCAAAAATCTTCAATTTGAATTGGCCGCTCTCTATCGTGATCGAATCCAGGCTGCACAACGGATCGTAGAGCAGCAGAAGATCATTAGCGCAACCATGGAAGACGCCGATTACATTGCCTTGGCCCAAGATTCACGCACGGCAGAAGCAGCCGTTCAAGTCTTTATTGTTCGGAATGGCCGACTGATTGGTCGTGAAAATTTTATTTTAGAGGGGGCGACTGTCATCGAGCAGACCGCAGAAAACGAGGAAATCGAGCAAGCCGAGAATAATACCGGTGCGGACGGCGAATCTGTTTCTGAAGCGGAAGAGCAGGGGAACCTGATTGGCACTTTTATTCAGCAGTTTTACGACAATGCGGTATTTGTTCCAAAGCTCATCCTCGTTCACGCCATGCCTGGCAAGGTAAATTCGTCTGGCTCTGAAATTTCGTTTGGGACTTCTGTGGATGTTTTGGAAGCCTGGCTTTCTGACAAGCGCGGCAGCAAGGTGGAACTGCGAGTTCCGCAAAGAGGAGCCAAACGCGAATTTATGGAATTGGCCAAGCGCAACGCGGCTGAATACTTGCGTCTTCAGCAGGCGGAATGGGCAGCTGACACCAATCGTCAGACCCAATCGATCTCTGATCTACAAGAGGCTCTCACATTAGAACGACCGCCCGCTCGGATTGAATGCTATGATATCAGTACACTACAAGGAACCAACACGGTCGGCTCGATGGTCGTCTTTGGAAAGGGCGCACCGTTGAAGAGTGCCTATAAACGGTTCAAAATTCGTGGGAAGGGTGCTCAGGGCGAACCAGATGATTTCGCCAGCATGCGCGAAATGTTACGACGCCGTTTCAGGCGCGCTGTTGAAGAGAATGATCAAGCTGATCCAGGCAAGAAAACGCGCTCATCCGACGAAAATTGGCGAATCCTGCCTGATCTAGTCATCATCGATGGTGGCAAGGGGCAACTGGGGATTGCCACCGAAGTTCTGGAAGAATTTGGGTTATTTGGTCGGATTCCAGTTGTTGGGTTAGCCAAACGTGAAGAAGAGATTTTCCACCCAGGTAAATCAAAGCCCACTTGGCTCAAACGCGGTTCCCCGGCTCTCCATCTTGTCCAGAGAATTCGCGATGAAGCACATCGGTTTGCAATTACATATCATCGGCGTTTGCGCAGCAAAGAACAGACGCGTTCGAAATTGGATGATGTTCCCGGAATCGGGCCGACGCGTCGCAAAGCATTGCTGAAACACTTCGGTGGTGATATCGAGAAAATTCGACAGTCCAGCATCGATGAACTGACAGCTGTGAGTGGGATTACGCGCAAAGCAGCGGAAGCCATCAAAGAATACCTCTAAACTGAGCTCTATATGAAAACATGGTTTTGCTTGATCTGGTAGCGTCGCGGGAAAAACCATGTTTTCATCACAACTGCAGGTATAATCTAAGATATTTCTATGGCCGATTTGATGGACGAGCTTGAAAATATTGCCTTTTTGGCAGATCTTCCACCCAATGAACGCCAGTTTATTTTGACGCACGTGGCGCAAGAGCGAGACATTCGTGAACGTCAATTTCTATTTGAACAAGGAGACGCAGTCGAGGAGCTTTTTATCCTCATCGAGGGCAAAGTCCAACAGTGGCGGTTAGACGATGAGCAGGGGACTCGCGTAACGCTGCGACAAATATTAGGTCCGGGTGCAATTCTTGGAAAATATGATCTTCTGTTTCGTCAGCCCCATAGCGTGCGTGCCAGAGCGCTAGAACCTTGTCGGGTAGCTGTGATTGATGCTGTTAGCATTAATCGGCTCTTCTACACTTTTCCTCAATCCCGCACTCAAATTGCGCCCTGGGCACGGATTGGGAGACTGCGCACATTCCCCTTCCTCGCCGCTCTATCTCTAACTGAATTAAGCTTCTTCGCCGATGCCTGTGAAGAAGAGGCCTTTCACCCAGACGATATCATCTATACAGATAGTGATCGAGCAGATATGCTCTATTTAATCGACCAAGGGCAGGTCAGTTTGATATGGCCACAAGAGCAAGAAATCTGGCTTGGCAACGGAACAGCTTTTGGGTTTGCTGATTGGGAGTCTGGCGTTCCCTTGTTGTCTGCGACTCGTAGTGTAGAGACTGGACATACAGCGACCAGCATCGGATCCACAGATACCATCAAGATCGATCGTGCTGTTTTCGTTGATATGACTGGGCGATCACCTGAAGAGATAGGCAAACCTCTACGCGAACAGCGACTTCAAACCATCGAACGGCTGATTGTGTTTCGCAATCTCTCAGAAGAATTGCGCAATCAGTTGCTCGGCTTTATGAGTTACTACCATATTGCAGAGCATCATCATATCTTGATGCAACAAGGTGAGATCGCTGATAGTCTATGGATATTGATGCCAAAAAGTCGTGCGACCGTTGTCGTTGTCAGAGATGGGCGGGAGTATGCAAAGTCGCAAATTCAAGGCGTCACTTATTTTAATGAAGCTTGTTTGGTCGCCGAGCATCCATCAGATGCATCAGTCCATGCCGAACCAGACAGTCAGTGGATGCGCTTACACTGGCGCGACTTTTTGATTATGTCGCGGACACTGGGGACAGATTTGGCGGAACAACTGGTGGTCACCGCTGACATTGATGAAGCAATGGGAAGACGTGAAGCGCGGGAACGTTATTCTTGGTTGCAGGATGATGAACGGCTTCTCGATCTCCAGTGTCGTCATTGGTTTGCGCTTGTGCCCAAAATGATCGTGCCAATCCTTTTCTCGATCGCTGCGATTGTCATTTGGTTATCGTTGACGGGTGTTGCTGCTCTATCCGCACAATGGCAATTCGTTTGGGGAATCTTTCTTCTCCTGCTTGTCTTGCCGATCTGGGTCTGGCAGATTGCAGATCATTATAATGACTATTTATTGGTTACGAATCGACGCGTTGTGCGACAGGAAAAGCTGATCTTGATCAGTGAATTGCGACAATCAGCATTTTTACGACAAATTCAAAATGTAGATAGTGTGACCACATTTATTGGAAGAGTGCTGGGATTTGGCAGAATCAATATTCAGACAGCCGCGGCAAGCGGAGCCATTTCGTTTGATATGGTGAGCGATCCAGAACGAATTGGGTTGCTCATTTTGACTGAGAGAGATAAGGAGCGTATTCATTATCAGGCTGAAAGCAAGAGCGTTATTCAAAGTATATTGGAGGAACGGTTGGGGCTGACGCTCGAAATGCCTGCACGCGTCCGGCCCGCGGATGATGTGGAAATCTTCATGGATGAGGTGCTTCCGTTCTGGATGCAGTGGTTGGAATATTTGCGTGCGGAGCGTCATCTAGATTGGACAGAGGCGGACAGAGTCATTTGGCGCAAACATTGGTTTGTCTTGGTGCTTAAGCTTTCTACGCCTGTGATCACAACATTAACCGCTCTGGTTTTGTTGCTCATTGCATATTCGCCTTTTTTGCTGGGAGCTCCAACTTTAACCTTTGTGACTGGTAGTGCATTAGTCATTCCAGGTATATTGATCGGGTTGTTTGGTCTAGGTTGGATCGGTTGGGTCTATGAAGATTGGCGCAACGATACATATGAAATTGATGACAATCAGGTTGTTGATGTAGAAAAGAAACCGCTCTTTTTTGCAGAGACTCGTCGCACGGCCCGCTTGGATGATGTTGAGAATGTTGAGTTACGAATTCCCAGTCCAATCCATTACATTCTGAATTTTGGCGATGTTGAACTTCAAACCGCCGCAGCGGATGGCGATTTCACATTTGACCATGTTCCCAATCCGCGCGCTGTCACAGAAGAAATCCGCCGACGGATCGAAAATTTCCATCGTGCAAAGGAGCTAGAACAGGCCAAGCAACGAGCACAAGAATTGCCAGACTGGTTTGAGACTTATGATAGACTCTACACAAATCGACGGGGTACGGGATCATGAATGAGCTACCATCCAAAGCTGAGCCGATCAACAAGCCTTTTAGGTAGGTCGGCCGATCGCATCTGGTTTTGCGTAAGCTCTACTGGATAGGGGACACGATAATAATTCCAGCTCATTTCATCTAGGTCAAGAATGGCGTAGGCGGCGCGTGCATCATTGTCGCGCGGTTGACCAACGCTTCCAGGGTTGACAATCAGTCGTTGTGTTTCCGAGGTTTCGAGAATGAGAGGAATGTCTTCTTGTGGCTGAAGATAATCGACGGTTGCAACTTGTTGAAGCGTTTCAACCTGAGCTTGTCCGTTTCTATTATTCCGGTTGTTCGCCTCATTGCTCGTTGAATCACGCCCATCTCCTATTTCGGATTCTGAATCTTGGTTGGGCAAGTCGTGCAAACGCCAGCGGTAAATCGCTGGTTTATGAGTGTGACCCACGAGGCAAATCTGTTCATCAAATGCAGAAAAATTTTCCATTGCAATGCTAGGCGTCATAACATATTCCCAAACCGGTTGACGAGGACTCGCGTGGGTTGCAATGAAGTGTTCACTAACTTCTGGTTGCACAGGTTCGTCCGGCAGCTTTTCCAAATAAGTTCGATTGTCGTCTGTCAGCTGTTCGCGTGTCCAAAGTACAGCTTGACGAGCCTGTGGGTTAAATGCATCGACATCAATACCGGGCCTGCCTAAACCGGCCCAATCGTGATTTCCAATGACACAAATGTCCGCGATGTCACGAATGATCTCAACACATTCGTTCGGTCGAGGACCATAACCGATTACATCACCAAGACACCAAACGCGGTCATAATTATCTTTTGCGTCTTCCAACACCTTTTCCAAAGCGATCAGATTGGCATGAATATCAGACAGAATTAAAATACGCATAATAGACTCAGTAGATCCAAATTTGGCGTTTTTGGCGATTTTCAGTCGAGATTGCAGGGATTTTGGAGTCATTTATTCAGATTTCGGTTACAGAAAACAACCTATTTCATATCTGAAAATCGGGGTGGTTCATTTTAGGCGGACAATTAGGTTTACATTTTTGGGGGTGGTTCATTTTAGCTGGATAGATAGGTTTACACTTTTAGAAACAGAAAGAACGTTTATATTCTCTGATTTCGCCGGTTCTCAGAGAGAAAACGGTCTCATATAGATTTTTGTCTATATATCAAAAGTGTAAACCTAATTTTGAACCACCCCCATTTTTGCAAAGAGAAAAGGGGGTGGTTCATTTTAGGCGGACAATTAGGTTTACATTTTTGCAAAGAGAAAAGATGTTTATATTTTCTACTTTGAGCCATGCTCAGGCAGAAAATGACCTCATATAGATTTTTATCTATGTATCAAAAGTGTAAACCTAATTCTGAACCACCCCGAGAAAAGATGTTTATATTTTCTACTTTGAGCCATGCTCAGGCAGAAAATGACCTCATATAGATTTTTATCTATGTATCAAAAGTGTAAACCTAATTCTGAACCACCCCTGAAAATCGCCCAAATCTAACGCAAAAACTAGATATCGACCGGCAAATTTGTATTTATGTCAACTGTTTAGCCAGAATTCTCTCTCAAAACCTGAAATTTGGATCTACTGAGACTAATGATAACATATTGCAATCATTATCCATAGATGGCTCGTCTAAGAAAGAATATTGTGCATGCCTGTGCCTACACCGGGGACAGAATCGTCCATTTGCACAATGCTGTCTGATGAGTATAGTCAAATAGGAATTCATTAAACCGTGGACATGATCGGCGTATTACACCATCCTAAAAAACCTGAATCATATGATCTTGCGTTGGAAATGATCAAATTTCTTCAAAATCGCGGATGCACGCAAATCTGGTGTGAATCAGCATGGGAAACGGATGCGGCTCTCCAACGATTGCCTGATTCCAGCCTCCTGATTACGTTGGGCGGTGATGGAACACTTCTACGCGCGGCGCGTATGGGCGCTGCGCATAACGTTCCGATGTTGGGTGTCAAAATGGGGCGGCTGGGCTTTTTGGCAGAAATCTTTCCCGATCATTGGCAAGAACCACTCGCCCAGGTGATTGAAGGCAACTATTGGTTGGAGAAGCGTCTTATGGTGCGGGCGCGAGTCGAGCGCTCCATACAGAAAGATGGAGAACAGGACGCAAAAGCCTCCACTGAGCGAACGGTCTTGTGCGAATATGACGCCTTGAATGACGTCGTTCTAAGTCGGGGGGATCTAGCTCGAATCGTCCAAATTGATGTGGAACTGGATGGAGGCTACCTGACGCGCTACACATGTGATGGTTTGATTGTCAGCACAGCCACCGGGAGTACTGGTTATGCCTTGGCTGTTGGTGGGCCAATATTGCCACCAGAATTGAATAATATTCTGGTCATTCCAATCGCGCCTCACTTAAGTATGGACCGTGCGGTTGTCCTATCAGAAGGAACGGAAGTACGTTTAAAGGCATTTAGTGATCATGCAGCAATGTTAACTGTGGATGGCCAGTTTGTGGTCGAAGTCGAAGACGGTGATGAAGTTGTTGTTGTTGGCAGCCCGCATTTGGCGCGCTTTATCCGTCTGCGCAGCCGCAGCTATTTTTACCAGACGTTGATGAATAAGTTACGCTGGACTGTATAACCAAGCATGATCGAATCATGAACAATTAATGAACGAATAAGTAGGCATTCATTATTTTGGTCTAGACTAATCAAATTACAGTTGATTTGGCCACATTGATTCCGTAAGAGTTAAAGGAGTACCTATGACCCCGAATCCCATACAAATGGCGAAAGAAGCCGATCGTGAAACCCCAGTTCCAACGAATGATACAACTGAAGAACCGGCAGCAGAATCAGAAGCTATCCAACCACAAATAGATGATGGTGTTGTTTATTGCGCCAATCATCCTGATACTGAAACGCTGCTCCGTTGCAACAAATGTAACAAGCCCATCTGCTTACGCTGCTCCGTCCAAACTGCCGTGGGATATCGCTGCAAGGAATGTATCCGTGGCGTACAGGATAACTATTTCAACATTGAAGACAAAGATTATCCGATCGCATTTGTTGTGAGCATGTTGGTGACGGCCATTGCGGCACCCATTGTTGCGATTTTTATCGGACGGCTCGGAATATTCTTCGGTTTCATCCTAGCGTTTCTGTTAGGTTCAGGCGCGGGAAGTATTCTCGCGCAAATCATCCGGTCAGCCATCGGCAAACGCCGTGGCAGATACTTGAATACTGTTGCGTTGGCAGGCATTATCGTTGGAATATTTTTGGGGGTAGGTGTCGTCGGATTACTCATTGGAGGTGGCATCGCAGGTATGATTGCAGCACTGTTCGGCCTCTTTAGCCTCCAAATGCTCATCTTTGTTGTGTTGGCGGCTGGTACGGCGCGGCAGATGTTGCGGTGAGAGATTTACACCCACCAAACCAGATTTCTGGAGAATTGGAATGAATTCTTTGGCTAAATCAGCGGATATACAAACGCTGCAAGAATGTTCAGACGAACTGGATGTTACTTTGAGCGATGGACGCAGATTCCGCATTCCTAGACGCATCTTGCCATATTTCGACGACAAATATAGTTTACAGCGCAACGCTGAATTTATCATGATTGCAAGCCTACCGCGTCCATTAGATGTGTTTATAGATGATGAGAACTTTACAGTGCATTTCGATGGTGGCCGCAAAGTGACGATCCCAACACGTTGGTATCCGAGGTTATGGTTGGCGACTGAAGAACAGCGCAATCAATTTGAATTGACAGATATTTCACTTCACTGGTCAGAGCTGGATGAAGATATTCTGGTTATCGATTTATTGCTTGGTGGCCCTAGTGCAGAAAGCTCGGAATCGATTCAGAAGTGGCGTAAGAAAGGAAATGCTTTAGGGCAATCTATTGAGCAAAACGCGCAAACAAGGAAATGGCTTAATTCAACCTGATTTGCCGGGGTTATCAAGAAGCGGACGCGCTATCGAAAGATGAAGAATCGCGACACAACTCTCCACGAAAACCTATCCGTTATCGAAGTAACAGATCGGAGCATACTCGACACACTCTATGCCGACCGACAAGCCGCACGCTTCTTATTGACCCGCTTATCGGACAATGTCGCCCTTGTTGCGCCGGGAAAACTCGATTCACTCCAAAGCCGCCCCCTCAAATTAGGTCACACACCAAAAGTCCTACAATAACATGCTTCCATTTGCACGTCGTTTTGACAGCTATCTATCATCGATCAATGCCGACGTCATCAAGCCCATGTCGCGTATTTGGGGTGGAAAAGGATTGACGCGCAAAGCGGATTGCATTGGAGCGATCCAGAATGGTCTAGCCAATCCCTTAAAAGTGCGGTCCGCCATTCGGGATTTAAAACCGTATGAACATCATGCCTTGGCATTGATCAAACAGGCGGGCGGCGAAATCGACTACAATGCGATGGCGCTCGGACTATTAGCCAGTGGGGCATCCATACCGCATGTTTTCTTCAGAGGGTATAGAGGTGTTAGCGAAAGTCTGGCGAATGGTCTCATCAAGCGTGGCTTGATTCTGAGCGCATCGCGCTACAGCCGCGGCGAAATATCCTCCTACGCCCACTCAGCCGAAGAAAAGATCGTCTTCTCAGATCCGCGTCTTCTGGATGCAGTCGGTCCTATTAAAGCGTACACACCCTTTGCAATCAAGAGCATCCCGCCCCCTTCCGACGCAACGTTTCGCCCACCACAAGTCGTCGCATTGGAAATCGTTGGCTTTTTGCAAGCCATTGAAAACATGGGTGGTTTGGGTATCACCCGACAAGGCAATCTACGCGTCAACGACATAAAAAAAGTTGGCAAGGCAATGAAATGGCCGTCCAAAACCCTTAAAATGGATGGTCTTCAATTCGATGATGCCCTCAATGGAATGGTTGCAGCCTTGCGCAAGACAGATTGGATGCAGTTGACAGAGAAAGGTGTGCAACTACGAATGCCCGCGGCGCAAATTGGCGCACTCTCCTATCAAGAACAGATTACAGCTCTCTTCAACGGTTTCTTGCGTGCTGCTGAATGGCGTGAACCAATCGCAGAGTCGTTCACCTACTCATTTAGCAGCAACCATCAGATCGCTCGTTTTATCCTGGCAAACGCGCTGAAGTCGCTGCCTCTGGATGAGGACGGCTTCTTCAAGATTGATAACTTCGACCAAGCACTCTTTGATCGAGTGGGCGAACATTTTGGCCTTCGAAACAATCCACACCCTCCTTCTCCATACAACAAAACCCAAGAAGAACTGGCACAAGAAAAGTCAGATTGGCTTCGAAAATTGCGCGGGGAATGGCGGCAGCGTGAACGCCTCTGGCTTGCAGATGTTTTGGGCGGTTGGCTCTATTTCCTGGGCATGGTGGAAGCGGGGATGGCAAAGAAACAGCTGGCAAGCTTCCGCCTGACGCCGTTGGGCAAGGCGGTGCTGCATCCCGAACATGCCCAAGCAGACATTCAGACCGCGGAAACAACCGGTGCAGAGACAACCTCCACAAACACAGATCTTTGGGTTGTCCAACCAAATATGGAGATCATTGCCTATCTGAATCGGCTCTCGCCACCACAATTGGCTTTTTTGGAGGCACACGCTGAACGCATCGATGCACAACAGCATACGGCCCAATATCGTCTGACCCGCGCATCCGTCTATGGTGGCTTGGAAAGCGGCTCCTCACTAGAAGGGATATTGCGCGAATTGGAGACTGGTTCGAGCGTTCCATTGCCCCAAAACGTGATCGTGGAAATACGCGAATGGGCCACGCTGCGCGACCAGATTGCCCTGCATCGTCGAGCGCATCTGATTGAATTTCCTGATACGGAGACACGTCAACTTGCCTTGAGTAACGGCGCAACCGGAACTGCAGTTGGTGATCGCTTCTTGCTCGTCTCATCTGCAACCAAACCAGCCAGCCAAGTGCCGCAGGGGCAGGGGTTGCGGATCAAACAGATCAACTATCAAACATCGATCCCCAAAAATTTGACCGTCACCGAAGATGGACGCCTCACGCTAAATTTGAAGCAAATTGATCTACTCATCGAATCCCAGTTGGACCAATGGGCAGAACGAATTGATTCGGGGCAGTGGCAATTGACGCAAAAGAGCGTGACCGCCGCTACAAAAGCAGGGCTGCGCTTGAAAGAGTTGCTCTCCTTGTTCGAGGAGCGACTCACACGTGACGTACCGCCTTTGTTGGAGCTAGCTTTAAAAAATTGGACGGGCAAAGCCAAAGTAGTCGCCCTTGAGACAGTGACCGTCTTACGTTGTCACGATCAAGCAGCTTGGAATGCAATTCTGTCGAGTGAGCTTTTGCAATCCTACTTGGTTGGTCGGCTTGCAGAGGGTCTGCTCGTTGTCGAAACGGAACGGTTGGATGAATTTCAAAAGCAGTTGGTTTGGGCAGGGATTGTTGTAGAGAATGGGGTGTTGGGATTTCGGGGATGAATATTTGACACATCCATTCAGATGCTTTATGAGCTGCGCCACTCCAGTAAAATTGTCAACAGGATCCAGTAAACAGTCAGTTAGCGAGCAGTCATTCTGCTGAGTGAAAAGTTACACTACTTGCGAAGTAGATCCGCCCGCCTAAGCTGACGACTGAACACTACTTAACTGTTTACTTTCGTTACTGGATTGGTCAATTGAAAAGTCGCCGTTCGTCGAGTGCTCGAATCACTCAACGAACAGCTTACCGCCCAAACTGTCCAAGCAGTCTGGGTGGCTGTGTTTCAGTTTAATAGCTCCTTACGAGTCTGTCAAAACGGATGCGGCCACCTCGATTGCGGATGCCTCTGCCCAACAGCGGCAGGACATCCACAAGTTGGGGTGGTCGCTTTCCATTTGGCCATTGTCTCAACAGGAGGGATGATGAAGTGATTCGTGATTCCTCCTGTCATCAATAGGGGATGTGGTGCGTATTGCGTATTACTCGTTGAGATGTTGGTTGTGCTAGATATAGCTTGTTGGGGTTAACAGTGCTTGTCCCACTCATTTCTTGCAGCACAACCTGATTGTCGGCCAGTATCACGCAACACGCACTACGCAGCACGTCCCCCATTCCTCAAAAGGAGCAGATCATGTCAAATCAACCACAACCCACGCCCTATCCCTGGGGCGACTTGCGCCAAAAATGGAACTTGGAGCAGATCAGCACCGAACAAGCTGTCGGCCAACTCATCGTTTGGGGTCAACAGCACGAGGCGCGCCTGCTGGCCCTTCTGCGCGAACTCGAAGCAATCGCTCAGTCAGTGGCAGATTTGGATACTCGGGTGCAGGGGGTGGAGAGGCGGTAGGGTTTGGCCTCACCCACCCCAACCCCTCCCTCTCCACTTTGACTTCTTGGTTCGCGAGTCGATTACTCTTGCGTGGAGAGGGAGGGGCGCTCCGCACAAAGAGGTCATGTTGAGACGAAGACTTCACGCTTGGACAGGGATACAAGCTTTGTCCAACGCCACTCGGTTCAAGTTCGTCACTCTAGAGAGTTTCTGCCCCCTCCTCTCCATGTACTTGATGTTGGTTCGGAAGTCGATTACTTTTGCAGTAAAGAGGGAGGGGCGCTCCGCACAAAGAGGTCATGTTGAGACGAAGACTTCACGCTTGGACAGGGATACAAGCTTTGCCCAACGCCACTCGGTTCAAGTTCGTCACTCTAGAGAGTTTCTGCCCCCTCCTCTCCATGTACTTGATGTTGGTTCGGAAGTCGATTACTTTTGCAGTAAAGAGGGAGGGGCGCTCCGCACAAAGAGGTCATGTTGAGACGAAGACTTCACGCTTGGACAGGGATACAAGCTTTGCCCAACGCCACTCGGTTCAGGTTCGTCGTCCTAGAGAGCTTCTGCCCCCTCCTCTCCATGTGCTTGATCTTGGTTCGGGAGTCGATCGCTCTTGCAGTAAAGAGGGAGGAGCGCTCCGCACGAAGTGGTCATGTTGAGACGAAGACTTCACGCTTGGACAGGGATACAAGCTTTGCCCAACGCCACTCGGTTCAGGTTCGTCGTCCTAGAGAGCTTCTGCCCCCTCCTCTCCATGTGCTTGAGACTTGTCGGTCAATCTAAGGTCCCCAGAATGGAGAGGAGGGGGACGCGACCAATATCCTGACTCCGCGACGTCTCATTGGGGGGTGGTGAGGCAGCCACACCCATTCATCTCATTGGATTTGCCCCATCATCTGCGAGTAGATAAGGTTAGGGACACCGGATGAGCAAATTTTAGATTGGCTTGAAGAGACTGGTTATACTATTTACTTATTTCTTTGCGCTTTTGTGTTATAATGCAAGCCTTGAACTGGATATAAGTCAGGGCGATTCATGCTCATCGAGTGTTCGAAAACTATGCCGCAAGTCTTACGTTTTTTGGGAATCATTATCAGTCTATATTGGGAGGAAGATGCACCGCACAACTTACCCCATTTTCATGTCCGCTACAATCGGCACCGTGCCTCTTATGGTATCGATCCTATCATCCAACTCGCTGGTGCCCTTCCCCTACGCCAGCAAAGGCTTGTGGAAGCGTGGGCCGAACTGCATCAGGGAGAATTGTTGGCCAACTGGGAACTTGTACAGCAAGGTCGATCGCCATCTAGGATTAGTGGACTTAGATAAGGAGTAACAATGTCTCACCCATTGTATGATGTAACAAATTTCGAGATTGTTGGACCATATACCTTACGTGTTGAGTTTGATGATAACACAAAACAGACGATTGACTTTGAGCCGGTCTTATTTGGCGAGGTTTATGGAATGCTTAGAGACTTAACGATCTTCAATCAGGTGCGCCTGGATCCCGAAACCCGCACCCTAGTCTGGCCGAACGACGCTGATTTTGACCCATGGGTACTCCATGAATGGCCTCGGCTAGTTGATAAGCTGGCCGAACGCGCACAATCCTGGGTGTCGGAGTCGGCGGTTGCCGTTCATGGGTAAGGAAGAGCATATGCAGTCTAGCGAGCGTCGCACAGGTCTCTTCAAACGCTCACTCACCTAGAATCATCAAACCTGTGCGTCGCACGCGGGTGGATGTGTACCTCCCCATCCGAGGAATGTAGCTGGTAGAGCGAAGAACCACGGGATACGGATTTTCTCCAGAGAGCAAGTATCCCGTTTCGCCGCCACAGCCTGCACATCTATCATAAATCTTCCTGCTCCTCCACTCCATATTAATTCAGAAGGTGTTCCATTTAGCTTTCTCATTACCGGTCTAGCTGATTTGCCCACCGCAGAACGACAATTGGTTCTGTCTGTTCTAACCTCTCCGCCCGTTAACGGTTGGCTGGACATTTCGACTGTCCAACAGCTGCCCGATTCGCCATTTACCGTGACCCACTTGGAATCAGCACCGCAGCCGATCAGAGAGTTGGTTCCGGCGATTGCTTCATAGTAACCTTAACGGATGAAGATGGCGAAGATGCACAAGAGTTAACTTTGCGTTTCTCCATACGCCACGTTACAATGAACCAAATCTGTTGTAACGTGGCGTACGAGGAGGAAGATAGTGATGGAATATCAATTACCGCTTAAAATCTCGCGAGAAGAAAATCTCTGGATGGCTCGTACTTCTGCGATTCAGGGCTTTTTGGCAACGGGCGAAACGCTTGACCAACTGTTTCATGAGATACCCAATATTGTGCAGGCCCTCTTTGAGGTGTGCCAAGATAAGGGGTGAGCATTCATTGAAGCGGCACCAGACGTTCAACCAGATGATATTGTACTTTACTTTCTGGTAAAAGAAAAGAGATGAGGTGAGAAATGTGACAAAAAGCGGTTAGCGTTTCATCCTAAAGGTAGAGAACCCAAAAAGGAGGAAGGAATGCTAACCGCGCCAGAAATAACTATAGCAGTACTGATGAATGTATTGCAAGTAACGCCGGTGGGAACAAACGTAAATGTAATGCGTCTGATGTGGGCGATGATGAATGGGTCGTTTCTGAAAAGTCGAGGAGCAATCCATAGTGGATTGAGTGAAAGCGGGTTTGAAGATGAGGAGCTCCGGCGAAGCTGGTGGAGCTTTCGATATGGATCATGGGATATTGCAAGCCTGCTCTCATCGTGGCAAGAAGAAGTGGAGTGGAAAGGGAATGGGAGGCAAAAAAGTTAGAAGGATACCGAGTGAAAAGCATAGATATCACAGGGTTCTGGCGACCGAAGCGCAAGGGAAAGTGAACCGACTCTATAACTCAACGGCTCGTCGGGCATTGCCCGCTCATCTTTGGAGTGATGATAAGCTCGGGGGAGATAGGCGGGAAACGAGTGCCACTGCTCAAGGCAATCATGAGATGCGAGGTAGGCACAAAGGAAAGTGAGTTTCGGAAAAAGCTGCTGAAAGAGACGAAGAAATCACTGGAGTCAGACGAAGTGGCGGTGGTCGATGCCGGGTTTACAATCAGAGAAATGCTAGAAAGCGACGTCGACCGATTTGTCCTTCGGGAAGCGATTAACTGCACAGCGCGCCGCAATGAGTTACCCGAACGTAAGGAAAAAAGGCAGACCACCCGAATATGGTGATATTGTGCGTCCGCTCTCTCGATGCTATAGGGGAAAGCGACTCGAGGCCACAACTCCAGACTCGTTTGGTCAATTTGTCTATAGTGGTCGCCTGATTCGCTATCAAGCATGGCACAATCTCGTCCCCAGGACAACCAAGGTGGATACAGCCAACCGCACCTATTCGATTTACGTCTTTCAGGATCCTGCTTATCACACACCTTTGGTTCTGGCGACCGTCATGGCTTTACAAGCTGAAACCATTTATCTTTTCTCTCTGGAGCGCTGGCCTGTTGAACATCCCCCCTTGGCTTCCAAGCAGATGATTGGCTTACATCGTCAATTTGTTCATGCCGATGAGGCTTGCTTCCGCTTACCTGAACTGGGGCTGCTGGCTGGCAATCTTCTTTCCCATTTAGCCGCTTCTCTTCCTCCCATACCGACTGGCTACTGGGATCGAGAGCCTCAAGCCACTCCCGGCCGTTTGCGCCGCGTTCTCTCGAGTGCTCTTTTTCCAACTCCCGACCAACTCGACCCTGACTTTCGGAAAAAGGCCTCGGTTTCACACCATTTACCTAAAGGCGTTCTCGCTCATCGCCGCCTCAATGCCGCTGCTTAAACTAGCCGAGCACTATTTTTACATTTTATCCCGTTTTTTCAGGGTGGATTCTTTTTTCCGCCCCTTTCGGTTTGCCCTTTGTCACTCAAGCCTTTACCAGAAAGTAAAGTTTTATGGACCTTTGAAATGCCACACCCGGTTTTGCAAGCGGCATAGCCTATGCGGTATAGTGAACTGCGACGCAAGCTTCGCAAGCTTGTCTGCGAACCGTTGCGTCAAGCTGGTGGGAGTCACGAAATCTGGTGGCGACCCGATTCAGAGTTCCGTACTGTCATCCCCAATTATCCCTCCAAAGAAATCCCGAAAGGAACGCTCAGGGCAATTCTAAAAGATCTTGGACTCACGATGAAGGATTTGCAACGGTGATCGGTTGTCAAGCCTTTTAGCGACGAATAATGGGCAAGTAGAGCGTCTCAGAGAACTTCTTTTCTTCTATTGGCGCTAATTCTTCTGCTTCAACGCTGAACTGGAAACCCTGACTCTTTGCTCTGGCAGCAATCGGTGTTGAGACTTCACCAACGATCACGCCATACGCATCTACGAAGAACTGGAAAGTGTCTTGGCTTGCTAAACCAATTTAGAAGTCCAAGTCGAATGATTCGTCTGGCGACAAGACCCCATCTTCACTCAATGCGCCGGCTGGCACCGACAGGATTGCACCGACATCGCCGGGCTCATCATCAGCATTGAGCAAGATATTGCCACCTGTCAACTCGATTACCTCGAAGTAAAGATCAGTTAGTGCTGCCGTGCCAATATTGTGGAATGTGGTGGAGATGGTGTAAGTCCCAGATGGTCCAAGAGGAACTGGTTCGGGGTTGAGCATTGTGTCGCGACGTTCTAAGCTCAGGAGGAAGTTGACGTTAGTTGGAACATCAGATGCTTGACTAGCCACCAAATCCAGCCGCCGATAGGTGCCAAAGTCCCACTGAGCTGATTGTTCAGCAGGGATACGACTGAGTTGCCCTTGGCAACGAAGGTAGGCGATTCGGCCACATAGATGCCATCCACCCAGGCTGTGACCAGCGTTCCTGCGGATACGGCTGCGCCATCGAGGGTGACGAGGCCGTAGAAGCTGGAAGGCAGCGGTGGTGCGGCTCTGGTGATCAGGGTCGTGACCAGGAACAAAACGACTGTTGAAAGGAGAGGTACTTTGACTTTGCTCATATGATTTCTCCGTGTACCAAGCAAATGATGCCAAGAGTGCTGTTAGCAAGACAAATATTCGGTGGTATACTTCGACATCAACTCTATTTCTCATCTACCACAAATATGCGCAGTAGATGCTTTCTCTGATTAGCACATGATGACCTGCACATATTTGGGAGATGAGCCAAATCTATTTTGTCATTACTTAGAGGTTGACCATGAATCAATCGATTACTGTCGACGCGATTTTGGCCTTGACCGAGCAACTTTCTATTGTGGATAAGGTGCGTTTAATTGAACGTGTTGCACAGCAGATTACACGCGAGCTGGATTCTCCAAAACCGAAACCTAGGAAATCTCTGCGTGGTTTGTGGCGTGGTATCCATATCAATACTGTTGAAATTAACGAGGCGCGCCGTGAAGTATGGTCCAGGTTTCCATGTGAAGAAAAAGGATTTTCTCTGAGAACGAAATTGAACTCTCTCTGAAGCTCTCTTATTCCGAATAAACTCTAATGAAAAAGCTGTTTCCTATGAGCCACTGCGTAACACTTCGGTCCTCGCCACTGCATTTTTATCTAGTTCAAGAGGCAGAATTGGCCTACCTAAGATTATCGGTGGATCATAATTAGATGGGATTAGATAAGCAACAATCTTATCAGCGTATTGATCCCTGCCTCCCGTGGTTATATCACAAGTCCAGCGACCATCTGGAAGAATTATAGTATGCGGTTGAGTTTCATAAGGTTTGATCCACCAATTACCCGCGACACGAATATAGACCACTACTCGATACCCCCCAGGGGGAACGTGCCAAACTTGACCATTTAGGTTGTCAACACTGCCATATATTGGCACGTCCACAAATTCAATGGCAGGAGTTCCTGGACCGCCCGGGATCGCAGTACCACTCCAATTGTCAGGAATGGTTTTGTCATCAAAAACATCCTGCATATTAGACTTTAACATCCCATCTTTGTCCCATATGCCCCAACATGCACCTTGTGGTCCTTCGTATGCAGCTTTCCACGGTTCATCATATGTCTCAAAATAGAAATATGGAACGTTAACAGCGCGTGCCCACGAAACAAAATTTAGATAATAGAAAGCCGCATTTTCAGGGGATGCCACAGCGTTCTCAATTTGTTCGCCACACGAAGGCCAGCCAGTTTCGGACATGATGACATTTTTATCTCCAGCCACTGCTTTTACGTGCTGGTAGCGACCATGAATCATCGCTACTGCATGCTCTAGTTCGATGCCTTCCCAGTAAGGATAGAGGTTGACCATGACTAAATCGACCACATCGACTAGCAATGGGTTGTCGACAATTCGTGCATACACATCGGCCGTAGTCACAGGAATGTCAGGAAGTTCTGATTTAACACGTTGAATATATGCAATAACCTGTGCAGCTGTCAGATCATTGCGATACAATGATTCGCTACCAACAATTGCAATGTCAACCTCACCCGCCTTTGCTCTTTTGATCAGACAGGCTATCTGCTCCTCATTTGACACTAAATCGCTGTCAAGCCATGCCCCCATTGCAATTTTCAGATTCATGTCTCGAGCAATATGTCCAGCATGTTCTAGACCATCACCACAGCTGTAAGTACGTATCCATTCCGTATAGGGAGCTATATCGGCAATGAGTGAACGTAATCTCTCTTCGGGGATTTGTGCGTCTTGACTAGGATCTTCACCATCAACTACGAATGGACCGAAATTAAGTCCGTGAAGACGGTATTCGGGAGCCGGAAGGGTGCCAGTTGGTATTTCAATCATATGTGTATATTTTCCTGTTCCATGTGCGCTTTGCGCAGTTAAAGTAATAAACTTTGTGCCAGAAGTATTCCAAGTGAATGACACAACATCATGCCCGCTGCGAACATTTACTAGGGAAGGTTGCTCGGTTGCCTGCCAACTATATGTGACATTCGGCACAGGTTCATATGAAACCACAGTACCTGTAAAAACATAGTCGCCATTGATCGCACCTTCGATCTTTCCTTGCACTCTGACACTATACGGGATCTCTTCAACAGGCTCCGATTCATGCCAAAATGGGTTGTATCCCAAACTAGCCATGATAAACCATGCGGTAGCTCCAACATATAGCCTATTAAAGTAACACCACCCAAACCCCGTAGTTAGACCATCCTTGGGCGAGGCGACAAGACCTTTATTGTTCGTGCGAGGAGCAAGATCTTGGAATTTGTGCAATTCGTGAAGATAGTGGTCTACTTTCGACATATTGTTAAGCATATTAAATGTAATGGCCATCTGGGCTGTGCCTTCGCTCCATGGTAAGTCAAGATCTTCGTTAAAATCAAACCCCACAAATTGAACCTACTCATTCAAGGTATATGCAGTCACGTAACGGCGCTCGGCATAATCAACTGCCTGCTGGGTCCACTTATTGATACCAAGAGCCTGCAATGCCCAAGACTGGGTATCAAGAGGTATCGTCTGCTTTCCTACAGTAATGCCATCACGCGCTACGCCTGTCCAAAAGAAGCGCCCATCTCGATACTGCGTCCATTCGACTGGAATGCCATCGCAATTTACATCACTCCTGGGTACTGGTGAATCCATTGTATTATTCCACATAGCTTCGACGAATCTACGGGCGTGTAGACTTGCCTCATGCCACTTTGTGTAGTTTGTTAATTGATAGAGACGTTCAAACGCAACGACCAAATCTAGGTTGTGTTCGGTTGATTTCCATTTTTCCGGTTCCAGATTGTCACTCCAACCGAGAAATCCTCCGAAGTAACCACCTGCCCCTCGCACGTCGCGTGTATAAGTGATTATCCAATTTCCAAGACGTTCGACTGCATGGAGATACTGCTGCTCTTCCTGTACTTCATAGAAAGTAAGTAAGGCGAGCATAGCCCACGCCATATTTCCTGTGTCCATTCCAACAAAATCTGGATCTTCAACCCATTTTTGTCTGTCATTATCCCAAATACCCGGTAACTTTACTTTCTGGTAAAAGAAAAGAGATGAGGTGAGAAATGTGACAAAAAGCGGTTAGCAGTTCATCCAAAAGGTAGAGAACCCAAAAAGGAGGAAGGAATGCTAACCGCGCCAGAAATAACTATAGCAGTACTGATGAATGTATTGCAAGTAACGCCGATGGGAACAAACGTAAATGTAATGCGTCTGATGTGGGCAATGCTGAATGGGTCGTTTCTGAAAAGTCGAGGAGCAATCCATAGCGCATTGAAAGAAAGCGGGTTTGAAGATGAGGAGCTCCGGCGAAGCTGGTGGAGCTTTCGATATGGATCATGGGATATCACAAGTCTGCTGGGGTCGTGGCAAGAAGAAGTGGAAAGGGGAATGGGAGGCAAAAAAGTTAGAAGGGTACCGAGTGAAAAGCATAGATATCACAGGGTTCTGGCGACCGAAGCTGCAAGGGAAAGTGAACCGACTCTATAACTCAACGGCTCGTCGGGCATTGCCCGCGCTCATCTTTGGAGTGATGATAAGCTCGGGGGAGATAGGCGGGAAGCGAGTGCCACTGCTCAAGGCAATCATGAGATGCACGGTTGGAACAAAGGAAAGTGAGTTTCGGAAAAAGCTGCTGAAAGAGACGAAGAAATCACTGGAGTCAGACGAAGTGGCGGTGGTCGATGCCGGGTTTACAATCAGAGAAATGCTAGAAAGCGGCATAGACCGATTTGTCCTGCGGGAAGCGATTAACTGCACAGTGCGCCGCAATGAGTTCCCCAAACGCAAAGAAAAAGGCAGACCACCTGAATATGGTGATATTGTGCGACCGCTCTCTCGCAGCTATAAGGGAAAGCGACTCGAGGCTACAACTCCGGACTCGTCTGGTCGCTTTCTCTATAGTGGTCGCCTGATTTGCTATCAAGCATGGCACAATCTCGTCCCCAGAACAACCAAGGTGGATACAGCCAACCGTACCTACTCGATTTACGTCATTCAGGATCCGGCCTACAACACACCTTTGGTTTTGGCGACCGTTATGACTTTGCAGCCTGAAACCATTTATCTTGTCTACCTGGAACGCTGGCCTGTTGAACATCCCCCCTTGGCTTCCAAGCAGATGATTGGCTTACATCGTCAATTTGTTCATGCCGATGAGGCTTGTTTCCGCTTACCTGAACTGGGGCTGCTTGCTGGCAATCTTCTTTCCCATTTAGCCGCTTCTCTTCCTCCCATACCGACTGGCTACTGGGATCGAGAGCCTCAAGCCACTCCCGGCAGGCTGCGCCGTGTTCTCTCGAGTGCTCTTTTTCCAACTCCTGACCAACTCGACCCTGACTTTCGGAAAAAGGCCTCGGTTTCACACCATTTACCTAAAGGCGTTCTCGCTCATCGCCGCCTCAATGCCGCTGCTTAAACTAGCCGAGCACTATTTTTACATTTTATCCCGTTTTTTCAGGGTGGATTCTTTTTTCCGCCCCTTTCGGTTTGCCCTTTGTCACTCAAGCCTTTACCAGAAAGTAAAGGGTAATCTAGCAGACTTAAGCTTGCCGTTAGGTTTCCAACCTGGTGGGGTGAACAAGTCACCTGGCTGATATGCAGTCCGTATACGCCCGTCTGTATAGGCACGGTCATGATTCTGAACCAAAACAAAAGCGTCGGCGATTAGTTCCGCGCGGTCTAGCATTCCTGCGGCAACAAATGCAATCAAGGCCAGAGAGTCATCATAAACAAAAGAGACATTGCGCAGGATAGTATCAAACGGGTTATTTGACCGGACCGTAACATAACTTTGGAGAAATCGTGGTTCGTCAAGGCGCGCTTTGTTGTATTGAATATCATCCACATAGAACTCGATGCTTTGGTAATTGTTTTCTGGTGCCGATGTTACCCAGGCAAAGCCCCCTAGCACATACGTTAATGCCTGTGTATTTGTGATTGTGACGGTATACAATTGCCAGGTATCTGCCAGAGTCACATAACAGGGTGAGACCAGTCGCCCGCACAGAGTAGTCTTTACTTCTGAGTCAGGATATGGTTTCTCCTCTTTACCTTTTTCATCTCGACCCACACCAAAAGCAAAAAATTCAACACGCTCACCGCCTTTTGCACCACGTGCGTGGAATGTTAATTGTGTTGCACCAGACAGATCGTGTCCAGCATCTGGGTATATTCCCCAATTATCTTTAGGTTTTTTCTCATCATCTTCCAACATACCAACCATTAAAACCCAACCTCCCCAAGAACTTGAATCTGAGGGCGAAAAGGTATTCTTGATGGCTGTCTCCCCTGAATATACGGTTTCCGTATAGCCACCATTTATCGTTACATCTCTACCCATTCTTGCCGGATGGACAAAGTGATTGCACGCTGAGGCCAAATCTTCGTAGACGTAAAATGTTTTGTGACATTTATCCTGAATTTCGGCCAGATGTTGTAGTGCTCTTCGACCCGGATCACCGAGGGTTGGAACGGGCGTAATAGTTAGTGTTGGTGTCGGCACGGATGTGTTTGTCGGGGTGGGCGTACTTGTACTTGTGACTGTTGATGTTGGAGTATCAGTTGGCGGTGGAACTGGTGTAGGTGTGTGTGTAGGAGTAGGTGTACTTGTATGTGTGGCAGTCGATGTTGGAGTGTCAGTTAGCGGTGTAGTGGGAGTAATAGTTAGTGTTGGGGTCACTACAGCTGTGTTTGTCGGGGTGGGCGTACTTGTACTTGTGACTGTCGATGTTGGAGTATCAATTGGCGGTGGAACTGGTGTAAGTGTGTGGGTAGGGATCAGCACAGCTGTGTGTGTGGGAGTAGGTGTACTTGTATATGTGGCGGTCGATGTTGGAGTGTCAGTTGGCGGTGTAGTAGGAGTAATAGTTAGCGTTGGGGTCACTACAGTTGTGTGTGTAGGAGTGGCTGTACTAGTACTCGCAACTGTCGCTGTTGGAGCATCAGTTGGTGATACAACAGGTACATTGGTTGGTTCCGGTATAGATGTATGAGTTGGTATAGCAGTCGAAGTTGCCGTGACAGGTAGTGATACCGTGGATGTTTTAGTCGATGAGAGCGTAGGTGTATGTGTTTCACTTCGCGTTGCAGTTGGAGTTGGAGTCTCTACAGACTCGTCGTTCACTACAAGCAATCCAGTGAATAGAGAGTCAGTAACTGCGAAATACGGTATGGTCCCTGTTTGCGTGACGACAAGTTCGAAGGTGGAATCAGGTTCTACCATTTCGTTAAAATAAATTGACATCTGCCGGAGTTCCGTTTTGCTTGTGCCTTTTATTTTGGAGTCAACAGATACCGATGAGTGGATGAAAGGCAAAAAGATGCGTAGCGGTAATCCCTGACTGAGTGTGATGGCCTGTTTAGTCGCATTGTACCAGATAACGGTAGAATTAATTGTGACGGTTAAGATTGACGGCTCGAATCCATTATCCGTAATTGTAATAATAGTAGAGGTAGGAGAGTCACCAGTCTCTACCTGTGGCATCGTTGCAACCGATTGTGCTGTTGGTTGAGTGCCGAGAACATTGAGACTCAGTAGATCCAAATTTCAGGTTTTGAGAGAGAATTCTGGCTAAACAGTTGACATAAATACAAATTTGCCGGTCGATATCTAGTTTTTGCGTTAGATTTGGGCGATTTTCAGATATGAAATAGGTTGTTTTCTGTAACCGAAATCTGAATAAATGACTCCAAAATCCCTGCAATCTCGACTGAAAATAGCCAAAAACGCCAAATTTGGATCTACTGAGACTGGAGAACAGTCCTGTTAGAAGGGCAAGAGATGTTGCGAGAATGACAATATATGGTGCGAAACGGGTTTTCATGTCTGACCTCCTTTTGCAACGTATCTATAGTCAGCAATCTACTCAATAGGTTACCTTGATTAGATCGGAATAAGTTTTCGAGATCCAAGTGACCACTCTTCATAATCTGTTGTAAATCGTCTACCTTCATGCTCGACAAACCTGTGAAAGGTGGATGAATCAATCAAATAGAGTAAGGCTAACGCGCAATGGGAATCTATGATCAATCGCGAAACAGGACAAGGGTCCCATGACAATAGGGTATGGAGAATTCTGGCTTTTCGAGCACCAACTGTTATTCCTACAACACCTCCACCTTCACTCTCGCGGGTCTTGAGGTGTCTGCTTGCTACATCAACAAAGTCACAGGGCTGGGCAGCGATTAATCGGCGATTAACCCGGTTGAGAAAATTGCCTAGCTCATCATCGTCCCTGGCGTCGTACGAGGCCACAAGATGGCCACCGATATCTCCCACTATTTTGCCTCTTTTTTGATAGTCTAAGAGACGAACGATTTCATCAGTGTTCAGCCAAGACGTGAGATACTCATGCAGCATGGTATGATTGTCTGCCGATCCAAAACCAGTGATAACGGTATCAATTTTCGTGATTTCAGCCTTGCTTGGACGATTACTAATACCGGAAACTGTTCGGGGACTTTGGGGATCATTGGGCGGAGGGCCGCCAAAAATACGCTGGTAAGAAGCATGACTGGACATGAAACTTCGAAGTGCGTTGAAAGTTGCTTTATCCTCTGAGAATCTCGCTGGAATAAAACCAGGTACGTTTAACAAACTAGGCTGTCCATGTATGCCTAGTTGATGCGTTAGTTGGGCAACGTGGACATTCGAATTCAGGTTGTCATGTTTTGCGGATGATGTATCGTGATCTAGCGGGTGAAATGCTAAATCACCAAAGAGACTAATTATTGAAATCGTTGCATCTCCAAGATGACTTGGTAGGGGGCAAATATGTCGGATTGTTTCCTTGACTATCGTTCCCCAATTCACGCCAACGGTATGATCGTTGCCATCGAATAGGTCTCTGGATAGTTCCTGTGCTGCCCGATAACAGGTAATTTGTAATGATTCTTTCTCTGCTAGACGATACTTAGCATGTTGTTCTTCTCCTTCCTCCGCGTCAATTTCATATGTTGTGAACATTGACTTTGGAGAAGGTGTAATGATAATCGGTGTGTGTGCAAACTCGATCCTATTCTTCAAAGTATCGCTCAATGCAATAGTAAGCATTCGGTGATAAACAAAGTCTTGAACCTCGAACTCTAACTCAGGCAATGTCAAGGTAGGTCGATACGTAAAGTAATCCAATTGCTCAGCCGTGCTAAGCATCTGATGTATAGATTGCTCATCTGTAGAGAGGCTCTGAGCAATATTCGTAATTTGCATTCCTTCGCAGTACAGAGCGGTCGCTTTCTGCATATCTATCGTATCTAATTGATGGTGATACATGGGGATCTCCTAGTTTTCCAAGCGCCCTTTGAGACGTGAATGGTTTCGTATATTTGCCAAGTGCTCAGAGACTTGATGGATTAAGCGTTGTACAGTGAGTGCATGTTTCAGATCGGGTATAAATGCATACTCATCTGTTCCACCAAAAAATAAGTAGTGTGCGTGTATAAGCGAACGTAGCCAGCCTGACGGAGAGGAGCTTGAAGGAAATCCGCTGATAGGCTGGTATTCGTTTCCACAGTTAATAGACCGCCATTCGTGTTGAATATTTGACATATAGACCTGAAGAATATCAGGATGTTCAGTTGACAAGCGTAAACACCCCTTCTCACCCCTTAACTCCAGTTCAAGCAAATCACCTGACCCTATTGAAACGCGGCTGGCAACCGCAGTTCCAACAGCACCACTTCTGGTATCTTCAAGGAGCACAGTTGTACAAAGATCAGATTCACTGGGTACATCTGAGAAAGAACCACTGCTTCTAGCCGCCATTACGTCAAGTTTGTCTCCTAGAAAAGCCACTAGTAGACTCAGTAGATCCAAATTTGGCGTTTTTGGCGATTTTCAGTCGAGATTGCAGGGATTTTGGAGTCATTTATTCAGATTTCGGTTACAGAAAACAACCTATTTCATATCTGAAAATCGCCCAAATCTAACGCAAAAACTAGATATCGACCGGCAAATTTGTATTTATGTCAACTGTTTAGCCAGAATTCTCTCTCAAAACCTGAAATTTGGATCTACTGAGACTAAAGATATGAGAACCTAAATCAGCTATGGCACCACCTTCGGGAGAAGGCTTGAGCCGCGACTGTCTTTCGCTGCGATAACTTGCGTCCAAATAACCGCTGTGCAGATATCGGGCATGGAAGTGAATGGGTTTTCCAAAATCATTTTGCCGCCACAAACGCAACGCATAACGTATTGTAGACATTTGCAGAAATTGGAATCCTATTTGAATGAGTGGTAAGTGTGATGTGTCCGCAATGAGTTGTGAAATTCCCTGTTCTTCTTCCCTGCCAACACAGATAGGTTTCTCAAGGTAGACTCTCTGGACTCCATCCATTGCCAAAACGCGTCTTAAATGACGGTAGTGTACATTATTGGGACCAAGGATGAAGACAGCATCTATGTCGTTTCTATCCCAAATCTCACTTGGTTGATTCACCTCACGAAATCCGAAGTGATCCCTGAAATATTGCCGACTTTCTGAACTTACCGAAGATATGACGATCGGGATAACGCCTGGTGCATCTGGATAATAGTACGGTAGGTTAGCAAGTGCACAGGCATGATAGTGGGCAACTTTTCCCGCCCCAATGAAAGCAATGCGATGTGTATTCATAAATCACTCCTAAAGTTTAATAAGTGCCTTACTGGTCTTTGCGATAACGCGGCCGTTTGTCTCGTCATTAACACCATCAGGAGATAGAAGCACCTCCACAGCATTAGGCAGGTTTATCTGCTCTTGCTTAGGTGTAAGAAGAGACATTGTGTTTGCTTTTAAGCTACGAACTATTGCGTTTTGAACAATCTCATAATGATGGTAATGCTGTTGCAACTCTTGTACCGACCGCGCTACATCGTCGAAGTTATAACCACTAGTACCCTGTAAGTAGCAACGTTTTCGCAAGGGCTCGTCGAGCGCAACCATCTGCTCTGAACGATGTATTCTTTCTAGGGTCACTGCAAGAGGATCCCATTTTCCGCTGTTGTTGCTAATATCCTCAGTGTTGATACCTGAAAAGAGGATAACTAGCCCCCCTGGACGCGCAGCTGCTACGGCTGCAACTGACGCTTTTAGTGCACTTGAAGCGACAAAACTCACACTATTTTCCTCGCCCTCAAATAGCTGCTCGACAACATGGTCAGCAATTTCATTTTGTTGCGCTACAATGCGTCGCTCTTTGAGCGGTTCAACCATTTTTACTTGGACATCTGGCCAAAATCGTTTGATTGCTCGTGCTGCCAAGCAGCCCATTGGTCCTGCGCCGTAAATCGTAAAGACATTGAATCCATTCCTTATCACTGCATCGTCTCCAGACAGCCTAGCTAATTGTTCCTTAATTCGAAAAAGTGGGCGTAGTACACAGGCCAATGGTTCCACTAACGGCAATGCATTGTCTGGAAAGGTGGATCCGACAGGGAACACACACTGATAGGGAAAGTTCATCAGTTCCGCCAATGTTCCGTTGAGGTGAAATCCTAAATGTTGCATGTTCTCACAGAGATTTTGCAAATGACGATGACATGCATCGCAGCTTCCGCAAGTCAAATGAGGCAAAATCACAACCTTTGTTCCAGCTTCTAATTCGGCTTGCCAAGGCCCTGGATCGACTATATAGCCGCCTGCTTCGTGCCCAAGAGATAGCCCTCCTTCTTTTTCGAGATTATGGGTTTTACTGCCGCGGAGCACTCGGCGATCTGACTGGCAGATACTGGCGCGAGTAATGCGGATCAGAATGTTGGGATCTGAGAGTATCTTGTTTAATACAGGTCCAGTTTCAGTCGATGATGAACACCAACGGGATACATCAATATTCTCAAATTCAGTATTGGGACGAATGTTAGGTACAAAGGGTATACGGTGTTCATCATCATCTGCTCGGGTGAGAGAACGTTCGTCCCTGATAGCATACACTGTCATACCCGCTGGTGGCATACCAAAAGCATTGCGCAATCGGCGCTCCAACATCAGAAGTTGCTCCTTTTTTAAGGTGGCTTGCCAAAATGCCATATCTCGTTGAATTGTATCCATTGATCCAAGACGCTTTTCACCTGGAATGAGAATACCAGTTAGAAACTCTAATCCTGCAAGTTTTTGGTCGGCTGCGTCACAATGTTCATGGTCCCGAGGGATCACCATGATTTGTGTATTTCGTGGGGGGTGGTTCAGAATTAGGTTTACACTTTTGATACATAGACAAAAATCTATATGAGGTCATTTTCTGCCTGAGCATGGCTCAAATTAGAAAATATAAACATCTTTTCTCTTTGCAAAAATGTAAACCTAATTGTCCGCCTAAAATGAACCACCCCTTTCGTGGCCCGGAATACGTCTCTGAGAAGCGACAAGGAAAAGCGATCAGGTTATAAGAAATACTCCCGTTATTCATAAATTCGTGAAATCGGTCCAGGGTTTCAGCGATTGCGGTATCATTTTCCCCTTGAATCAACAATCCATAGAAGTTGGAACCCGCAACCCTAGAAAAAACGGAACCGTTTTGTCTATCTTGACAGATCTGCCAAGGTACCGGCGCTATCTTGGGAAGAGGCACAGATTCCGCGGGAACACAGTTGATGTGTAGATGCGGTACTGAACGTCCACTCCCAGGTAATGGATTAACATATACCGCATAAGGTTGTGAATATAGGTCGTCACCATTATCCGGAGTATACGGTTTTAATATTGGTGGATGGCCAGTAAAGTCAGTATAGTCTAGAGCAGAGAGACCGTCTCTTGTTAGCTTTTCTATTAGCTTTACATTATTACCGTTTAGATCAACTCTGTGTTCGAAAAAGCCGGAAGAACTCAATGTGGGATAGGGGAATATGAGAAGCTGACCTGTTACAATCGGGTTGGCGTTTTCAATAATCACATATTTTGTCCCGCCAAACTCAATAAGGCTCATAGGGCGCGTATCCTGTGGATCACTGACTATTTGGCAGAAAGGGCAAGTGCCAAGATGAAGCGGCCTTCTTCGCCTGGAACGATTTGGGTTGTCTACATAGCCCACACCCCAGGTATTGGGGTTTTGTATATCTCGATAAGAAGTGATGTTCCCTTTAAACTTAAATGGACTGGCAGCCGGATCGTGATGAATATGGTTCGCGTACATATTTTTAGTACCTGCAAAGCCATGCGCCGAGTGGTCTGCTATACTACGATCTTGAGCACCACTAATCATTGGCATAGTTGCATGAGTATCACACTCATCTGATTTGTTATCCAACTCTATAGCTGATTGACGACTCACATGTGTCATAAGATAATCCTCCTGATTGAAATCTTAAGCTCGTCGATTTAACGTAAGCAAAGACTTCTCTTCGCCTTAGCTCAGAGAACTACACAAACTATCGATTCAATAGAATAGTATGGTTCAATGCCAAGTATTAACTATTGAATATTTGTTTCAAAAGAGAATCAGTAAAAAAATCGAAAGATTCAGAGTAGTAACCAATTGTAAGGAACAAGAACTCAATACTTTGTGCATGTCATTCACGAGCAAAACGATGAATCTACGCACAACCTATTGAATTCTCATCCCTATGTCACATTTGGATCAATGAGGTTGAAAACTATATTAATGTGTAAATGAGAGGAAATCGTTTTCATCTATACCATGCTCCTTCTATACTAGCGCAGGAAGAGGGCGATATGGACCACTATATAACAGAAGGGGTACATAAGTACAGCAAAAACGGTGGAAAAAAACAGTAGCAGCAAAAGTCGGGTACAAATTTTTCATGCAAACAGAGGGCTGCTCTAGGATTTCACCCCTTATGGTCATTTTTTGTACCCGACTTTTGCCGTAGCTGAAAAAAAGACGAATTTTTTCCATCAGCCAAAAATGCTTAGGTTCTTTCCAGACAGATAGAGATATTGCTGTCCAAACAATAAACAAAGCCTGTGTCTTGTTTTAGACGCTTGATTATTTGGTTCTCTCTAATCTGCCCTAAGTTGCGTCGCAGTGTGTTGTAAGTATTTCTAAGGGTATCTAATGACCGTTTGCGATCTGGATCACTAGAATTGTCTTCAATAATCTCTGAATACTCCTTAATAAGGCCGGATACGACGGCTTGAAAATCGTTAATTTGAGATACAGGCCACTTGTTTCGCTGCTGTAACCGCCTCACTATCTCTAAGTAAGGGAGTTGAGTGCTGTTTCTCCTAAGATTTTCGGTTAATTGCCTTGGCTCTAAATCTGATGGAGACTTTAACATCTCTGCCAAAATTGGTAACTGTTGGGCTAAGGGGGCGATGTTATCTAACCGTTGATTCGTAGATGTCTCCTTTATCCCCCAAACGATTCTTAAAAGATCGTCTTGACTGAGGGTTCTCTGCGGTGCATTGACCAAGGCCAAGAGCATCTGAAAAGGTTTTGGTCCAATCCCTTTTGAAATTGCCCCTCTACGAGCAATATATACGATGCCTTGAATGGGATCGTTCTGAGTGACCTTTAGCCACAGATCAAATTCGCTTAATACTTCCAAACCTGTTTCCTGTTGCTCTGGACGTTTTATCCCTATTTCTTCTACCTCATCAGGTCTATATTGGACCACAAAGCCGGTTACAAATTTTTCAATATTTTGTTTGGTTTCTGAAAGTATGTCATCAATCACGGACTTACACTTAGCTTCTAAGATCTCTAACGACGCATTGGGGTGGGTGATCTTGATTTTCCCAACTTCTTCCCATATTTTGCTGATTGAGATCTTGAGTTCCTCTTCGATTTGCGCAAAATTTGGTAGGGGAGGCATGCTGCGTTCGACAGTATAACACAGCGCCCTATTAAACGTCTCTAATAATTCTTTGGTTTCTGCATCAGGTGCTGTTCTTCTCATTTGATTCCAAGCTGAAATATAACAGGGCAGTTTGCCCGTTGATTTCGCTACCTTTAATTGACTATCAGTACTGACTAACGAAGCAAGAAGCTCCTTCGCCGGTCGATACGCTTCATCATGTTCATCGTCTCCATGCTTTCGGACGATTGCTAGATTTGAACCGCCAATAAATGTTGCAGAAAATGCATCCGATGGATGTAGTACAGCCTTAAATTTAGTCTGCCATCTAGGAGTATGATCAAGCCACAAAGTGCCAGATGTTATGGCTATGTTTCCAATTTCTAATTGAGTTCGTATCCGATCAGGCTGGAATGAAGGAGACGGAGGAATAGGTGCACAGTCGGTCAATATAAGGCGGGCTAGGCGATATATGGCATTTCGAGTGTATTCACTCTCTAATAGCATCTGATTAGATAAGGAAACAAAACCCCCGCCTGCTGCCCACACCCACGGTAAGAGATCATGAAAAGCATTGAGATCTAATGGCCAAGCCATCACACGATTTGGGAACTTTTCTTTAAGGGCTAGACACATTGCCTCAAAAGCATTCCAGTTTTTGAACGCGTTTGGATGATTATCCAAATACTCTTTGACATACTCTACGTTATAAAAGAGTACTCGTACATCGGCGAGCAATGGAACTGCATAATAGTGATTGATTTGAAATGCATCTTGGCAACTATAGAGCGTACGCGGGAAACAAGATCCGCATATGTCTAAATGCTCCGTTGCAAAGTCTGTAATATTCAATAGCACACCATCCTGAATCAGACGCCCTGTGTATGTTGTGCCAATATTAACAAGATCAGGAGCTGTTCCTTCATGCACGCTCCTGAGCAAATCTGTATGAAACTTAGTCCAATTCCAATCATACGGCTGGACCGGACCAACCGGAAACTCTGTAAGTGCTTCTGGCAATCCTAGATCCAATACCCACATTGTTAGATTTTCTGTTGTCATGACAATCTATCTCCTTTGACAGAACATTATCTCGACACTGTTGACTATATCTGCTAATTGGAAACCATCAGCACATGGCTTGTACTTGACATAACGTTTGGGCTACTGTATGTAGCTTATACTTTGTGTCGAGGCTGTTAGGATTTTGCCCCTTTTATCTTGTTTAGAATTTACCCTTCTACTCGAGTTGCCAAGCCATGCAAAGGTGCGCTCAACCACTCAACGTCTGAGCAAGATGACAAAGCCTTCGTATTGCCTCACGAAGAAATCTTACGTTGAAGGACTGAGAACGGTGACACTTCCTCGGTGACAATTATGGAATCAGGCACGTTGGGTAACATTTCAACTCCGCAGCAGACTCAAATGACAAAGATATGCTCGTCCTGTACCTACCGTAGCCGTCCCAACCATATTAAAAGCAAGATTTCTGGGGGTGGTTCATTTTAGCTGGATAGATAGGTTTACACTTTTAGAAACAGAAAGAACGTTTATATTCTCTGATTTCGCCGGTTCTCAGAGAGAAAACGGTCTCATATAGATTTTTGTCTATATATCAAAAGTGTAAACCTAATTTTGAACCACCCCGATTTCTGGATGAATAAAGAAAAAACACGCATTGCGGCAAAAGCCGCCCATCTAGAATGAAGCCGCCGCGGCGGCCCATTCATCAAATCGTTGATGCAAGAGTTTATCTCGTTGATGCCGCCACTGAAAACGATGTAATAAATGCTACCGACGAGCGTCAAACAGGGTACGTTGAGCGAGATAATCGTCAATCGAAACTTGGCGGAAAAGGGCAATGAGTTTCTCAACAGAGGAGGCGTTAGTAACAATTAAAGCCCAAGGCGAATGCCGGCGTAAAGATTCGCGCAATTGTTGAACGCCAAGGCGTCGTCGGATGAGACGTTTGCCCAAACCAAAGAGCGATTCAAGGGCATTATTAGAGCGAGGCAGGCCATCAATATTATAGCAGTGAAAGAGTCCGGACCAAGAGCGTTTGGTAATGGCAATCAACTGTGAACGGAAGCGGGCGAGCCAAGGCGGGAGTTCTTGGCGTTGCGATAGTGTATCCAGAAAGGCATGGATCAATTGCTGAATGCAACCGCTTTTGGAAGAAATGGTTCTGGGCATGGATGGGTCAGCAAGTAGAAGGAAGTTAGGTACGGCAAGAATATGGCTGATAGTATCAAGCCAGAGGGAAGCCGTTTGATCACATCAAAGTCATCGGCGTAGTGGTCAATGATGCGGGTGAACACAGTGGCCCAGTGACGTAACTGGGGGTCCTCGTGGCGTTCTAGACAAGCCATCATCAACCATGGGTAAACCAGTAAAAATGAAAGGTGCGCGTCCTTTTCGAGAGGGCATCCCTTAAAATCGCAAGCCAATTCACGGACGATTGTTTTTGACATCCTACACTAATTCAGGATTATTTCTTACAGCTTCTGATTTTTCCCAAACGATCTTTGAGTCAGACTCATCAAGATTTATCTCTCATTTTGACATCAAGTATCGGCAGTTTACAAACGTTAGATTCTTCGCTTCACTCAAGAATGATGGGATTATGGTTCTCTGAGTATGGAACCTGGTGTCGTTATACCAACACTGAGGCCCTCTGTCATGTAAAAATAACCTTATATACGAGGAAAACCTCATAAATTTTGGGTTGCATTTTGGATATGATGTCAAATTACTAAATCAGATAAGAAAGCAACTATTTAACAAGAAAAATGGAGTAGCGTATCTTCTGCAACTGAGGTATACTGTTACGAGTTATACTTGTTACAATTAAACTTTATCACAAAACCACTCAGAATTGTCTGAGTAACTGCTCCGAATATCTCGGGCACCTGCTCGGAAAATCCTGAGTAGTTGTTTCTATCGCCATCAAGACTGAGATTTCGCTGACAGCCGCATCCTTCGACAGGCTCAGAGAAGGGCTGTCAGCCAAACGAGCCTCTTGAGAACGACAGTCATGACTCACTCTGCATCCCAATTCGGCGAACTCCTCACCCAAGGTATCTACGCCATTCGTGCTCGCAATGGGAAATCTTTGGCTGTCATCCAGGATGAGTTGGCCTATATGTTGGGCAAGGCAGGTCAAAATACCATCGAATATTGGCGCCAAGGCCATATCCCCAGCGATGCCTGTCATGTAGCGGGTTTAGCCCGCGAGATTGTCACTCAAGGAAGCCTGGATATAGTGTGGCTCACCGCTTTTCTGGAGAGTGCCGGATACGACCAGAGGACTCGGCTGCTACACGAGCTTTTCCCGATTGCTATCAACTTTACTTTCTGGTAAAGGCTTGAGTGACAAAGGGCAAACCGAAAGGGGCGGAAAAAAGAATCCACCCTGAAAAAACGGGATAAAATGTAAAAATAGTGCTCGGCTAGTTTAAGCAGCGGCATTGAGGCGGCGATGAGCGAGAACGCCTTTAGGTAAATGGTGTGAAACCGATTGGAAGCCAAGGGGGGAGGTTCAACAGGCCAGCGTTCCAGGTAGACAAGATAAATGGTTTCAGGCTGCAAAGTCATAACGGTCGCCAAAACCAAAGGTGTGTTGTAGGCCGGATCCTGAATGACGTAAATCGAGTAGGTACGGTTGGCTGTATCCACCTTGGTTGTTCTGGGGACGAGATTGTGCCATGCTTGATAGCAAATCAGGCGACCACTATAGAGAAAGCGACCAGACGAGTCCGGAGTTGTAGCCTCGAGTCGCTTTCCCTTATAGCTGCGAGAGCGGACGCACAATATCACCATATTCAGGTGGTCTGCCTTTTTCTTTGCGTTTGGGGAACTCATTGCGGCGCACTGTGCAGTTAATCGCTTCCCGCAGGACAAATCGGTCTATGCCGCTTTCTAGCATTTCTCTGATTGTAAACCCGGCATCGACCACCGCCACTTCGTCTGACTCCAGTGATTTCTTCGTCTCTGTCAGCAGCTTTTTCCGAAACTCACTTTCCTTTGTTCCAACCGTGCATCTCATGATTGCGAGCAGTGGCACTCGCTTCCCGCCTATCTCCCCGAGCTTATCATCACTCCAAAGATGAGCGCGGGCAATGCCGACGAGCCGTTGAGTTATAGAGTCGGTTCACTTTCCCTTGCAGCTTCGGTCGCCAGAACCCTGTGATATCTATGCTTTTCACTCGGTACCCTTCTAACTTTTTTTGCCTCCCATTCCCCTTTCCACTTCTTCTTGCCACGACCCCAGCAGACTTGTGATATCCCATGATCCATATCGAGCTCCACCAGCTTCGCCGGGCTCCTCATCTTCAAACCCGCTTTCTTTCAATGCGCTATGGATTGCTCCTCGACTTTTCAGAAACGACCCATTCAGCATTGCCCACATCAGACGCATTACATTTACGTTTGTTCCCATCGGCGTTACTTGCAATACATTCATCAGTACTGCTATAGTTATTTCTGGCGCGGTTAGCATTCCTTCCTCCTTTTTGGGTTCTCTACCTTTTGGATGAACTGCTAACCGCTTTTTGTCACATTTCTCACCTCATCTCTTTTCTTTTACCAGAAAGTAAAGATATTGACGAATGCCGGTATTCGGTCTGTTAAACAGCGTTCCATTACCAACATCCTGCCCGAGCAACTCTACCAGCACTTCATAGGACGAACGGAGTTGCTAACGCAATTGCAGGATGTGTTGACGCAACCCTCTGGTCCCTACATCCTGGAACTGGCCGGAATCGGCGGCATTGGCAAGACGACGATTGCCAGAGAGCTAGTGCTGACGTTGGCGGCGATGGGTGACTATGCTGGCATCGGTTGGGTCAGCGCGCGACAGCAATGGTTGCACCCGCTGGGCATGATTCAACCTGTAGATATAACGGGCACACAGGCCGCATCAGCCAACCCAAAGCCCGACACAACGGTAGACACGCTCCTGCGCGATCTCATTCGCCAACTCTGGATGGATCTAATTCCGAGCGATTATGAGACGAGCGAACAGTTCCAGAATCAGGTCTGCGAGCGACTCAAGTCCGCTCCGTATCTGATCGTCATCGACAATTTGGAGACCGTACACGATCTGGCGTCATTGGCTCCTTTTCTTCGTCGGTCGGCCAATCCGACCCGTTTCCTCCTGACCACGCGCCAAAGTCTGCGGGGCGAACCAGGCGTGACGCCCTTCACCGTGCCAGAATTGGCGCGCGCCGATGCGTTGCAGTTGGTCCGCAGCGAAGCCGATGCTGTCAACCTCAAAGAGATTGCGACAGCCAGCGATGACGATCTCGATCCGATCTATCAGACGGTGGGCGGCAATCCTTTGGCCATACAGTTAATCATAGGCCAGTTGCATACCCATGCGTTACAGACAGTTTTGACTGCGTTGACGGAAGCACGTGGTCGTCCGGTAAACCAGCTTTACACCTTTATCTATCGCCACGCATGGGATCATCTGGATGACGAGACCCGCAGCGTCTTTTTGGCCATGCCCTTGTTGCCGCAGGAAGGTGGCCGCTTTGAGACGCTGGAGAAGATCAACGGCATTGATCCCGAAACGCTCTATGATGCATTGGGGCATTTGATCATGCTCAATTTGGTCAATCATTATCGATTGGAGCAGTCAAACAGCGTCTCGACTGATACCAACTCACACATTCCCCAGTATGAGAGCTATTACGCCATCCACAGCTTGACTCGTTCTTTTCTATTGGAGCAAGTGATCAAATGGAAATCACATTAGCAACAACCGACCCGGCCAATCTTTTTCTTGCGCATCTCCAACGCACCATGGAACATGTCTTGGCCCAAATGGAGACGAGCGCCACCACGATACCATCGATTCAAGATCGGAATCTGGCTCAACATGGCTTAGATTTTGCCCTGACCCAGCCTCAAATGTGGCCCTTGGCGCGGAAGGTTGTGCGAACCCTGGCTCCAAAAATGGAGCAGGCTGGTCATCGAAGTGAATGGTTACCAATTCTCCAACAGGCCATCCTTATGAGTGAAGATCTTTGTGACGAATCCACAGCGGGAGAGCTTCATTTTCAAGTTGGTAGGCTCTATCAATATTGCGGTGAGTATGAGAATGCCAAGTCATCCTTTTTGTGCAGCCTGACCCATTTTCAATCTCTCGGCGATATTCGTCATCATGGAAAAGCGTTGGGACGGTTGGCTTATCTGGCTCATCTCCAGCAAGATAACCACGAGGCCGAAATGTTGCTCGAACAGGCATTGCACTTACTGAACGAGGACGAGATTGAACGGGCTGGACTCTATAACGTTCAGGGAGATATTGCAAAGAGCCGACATGACTGGGAGGCAGCGTTAATAAACTACGACCGTGCCCTTGCCTTATGGAAGAACGTGAATGATCGACGGATGATCGCATGGACTTATCACGATATTGGTCCCTGCTACCGAGCGATGGGGCAAATATCAACGGCGATTGCTTGTTATGAAGACGCATTGGCGATCTTTGCCGAAATTCATGATCCGGTCCATCAGGCGCTAACGCAGATGAACTTGGGCGTTGTCTATGTTCTGAACGGGCAACCGACCCAGGCGCTCAAGCTCTTTGATCTAGCCCAACCGGTCTTCCGTTCCACAAGTGACCGCCTGAACCTGGCCCTTTTGCTGAACAACCGAGGCATGGCCCATCAACGCTTGGCGCAATGGAAGCAAGCCGAGAAAGATCACTCAGAAAGCGCCAAAATCTTGCGCAGACTTGGCAGTCGGCTTCACCTGGTAAACGTGCTTGAAGAATTGGGCATTGTGCAACGCGCGTTGGGGCAACATCAGACTGCGACCACAACATTGACAGATGCGCTCAACCAACTAGAGCTGATCCAAGACGAGGCCAGCACACGCCCTCTGCGAGAAAGAATCGAAAGGTATTTAGATCGTCTACAATCTTCCAGCAATGTACAAAGTACCTAGCGAGACACGCCCTTTCTGGAAGAATCGAACGCATCAAGTAACCGCGCAGGAATCTTCCAGGAAATTCGTGATCGGATATGGTTCTCAATGTTGGTAGGACTCGAACTTCCAGGAAGATCTGCGTGGGTGTCAACGATGATTTGCCCACTACCCACCACCACCAGAACCTTCCGTAGGCCCAGAAAGACCCCGATCCTGATGCGTGTCAAAGAGCTGATGCTCAATTCCAGTTGAAACAAGATACGTCGAACTTGCGAAACCAATGACGATAAACAGAATAATCAGCCAAAGTTGACCACGTTTTCGTAGATGCTTTATCATAACAATGTGCCTCCTGTTTTAGAAAGAGGCTCATTGAGTTGAGGGATTCCCTGCCGTCAGACCGAGCCTGTCCAGTAGGCAAAGGAGGTAATATAGACGGCACACGCGTGTTTCTTCAACGAGCAAATCGATTGTGATTGGTCAGGCCGTACGATTCCTGTGCCATCTACTAAACCACATCTGGGGCGGCAGCGGCTGATCAAATTGATCAAAATTGATCAACTACCTAATTGCACTTCACCATTCACAATTATTTAGCGAAGCTCTGCCTCAAACCGACGAAAGGTGGATGGTGGGTAGTAGATAGTGACACGTGGAACAATCCACTATCAACTATCCACAAAACTTGCTCTGTTTGTGCAGATTTTTCGCAACCAAATACTTAGGGCGTGTTTCAAAAGTCATTCTGAGGAGGTTTTGGGACGAAGAATCCCACGTTCCAAGTGCAAAAAGAGGATTCTTCGCTCCGTTCCTCCGCTCAGAATGACACGCTTTGAAACTTTTAAAACACGCTCTTAGATTCTAATCTCATTTCTCATAAACGAGGCTTCCCCTATGCCCAACACCAGATTCCGTGAACGCTTCAAGTACTACCTCCGTCGCAGCCGCTACAATCAGAAAGAGTTGGCCCGCGAACTGAATATTGATGCCAGTGCAATTAGCCATCGTTTAAGCGGGCGTCTCCCATGGCGCGCAGACTTTTTAGAGCGGGTGTGTGAACGATTGCAGATTACTGAAAACGAACGGTTGGAATTATTCGAACTGACGGGTCTCGTCAAAGCGACTGTCCAGGTTCCGCTTCAACGTCAGAATCGAGTTCTCTACTACATCAATCGTCAGACAGATGAAGTAGACCGAATCATCTCGCACCTCAAGCCAGGACGAATTGTGACGATTTGTGGTCCCAGCGGTGTGGGAAAAACATCTTTGGCGATCGAGATCGCTTGGGCCTTAACACCAAACATGATACCCCCTGACCGCTTTCCCGATGGGATTATTTTTCACAGCTTCTACGATACGCCATCGGTGGCATTGGCTCTTGAGCATATTGTGCGTTCCCTTCATGAGGAGCCGCATCCCACCCCACTCCTCGCAGCACAACGCGTACTTTCACAACGACAAGCACTAGTGATTCTTGATGGTGCTGAGCGTGCTGATAATTTGGGAACGATCCTCACCCTCCGTGGTCAATGTAGCGTCTTGGTCACCAGCCGTAGACGCGAAGACGGAGAAGAAATTCGCTACGATCTGGGACCATTGCCGCTTGATAAAACTGTGTCACTCCTTCAAAATTGGGCCGGTCATCGAGCAGCCGATCACGAGTCTACAGAACAGATCTGCGAATTCGTGGGTGGGTTACCTCTGGCGGTACGTCTAATCGGGAGCTATTTGAAACAGAGTGAACTAGATAGTGGTGAATATTTGACATGGTTGCGGGCAACGTCGCTAAACGCTCTCGATCTAGGTCAGCGCCAACGTGATAGTGTGCCGCTGCTGCTCCAGCGTAGCCTTGAACAGGTAAGCGATGTCGCTGTTCGAACATTGACGGTGGTTGGTCTTTTAGCACTTAGTTCATTTGATGTGGAAGCTGTAACTGCAGCCCTAGGATTGACAAAGACAGCTGTCACTTTGTGTCTTGGTGAGTTGGTCAATTATAGCTTGTTAGATAGAAGCCATCAACGATATTTGGTGACCCATCCCCTGATTCATACCTACGCACAGGAGCGTCTATCGAAACCAGCAACGATGCTGACTCAACTTGCGGCTTACTACAAAATACTCGCTCAAGAAGAGAGCCGATTGGGGACCGCTGGCTTTTCACGACTGGATTTGGAGCGCCCTCATTTTGTCGCATTGCTCAATCAATGTGCATTAAATGAACAGTGGGAGGGGTGGTTCATTTTAGGCGGACAATTAGGTTTACATTTTTGCAAAGAGAAAAGATGTTTATATTTTCTACTTTGAGCCATGCTCAGGCAGAAAATGACCTCAATATAGATTTTTATCTATGTATCAAAAGTGTAAACCTAATTCTGAACCACCCCCAGTGGGAAACGGTAAAAGAGCTAGCATGGTCAATCGATCAGTATTTAGATCTACAGGGATATTGGACCGAGCGCCTGATAGTGAATCGAACGGGATTGAGAGCTGCGCAAAATCAAGACTCTGGTGCGGATGAGGCTCTTTTCTTGGAACGTATCGGGGATACCCACCGTAATCTAGGCAATTGGGATGCAGCAAGAAAAGCCTACCAGAAATCTCTTAACCTAGTCCGAGCAACTGGGAATCAGTTTCGAGAAGGCCAGATCATCCATCGCTTAGGGATATTCTATTTATACCGCGATGAGTGGAATCAGGCTCAACAGCTATTTGAAGCTAGCTTACGTATTCGACGCGAAATTAAAGATCGAGCAGGCGAAGGAAATACACTGACCAGCTTAGGGGAAGTTTATCGCCAAAAGGGAGATTGGGAGCAGGCTGTCCGAATGTTCAAAGACCGTCTGAACATTTGTCGCGAATTGGGTGATCGGTATGGTGAACGCGAGGTATTGAACTCTCTTGGTATCATCTATTTTTATCAAGGACGTTTGAGCGATGCCGAAGAAGCGTCAGAACTGAGTCTGAACATTCAACAGGAATTGGGTGATCGGAGAGGGGAAGCATTTCTCCTGGCTGCGCTTGGCAGTATTTATGGCAAACAGAAAAGATGGGAAAAAGCAATCCATACTTGCAAAAATAGTCGGTCTCTCTTTCAAGAATTAGACTACCGGCACGGCATCTCACTCGCTCTGAACAACCTGGGCATTGTCTATACTGATATGGGGAACTTGGATGAAGCTTTGCATACACATCAAGAAAATCTGTCTATTGTGCGTGAGCTTGGTGATCGGTTAGGGGAAGGACATGCCTATCTCCATATGGGAGGAATTTATCTCCAGAAAGGAGACTGGGATCAGGCTCGTCTCATATTAGAAAAAAGCATCCAGATTCTGACTGATTTGGGCAATCGACACAGTGTCGGTAGTGCATTGATGGTTCTAGGCAAAGGCTATGACCAACAGAATCAGATCGACAGAGCCAAATCGATCTGGCAGGAGGCCCTCACCAAACTCAATCCCGATTCACCAGATTACAAAGAGGTGAACGCGTTGTTACTCGGGTAATTCTCAATTACTCTTGAACTTTACTTTCTGGTAAAAGAAAAGAGATGAGGTGAGAAATGTGACAAAAAGCGGTTAGCGTTTCATCCTAAAGGTAGAGAACCCAAAAAGGAGGAAGGAATGCTAACCGCGCCAGAAATAACTATAGCAGTACTGATGAATGTATTGCAAGTAACGCCGGTGGGAACAAACGTAAATGTAATGCGTCTGATGTGGGCGATGATGAATGGGTCGTTTCTGAAAAGTCGAGGAGCAATCCATAGTGGATTGAGTGAAAGCGGGTTTGAAGATGAGGAGCTCCGGCGAAGCTGGTGGAGCTTTCGATATGGATCATGGGATATTGCAAGCCTGCTCTCATCGTGGCAAGAAGAAGTGGAGTGGAAAGGGAATGGGAGGCAAAAAAGTTAGAAGGATACCGAGTGAAAAGCATAGATATCACAGGGTTCTGGCGACCGAAGCTGCAAGGGAAAGTGAACCGACTCTATAACTCAACGGCTCGTCGGGCATTGCCCGCTCATCTTTGGAGTGATGATAAGCTCGGGGGAGATAGGCGGGAAACGAGTGCCACTGCTCAAGGCAATCATGAGATGCGAGGTAGGCACAAAGGAAAGTGAGTTTCGGAAAAAGCTGCTGAAAGAGACGAAGAAATCACTGGAGTCAGACGAAGTGGCGGTGGTCGATGCCGGGTTTACAATCAGAGAAATGCTAGAAAGCGACGTCGACCGATTTGTCCTTCGGGAAGCGATTAACTGCACAGCGCGCCGCAATGAGTTACCCGAACGTAAGGAAAAAGGCAGACCACCCGAATATGGTGATATTGTGCGTCCGCTCTCTCGATGCTATAGGGAAAGCGACTCGAGGCCACAACTCCAGACTCGTTTGGTCAATTTGTCTATAGTGGTCGCCTGATTCGCTATCAAGCATGGCACAATCTCGTCCCCAGGACAACCAAGGTGGATACAGCCAACCGCACCTATTCGATTTACGTCTTTCAGGATCCTGCTTATCACACACCTTTGGTTCTGGCGACCGTCATGGCTTTACAAGCTGAAACCATTTATCTTTTCTATCTGGAGCGCTGGCCTGTTGAACATCCCCCCTTGGCTTCCAAGCAGATGATTGGCTTACATCGTCAATTTGTTCATGCCGATGAGGCTTGCTTCCGCTTACCTGAACTGGGGCTGCTGGCTGGCAATCTTCTTTCCCATTTAGCCGCTTCTCTTCCTCCCATACCGACTGGCTACTGGGATCGAGAGCCTCAAGCCACTCCCGGCAGGCTGCGCCGCGTTCTCTCGAGTGCTCTTTTTCCAACTCCCGACCAACTCGACCCTGACTTTCGGAAAAAGGCCTCGGTTTCACACCATTTACCTAAAGGCGTTCTCGCTCATCGCCGCCTCAATGCCGCTGCTTAAACTAGCCGAGCACTATTTTTACATTTTATCCCGTTTTTTCAGGGTGGATTCTTTTTTCCGCCCCTTTCGGTTTGCCCTTTGTCACTCAAGCCTTTACCAGAAAGTAAAGTTGAATGTAAACAATAATTTAGATTCTAATTCCATTTTTCACAGTGAGATTCCTCCATGCCCAACACAAAATTCCGCAACCGCTTCAAGTATCACCTCCGCCGTAGCCGCTATAACCAAAAAGAGCTGGCCCACGAACTGAATATTGACGCCAGCGCAATCAGTCATCGGCTAAGTGGGCGTATTCCCTGGCGCACCGAAGATTTGACTAGAGTGTGTGAATTGATGGATGTGGGAAGTACGGAGCGAGAAGAGTTATTTAGGCTGGCGGGGCTATTCGAAAATGAGGATGCCTCTGGATTCCAACCACCTCTTCAACGCCAAAATCGAGTTCCTCACTATACCCGCCGTCACGATGGGGAAGTTGAGCAGATCCTGGCAGACCTCCGGCTGGGCAGCATCGTAACCCTCTGTGGCCCCGGTGGAGTGGGAAAAACTTCGCTGGCCATTGAGGTCGCCTGGGTATTGACGCCAAATAGAAGACCACCCGCACGCTTTCCCGACGGTATCGTCTTCCACAGTTTCTATAATCAGCCCCAGGTATCACTGGCTCTCGAACAGATTGTGCGTTCATTTGGTGAAGAACCAAAGCCAACGCCGCGCAATGCGGCGCAACGTCTTCTTGCCAACCGCAAGGCGCTCTTGATCTTGGATGGGGCAGAACGTGCGGATAACCTGCAGGAGGTTCTTGCCGTGCGTGGCCAATGCGGTGTGCTGGTGACGAGTCGACGACGTGAAGATGCAGAGGCGACGCTCTATCTTGTGGAGCCGCTGCCAGTAGATAGGGCAGTGCAGTTACTGGAAAGATGGTCAAGCGAACGCGTCAACGATCTTGATGCTGCTCGCGAAATCTGCACACTAGTCGGTAATCTGCCTCTAGCCGTTTGTCTTGCGGGGCGACGGATGGTGCAGTATGAATTGACCGCAACCGAGTTTTTGGCCTGGCTACGTGAGACGCCTTTGCTGGCGCTGGATGCTGAGCAGCGCCAATATGAGAGCGTGCCGGTCTTGTTGGATCATGCTGTTGCGCGTATGAAACCGTCCGTGCAGCAAACGTTAGCTGTCGTTGGTTTGCTGGCACTCAGTCCATTTAGTGAGGATGCCGTTGCCGCCGCTCTGGCTCTCTCGACAAGCGTTGTCTTATTTCTACTTGGGGAACTGGTCAACAATAGCTTCTTACAACGGATCAATCAGAAGTATGAGGTCAGCCATCCTCTCATCCATGCTTATGCCCAAGAGCGGTTGGCCGTACCAAAACGAGCAACCGAGCAGTTGGCGCAACACTTTCTCCTCCTCGCTCAGCATTATGGTGAACAGGGGCAAACTGGCTTCACAGAACTCGATCAGAACCGATCTCATCTAATGACAATACTATCGATGAGTATAGCCAAGCAGGAGTGGGCAGGTTCAGAACAAGGGATGAGTTAGGTTTACAAAATTGAAATGGGCACGTTAAAAAGAGAATAGGTTAAAGAGCCAGTTGCTGTTGAGGCTGAAGAATGGCATCAAGGGCGTCAGCCAAAGAAGGGACATAGGAATCGGTAGCCAGTTCTAAGGGTGAGTGACCGGAGCGTTTGCCACGTGAGAAGGTGCGATGATTCCAAAAGAGCTGTAAAAGAGCGGCCAACCAATCGGGCAAAGAGCGATGGATTGCAAGAAAGGGCCTGAGCCAAGCATGAAAGGATTCAGCTAGAGAAGAAGCCCGATGGAAGCGATCCAGTGCATGCCAGAAGGCAAGAGCCATAGGCTGCAATGAGGGAGGGAAAAGCTGTTCAATGGGAAGTTGATGGTCATGGCGATAAGTCCAGAGGTGTGTGATGAAGGCTTCGTACTCAGGTGAGAGGTTCTGGCGGAGGGGAGCCAGGGATAGTTCCAGGCGACGGAGGGGAGCCAGCAATGTAGGTAGATTCTGCTGCAGTTGGGTGGCAAAGTGTGCAATTTCATCGCGGTTCATCTCCATCATAAGTTGGGTGGCAGCCAGAATGGTTTGTTGCGCGGCATCTGTGTTGACAAGCTGCCCGGTCGGTGAAATCGGCTCCAGTGCCTGACGGACCGTTCGGAGAAGCCATGTCCAGTTCTCGTGCAAGTCAACTGCTGTCAGCACCGTTTGGTCGGCAACCTCGAGAGTCACTGTGCATTTGCGTGGTCGCCCAGGGCGACGTGCAGGAGCAGTCTGCTCGTCCAACTCTTGCCAAACTACGTCACGGTCGGTCATGGCCTGGTCCATTTCTCTCCAGACGTTGGGTGATTTTGGTGCCATTCTGCATTTGGTGAAAGAGGTCATAGGAGTGTGGCGCATTCATCCCCGCTGCCTTGGCTCCTGCCTGAATGCCCAAAGCCCCATCGGTCACCAAGTCATCAAAGGTGATGCCTCGCTCGAGCAATTCGAGAAACTTCAACCCCCATGTTGTTTCATCTCGGGCATCGGCTGCTGAGATATTCAACAGCGCAAACGATGCTCCGTCCACCACCGTCAGGCACGGTTGGTCGCCACAGAAAATTTCATCCGCTTCCCCCAACACCGGCAGCGTCGGCACCATGCTCTCATTGTACGCCGATGCCAGTTCTCCAACTTCCGCCAGCGTCCCTTGGATGAATCCCACCGACCGCTCCACACCTAGCAGCAACCCCAACCCCCTTTGGATATCTCGTACGCTTCCTCGCAGCATCGGCAACACCGTTATGGTTCGTCGGATGAACGTCTCATCCACTTCGATCACATGGCTTTTCGGCTGCGGTCCTGGACTCACTGGCGACAAGATCGCTTTCAGCGCCGCTTCACCGCTCTCTCTCAACTTATAGAGCCACGTTCGAGACACATTGTACGCCGTTGACAGTTCGCTCACTCTCCCCCACTCTCGATTCGGGTTGAGCATTTCCAACGCAAGATCGATTCGGGTTGACAATGATAGGGGGTCTGTTCGATACTCTGACATTTAGAGGCTCCTTTTTGGCTATTTTGGTCTGAACACCCTTATTTTGCCTGAACAGGAGCCTCTTTCTCTAACCTATTCTCTTGTTAACGTACTCTCTTCTTTGTCAACCTATTTCTGAACCAGCCCCTTTTCGCTTTAACCAACTACAACCCTTCGTTCACCTGAATTCCACTCTTTATGAGACCGGCGTCAAACTCACTCAGAAAGAGATGGACCGTTTGGAACAACGCTTCCAACGTTTACCTGGTTTAGAAAAATGGTTTGTCCTTATTCCCCCTCTCCATTCTCTCGTTCGCGTATAATTATTTTTTTGGTTTAGCCTAATAGAATAGATGAATCTCCATCAATTAACTTTGCTTTACTGGGTAAAATCGGCTCAAAACGACAATGATGGACGCGACTATCGACCAATACTAAGAAAACGCCTCCTTATATTCTTGGACTGCCTTTGGCCCACTGCGTTCCAATCCAGCGAAAAATTGCTCCCGATCCTGATTGCGATAATCTAATCGTTCTACACGAAACGGTGCAAGACGCTCCCGATCGCGGCGGCGTGTTGCACCGTCCAGAAAGTAATCGAGCGCATTGGTGACACTATTTGCATCCGTCCAGTTTGATTTATAGATTGGTGTTCCAGAGCGGTTGAAAATCCAAGTCATATTGGGCATCGAACCATAAGCTCGGTGACAAGCTCCATCTAAAGCATCCAGAAAAATGGGGCGCGTCACGCCTAACTTATCGCGTAAATCGCGGGCATGTTGATATTTCTGTTCCATCGAAGTCAAATGACGATAATATTCACCCGGATGTGCTTCATGCGTATAAAGAAAAATTGAACCAACATTGCGTGAGGTGTATCGCTCGGCAATCTCGTTCATGGATGGCGCCGCCATCCCACAATAGGGTCAGGTAAAGCTACCAAATTCGACGACTGTGTACAGTGATTGGGACCAGATTGCGCTCAACATCGTCTCTTCACCATCTAAGGTCCACAAGGGAAAATCTGGCGCATTCTCACCAAGAGGCGGACTCTCATTAAAATTCAGCCAAGGACCAAACTTGTCTGGCACGAAAGAATCGTAATTATATTGCTCAAGTAGGGTTGTCATAAGATATTCTCCGAATTGAGGGAGTGTGTTCCAAAGGGTGTAAACGCAGTGCTTCTCTGACTGAGCAGTGTTCGTTTACACCCTTTGTGGTACACAATCGAATTGATGATGGTCAATTATTCACACCATCCTAGTCCGATCCGGCCACGTTCAACCTCAACGTTTAAGATCTCGACTTGTACAATATCACCGACGCCTAGTTTCATCCCGTGTGGAATCTGGCTCCGGTGAAGCAATCCATCCTGTTTGACACCAATATCAATAAATGCACCAAAGTCCACCACATTGCGAACGGTACCGTCAAGCCGTAGTCCTGGTATCAGGTCATCCATCGAAAGCACATCGCTTCGCAGAATCGGCGCGGGTAGATCTTCACGCGGATCGCGGCCAGGACGTACAAGTTGCTCAAAGATATCAACAAGCGTTGGCTCGCCCGTATCCAGTTCGCTGGCCAATTGTCCAAGAAATATTTGCTCCCCAATTGCTTTCAATGGTTCTAGGCGTTCATCGGGTTTGCTATCGAGGGGTAATTTTATCCGCTGCAATAGTTTTTGGGCGACCCGATAACTTTCTGGGTGAATAGCGCTTGCATCTAACGGATGATCACCGTCTCGAATCCGAAGAAATCCTGCGGCCTGTTCAAAAGCCTTGGGACCCAGACCTGATACATCCTTAAGTGATTTTCGATTGACAAATGGACCGTTGCTATTGCGGTGTTCCACAATGCGTTCGGCTAGCTTAGGACCGATTCCGGCAACGTGGGTCAACAGAGCAGGTGAAGCCGTATTCACATCCACACCGACTTGATTCACCACACTCTCGACCACACCATCCAACGATTTTGCCAAGTCTCCCTGATCAACATCATGTTGATAAAGACCCACTCCGATTGATTTGGGATCAATCTTGACCAGCTCGGCCAGAGGGTCCTGAACACGCCGTGCAATCGAAACAGCACTCCGCATACTGACATCCAGATCGGGCAGTTCGGCACGTGCAAGCGGGCTGGCACTGTAGACGCTGGCACCAGCTTCATTGACGATCAGATAGTGTAAACCATCATCGTTCTGACCATTCGCTTGTCTTCCATTTGCCATCTTGGAAGCGGATAAGCTGCGAATGATTTCGGCCACAAGCTGTTCACTCTCCCGGGAAGCAGTACCATTTCCAATCGCCACAAGGCTCACACCATATTGTTGGATCAGGTTGACCAGCGTGCGGGTTGCGGCCTCGATTTGGCGCTGGGGCGGATGGGGATAAATTGTTTCTGTATCCAGCAACTTACCCGTTGGATCAGCAACCGCCACTTTGCATCCCGTTCGATACCCAGGATCGAGTGCCAATATTGTATGTCCAGCAAGCGGTGGTTGGCTCAGGAGTCCACGCAAATTGGTGGCGAACACCGTGATGGCATGTGCTTCTGCCTGTTCTGTTAAGGTACGGCGCACATCGCGCTCGATTGCTGGCAGCAAAAGCCGATTCGCCGCATCATCAATGGCCAACTCCATCTGTTCGGCAAAAGGGGACAAACGATGTGGGCGAAAAACTGCCTGAATGGCCCCGCGCCAGTCGCGTTCGGCTACATCAATCGATACACGGAGCACCTTTTCACTTTCACCTCGATTGATGGCGAGCACTTGATGTGGACGGATCCGGTTCACGCGAAAGTCAAAATCATAGTAGAGTTCAAAGACACCCCGTTCATCCTCTGCATCGTCAACACGAGTTGAACCCAGGTGTCCCCACTCTAGCGCTTTTTCGCGCGTGACGCGACGCACATCTGCATTATCGCTAATCGTCTCGGCCACAATGTCGCGAGCACCAGCTAATGCATCATCTACACTTGTCACGTTATCGCTCAAAAACGCAACGGCGATCTCTTCAGGTGTTTCAGCAGTGCGTAGTTGAAACAAAATCTGATCTGCCAGCGGTTGTAGACCTCGATCGCGCGCCATGCTTGCGCGGGTGCGTCGCTTTGGTTTGTACGGTTGATACAGATCTTCCAGGGCGGTTTTCGTCTCGGCGTTCAGGAGTGCGGTCTGAAGTTCGGGCGTCATTTTGCCCTGTTCTTCAATCGAGGCAATGATTGTTTCACGTCGTTCATCGAGCGCCCGGAGCGATTCAAGAAGAGTGTTAATGTCACGAATCTGTTCTTCATCTAAACCGCCTGTCACTTCTTTGCGATAACGAGCAACAAAGGGCAGGGTATTCCCTCCATCGAGCAAATCGATCGTAGCAGAAACTCGGCGTTCGGCAATACCAAGTTGATTTGAAATCTGTTCTGAGTGGGACAAGGCTTCGTCTCCTTCAAGAGGTACATAGTTGCAACGTGTATAAATGAGTATATGGCACCGATTTTACTCTATAGTTGATTCTGATACAACTGGCCACATCACGGAAGACGATCAAAGATCAACAATTATGTATTGAGAAGATGAAACACGCGGTTTATAAGGAGTTAAGGCATCCAAAAAAAATAAATGACTCATCGAACATATGTATTGCGCATCGCGCGATACCGGTTCTGAATATCGTTGCGTTGCAAGATTCTATTCTCTCGTTGGGTACTTATTTAGGGTCTACACGTGGTAGTGGATCAGGCTGGAGCGGAAAGGCGAAGGGGCGAGTAGCAGACTTCACTATCTGCTCCTTCGCCACTCCGCTTGTCAGGTACGCTTTGTCGCGTAGAGCCTTATACCGAGCACTGCCATAAATTTAAGATACATTTGACTATTTTCAGTCGAGCAGAACAGCCGAATTTATTTTAATTTTGTGAGCGAGTGCGCTATATTTAGGAATCGGAATTAAATAAGTTGAACACGATTCTTCGTTTCACTCGAGAATGACTGTTCAACTTATTTAATGCTCATTCTTTAATTACAATAGTTCTGACCACCTAGACTCGAATTGTAGTACTGTAGAATATCTCCAGCATTCAACGCTTGGTTCAAAACTGCAACTTCGTCAAGTCGGCCATCGAAGTAACGCTGATGCCCCAAGTCTTGGAAGGTCGTCCAGCCCATGTAATAAGGATGAGCCGCGTTGAATAGCGGCGTCACTTTGGCAGCATTGGTGCCGATATGGACTCCATTGATGTAGATGGACGTGTGGCTGCCATCGTAGGTCGCTGCCACATGTGTCCATTGTCCGGTGGGAATCTGATTGGCGCCACCGCCACCTGGTTCATACTCATCGAATCCGCCAGAGCCATCTAGCAGTGTGAAGGCCAGCCGGTTGTTGGTCGACTCAATCTCCAAGATGAAGGCTTCTTCTTTGTAGAGAATGCCCGGTCATTTGGACCACCAATCACATCCGGGTTGACCCAAGCCATTATTGTGAATTGGTTGCCCGGATCCATTGATTGGTGCACTCAGCCGATCATCTGCGCCATCAAAGTCCAACGCACCATTGACCTGTCCAGTGGCGAAGATCGGTGTACCGCCACCCACAAAGGTTGCGTCATTGTTGCCAATCAGGTCCACAAAGCTGGTTCCACTCGTCTCATCCAACTGCCAGTAGATGCTGAACTCGCCTGAACAGGTCGACACATCCGAGACGGTCAGATCGAAGGTCTGTGTATCGGTCCCCTGACTATTGGTTGCCACTACCGTGACGGGGAAAGTGCCTGTCATGGCCGGTGTCCAACTGATCAACCCACTGTTGGTGTCGATGATCATCCCGCTGGCGGCGAAATCAGCGAATAAGTCGGCGCCGGATTGCCTGTGGCTTCCACATCGTAGCTGGGCTTGATTCACGACGCCACTTGTCACGCACTGGAGGTGATGCTCGGAGCAACTGGAGCAGCCGACACATTCAGGTCAAAGGTCTGCGTATCCGTCCCTGACCATTGGTCGCCACCACCGTGACGGGGAAGGTGCCTGTCATGGCAGGTGTCCAGCTGATCAACCCACTGTTGGTGTCGATGATCATCCCCGCTGGCGGCGAAATCAGCGAATAGGTCGGCGCTGGATTGCCTGTGGCTTCCATATCGTAGCTGTAGACTTGATTCACGACGCCACTTGTCACAGCACTGGAGGTGATGCTTGGAGCAACTGGGCAGCCGACACATTCAGGTCAAAGATCTGCGTATCTGTCCCCTGGCCATTGGTCGCCACCACCGTGACGGGAAGGTGCCTGTCATGGCGGTGTCCAGCTGATCAACCCACTATTGGTGTCGATGATCATCCCCACTGGCGGCGAGGTCAGCGAATAAGTTGGAGCCGGATTGCCCGTGGCTTCCACATCGTAGCTGTAGGCTGCTCCACCGTACTCGTCGTCACAGCACTGGAGGTGATGCTCGGAGCAACCGGAAGCCGACACATTCAGGTCAAAGGCTGTATATCCGTCCCCTGGCCATTGGTCGCCACCACCGTGACGGGAAGGTGCCTGTCATGGCAGGTGTCCAGCTGATGAGACCACTGTTGGTGTCGATGATCATCCCCTGGCGGCGATGTCAGCGAGTAAGTTGGAGCCGGATTGCCGGTGGCTTCCACATCGTAGCTGTAGGCGACTCCACCGTACCCGTCGTCACAGCACTGGAGGTGATGCTTGGAGCAACTGGAGCAGCCGACACATTCAGGTCAAACGTCTGTATATCCGTCCCCTGGCCATTGGTCGCCACCACCGTGACGGGGAAGGTGCCTGTCATGGCAGGTGTCCAGCTGATGAGACCGCTATTGGTGTCAATGATCATCCCCCCTGGCGGCGAGGTCAGCGAATAGGTCGGTGCCGGATTGCCCGTGGCTTCCACATCATAGCTGTAGGCTGCTCCCACCGTACCCGCTGTTACAGCGCTGGAGGTGATACTCGGTGCTGTTTCGGTGGTGCCGCAGAGTCTCTGGCCCGCTAATCCAGCATTGTAGCGGCTCAGGATGTCTCCAGCATTGAGCGCCTGATTGAAGAGGGCAATCTCATCGAGTCGGCCATCGAAGTAACGCTGATGCCCCAAGTTCTGGAAGGTCGTCCAGCCAATATAGTAGGGATGAGCCGCGTTGAATAGCGGCGTCACTTTGGCAGCATTGGTGCCGATATGGACTCCATTGATGTAGATGGACGTGTGGCTGCCATCGTAGGTCGCTGCCACATGTGTCCATTGTGCGGTCGGAATCTGATTCGCGCCACCGCCACCCGGTTCGTACTCATCGAATCCACCAGAGCCATCTAGCAATGTGAAGGCCAGCCGGTTGTTGGTCGACTCAATCTCCAAGATGAAGGCTTCTTCTTTGTAGAGAATGCCTCGGTCATTTGGACCACTAATCACATCCGGGTTGACCCAAGCCATTATTGTGAATTGGTTGCCCGGATCCACATTGATTGGTGCACTCAGCCGATCATCTGCGCCATCAAAGTCCAACGCACCATTGACCTGTCCGGTGGCGAAGATCGGTGCACCGCCACCTACAAAGCTGGCGTCATTGTTGCCAACCAGATCTGCGAAGCTGGTCCCACTCGTCTCATCCAACTGCCAGTAGATGCTGAACTCGCCTGAACAAACATTGGGTGCTGTGACACTAATTGTAAAATTCTGGTTGTCTGTGCCGATCGAGTTGGTGGCGACAACTTCGACATTGACTGTGCCAGAAACTGTCGGCGTCCAGCTAATCAAGCCGGTATTTTGATCAATTGTCATCCCAACGGGTTTGGTCGCCAGCGTGTAAGTTGGCGCGGGTGCCCCTGTCGCCTCGACGTCGTAGCTGTATGGTTGACCGATTTGGCCACTTGTGACGGCGCTCGAGGTAATGTTTGGAGCCCCAGACGAGGGGTCGTCAACATCAACGACAAAACTCTGACTATCCGTACCGGCACTATTGGTGGCGATAACGGTGATGTTAAAGTTGCCGGCGACAGATGGCGTCCAGCTGATGAGACCGCTGTTCGTATCGATGCTCATCCCTGATGGGTTCACGCTCAATGAGTAGGTCGGCACTGGCATCCCAGTGGCATCTACATCATATGTGTACGCTTGGCCAACCTGGCCATTTGTGATCGCGCTGGAGGTAATACTTGGTGCCTCGGTTACGTCGATAGAGAAGCTCTGGCTGTCGCTGCCTGCACTATTGTTCACTTCGACAACTACTGGAAAGCTACCTGTAGCAGATGGTGTCCAGCTGATAAGGCCGCTGCTCGTATCGATGCTCATTCCGGCTGGTGCGGTGGTCAATACATAGGTGGGTGCGGGGCTGCCGCTGGCATCCACATTGTAGCTATAGGCTTGATTCACTGTTGCAGTGGTCGTGGCCACCGAAGTGATGATGGGCGCTGAAATCGGTGACAGATCAACATGATCAAAGCAGCGTCCGCCAAAGTTTTGTTCGTTCAATCCATTGGTCAAGAACGAACGGTATCGAGCGATACGTTAGAGTCAAAGGGGATATTTGATTGAATAACGACACTGTCTACCGAGACTTCATATGTATGGGTATTGAGATCGGCTCGTACAGAAACATTGGTTGGTCCACTGATCGTTGTCAGTCCAGTATTGCTATTGCCCTGGCGATAACCCAATGTTTCATGGGCGTTATTGATGTTGGTCCAGACCAGATTGACACCGACGCCATTGCCAATGCTGCTGTTGCTCATCTGAGTACTGTCGCCCAGCTGCATGTAGAGCGCATAGGTGCCTTCGGTGCCAATTCGTGTCCAGTCAAAATCAAAGCTCCAGACCAACGCGCCAGAGCTTACCTGCGTAAACGAATGGTGCACGATTGGGCGTCTGGTGGCATCAGATGTATCCACAAAACAGAGCCGATTATTCACGATGCTGGTCTGAGCATTGCCTTTCTCTACTTCGCTCCAACCGTTTCCAACCGTGCCGCTATCGGCACGGTCAAAGTCATCGCTAAATAGCGTGTTTGCAGCTGAATCGGTCACGTTGACGGAAAATACTTGCGCATCCGAGCCGCCAGCATTTGTTGCCACAACCTCCACATTGACGGTGCCCGATACGGTTGGAGACCAACTGATGAGACCAGTATTCGCGTCAATGGTCATCCCCGCTGGACCTGTCGACAAGGAATAGGTCGGCGTGGGATTGCCAGTTGCATCGACATCATAGGTATAGGCTGTCCCCACGGTCGCGGCGGTGACAGGGCTTGAGGTGATGGAGGGCGGCGTGGTTGGAACGGAGACAACCAATGAGTAGCTTTGGGTATCAGAACCGGCCGCATTGGTCGCCGTCACCGAGATAGGAAAGGTGCCACCAACGTTCGGTGTCCAGCTGATCAAACCCGTTGTGGCATTGATCGTCATGCCAACTGGCGATGCTGTGAGTGAATAGGTTGGTGTTGGTGTACCCGTCGCGTCAACGTCATAAGTGTAGAGTTGCCCAACTGTGCCGGCTAACAGAGCCGTCGAGGTAATGGCTGGCGCAATGGCTGAACAATCGGGCAAAATATTGACCAAGGCATCATGCCAGACGGTCGCCATCTTTTCGTAGCCCAGATTATTGGGATGAAAGGCATCGAACATGTCGTCAACGTAGTTCAAAGCATTCGCATGATCGACCAGGATGATTTTATCACCAGCAGCCATACGTGCTTGGGCCATCGTGACTACATTGCTATTGCGCGTAATCGTGTCGTTGAGTAAGCCATCGGTTCGCAAGGTAATCTCTGCCAGGACTACAATAATGTCTGTGCCCATGGCAGTCTCATACTCATCGATCTCATCCAGAATATCTGCCAGATCGTTAGGATGCCCTTGCGTCACGTCATTCGTCCCAATATGGAGCAAGATGACTTCAGCTGGGGTGTTGGTCAACCAATTATTGCCGCTATTCAAGTTGTTGAGATCGTTATAAATATGGTGTGCAATGAAGTCATCACGCTCTCCACCATGTCCCTCGTGATCGTAGTCAAAACCGGGACCAACCGTTAATGTGCCATGGTGGAGGCTACCGACAAAATCGAAATCATAGCCAGCATTGATCAACGATTGGAACAACGAGCGTCGGTATCCAATGTTATAATCGGCCGTTATGGGCTGATCGCCGGTGCCGAAGCCCCGCGTAATCGAGTCACCCAACAGCATAATGTTAATTGTATTTCCGCAGGTCAACGTCTGTTCGATTACATGGATCGAATAGTTTTGTGTGTGGGACCCAGCGGAATTGGTGGCAACAACTGAGATGTTTACAACACCAGAGGTCGTTGGTGTCCAATGAATCACTCCACTGTTCGCATCAATCGTCATGCCAGCAGGTGCCGATGCCAACGAGTATGTTGGTACTGGACTTCCCGTTGCGTCCACATCATAGCTGTAATTGTGTCCGGCCATCAAGCTTGCGAGCGGGGTTGTTGTGATCGCGGGTGCCACGCCTAATGCAGTCTGTCCATCCTGCACTTCGACATTGTCAAAGCAGCGACCGGAGAAGTTCTGTTCATTCAGCCCGTCTGTTAAGAAACGGATGGTGTTGAGAGGGACATTTTTGTCAAATGGATTATTTGATTGGACAACGTTCCCGTTAACAGAAAGCTCATATGTGTTTGTATCTACATCAACCTTGACAGATAGCTGAGTGGGACCGCTGATTTGCGTAAGCGCTGTATTGTTCTTGCCCTGTCGATATCCCAATGTCTCATGCACGTTACCAATTCGTGTCCAAACTAAGTTGACACCGATCCCATTGTCAGTGTTCTTGTTGCTCAACTGGGAGCCGTCACCCAACTGCATGTAGACGCTATAGGTTCCTTCGGTGCCGGTGCGCGCCCAATCAAAGTCGAAACTCCAGGTCAACTCTCCGCTCGATACTTCCTGGAATGCGTGCGCCACGATTGGTCGTCTGGTGACGTCGGATGTATCCACAAAGCAAAGTCTGTTGCTCTGAATGCTTGTTTCTGCACCATTGACCTCGACTTCGGTCCAACCACTGTTGACAATAGCGCTATCTGCTCTGTTAAAATCATCGCTAAAGAGCGTGGTTCCACTTGGAGGATCAGTTACATGAATCGTAAATGCCTGAATATCTGAGCCAGTGGCGTTGATGGCCGCAACCTCCACATTGACAGCACCTGCCGTGTTTGGTGTCCAGCTGATTAGACCGCCATTTTGGTCGATTGTCATACCCGCTGGTGCCGTTGTCAGCGTATAGGTTGGCACGGGACTACCATCTGCTTCGACATCATAGTTATAGAGTACGCCTGTGGTACCGGTTAAGATCGCAGACGATGTGATAGACGGTGCGATATTTTGGCTACTGTTTTCTTTTGACACATCCAGGTTGTCAAAGCAGCGACCGGAGAAGTTCTGTTCATTCAGTCCATCTGTCATGAAACGAACGGCACTTAATGAAACATTGTTGTCAAAGGGAATTTGGGCTTGAACAAGATTGCCATCTATGGAAACCTCATAGGTCTTGGTATCCAGATCTGCTCTCACCTTAATTTGAGCGGCCCCATTTACTTGGCTCAAAGCAATGTTGGTTCCACTTTGCTGATACCCAAGCATCTCGTCTGTGCCATTTATTCTTGTCCAGATGAGATTGACGCCCACTCCGTTTGAGGAGTTGTTGTGACTCATTTTGGCATCATCTCCCAACTGCATATAGACGTGGTATGTTCCCTCATTTCCGGTGCGGGTCCAGTCTATGTCATAGCTCCATTCCAAAATGCCAGTTGAGGTATTCTGAAATGTGTGAGAGGCAAGTGGGCGTCTTGTTCGATCAGACGCATCGACAACACAGAAACGGTTGTTCAGGAGTTCGACTCGGGCATTGCCTGTTTCAACTTCTTGCCAACCATTGCCGATGGATGTGTTATCCGCACGGTTGAAGTCATCGCTAAAGAGCGACGAAAGTAAGGCAGAACGAACGGTGGATGGCTCGTTCTGGTCTAGCAATTCGTTTGGAACCGGATCTGCGACAGGATTTTCGTCAAGATTGATCTGACTATCCTGACTTGACGCGTCTTGATTCGAAATGAGAGGCAAGAAAATCATCTTCATCTTAGCATTCGAGCTTCCTGCAGCTCGAATAGATGGCGACGTGGTACCACTCCTCACGAAAAATGGCAAATAGATTTGCTTGCTCTCTGTCTTTAGCTCATCAGTATTTGGACTGTACGCGGGAATGATTTGGGCTTGTACAGCACCAACAGTGAGCAAACAGAATGTGACCCAAAGGGTCAATTGATGCAGAAATTTTCTCATGTTTTCACAACTCTCTGGAATAACAAATAGCAATGATATGCGCGTACGCATCGGCAGAAAAATGTATCGACACATTTTTCTGCCGATGCGTACGCGCATATCATTTATTCGAAGAGCAGCATCTACCGAAATCTCAAAAAGGTTCGACAGAAACACGCTCAGACGAAAAAAATTCTATGTGCCTGATGATTTATGATTCACCTGATTAGGTGGAAATCAGTGTATCTGCGTGGGGTTAACGACTCTGAAGCGAGGTGTCATGATGTATAAAAATTGCTCATTGCACAGTCACTGCTGATTCATGGATATTATTACACAAATACTCACAGAAAAACATGTCAATCACCTTACAATAAGCAAAACAATAAAACATTATATATTTGAAAACAAATAAATGGCGCACAAAATCAAGATACAAGATATTCAGGTAATCAGTGCACCTTTTGAGGTAACCATGTGTCAAGATATACTGAAAGCGTAATTTACTGCAGCTCTACCAGACATCAGGTATCAAATCAACGTCGCTTTTGATTCGTGCACCGTCATCGAAGTTTTGATAGTTTAACGTAGGTCCCGCCGGAGACGGGACAAGTGGCAAGAGAGCGACCGTTTCCAAGTGAAGATCCAGGCTTCTTGGTGCTTGTCACTTCAGAGAAGTGACCTACGATTTGGCAGTCTCTAAACTATCACAACATCGGTTACAGCGTATTAGGTTGGCCAATCCGCACCATCATAATAACGTGTGCCACGGTGACCTGTCTTGGGAATCGGATCATCCAAGCGTTCGCCGGGGGCATCCACGAAGATCAATGTGCGGGGCTTACCCGATTTGGGATTCACTGCACCGCCCTCAAAACGAGAAATACGCAGACGACCTATCAATTGATCTTGAAAAATTGTATAGACATAATCCCCGACCTTGAGTTTAGACGGCTGACCAGCCATGTGAAATTCATACTCAGAGATCGAGCCATCATAAAGTTGATTGATCCGTTCTATGCCTTCCTTGGCCGGAATTGTTTTCGTGATGCCAAAGCTCATCCTGTTTCTCCTTCACTCATCAAACAAAGTTAGGATTCGGAATAAAATAACTCATAGATAGATTCTTCGTTTCACTCGAGAATGACATCGATGAGTTATTTAATCGTCATTCCTTATGCAGTAGTATTATTCCCTATCTATCCTCAACCCCATCCGGCAAACCATCATGTGGCCCCAACTTTCTCTCTGGAACATCTCCCCACCATCTATCGCCTAGATGTTCTTTTCGGATAGGGTGTTTGGGATAATAAAGCTGATTTGTCGGTTTTGATGCTTCACCGATGACGAGCAAACGCACATCCTTATCACTTTACTTTCTGGTAAAGGCTTGAGTGACAAAGGGCAAACCGAAAGGGGCGGAAAAAAGAATCCACCCTGAAAAAACGGGATAAAATGTAAAAATAGTGCTCGGCTAGTTTAAGCAGCGGCATTGAGGCGGCGATGAGCGAGAATGCCTTTAGGTAAATGGTGTGAAACCGAGGCCTTTTCCGAAAGTCAGGGTCGAGTTGGTCAGGAGTTGGAAAAGAGCACTCGAGAGAACACGGCGCAGCCTGCCGGGAGTGGTTTGAGGCTCGAGCCCAGTAGCCAGTCGGTATGGGAGGAAGAGAAGCGGCTAAATGGGAAAGAAGATTGCCAGCAAGCAGCCCCAGTTCAGGTAAGCGGAAACAAGCCTCATCGGCATGAACAAATTGACGATGTAAGCCAATCATCTGCTTGGAAGCCAAGGGGGGAGGTTCAACAGGCCAGCGTTCCAGGTAGACAAGATAAATGGTTTCAGGCTGCAAAGTCATAACGGTCGCCAAAACCAAAGGTGTGTTGTAGGCCGGATCCTGAATGACGTAAATCGAGTAGGTACGGTTGGCTGTATCCACCTTGGTTGTTCTGGGGACGAGATTGTGCCATGCTTGATAGCAAATCAGGCGACCACTATAGAGAAAGCGACCAGACGAGTCCGGAGTTGTAGCCTCGAGTCGCTTTCCCTTATAGCTGCGAGAGAGCGGACGCACAATATCACCATATTCAGGTGGTCTGCCTTTTTCTTTGCGTTTGGGGAACTCATTGCGGCGCACTGTGCAGTTAATGGCTTCCCGCAGGACAAATCGGTCTATGCCGCTTTCTAGCATTTCTCTGATTGTAAACCCGGCATCGACCACCGCCACTTCGTCTGACTCCAGTGATTTCTTCGTCTCTGTCAGCAGCTTTTTCCGAAACTCACTTTCCTTTGTTCCAACCGTGCATCTCATGATTGCCTTGAGCAGTGGCACTCGCTTCCCGCCTATCTCCCCCGAGCTTATCATCACTCCAAAGATGAGCGCGGGCAATGCCCGACGAGCCGTTGAGTTATAGAGTCGGTTCACTTTCCCTTGCAGCTTCGGTCGCCAGAACCCTGTGATATCTATGCTTTTCACTCGGTACCCTTCTAACTTTTTTGCCTCCCATTCCCCTTGCCACGACCCCAGCAGACTTGTGATATCCCATGATCCATATCGAAAGCTCCACCAGCTTCGCCGGAGCTCCTCATCTTCAAACCCGCTTTCTTTCAATGCGCTATGGATTGCTCCTCGACTTTTCAGAAACGACCCATTCCGCATTGCCCACATCAGACGCATTACATTTACGTTTGTTCCCATCGGCGTTACTTGCAATACATTCATCAGTACTGCTATAGTTATTTCTGGCGCGGTTAGCATTCCTTCCTCCTTTTTGGGTTCTCTACCTTTTGGATGAACTGCTAACCGCTTTTTGTCACATTTCTCACCTCATCTCTTTTCTTTTACCAGAAAGTAAAGTATCAGAGTTGTTGAGAAATGTATGTGCAATGCCCGTTCCGGCAGGAAATGCAACGCCGTCGCCAGGATTCAGAGGGTAGAGTTCACCATCGCCCCACACATCGGGATGCCCTTCCAGTATATAGATAAACTCCTCTTCGTCACTTTCCGCGTGAGGCCAAGACGTACGACGTCCCGGAGGTAGCAGTTCGTGATGAATACCCAGGCGCGTCAACCCCATCATGCGTGCAAAGGGTGAACCGATTGAGTGAAGTTCATCGCTGTCTGGGTAGTGTCGATTATCCTCAAGCTGGATCTCGCTGTAATGTCGAATAAAGTCAGGGCGATTTGTTGGTTGTGTCATCGTTGGTTCTTCTCCAAAAGCTAATGGTTGCGGAGTCGCAAAGTTGCAGGGCGCCAGGGTAATTTACCTATAAACAAAACGCTTTCATCTTGCCATCCTATGATCGTCTCATCTTATGATCTTGTCGGTCAAGTATACGGTATTGGTGTATAATCTACTAAATCCCGACAAAAATAGTCAGGCGGAAAATAGATGTACTAGCAATGCCCACACACCCGTTTGCCGAGTTAGATTCTTGTCGCCAGGTAAATGATACATTTGTCTTTCGGATCGGTCAGGCGCATGATGTCTATGCGACTCAGGTTTTCCTCGAAAGAGAAGTGCCGCGTCGCGCGCGACGGTTTCATAAACAAACACACGAATGGCATATTCATCGAGACTATTTTTTCGTTTTAGACAATCTTTTTGTTAATTTCCCACACATTTTATTCGAAACAGGAGCGGGCTACCGTCCTACATCTCTCGATTCTCTCCCATACGTTTCGATCCCGCATAAAGTCTCATCTAATCCTTTGCAGAGGATGAGTCTCATTAGCGTATTGGTTGTCGTAATCGGCGTCTGGAGTTGCTGGCTTATAAGTAATCAAAACAGATTGAATGAAACTGATGTACAATCTTTTCAGGCTGACGTTAACGATCAGGCGCCCTCGCAAGTTGAATTGCCCGCGAGCACCAATCCCGCGATACAAGATCTTCCAGGTGTCACATCGACGGAGACGCCTACAGCAATTGCTCAAGTTGGCATAGCTCTTGTCATTGTCCAACGGCTCTCCAATCTACGGGCTGGACCCGGGACGGAGTTTGCCATCCAAGGGCAGGTCGATCGTGGGGAGAATTTGGTCAGTACGGGGCGGTACCGTACTGAGGAAGATGAAGTATGGTATCGCTTGGCAAACGGACTCTGGATCTTCTCAGGGCAGACCTCACCACCCCATGAAGGGTTACAGTGGATTGAGGTATGGCCTTAATTATCAACCCGATTTGGCGCTGCATCTTTCCTGCTATATAATTTGCTCACTGTCGGTTCCCGATGTTGGATCCCCCAGGCCGACGCACACCCTCCTAATGGTCACACTATTTTTGCTTCGGACAATCGTCCCTTGATAACGAACGAACTGATTGTCGAAGTATCAGTGGCGTTTGCATGTCAACCATGCTCAGGAATATCTAATTTCAAACCAAAGGAGAATTTATGTTAAGACAGAAATCCCGTTTGCACGTTGCCATTGCTTTCTTTGTGGCATTGGTACTGGTTCTTACTGCATGTACACCAACTGCACCGGCTCCATCCAGTGATGAAGGCAGCAGTGACGCAACCATGTCAGATGAAGATGCTCTCCGTAGCAAAACCGTCATCTTTGACATTAGCAGTGGCCAAGTGACCTCTCCAGAATTGTGGAACCCCTATGTGCCTGGCGGACGACGCGACATGGGCTGGCATCAGCTCATGCTGGAACCTCTTTTCCTCAGCAATTTGTTAACCGGCGAAATTGAACCTTGGCTGGCCGACAACATGACGCCCAACGAAACATTGGATGTTTGGACCCTGACTCTAAATCCCGGTGCTAAATGGAGCGATGGCGAAGCTTTTGATGCCGACGATGTGGTTTACTCGGTCAATTTGGCGTTAGAGAATGCCGAAATTGGCGACTGGGGGCTGCGTACTTGGGTCGAAAGTGTCGAGAAAATCGATGCACAGACTGTTGTATTTAATCTTCTCAAACCCAACCCACGTTTCCAGATGGATCATTTCGCCGTCAAAATTTGGGGAAGCTTTGCGATTGTGCCCGAGCATATTTGGAAAGATCAGGATCCGCTGACGTTTACTTTCTATGATCCAGAGCAAGGGTGGCCTGTCTATACGGGGCCCTATAAGGTTGCTGAGGTCAGTCCAACCGAATTCATCTACGAGCGCGACGACAATTGGTGGGGTGCCGCGGCAGGCTTTAAGGATCTGCGAGCGCCCGAACGCGTAATCTGGACCTGGCGCGGACCGGAAGAGGTTCGTACTCTGGCGATGGTGGACAACCAATTGGATGGTCTTCACGACATTAGCCCAGGAGCCTATGAAGCGCTTAAGGCTCAGAATCCCAATGTCATTGCTTGGACTGAAGAACTGCCTTATGCCCATATCGAACCGACCTGTACACGTACGCTTGAGTTCAATACAACAGTTGCGCCGTGGGACAATCCCCGCATGCGCTGGGCCATCAACCATGCCATTGATCGGGATGAGATCGTGAGCATCGCCTATGAAGGGGCAACCGTAAAATCGCGCAGCTTCTTCCCCATCTCGGCCCCACTGGAAAGGCTGGTTGACAAACTCGAAGAAGCCGGGCTTTATGAACAGTATCCGTTGACTGTTTATGATCCGGAATTGACCAAACAAATTCTGGAAGAAGAGGGGTACACGCGTGAAGGTGATGGCTACTATCAAAAAGATGGTGAAGAGTTAACGCTTCAGATCATTGTGCACGAGTCCTTCATCGAGAAGTTGCGCTGGACCCAGGTCGTGGTCGAACAGCTACAGCGTATTGGCATCAATGCCATAACGACAGCACTAGCAGGTGGTACTTGGGGGGACAAGATTAACTTTGGCGACTTCGAGGCCAGCGGTGGATGGCAAACCTGCGGCTCCACCAGCGAACCTTGGTCCTCACTCGATAACTTTAACGCCAAGTGGGTTGTACCCGTGGGTGAACGCTCTACCAAGAATATCTGGCGTTGGGACAATGCCGAGTTTAGTGCGCTGGTCGACGAAATGGGCGTTTTGCCCGTGGATGATCCCAAAGTTGAAGAGCTGTTTATCGAGGCAATGGAGATCTGGATGGCAGCACTGCCAGTCATCCCCACTACGCAGGCGCGCAAGTTAACACCTTTCAATACGACCTATTGGACCGGCTGGCCTACGGCAGAGAATCCCTACACAAGTCCAACCGATTGGTGGCAGAATACCCACGCCATCATCCATAATTTGGAGTCGGCACAATAAGCGACGACAGAGCGAGGAGATGATATCAAATAAGCCCTATGACCAAAACCGACACAACCCAATTCGCGCGCGATGGCTATTTCATTGTCGATGAACCGGTGATTCCGGCTGACTTGGTGACGCGCGCCATCGACCACATGGATGCCGTCATGATGGGTGAGTATGAAACAGGTGTTCCGCCATACAGTCGGCATTGGGAACCGGGCGATGACCCACATGCTATCCGTAAGATCGACTTGCCTCACCTTGCCGATCAGACGATCTACGAGTTGTTTTGTCACCCCGCCATTGGCGAATGGGCTGCGCGCATCATGGGGGCAGAAATGGTACAGCTTTGGGCCTCTCAATTGCTCTATAAACCACCGAGCAGCGGTAAGCTGGGAAACGTAGGTTGGCATCAGGACAAACTCTATTGGCCCTACTGGGAGGGTGAGGTCTTCACTGCCTGGATTGCCTTGAGTGATGTGACAGAAGAATCAGGCGCCATGCGCTTTGTACGTGGCTCGCATATGTGGGGTGGTGTAATCGATGGAGGAGATTTCTTTAGCCCCGAACATGAAGCCCAGCGCGAGGCCATTCAAGTCCCCGAGGGTGAATCATGGGAAGAGGTTACTGCCATTCTTCCTCCTGGAGGCCTGAGCCTTCATCATTGTCACATGTTTCACGGCAGTGGTCCCAATCTCACTGGACGTCCTCGACGCAGCTTTGCTCTCCATCTACGTACGGAAAAATCAACGCCGAAGCCAGGAGTTGAAGATTATGGGTATGCATCACGTCTTGATGATCCGGTCGCGAACCCTGTCCTGTATCGAGCGGAAAGTTAATATGGGTCGAGGACGCTCAGTCTTCCGTGAGAGATTGTTTTAGTATCCTATCAGACAAATCGGCAAGAAGTCGCTGAACGTGGCAAGATGATTGAGATGAATAAGATGATGCGTCAAATTGGCGAGATGAGCATCTCATTCATCCCCTCATCTCAATCATCTTATCCTTTTATTCGCCTTATGCGTGGTACGCCCTACGTCATCATCATCTTACTCCGCCCCAGATAATCCCCAACAGAAAGACTAATATCACAACAATCAGCCACTCTCCGCTGGCACGCCAAAGTTCTCGCCAACCTTGTGCTCGGTTGTTCCGGGCATCTCTCATGCGCTCGATATTCTCACTCCGCACGATCTGGGGGCGCAGAATCAAACCCCGCCCTCGTCGCCAACGTGCGGTTGCCGAAGCGATCAGCCAACTCAAGGCAATCCCCAAGCCAAAGCTGATCACAATCGATGTATAGATCGTGATGTCTTCCGTTCCCGCTAATGTACAGCTATCAGCCCGTCCAACAGCATTATATGGATTGAAGCAATTCGTCGTCGATAAGCGTAGAGTCGTGGTTAGAAAAAGATTTGTTTGTGCAATAATAAAGTAGGTAAACATGGCAATCCTCCTGGCCCGCATTTATCTAGTAATTACCTACTCCAATTATTGCACATCGGCACCCCATAAAAATGGGGTGCAACTTATTGTCGATATATTTCCCCCATTGCTCCTACCATCTTTTCCATCTCTCTCCTTGCATCATCGTCACCTGTTACCTGACATCCTGGTCCATATCCTAACAGAATCCGCGTTGCGTGAAAGAGATCATCAGTCATCGCCGTGACTGGAACCCATCCTTCACTGTCCGCCTCATGAATTTCTGTATCATCAAAATGCCGCGTGATCTGTCCCAAGCGAGCAATCTCTGGTGCAAGCTTATACTCTAATCGATAGCGTGGCCTTCTGGGAGGAGTGGGGGGAAGTTTGTCGGACAATACAGTCAGATTTTCCACCATAATGCGCTCCGGCCGATAGCGTTGCCACTGCCCTTTCTTCCACAGACCGTATGGCCCCTCAACTTGTAAGCGATATGCATCCAAGTAATATTGACCATGGGTTGTGTCAAAAAGATAGTTCCAGGGTTGCACAGTATGGGTCCGTGGCACACCGTCTGTCTGGCCTGGAGATTGATATTGAAAACGCATGAGCCGCCGTTCGCCAACTGCCTTGTCGATGGTTTGCTGCACACGGTCATCGATTTTGCTGCTCTCTCGACGACGCAAATCCAGCGTCAAGCGCCGCTGTCGTCCGTAAACCTCGCGCTGTTGCTGCTGCGTCAATGTATCGAGCAGATGCTGAATGAAACCCTGCACCTGTTCACTTTTGGGTGCACCGGGCACAAAGGTTTCGCTCAAAAAGGCCAATGTCTCTAACTCGTCATCAGAGAAAGAGAGCGGGCTGAATTCTCCAAAGGTGAGAAGTTTATACTCACCACTTTTGCGATCGTGCTCGTAATCAGCGCCCAGTTCACGTATTCGCGTCATATCATTTTCGAACTGCTTCTGACTGGCTTTTGTGCGTAGATCAAGATATGCATCTGAATCACAGTCGGTCTGGACAGAGGCGGCCAGCGTTTCTTTATTTGCTGAACCGCGCTGCAAACGACGCAGTAAACTCAAGGTACGGAATAAGGATTGGTATCGATTTGATGACATGTACATCTCGCCGTGACTTTTTCTTGAAGCTGCCTGCAAACTTCTATGGCAATTTCCTGAGCAGCACGAGGTTGTGCAATCTGACGTGTCTTGTCTGACATTTCCTCTAGGGTCCAATTCGCAGGTTCGAGCCAGGTTTGGATCGAGTGCGCAATTTCGTGCGGCTCACTATTGTAGACGCCAACCTGGTTCTCCAAAATATAATCAACGTTGCCAGCTTCCTGGCCCGGAATAAAGTTAGACACGATGATCGGCAAGCCCATGCAAAGTGCCTCACTAATTGTACTCGGTCCAGCCTTTGTCACAAGAATATCGGCTGCGGCCATTAGCTCTTGCATATTCTCAACATAGCCAAGAACATGAGTGCAGCTAGGCCATTCCTGCTCCTTCAAACAGTGATACAAATGGCGATTTTCACCGCAAACAATTAGCATTTGCACATGAGGTGTCTGTTTCGCAATGGCCAACGCTGTTTCAAGAATGGGACCACGCCCAGCCGTGCTGCCGACCAGAAGGACCACAGGAGAATTGGGTAGAAGACCCATCGTTTGCCTGACGACATGCTTGTTCGATGCCTGCTCGATAAAACTACGACGTACTGGATGACCAAGAACCTTTACTTGCTTTTCAGACAAACCAGCACGGAGTGCACGATGACGTGCTGCTTCTGTTGCAACAATACACAGTGTGACATCTGGGGAAAACCAAATTGGATGAGCAGTGACCAAGTCAACCACAACGGTGACGAATGGTACGTCCAATTCCGCACGCCGCATCATCTCTAGACCGAGATGGTTCATCAATGGATGGAGCGAGACAACAATGTCTGGTTGTACTGTCCGAAGATAGGTTACAAGTTGTGGAGCAATCAGAGGGGTGATTAGTTTGAGTAACCAAACCCGCATAGATGAATGATGGAGAAAAGTCCACAGGAATCTCCAGCACGGTATCCCTGGTCCTGTGACCCATCGATAGAGAGCCGGCAAGATGCAAAACGGCCAAGGCATCTGTTCACGCCAAAGATCGGGCATAAATAGAGCAAACTGATTTTGTCCACACAGGCTCATTGATTCGAGCGCCTCTGCAATCGCACACGCCGTGGAGCGATGACATGCACCTGTATCCGAGAGCAAGAAGAGAATTCGTTTGGTCACTACTCAAGTAAGGTTCTGTCTGTCAATTCAGTATCATGTTCGCTCATCTTCCCAAGTGTATCAATGAAGATCGAAGGCGTCAATATCCTGACATATGGGTAATCGGGTGGTATACCACAAATTGTGTGTAGGTTACTTGGCCTCTCAGAGAAAAAGCAAATTTACACACAATTTGGGATACCACCGGTAATCACGTATGATGAGCGTTGATATTTGCCTCGCAATAGGGTATGATTTCTCTCATCCATTGACTTAGTGCTTATCCGAAAAGTTCTGTGATGATGCTTTCTTGCTCGAGTATTTGTCTGGACTCACAACCACTTTTCGGATAGGTTCTTACTCGCCAAACAAACAGCTGAGGATTTTTATGGCCCACAACCGACCCAACATTCTCTTTATTCTAACTGATGATCACGCATCCCACGCCATGAGCTGTTACGGCAGCCGTATCAATGAGACGCCCAATCTGGATCGTATTGCCAATGAAGGAATGCGATTCGATAACTGTTTCTGTACAAATTCGATCTGTGGTCCAAGCCGCGCGGTCATTCTCTCTGGGACATACAATCATATCAATGGGATGACGACATTGGCAACCAAATTTGATGGACGGCAGGTCACCTTTCCGAAGCTGATGCAGGCAGCAGGATATCAGACAGCTGTGATCGGCAAATGGCACCTAGGGCACGGCGGTGTCTCGGACCCCACCGGATTTGATTATTGGAACGTTCTGCCCGGTCAAGGTGACTATCACAATCCAACAATGATTGAGATGGGTGAAACCAAACAGTACCAGGGCTATGCGACGGACCTGATTACAGATTTTTCGCTTGATTGGCTGAAGGAACGCGACAAAGATCGTCCGTTCTTGTTGATGTGCCATCATAAGGCGCCCCATCGTCCCTGGGAGCCAGATGAGAAACATGCCGCCATGTACGAGGATATTGACATTCCGGAACCAGAAACATTTAACGATGATTATAGCAACCGCGCCTCGGCCGCAGGTGCAGCCAAGATGCGCGTCGACCGCGATATGACATTGACCGATCTGAAACAGCCAACACCAGAAGGCTTGACGCCTGAAGAAGAGAAAAAGTGGAAATATCAACGCTATATCAAGGACTATCTGCGTTGCGTAGCATCGGTAGATGACAATGTCGGGCGCTTACTCGATTATCTTGATGAAGAAGGACTCACCGAAAGCACGCTTGTCATTTACACATCCGATCAGGGGTTCTTCTTGGGTGATCACGGCTGGTATGATAAGCGATTCATGTATGAAGAGTCGCTGCGTATGCCGTTGATTATGCGTTATCCGCGCGAGATTGCGCCAGGAAGCGTAAACAGCGATATGGTTCTCAATGTCGATTTTGCACCCACGTTTCTGGACTGTACTGATCTCGAAATCCCCGAACATTTCCAGGGAAACAGCTTTCGACCGTTGTTACATAACAAATTACCAGAGGGTTGGCAGACGTCTATGTATTATCGCTATTGGATGCATCTTGCCCACCATCACGTCTATGCCCATTACGGTGTGCGTACCCACCGCTATAAACTGATCTATTACTATGCAGATGCTCTGGGAACCGAAGGCTCGATCGATGAACCAAAGGAACCAGAGTGGGAACTCTTCGATTTAGAAAAAGATCCATATGAACTAAAGAGCGTCTATCACGATCCAGCATATCAAGATGTAGTGAGGGAACTAACCGCAGAACTAAACCGTCTGCAAACTGCTGTCGGAGATGAGGCTTACGAGAGGGGATAATGGAGTCAATAGCGGATCAGTAGGTCTGTAAAATGTGGATTGATTGTCGATAGACCTGTAGCGTTGCACTACCCAATGTCATTAAGTGAAGGGTCAGATGCGCCCGCGACAAGTGCAACTCACGGCGGACTCTCTGACTGGCTAGCCATCTTTTAGGAACGCCGTGCATCGCACTTTTTGCTATACTGAGCAGCGCCATAAAGTAACACTTTTTAGTCGAGAAAGAATGTTATAATGTGCTGCTGCGGAGTATAATTTAACGACATTGACCCACTACTTACCAATTAGTGCTTATCCGAAAAGTTCTGTGATGATGCATCTCCACTCGAGAGGCTGATTGGACTCACAACCACTTTTCGGATAGGTTCTTAGCAACCTACTGATTCTCTCTATTTATTATTCTGTCACTGCAATCATCACAACTTGACCCACTTCGTCATCTTCCGCGATAGAGAATTCGACGCCTTCTAGCAACATATTCTCCGCATCGTCTGTGACTTGAACCAGATAGTGACCAACCGCTAATTCATCAAATAAAATGGCATCATTGTCGCTCGTTGTTTGTTCACTCACCACCTCGCCGTCTTCATTCAGCAAATGAGCATTGAGACCTGGTTGATACGCTTCATCGCCATCCATGATGCCGTTGCCATTGGCGTCTGTGAAAAGGATGACTTTTGCTGTGCCAACTGCGACATCGATTTCAGCAACTGCGATGGGGTTGGCTGATTCATCAGTTGGTGCGCCTGAGTTTGCCTCCGCAGAAGCAGTCTCGTTGCTCGACTCTTCATCTGTCGTATCGCCGCCTCCAGCTTCCCTTTCCATCGTCGCCATGGCTTCTGACAGCGCAGTCATAAAGTGGTCAAATTGGCGACGTGTCAAGTCTAGTGTACTGAGAGCTGTTGCGAGATCATCGATCTCTATGTTCTGTAAGGCGAGCTCAGACGCAAGGGATGTTGCAATATGATTGAATTCGCTGTTCAGCTTTTCGATATTCTGGCTATTCGCATGGACGTTTCCATTGACTGCAACGGCAAACTCTTGAATGTTCGTCAGCGTCTCGCCATTGTCCGTAACCCCAAACCGCAATGTCCCATTATTGATAATGACCAAGATCAGTAAAGTCATCAATGTGCCAAGAACCGCACCGCCCATTGCAGCACCAAACATCATCAATGAATCTTGTTCCACAACCGCATATTCAAGTTCTGGCGCCTCATCGGTCTGGTGCGCTCCGCCCGCATTGCCAGTTAAGGATTCTTGATGAACGCTCATAACTCTCCTTTTTATTTGATAAGAATTGACTGAAAGATTTCCCGCCATTATCTTAACGATATGTACAATTCTAGTCAAGCTTTCATACCCTACAATTTCTGTACGGTATTGCCGAACAGAGCTATAATTGATACATGGATGCCATCAACCAGCAAACGCTTGACTTTTTACTTGGAGCTGAGGGACGACTAGCACTACAACGAATGGAAGAGGTTGACCTGCAAGAGGCGCAGATTCTTCCGCTACTGTCAAAGCTTCGCAAAAAATATCGACCAGACCAGGCAGGTGCGCTTCTCGCGTTGAGTCGGCTGCGTCGGCGAGCTGGTGCGAAATTTCCAGATGCCCAGAAACTCTACTTCACACAAGAAGCATTGGAGCAGGCCACAAACTGGACGATTGCACAGCATCGAGCTTCCTGGATTCATCGCCATGCGTCACCAGGGGTGATTCTAGATTTAGGTTGTGGAATCGGCGGCGATACGCTGGCGTTGGCTCGGCATCGACACGTAATTGCTTATGAATTGGATCCGACTCGTTTGCGCTGTGCTCAAGCCAATGCGCACGCAATTGGTTTGGCCGATAGGATTGAGTTTCGGTCGACTGACTGGACCGTCGATCTGGTCAACGGAGATCTACCTTCTGCTGCGGCTGCGTTTGCGGATCCAGCGAGACGGATCGACGGACGCCGCATCTATAAGATGGAACAGATGATCCCACCACTCTCCATGTTGATGCGACTCCAACAACAGATACCTGCCCTAGGAGTTAAGATCATGCCCGGTGTACAGGACGATGCGCTACCCGCACACTGCAGTATTGAATTTGTTAGCCATCAGGGAGTTTGCAAGGAGGCCGTACTCTGGTTTGATGTTCTGCAAGGTCAGGAGCAACGTTGGGCTAGCATATACCTGCAAAATATCTGGCATCGGTTAGACGCATCAGGGTTGAACCCTCCACTTGGTTCACTATCGCCTGGACAATGGTTACATGAGCCAGATCCAGCGGTTATTCGAGCCGGGGCCTTTGCGGAACTATGTTTGGATTTGAAAGGGCACTTATTTGACGACCAGCTTGCCTACATTGTATCGTCGCACCAGTGTACTCATCCACTAACACAATCGTTTGTGATTGATGAGGTGCATCCTTTTGGTCTTAAACGACTCAACCGACGATTGATGGATCTTGGGATTGGAGAGGTAGAATTAAAAAAACGAGCTGCTCCAATCGAACCGGAACAGATGCGTCATCGGTTAAAACTCGTTCCAGGTGGACAATCAGCGGTGATTATTTTTACCCGAAAAGGCGATGAGCGATTGGTCCTCATTTGCCGACGAATTTTATCGGGCAAAAATCAAGCTTCTCCAGGAAAATAAGCGTCTATCGAATTGTGAATTGTGAAGTCTACTTGAAAATTCTTAAGGAAGTTCTTGGACTCTCATTTTGGACTCACAACCACCTTTCGGAGAGGTTCTTAAAAAGAGGTTTCACGATGCAACAAGAAGTTTTCGTCAACGAACAAATCAATGTACTGGTTCGTGTCATGAACAATGGCAGCATACGCCCCACATCGTTTTTGTGGCGGGACAAAAATCGTTACGTCTCGGACGTGGGGCGTCAATGGGAAGAGCGTGTCGATGGTCGAGCCGTTCGGTGTTTTCTGATTCAAACCGTCGACAATAATACATATGAAATACGTTGGGATCCAGCGGGAGATCGATGGGTACTTTATCGCGCTTGGTTGCACGATTTGGTGGTTTAATCAATTTTACATAGAAGGAAACTATGGATATGACTTTGACGAAACAGGCCAACTGAAGCGAATCAAAGATCGGATTGCTTCATTATTGTTCCCCAGAACAGGGTAGGTATACAAACTCGAACGGAAGTTCAGGCAAAGCAGTAATCAAGAATGGAATGATCCCATGTTATCTGAAGAGCAACTTCAACAATATCATCATGATGGCTATCTCACGGTGTCAGGGCTTTTTTCACACGACGAGGCTGAATTCTTCAAGGAACATTACGAAGCCATGCGACAGCGGGAGGTATTGCAGAATCAATCGGCCAACGACACTGTGCGTGATCCAAAGGATCCACTCCTAACCTATCCACGCTTGATGCAGCCGCATCGACGCGACCAAGTGAGTTTGAAGTGGTTGATCGATGAACGCCTCAACGCCTGTATGACTGAGTTGCTGGGCAGTGAACCCTATGCCGTTCAGACAATGTTTTACTTCAAACCACCTGGCGCACGCGGCCAGGCATTGCATCAGGACCAATATTATCTACGCGTCCAGCCGGGAACCTGCATGGCTGCCTGGCTGGCGGTTGATGATTGCGATGAAGAGAATGGCTGTCTACGTGCCGTCCCTGGTAGCCACACTTGGCCCGTGCTTTGCATCACCGAGGCGGACACAGATCTGAGCTTTACAGATGTCACTGTTCCTTTGCCTGAGGATACAGAAATCGCGCCGATTGAAATGAAGGCCGGTGATGTCTTCTTTTTTAATGGGCAGATTGTGCATGGCAGTTTGCCGAATAGAAGCAATCGGTTCCGTCGGGCCCTCATCGGTCACTACATTGTGGGTGAAGCCGAAAAGGTCTATCAATGGTATCATCCTGCCTTACGCATGAATGGCAGTGAAATCCAACTGGGACAAAGCGACGTGGGTGGCCCCTGTGGAATTTGGACTTCTCGAGAAGGTGAGAGCATTTTAGAGATGCAGCTTGCAACTGGTTGATGAGAAGATCTTTGGTTGAATCAATTCTCTATGTCTACCGAACCACAACTCCTCTCCGTCAACGATTACGCCGCCATTCCAGTCGTAGAGGCTGACCAGCGGATCTGGTATGGCGGGGACGAGCAACAATTTGGCGATCTCTTTTTGCCGAAGGGTCCATCGCCACAGCAAGGTCCATTCCCTGTGGTGCTGCTGCTTCACGGTGGCTGTTGGCGCGACCAATTTGGCCTGGAACCATTGGGACAACTCGCCCGAACATTGACGCAAGATGGCTACGCCACCTGGAACCTGGAGTATAGCCGCTTGGGAAGTGGCGGTGGGTGGCCCCATACATTTCTCGATGTTGCATCGGGGACAGATCATCTGCACGAAATTGCGGATGACTATCATTTAGACTTGACCAACGTCATCGCAATGGGGCATTCGGCTGGCGGTCATCTAGCACTGTGGTTGGCTGGACGACATCGACTTCCGCTCGAAAGCAAACTCTATCTGCCAAATCCGCTGCAACTTAAGGGGCTCGTCTCCGTTGCCGGCATTCCCAATCTGGCCGAAGCTGCTGCGCAAAACATCTGTCGTGGTGCTCCTCAAGAGCTGATGGGAGGCTTACCAGATGAAGTGCCAGAGCGTTACGCAGAATGTTCACCACATGCTCTCCTCCCTTTGGATCGACCACAGATTCTGATAAATGGAGCGTTAGATGTTGTTGTTCCGACACCCTACATTAAACAATATGAGGCATTTGCCCAACAATATGGTGAAGCTGTAGCGCTGATTGAAATCCCCAATGTGGGTCACTTCGAACCTGTTATTGTAACCACACCAGCCTGGCAAGTCGTTCGTCGGGCGATACAGGGTTTGAGTACTGCGGAGTAACGCTCATCAGACGAAATTGTGCATATAGCTCATTGCGTCTCTCGCAGATACATGGAGTTGCACAATTTTCTTAGATGAGCCTGGAGTAAAAAGGCAATCAGAATGGTACCAGAAGCCAAACCGCTCGGTCGCAAAAACTACGGTCACATTCCACATCTCCCAGGCAGCCGTATGGGTCCTGGTGATCATACATGTCATGTCGGACAGGCGCGCATTGCAACAGCTAAGACACGCGATAAGAATGATGAGGTGTTCGTACAAGAGAAGCTTGATGGCTCAAATGTGGGTGTGGCGCGGATTGGCGACTCTATCTACCCTTTGGGTCGTGCTGGTTATCTGGCCTCTTCGTCTCCTCACGAGCAACACCGTCATTTTAGCAATTGGGCTTTCTCCAACATGGAACGCTTCATGGCTGTCTTGAAAGATGGTGAACGACTGGTCGGAGAATGGTTGATGCAAGCCCACGGCACCAAGTATAATCTACCCCATGAACCATTTGTTGCTTTCGATTTAATGGTAGGAGAGGAGCGTATGCCATATGATCCGTTTGCAGAACGGGTTCGGTTGGGTGAATTTATCGTGCCGGCTTTGGTTCATCGTGGAGGCGCATTGAGCATCGAGAACGCGTTGTCACAATTAGGCGAATATGGCCAACATGGGGCGCTTGACCCGATTGAGGGTGCAATCTGGCGCGTGGAACGAGACAAACCGACAGGCAACAAAAGAATCAAAAAGCGCATCGTTGATTTTCTGGTTAAGTATGTACGATCAGATAAAGTAGACGGATGTTATTTGCCAGAGATATCGGGGAAGGAACCAATTTGGAATTGGCAACCATAGCGAGAGGAAGATTTACGATTGCGGATACTCGATATTGCCCACACAAGTTTACGATTTATGAATTTGTGCATCCATGAGCCATTCTTGCATGCTCTCGCGTAGTTTTGGGGGTGGAACTGGCTGGCTTGTAATCGATTCGTCGGGCGTAGACAGCACGTTGATAGATGCTGTCGAATACAACTTGCATTTCCAGTGCCACATCTGGATCGGGCGCCAAGAGCGGGACAGGTAAAATGGGTAATGATTCGTTGAGATTGACCGACCAGATCTCGGAGCGTCTCTCTGCTCGACCGGCGCGATTGACCAACAGGATATAATCCGTCTCAATGGGGGGTTCTGCTACTTCCCATCCCGGTCTTTGTCCGCCACGTAAGAGATCGATTTCAATCAAGTGGACATTCGAAAGTAAGATTCGCCGTCGCTTCTCTTGATAGGTGCTAAGACCCTCTTCTCGTTTATTAAGGCCAATCCAAAAAATAAAATATACGCGAGAAGGTGTTAAACTAGCTCTCCAAAAGGAGCAAAAATGACAATCTCGCCAGAAATGGTTGAAGTCTTGAAAGAGACGAAGGCCATGTTAAGTGGATACGAAAGAAGGCACTTCATGGCCCAAACGGTCAAAACGATATGCGAAGGGAGTCCGACGAAAGCAGAACGAGAGTTGGGCTGGAATCGGGCGACGATAGCCAAAGCCCTGGAAGAACTAGAAGGCGGCTTCTGTTATGTCGACCAAAGCCACCGACGTGGTCGCAAAAGCCGAAGACCATATCCCCACTTTACTGGCCGATATGGTTGAAATCGCCGATCAATTCAGCCAGACCGATCCCACCTTTCGACCCCCCCAATTGTACACTCGACTAACCGCCGCCGAAATGCGTACCCAGCTCATCGAGCAGAAAGGATACACAGATGAGGAATTGCCTGGCGAAGAGGCCATCCGCTTGAAGCTCAATGAGTTAGGCTATGGCTCAAACCGGGTCAAAAAAAGTCAACCAGTGAAAAAGATCCCAGAGACCGATGCGATCTTTGATAGAATTCATCAGATCAATCAAGAAGCGGATGCAGACGAGACGGTTCTGCGCCTCTTGGGATGCCAAAGCGACGATTTTACTTGACCGTTTCTCGAGAGAAGGGATAAGTCGAGTGGTTGTCAAAGCGCTCGATCATGACTTTCAAGATAAGAAGACCGAGAAAGTCACTCCTTTTGGCATTTACCTCCCTTCAACCAAGGAACTCTTTCTTTACTTGACTCAGTCGAAAGTGACGAGTGACTGTATTGTCGACTGCCTGATTGATTTTGGGAAAGCGTACGTGAACACTTTCCTCACGTCAAGACCCTCGTGATCAATCAGGACAATGGTCCCGAAAATCATACCCGTCGGACTCAGTTTATGTATCGTCTCTATTCAGCTCGCCTGCTACCCTCCTTATCACAGTAAATACAACCCCATCGAACGGGTTTGGGGCCATCTTGAAAACACTGGAACGGTTCTCTTCTCGATTCTCTTGAGACCGTTCTCAATTTTGCCCGTTCTTTTCGCTTTAACCAACTACAACCCTTCGTTCACCTGAATTCCACTCTTTATGAGACCGGCGTTAAACTCACTCAGAAAGAGATGGACCGTTTGGAACAACGCTTCCAACGTTTACCTGGTTTAGAAAAATGGTTTGTCCTTATTCCCCCTCTCCATTCTCTCGTTCGCGTATAATTATTTTTTTGGTTTAGCCTAAAAGGAGAGAGTACTTCGATTGACGTAACTAATTTTCTGGTGTCTGAGTGATAAATATGTACAGCACGTAGTTTAGTATGTTCTGAAATCAGCGCTGTTCGTTCTAATGACGCATCTGGAATCGCGACCGCAATCGTTTGTTCACCAGCAGGAGGGGCAATAGTGAGTACACCAACATCGGGGACAATGTCATTTGTACGAATGCCTAACTCCTCCAGAGCTGTATAGACTTCGATATCCGCATAATATTTGTCAGTCAGAATATTATTTAGATAAGTCATAATCTCATCTGGTAATAGATGATGAAAACTACGCCAGTTTTCTGGATGTTCTAGATATGGATCCATACCAGGAAATGGTGATTTCATAAATACCTCCAAATATACCAATTGCGGTTATGCACTTCTTGTATGAAAGTCCTTTTCGCGCTGATAAACTTATTTGACTCAACAAGAGCCCAGAGGTTGACAGAAACAAGCTCGCTCGTAGGTCACTTCTCCCGAGTGATATAGTTCCACCGATGCAGCTAAGTCACTCCAGAGAAGTGACCTACGGTTGTCAACCCCTGAGATCCGAAAGAACTCATTTTGTTCACGCCGCTTCCAGAATCTAAAGGCATGATTGACCATGATGCTTTCATGTATTAAAGCGCAACCATCAAAAAAATGCAAGGAAGAACAATATGTCACCGACTCAGAGATTCCAACCCACAATCGCCTCGCTCCTGGACTATCAATGTCCTGAATGGTTTCGCGATGCCAAGTTCGGTATTTACCTGCATTGGGGCGTCTACTCCGTACCGGAACGGGGTGAATGGTATCCACGGCAGATGTATATGGAGGGACATCCAGCCTACTTGCATCATGTGGCCCATTATGGTCATCCATCGACGTTTGGCTTCAAGGATCTGGTGCCTCTCTGGAAAGCAGAAAATTGGGATCCGGATGGGTTGATGACGCTATTTAAACAAGCCGGTGCGCGCTATTTCACCCCCTGCGCCATTCATCATGACAACTTCGACCTCTGGAATTCGCAGCACAATCGCTGGAACAGTGTCAACATGGGACCCCAAAAAGATATTACCGGCATCTGGCGTGAAGCAGCCTTACGTCACGGGCTGCGCTTTGGCGCAACGACCCATCTAGAGCGCACGTGGAGCTGGTTCTCGACCAACAAAGGCGCAGATCAGTCGGGACCGATGCAGGGCGTTCCCTACGATGGCAATGACCCTGAATACCAGGATTTTTACTTGGAACCCCATCCCGACACCGATCTGCGCCACCCGCGCAATGCACCCGAACGGTGGCGCCGCCATTGGGCCGACCGCATGAAGGATCTGATCGACAATTATCACCCTGACTTTCTCTACTTCGATGGCCGCATTCCGTTTCAAGGCGACGACAATGGTCAGACTGGTATGGAGGTCATAGCGCATCTCTACAATCGGAGCACGGAGCGCCACGATGGACGACAGGAGGCGGTCATGTGCATCAAGGATTTGAGCGATCACGGAATTTACATTGACGGTGTGACCACGCTCGATTTAGAACGTACCCGCTTGGATGAAATCCGTCAATTGCCTTGGCAAACCGATACGTCGATCGGTCCGTGGGGATATCATGCGGGGGCACACTATCGTTCCGCAGATCTGATTATTCATGAACTTGTTGATATTGTGAGCAAAAATGGAAATCTACTCCTCAACGTGCCGCCCAAAGCTGATGGAACGCTGGATGAAGAAACACATGAGATTCTCGCCGATATTGGACAGTGGCTGGCGATCAATGGCGAAGCAATCTATGGCACCCGACCTTGGACCACAAATGGACGAGACAACTTACGCTTTACGCGCAAACCTGATGCCATTTATGTCATCCTGCTTGATTGGCCAGAAACGAACCCGGTTCTCACCATCCCTGAACTGGGATTCCATAGTGGGATTAGTCGTATTTCAGAGGTTACATTGCTTGGGCACGATGCTGAAATCCGCTGGGGACAGGACGCCGAGGAGATGGGGCATTTGCGGGTTGTGTTGCCAGAGACAAAGCCGTGTGAACATGCTTGGGTCTTGCGAATCAGATTTTAAACCGCTGGCAATCTATGCTCAGTTCAAGATGAGATCTGGAGTTTTAGAGGGACTAGGGATTAATAATGTGGGACACGGATGAACACAGATTTCACGGATTTATTCTGAGATGATCCGTGTCCCAAGTTCAATCCCCATACCCGATTCAAGGTTGACCAGCTGCAACGAAAGGCAGGAATGTTTCATAGACACTCTGAATGGACTGGCAGGGGTCTTGCTGGGTGATGTTTGTTTGTGTTGTGTTCCAAATCGCGACATTTCCAGCCGTATCCACGACTTGCACCAGATATGAATCGGCACTGATTGGGATCTCTCCTTGCCAATTCCCTCCAGTTTGTTTTGCTAACGTTGTCTGTTGCCATGTGTTGATATCTGTGGTGTAGGCAACCAAAACCGTGTGAAGACCACCGTTGTCACTAGCCTGTACGAACAACTCACGGTTGGCTCCATTTGGAACCACCTCAACATTGTGGATCGTGGGCGACGTCCAATCCTGACTGTTTGACCGATAAAGCCTGAGAGTAACATCTCTGTAGAGCCGCTCGACTTCGGTGTCGTCGGAGCGTGCAACCAACTGCCCTAAATCGACAACCAATTTCTGGGCCGTTCCTTGATCCCAAACACCACACAAATTCTGGACGCTGAAGAAGACATCTTGTGTGTCTTCAGTTGCTGGTTCTGTGGAAGGTGGCGTTGCATTGGTATTGAGTGGCAGGGCAACGATCGGATCAAAATCAGTTAGTTCGGTAAAAGCCGCAGCGACCAACGTCACGCCATGAATTGGTCCACTGATCGCATACGTAGTTGTGATAAAACGGGGCTGTAGCGGTCGACCGGCTGCGGCATCTGCATGACCGGCAAAGGTGTAATATGAACCCCAGTCGGTCTTCTCTTCGGTCAGTGCATCAGCGGCAAATTGAAAACGACGCTCTTCTGTTCTCAGCCCATTCTCTTGGCCTCGATCCAAATCTGTGAATGACAGATTACTTTCGACTAGTTTGCTCTCAGCTTGAACATAGTTCGTGCTGATGATCCCCCTTTGTGATGCTGCCTCCACCGTATCAAAGGGTAGCTGAACTTGCACCATGGGAAGCCCATATAGAGAAAACTCGCTCAGGATTTTCTCATCAAAATGGTCAAAGTTGCGCTCACTCAAGTAGTAGTTGCGTTTGGCGTGCATCAGGGCGTCCCCAATCGTGCTACCCTTCCCGGCAATCAATTCCTCGGTCAACAGCTCGAGCAACACTTCGGACAACCCCAATCCGTCAACATAGCCATATCCCCAGCCCGTGTTTCCCAAAAGCGTGGCGCCCTTGCCAGCCAGCACTTGTGGCCAATCCAACTCGTGCGGACTGTCTGATGGGACATTGAGTCCAGCCTGGCACCCCAATGTGTAAAAGATTAATCCGGCCAGTGATTTCTCTGCGGTGGCAATCTCGTCAGCGGTTAGCTCACTATCTCTTGTGATGAAGAAGCTGTGGTGACTGGCGTGGGTATTGACGGTCGCGATACCAGATGAGGCATTGAGCAGCAATGGACGTAGCCAATCACTGGTCCACTCGTCATCCGTCCGGCAGGTAAGCGTGGCGCTGGACGCTTCATAAAGTGCACAGACTTGCTCGGTTGTATCGGCGATAAAATCGTTTCCTGCACCCAACATCTGCATTGGTTGGCTGAAACCCTCAGCGGACAGGAAAGCGTCGAGTACAGCGCTCATTTCTTGAGGTGTTTCAACCAAGCGACCGACGGCACGATTGGGAATATAGAGCCGACGCCCCTGAAGGAGAATGCCATCGTCGCTGCCGTAGAAATCGTTGGTTAGCGTCAGATTATTGCGCAGTGCGGCAACGGTGGGATGTGTATCATCCCAAGTACCAGTGATGGAGTTTAAATAAGCATTCTCATCGACCCAGCCCAAAGAATTGCCCTGAATCGAGAGCCGATAAAAGGGGATGATCTCGTCACTGCCAACAATGACCAAATTGCGAATGGTTGGATGTTCGACTAGTTGCGTCTGAATGAGCGCTTTGATGGCGATCGCTACGTCATTGGCGCGACCAGGATTGGCTCGATCCGCTTCCCAGGCGGCATAGGCATTCTGGATGGTAGAATCATCACCAAGATCTACCGTAAGACCAGCAACGGTCTCATGTTTTGCAAGGTCATCGAGTTTGGATTGCAAAGCTTGGACAGACGTTTCTCCATAGAGAGTGACTAGGCGCTGCCGATGGGTTAGGATTAGGCTACCATACGATGTTGGACCTGTCGTGTCTTGCTCCACAGTTGCGCTGAGCTGATAGGGCTGGTTGCTGTGGGCACCCGCAAAGCCGCGAACCTGAATGTAGTAGGTGCCAGCTTGAGGACCGATGTTGTAGTTGAGCAGCTCTTGACTGGCGAGGCGTGTTTCACCAACATGAACGGCACGACCAGTGTCACTGACGCAACTATCGTAAAGTGCCAGTTCGTAGTCCTGGTCAGGATGAGTCAGCTCTATGTATAGATTGCTGTAAGGTCGAGGTATGTCTATTCGGTAAAAGTCGACATCGTCTGGATGACTTAGATAGGAGCTGCTGGTCATGTTCAGCGCAAGGCTAGTCGCAGTCTCACAGAGATTATCTGGCTCATGCTGATCGGGAAATAGGTCGACCTGAAGCGTATAGGGTACTACGCTGAAGGCACCATCGTGTCCTTTGACTTCAATGTAATAGGTACCTACCTTGTCTGCTATATTGTAACCTAAGACTTCCTCCCCAACGTGAACCGCCCGCCCGACATGGACTGCCCGCCCGGTGGAATCGATACATTGATCATACAAGCGCAGATCGTAGTCTTGATCGGGGTGGGTCAGGCGGGCAAGGATGGTGGTGTTAGATTGGGCGAGGTCAATTTTGTAGAAGTCAACATCCATGCTGGACTCTAGCGTGTTGGTCAAGGGTATGCCAACATCAAGAGAAATTGCCTCTGAACATGGGGGCAGTCCATCAGTATGACAGGGTGGTGTTAGGCACGAGACGGACAGACCGTAGCCGCCTCCAATTTCATCGCCTTCATGCTCAGACGCCATGATCGTATAGAATCCGGATTGTTCAGGTAATTGGCAGATTATTTCTGCACGTTCATTGTCAAACGTCCCATTCGCTGTTGAATCTTCACAATGTTTGTTTCCTTGAGGATCAAATATGCGAACAAATGGGTCCGGACCATCTACACTGAAGCTCATGCTTGCCAGAATTGTCTTGCCTGCATCTGCTTCAAATGTATAGACATCTGTATCTGCATCTTGGGTGAGATTCCCCGATACGGGCTGCTCAAATGATCGTTAAACGTTGAAGAGCCAGCGCGTATGCACCGGTCTCATCTCCCTCGTTTTCCGTTGCGATCATTGTGTAAGCACCATGCTCTGGGAGCAGGCAGGATTCAATCTCCGCCGATTTGCTATCGAACGTTCCATTGCTAAATGCTGCATCACATAGTTTGTCTCCTTTTGGATCGAAGAGACGTATATGAGGATCTGGGCTACTGGCATCAAAGCTCATCTGCACCGAGACGGCATCGTTCATATTGGCCAAAAAAGTGTGTCCGCTCGACGCCGCGACCCCAAGTGTCTGTGAGACAGTCTGACTGAAGGTGAGCGTCTGCTCGAGATTGTTCAATCGTTGAAGAGAGATTGTATACCCACCAATCTCATCTCCTTCGCTTTCTGCTGCAATAATGGTATATGTTCCATCGTTTGGTAGGGTACAGCTTTCAATTTCAGCGGCTAATTTGTCGAAAGTTCCGTTGATTACTTGCCCTTCACAAAGTTGTGTACTTTGACTGTCGAAGAGACGGACATATGGATCGGGTCCATCCTCATGGAATCCTAAGCGTATCAACACTCTGTCTTTGGCTTTGGCATCAAAAGAAAATGACTTGGATTGTCCCGCTGTTTCGATGGTGCATGACAAATTTTCGCCAAATTCGATGCTTGGCGGGCATGGTGGTGGATCATCGTCCTTACACTCAGCAGGCAGGTCCAAATAGGAGACACTCCCTGAATAAGGTCCAGTTGTGTCACCATAGCCAGCGATAATCATCGTATAGGTGCCGTCTTGTTGGAGCACTTGATTTCGAATTTCAACATCCGCATTGCAACAAGTATGTTGGGCAGAGCGCAATTGTGTCAGATCTGGATTTAGCACCGTAATACGCATCCCTAAGCTACCAGCATTGGTCAAATTATCAGCAAAAACAGTCAGCTGATCATTACAGAGACCATTAATTGTGTAGGCATCTTCGTCTCCCACATAGTCGATGGTACCTGACAACTGTTGTCCCGGGGTAGTATGAGTTGTGTCGGCTCTCAAATTCGAAAACCCAAAGGCATAAGAACCTGTCGCATCCAGGTATCCTGCAATATTGACAACGTAAATTCCGGTTTCTGGTAATACTTGATCTCGAATTTCAACATCGGCATTGCAGCAAGTATGCCGAGCGCTCCGGAACTCTGACCCGTCTGGTTTCAAGATGGCAATCCGCATCCCTAATGTGCCCGAGATCATTTGATTGGCGGCATATACCGACACAATATCATTGACTTGACCATCAAACTGAAAACAATCTTGCCCACCAGGTAGGGAGATGGTGCCGCTGATCGAAAATCCATCGCTGATTTCAGGGCAGGCTTGCTTGACATGTACATTTGTAGCAGTGGCTTGATCGAGCACCGAATTTGTGGATATTTGTGCGGCTATCTCGTTGGATTTGGCACTCACGAACAAGAGCAAAACCGAAAAGAGGATACAGGGAGGCAATAAGAAGGCAATCCGCACTGGTTTGGGTTGAGGGCGGCATGGATCCATGCATCGTATCTTCATCTTTATCTCCAATGGTTTTTGCCAAGTCCCATTTCTTGCCAGAGGCGTTCGACCTGCTGCTGATACTGACTTGCTTCCTCCTTCCTTGACAAGACATCCATCAGGTCAGAGAGAGAGGAGAGCGTTCGTGCCATTTCGTATCGCGCATCTAGTTCACACAGGATATTGAGGCTGGCAAGTAATTCTGTTTCGGCTTGTTCATATGCTTTTTGGCGTTGTGCGATCCGGCCCAAGGTACGCAATGCGACTGCTTGTTCGCTGCGTTCGTCTGCTTCCTGGGCCAAGGCGAGAGATTGCTGTGCGTAGCTGTGGGCTTGCGCCAAGTCACCCAACGCCATGAATGATTCGGCTAGTCCGCAGAGGTTTTCTGAATTTGGGTCGAGAGCCACGCTCTGCTGAAAATACTCTCGGGCTTGTGCATACTGATGCCGTTTGAGTTCGAGCAGGCCCCAGTTATTGTAAGCCAAGGCCACCAGCTTCTCATTCCCGCTCTGGGTAAAGGACTCCAAAGCTTGCTCAATACAGCGTTCGGCATCGTCTAGTTGCCTCCGTACCAGATGGATGCTGCCTAGATTTAGAAGTGCGTGTCCCATTTGGTCCGTTGCTTCCAACTCTCGCCAAAATCCAGGTTGCTGGTCGTGGCTTCCGCCAGGTCAAACTCACCGCGGTGAAAATGGAGCGTCCCCAAATTATCCGTTACTTGAGCGAGATGATACTGATCCCCCAACTGGGTCCAAATATCAGCACTGCGCTGAAACCAAAGGACGGCCTCTTCTAAACGCCCCGTGGCCATATAGACTGCTCCCAACACGTTGGCCGCCGTGGCGAGGACGCGGCCAGGCACCTCCACATCCAGATAGTTGAGTGCTTGTTGGCAACTTTCCTCAGCCAGTCGCATCTGATCCTGCAGATAGTAAAGAGAGCCAGTATGAGTATGGATCAAGGCCGCGGTCTCATATGCCTCAGCGTCTGTGGCTGTCTTCAACAGCTCAAGCGCTCGCTGCATATGTCTGTGCCCTTGCTCAAATTGACTCAAGCGACCACAAAGACGGCCGAGCCGCCTCTTTAGATCCGCGATCCTGAGATTTTGTGTATCGGTCAATGGTTGTTGCAGGATGGTCGATACAGCTGTCTCATACTCATGTATTGCTTGCTCGAAATTGCCTAGAATATTATGCGCTTTCCCCAATCCTTCATGGCAGGCGGCAATTTGCTCTGGTGATACCTCTGTGAGAGGCTTAAGCGTCTGAAGGGCACGGTCATAATGAATCACGGCTTGGCGCGCTGCATAATGGCGATTGGCTTGGGCACCCGCACGCGCCAAATGCTCTGCCGCTTGCAACAGATGGTCTGGAGCGGCTCCTTCTAACACTTTCTGTGGTCCACCTAGTGCCCCAGGCGTTACGACACTTTGATAGAAATGGTGAGCCAGCAGATCCTGGAGCTCTCCTTCTCGTCCGGCAGCGCCCCATTCAGTCAGGCTCTGTGTCATTTTCGATTTCTGACCAGCAGAAGATGTATGAGCTTTTGTGGGAGAATGGAAGAGTTGAAGCATTGCCTGTCCCACTCGACGATGATAGCGTCTACGCTGTTCGCTTTGTAAATCACTATAGATTTCCGAGCGGAGCAGCGAATGGGTAAAATGGTAGAGATCGTCACCCCAACGATGTTCAATAAAGGCACGTTCTTCCAGTTGGTAGAGTCCTTTATCAAGATGTGATTCTAGATCGAGACCGGCGACAACCGCTTGCAGAAGGGATAGCGCTAGCTGATCTCCAATGACAGACATAAGCGGCAAGATAGCTTGGGCTGCAGCGGGCAGAGATTCGGCACGCGTCTTGACGACTCGGCGCACTGTGCCCGGAATATCGTCCGGATGAAGCGAACGAGTTAAACGCCACTTGCTCTGTTCATATAGATCCCCAGAAGGGTTTTGTACCACGTCTTTCGGAACCGTGACGGGACAAAACCTTTCTGGGTGAGTGTAGACCAATAGATTAGACTCCAACAGCGATGTGATGAGTTCGCACAAGAGAAATGGATTGCCATTGGCAGAAGGGAGGAGAACTTGCGCGATTTCTTCCTCTATTTCATCTGACTCAGATTCATGGTTCTGTAGCAAGGAGATCAATAACTGACGGCTTTCTTGTTCATCCAAGGATGCTAAACGGATTTGTTGAGCGTTGCGGCGCTGCTGCCAGGGGGACTGGTTTCCTGAGGTAGTTGCTCGCCAAAGACAGATCACGAGTATCGCCGCCTGCTCGGTACCGGTCCAGAGTTGATTCAAAATGTCAAGGCTTTCGTCATCGGCCCAATGGAGATCTTCAAGCGCAATCACCAAAGGTGCTTGGGTTGTAAGATGTGCCAATAGCCGTCCCAGGAGAGTGATCAGGCGGCGTTGACGTATGTGTGGCCCCATTTGCTCCAACATCACTTCTGTTGTCTGTTCTAGAGAGGTAGAGCCAAAGATAACTTCCATCAGAATGGCTTGATTTTCCATCAACTCTTGTTGGCTTCTGTTGACTCCTAGAATTTGCTGAGCCACTCCATGTAGCGTTTGTGGAGTCAAGGCTTCATACTCTCTTCGATCAACCTTCAGAATATTCATTTCGAAAATCGTGCGCAGCAATTCACCGATCAGCCAATAAGGACCAGGCGCATAAGCCGATGGGCAGGCGATAGATATCCACCTAATCGATTCATGATTGGTTGATTCAGCGATGATCTTCTGTCGCGATTCGTAAAGAAGACGAGATTTACCGACACCTGCCTCGCCAATAATGTCGACGATCTGCCCACGACCACGCTGACTCTGTTGCCAGGCCCTCTGAAGGATTTCTTGTTCAAACTTGCGTCCAACGAATTCGACGCTTCGCTCATTCATCGACCAATTTGGCGAGGTACGTTCTCTGAGCTCTAGAATTCTATGAACGGGTTGTGGCTCAACGAGAAGCTCTAGTTCGGCTGTTTCCAGTTCGACCGTTTCTAGTTCAATGTCAAAAAAGGGACGCGCCAAACGACGAACGGAGTCCGTCACGAGGAGATCGCCTTGCTGGGCTTGTTTGGACAGCAAGATAGCTTGGGTAATCGCATGTCCCATGATGGTTTGATAAGGCCCGTTCTGGGTTTCAAGCTCTGCTAAAAAGAGATCGCCACTGCTGACTCCGATTGCAACGTCTATTTCTGATTGCGCGGCTAGTTCCATTGAGTCGGCCTGATCCTGATTTAGATTACCCAGTATGGCTTGTGCCGCAAGGAGTGCTCTTTCAACATCATTTTGCTGAGTTGTTGGCAAACCAAATGTTCCAATGAGAGTGTCTTGAATCACACTTTGAATCTGTCCCCCAAAACGTGTAATCTGATTAGCCACCCGGGCAAACTGGCTTTCTATCAATGCATAGGCATCGTCCTCATCTACCCATCCAGATTCGTTTTCGGCTATCTCTTGTTTCATAGGGATGGCCCCAATCTTTTCTATCGATCCATTGATAGTCGAAATAAGACGATTTAGGCCCAAAAGACGAAGCACGAAGACCGTGGCAGGCTGTTTGGGCGATGTTTGCCTGTGCCAGAATTGGAGATCGGGGTTGCCATAATATGTGTATGACGCCCAAAGGGGCAGCTGAGGATTGCTCTCTTTGCTTTCAAGTCTAGCGAGTCGCATAGCTCTGCCGAGCGTTTCACCCTGTAGGATCATTCGATACCAAGAGAGGGAAAAGTGACGCGAGCCTGTATCATAGATGGGCCAATAGCTACCCACAAAGCTGCGCGCGCCCCCTTGAATAAATGCTTTTGCCAGATTCAAAATCGTATTGACCTCTTGGTCGTGAAGCGAGGCGGAACGACAACCGTTCAAGAAGACCACGGGGCGACCGTTCAAGTGTTGGACAATATCGTCTGCGGTCAGGATTTCACCTTGTGCCAGAAGCAATCCGCTGGCTTCTGGATTTTGGGCATCATAATGGGTATGACCCGAATAATGGATCAGATCATATACTCCACTAGAAAGATGATGGAGGATGGTCCGGCGCGTTGCACGACGGTGCATGATGATTTGGGGAATAGCTGCTTCGGGAATCGATTCGATCATGTTCGCCAGTTGTTCAATCTCTTTGGCGGCCTCGGGCAGATCGCTGCTGGGATTTCCAATCAGCAGCGCTTTCCACTGGCGCCCTGATACGTCGTCAATAGCGGAGTGAGGTGGACCGTCCTCCACAATGATTTGGCGCGCAACATTTTGTTTCAGAGCTAGATAGTCTTCTCCATCGTGCAATAGCTCCCAGGGCAGTTGATTTTCGTTGGTAATGAGGATGAACGATGCATCAGATGGAAGCTGACGAAGCGCTTGTTGGATTGCTTGTGGCAATATTTGGCTATAGAGCAGACGCCCGATACCGATCAACGGCTCTGACGCGTAAATCTCTCTGTCTCGATCTTGCCCTTGTGATGCAGATGAATTTCGTCGTGCGGCAAGCTGATTCAAAAGATGGACGCTCCTTTCCAATTGATCGTTCAAGATCTGGACAGTTGATTGGGAAAGAGCATGAACGTCCGCAATGACAATGGGTACCCTGTCATCTTGTCAGATTTATGACTTAGGTTCGATCTCAAACAGAACGAACTTGAACTCTGGCCACCAAGTAAACGGCACTGCGTAAATGTTATCCGTAGTAGGCCAACCCTCCCAGTAATGAGAGTTGAAAGGCATCACAAAGGTCGTTTGCACAACGGCAATCCCCGGCATGTTCTTCAAGTATTGTCGGAATGCTTCCTTGTACAATTCTTCAACAGCGGGATCATCGGGACTCAAGACCTCGATTTGCTCGATCACCTCGGTCAGTTCAGGAGCGTCCAGACGAATCCAGTTTTGCGACCATTCGGCGCGCTCACCAATGGGCTTGATGTAGGTATGCTTCATAGTCGAGAAGGTCATGGGCGGCTCGGCCCAATCGCCACAGAACCAGTGCGACGTGATGTCGAAGTTGCCTGTCTGTAGCTGTTCTGCCCATGGTGCCATTTCGGACCACTTAACCGACGCTTCGATGCCAATCTTGTTCATCTCTTCCGCCAAATCGAGGGCAATGGGATGTTCACCCGTCAAACCCACCTGGGGCACGAGAATGGTGTAGGACATGCGGTTGCCTTCACCGTCGACCCGGATACCATCATCACCAGGTGCAAAGCCCAGATCATCTAAGATTTGGGCAGCCCGTTCTGGATTATAATCTAGTTCAAATTCGGCCAGCACATCCTCATACGCATACTTGTCGTTGGCACCCCAGTCGGCCCAGGGGAAGACAGCGGGCACTGTTGTCAATGGGACGAGCACATTTGCAGCCTTCTCCTTATTGACCAAAGCATTGATGGCATGACGCACTTCGGGTAGACTCAACGGGTATTTACCATTGTTCATCCAAACACCACGGGGACAAGGATCCCGCCAGCCGGCCAACAGCACATCTGAGTTGATCTCTTCGGAGCGGGCCAACAGCTCTTCATCAGCTGTGTAGGTGTGTGTATGATCGGTGAGGTTCGCTTCGAGTTCTTCTAGCTCGGCTTCCGGCGTTGTATTCGTGCGCCAGATGACATACTTGGCTCCTGGAAAGAAGCCATTGTCCTTGGCCCAATAGTTCTCATCGCGTTCCCAGACCACCATCAACTGCTCTTCAAGTTGCTGATTCAATTTGAAGGGTCCTGTTGTGACGGGTGGGTGATTCTTAAAGGTCAGCGGATCTTCACCTTCCCAGATATGCTTTGCCACAACCGGGAAGGACCAGGCTCTGGCAAAATTCATGTGAAAGCGTGGATTGGGTTTGGTCAATGTGAAAACAGCAGTCTGATCGTCTGTCGCCTCAACACTCTCGACCCACTCGTTCATGGCGCCGTTCCACTGGAGACCTGCATCACTTTGGACCATCTCAACGCTAAAGGCTACGTCAGCCGCCGTGAATGGTGTGCCGTCATTCCAATGTACCTCTGGGCGAGTTGTGACTGTCCATTGAGTAAAATCATCATTATACTCATGGCTCTCGGCAAGCCAGCTCGTAAATTCACCCGTTGCCCAGTTCAGATAGAAGAGATGCTCTTGTGCAGCTTGGTTGTATCCTTCGCCAAGTCCGTTGGGGACGAATGGATTCCAACTGTCCCAGGTGCGGAAGATGTTGGAATGGTTGATCACGATTGCTTCGTTGCGGGGAACGGGGAGTTGCTCGCTGCCACCACTCATGTCAGCAGCATCGCCTTCTCCGGCGGTGGGTGCTGCTGCTGGTGCAGCACATGCCGCTAGGAATAGTGCGAGAACAACAAACGCGTTGATCAGAAGCCATTTTAGTTTCATTGATTTTCTCCTTGTATTAAGTTGCTTCAGAAGAGATAAAGGGTTTGATTGGTTAATTTAGTGCCAAAGGGAACACTATGCTGAACATCGTCGATTGCATTATAAATGAATGGGTCTCGACCAAAATAAGTGTAACAGGACGTAACTCTATCACTTTCTGATTCCGTACCAGATTAGCCTTAGGCCATTCCAGAGAAATAAGTCCCTAATTTGCCAAATCGAGTTCTCTGGAATGGCTTGAGCTTTTCCAGATCAAATTAGGGATTTTAATTGTTGGAAAAGCCTTAACCAAACATAAATTAGATGTCGGCCATCCCTTGATTTTTGGATGGTCTTAAAGATTATGAACTACTTACTGCTTCTCTGCATGGATCAAATATCGATGACGACCCAGCCAAATCCCTTCGGGTGTTGTATGGGTATCGGCATATTGTTTGAGCAATGCTCGATCTTCGTCTGAGCCATACTCTTCGAAGATCGGGACGCGGAAGAGAAACGCGTCGAGATCGTCAAACGTTGCGTAGTATTCATCATAGATATAATCTTTCAAGAGATGAATATGATACCCTCTCTCTCCAAGATTCGTCCGCTGCCAGTTGAGTGAACTGCCGCGCTTATTAAACATTTGTCCGCGTCCAAAGAGATCCTTTAAGTCTCGAGTATCTTCATAGCCGATGCCAATATGAACAAAGTGACCTCCGGTCTTGAGCAAGCGATCAACTTCTGGGCGCGGATTTGGTCCGCGGCGGCTAAAGATAACGTCAAAGCTTGCGTCAGCAAACGATGTCTGAAATCCATCTTGGCGCTGAAAGTCAACATTGTCTATTCCTGCATCCTGCTGCCGCTCCATTGCCGTTTGAATGAGGTTAGATGGCTCTATGCCAATGATCTGACCGTAGTGGGGTGCCAAAGACAATGTAAAACCACCGCTTCCGCTGCCGATATCCAGCAAAGTTCTCTCTGAAGCCCCCAGTTGGACGACAATCTCTTCGAAACGCTGCTCGGGGTCTTCTTCCGGAAAATGCCTACTAGAGACCAGCCGATCACCACCATAGTGACCGAATTTTGTATGTTGTTTGTTATAGAAGGACCAGCTAGAATTGGACATGGGGGTATCTCCATTGTTGTAATTTGGGTTGTCTGAGGAATTGTGTGGTTGTCAGTTGGTTTGTTGGTTAGATAGTTGGTGAACAAACCAGCAAACCAACAAACTATCCAACATCTACCCTACAAAACCTCACAGAGCCGTAATTTGTTATAATCAGAGAAAGTGTCAGAAAGAGAAATTCACATATTACTACCCAATCGCCCGCTCAAATAAATTGCGTGTCTCCAGTCCTGTATTGGCCCCTTCCCCATAGGCATGACGGAAGAGAGATTGCCGCTTGGGCGGCATAGTCTCGAGCAATTCTTTGGGTGGCTCCCACCAATGGAAGCGACTGCCAATGCCATTATATTGGTTGAAGATAGGGACGCGGTCGACTTTGTCGTTGGTCCAGGGTTGGGCGCTGTGGGTTGTGGCTTCACTGAAGAAGATGACAGAACCAGCTGGGCATTCATAGGTTTCCCAAAGCGGAGACTTCTGATCCAAAATCGATTGTGGAAGTGAGTAGGCAGCCTTATGACTACCACTCACAAAGAGAGTCCCGCCATCTCCCTTCTTGACTGGGTTCAACTCCCAGACGACGCGCGTCAAGCCACTGTAGCCTTTGCCCGGTAGGGCGCGATACTCATGCGAATTGCCCGGCAAACGATAGAGACCATTGCCATTATGGGGGCCAAACTTGCCCATGCCTTTGTTGCGGTAGAGCAGAAAGCTGGTTTCAAAGCGAAACCCATAATACTCTTCGGTTGCCAGAGCGGGATAAGCCAAAAACTCATTACAGAAGCCAACCACTACGGGATGATCCACCAGCTTTTCGAGGGGACCGGCAATGGGGGTACGCATATGTTTCGGCAAGGATTCGGGATCGTCCTTAAGGCGGTAGCAGAATTTGCGCATCTCTGATAGTTCGTCCTCGGGGATCAGCCCTGGAATCATAAGCCAACCTTTTGTATCGAAGGTGAACTTTTGCTCTTCGGTTAGTGGAATGACTGGCTCTGCATCTGCATTGGTTGTGGTGAGCGTGCGGGCTTCAAGCGGTAGATTGCCCCAATTGCCCCAGTTATTATCGAAGATAAACGGTTCGTTGCCGTTTGGGCTGAAGGTTCGTTCGCTTGCCATGGTCATACTCCCGTTTTGATGAATTGACGGTTCTTATGAGATCAGTCGTAAATGTTTGTGTATCTTACAAATTGCCTGTTGTCTGGCAAAATCCAGGATAGACGAACTGCGGGACAACAATCATCTTGTCATCTATCAGGGAGATTCTATTCTCTAATCACTTTCATCAAGGTCTGTGATTCTGGCGTGTCTACAATTGTATTCATCCCATCTGGCCATCGAATGACAAGTTTCTCCAGGCGAGTCTCGATCGGAAATCCAAAGTGAACACGTGCTGGGTCGCCCGACAGGTAGCCACTGTCGCTATGCGTAGTACGATAATATGTTCCTGTGCTGGTGTGAAGCGTGAGACGAGAACCTATGGCGCGCTGGTTCGGGCTGTCAGGCCAAAAGAGATCGATTTCCAGAGCACGACCACCACAGAGCTGATTCTCGAGAAGCTGCGCGGGTGATTGCAGATTGTTGACCACAATGTCGAGATCCCCATCATCGTCCAGATCGGCCATGCTCATGCTGCGTCCGCTACCTGTTGTGTTGAGGTTCCATTCACCGGCTGGCACAAACTGACCTTGACCAATATTGCGAAAGGCTTGGTTTTCTTCGACCAGTTCATTATTGGGCAGGTGACGGAAGAGTTCGACCGCCATCATCCCGTTGACGACATAGAGGTCCAAAAAACCATCGTTGTCCAGGTCACCAAACTTGGCTGACCAGCTCCATCCCGTGGCGGTCAAGCCACTGATTGGCGCACGGTCTGCAAAGCGACCGCGTTCATCTCGTACCTGTAAAACATTGGCCATCGTCTGGGGATCGCTGGCTGGCGGATCACTCATGATGCTCATTACTGGTTCCCAAGCGGCCATTGTCTCTTCGTCGTGAGCATAGGGCATCATATCGGTGGCAAATATCTCATCATGACCGTCATTGTCCAGATCGCCCACTGCAAAGCTCATTGTGTTGTGGGTTATGGTGCGGAACGGTGTCGCTTCTTGCCAGCCTTGATCGCTCCCATACCAGACCTGGTCAGGCGAGTCGAAGTCGTTGCCGACCAAAATGTCAGTCTGTCCATCTTCATTCAGATCGGTTAGCAAAAGCGCCAATGCTTGTGAATGCAACGCCACTGACGAAGGGATGAACGAGCCGTCTCGATTTTCGTAATAGAGAACGCCGCCACCCACGTTGATTACATCTGGTTTGCGGCCATCTGTCAATTCAATGTCATATTCTGCGGTGACCAGATCGAGATCCGCATCTCCATCCAGATCGGCCCACGATGCGGTGTATGCATGACGCACATTGTACTCGTCTGAAAGCACAAAATTACGTAGTGCTGTTTCGCCTTGATTGAGCCAAAATTCCATCGGCTTTCGGTGACGCCGCGTCAAGACAATGTCAAACCAACCATCGCCATTTACATCGACGATGTCAACATCACGTGAATCGCCGCTTGTATCAGGATGACCAAGCAACGCAGGATGAAACCTTAAATCTCCTTCATTCCACAGAAGCCTGTTTGGACCATCTAAGTTTGCGAACACAATATCCAGATCGCCATCGTTATCCAGATCGTTAATCGCCAGCCCTGCGCCATTGCTCTCATATTGACGAACGATATCCGCGTCAATCGTGGTTGTATGGTCGAGCAAGTGAGGGATAAATTTCCCCTGGCACGAGAGGGACGAAGGCGTTAACTCTTGCGTACTGACAACGATTGCTGATTCTGAAGGGGCTGGTTGGGGCAGTTCATTCGGTATCCCGGTTTGGTTCATGAGGCGTTGGTCAGGTGGGATGCAGCCGACAAGAGTAGACGAGACGAGCAGCGTCCACAAAGAGACTCTCCATAGAAGCGAGAAGCGGGTCGCAACCAAGAGAAGCAATGTAAGGCCAAGGACAAAGCTAATCGCCAGCAAACCACCAATTGCGAGAGCGGCAACGTTGCTCATGCGGCCGCCGCCATGACTCAATGTGTATTCGAAGAACCCCACGCCCTCTGCCTGCGCAAATAGCAACACATATTCCCCCGATGTGATGTTATCTAGCGATATGTTTTCATACAAATTGGGGTCATTATGCCCAAAAGACCAATCGGAGATCTGCATGACATCTTCCTGTTGTTCTATTTCTTGTTGATCTGTAGACCTTTACTTTCTGGTAAAAGAAAAGAGATGAGGTGAGAAATGTGACAAAAAGCGGTTAGCGTTTCATCCTAAAGGTAGAGAACCCAAAAAGGAGGAAGGAATGCTAACCGCGCCAGAAATAACTATAGCAGTACTGATGAATGTATTGCAAGTAACGCCGGTGGGAACAAACGTAAATGTAATGCGTCTGATGTGGGCGATGATGAATGGGTCGTTTCTGAAAAGTCGAGGAGCAATCCATAGTGGATTGAGTGAAAGCGGGTTTGAAGATGAGGAGCTCCGGCGAAGCTGGTGGAGCTTTCGATATGGATCATGGGATATTGCAAGCCTGCTCTCATCGTGGCAAGAAGAAGTGGAGTGGAAAGGGGAATGGGAGGCAAAAAGTTAGAAGGATACCGAGTGAAAAGCATAGATATCACAGGGTTCTGGCGACCGAAGCTGCAAGGGAAAGTGAACCGACTCTATAACTCAACGGCTCGTCGGGCATTGCCCGCTCATCTTTGGAGTGATGATAAGCTCGGGGAGATAGGCGGGAAACGAGTGCCACTGCTCAAGGCAATCATGAGATGCGAGGTAGGCACAAAGGAAAGTGAGTTTCGGAAAAGCTGCTGAAAGAGACGAAGAAATCACTGGAGTCAGACGAAGTGGCGGTGGTCGATGCCGGGTTTACAATCAGAGAAATGCTAGAAAGCGACGTCGACCGATTTGTCCTTCGGGAAGCGATTAACTGCACAGCGCGCCGCAATGAGTTACCCGAACGTAAGGAAAAAGGCAGACCACCCGAATATGGTGATATTGTGCGTCCGCTCTCTCGATGCTATAGGGAAAGCGACTCGAGGCCACAACTCCAGACTCGTTTGGTCAATTTGTCTATAGTGGTCGCCTGATTCGCTATCAAGCATGGCACAATCTCGTCCCCAGGACAACCAAGGTGGATACAGCCAACCGCACCTATTCGATTTACGTCTTTCAGGATCCTGCTTATCACACACCTTTGGTTCTGGCGACCGTCATGGCTTTACAAGCTGAAACCATTTATCTTTTCTATCTGGAGCGCTGGCCTGTTGAACATCCCCCCCTTGGCTTCCAAGCAGATGATTGGCTTACATCGTCAATTTGTTCATGCCGATGAGGCTTGCTTCCGCTTACCTGAACTGGGGCTGCTGGCTGGCAATCTTCTTTCCCATTTAGCCGCTTCTCTTCCTCCCATACCGACTGGCTACTGGGATCGAGAGCCTCAAGCCACTCCCGGCAGGCTGCGCCGCGTTCTCTCGAGTGCTCTTTTTCCAACTCCCGACCAACTCGACCCTGACTTTCGGAAAAAGGCCTCGGTTTCACACCATTTACCTAAAGGCGTTCTCGCTCATCGCCGCCTCAATGCCGCTGCTTAAACTAGCCGAGCACTATTTTTACATTTTATCCCGTTTTTTCAGGGTGGATTCTTTTTTCCGCCCCTTTCGGTTTGCCCTTTGTCACTCAAGCCTTTACCAGAAAGTAAAGTAGAAGGACGTAGGGCGATATTGACCACGCCATCTCCAGCCCGACGGACAACTGTAAATGTCCGCGCATTGTCCTGAATAGAGACGGGTGCCTCATGGTCAGGACTGGAAATAGCATCTAAGCGCACGGTGCCGTGCTGAAACCGAACTGAAGCTTGGTCGTGATACCGCTTGAGAGGCAATTGGAGCAACAGACAAAGCAGGAAAATGATGAGCAGTGCTGCCAGTAATCGATGGTTTTGCGCAAATCTGTTTAAAGGCGGCTCAGCGGATGAAGCGAAGTGATTTGACATCTCATTACCATTCGTGTCGTCATAGTTGAACGAGAGCCGCTTGTACCACCTGCGCCAAATTGACCAGAAGACCCATGTTAAGGGCAAGCCAAAGACGAGTGCCAAACCAATATCGAGCGCATATGGTGTTGAGAGTTGATCGCTATAGCTAAAGATGTCAGGGCGTTCGGCAATTAGGAGAGCAATCTCTGCTTTTTGCGCCACAAACCAGGTGATGACAGGCACAATCACCCCAATTGCCATACCGGTAAAACTGATCAGCCAAGCGCGGTCACGTTGAAGCATAAGCCCAAATCGATATGCCCCTGATGTGAATCCACCAAGAAGACCTGCCGGAATAAACCCCCAGCGATCACGCCAGAGTCCTGTCAAGAGATTATTAAAACTATCGAAAAGATAAGCATCAAGTCCTGCAAAAGCGGAACCCGAAGGGGTAGAAGATTCAGCCGCGCTTTGGCTGAGTCGACCAAGGATCAGGAAGATTAGCGAGAAGGAGGTAATGCCAGCGTATACACCGACGACAAGCGTCAACAAAGTTAAGATGCCAGCAAGCGCACCCAACAAGATCGGGTTCATCAGCATAAAGATTCTTTTCAAAACCCCAAATCAATTGCCTCATCCGTTCCATCCATGATCAATTCCAGGCCGGTGGCATGCTCGGGTACGTCAAAAATGATTGGCCCACTGTTGGTCACGCCAACATCCATTGGATTCTGTGGAAGCTGATTCTCTCTTTCCCCCCATCGTTCGTCGTTCCAAATCGTTGCCGCATGAACTGGTCGGGGTGCCATTGGATACTCGGTTCCTTGAGCATCTCGCACCCTGAAAAACTTGCCAGTGAGCATAATCATCTCATCGGCTTTGTTGGTGAGTTCGACTGGCAAAATTAACCACATTCCCTCAGCTTCTTGTATGCCAATATCGCCCCATTCACCACTACGGCCACCGGATGAAGGACCGGTCCCGACCACTTTCGTTTTGTAGGGTGCTGCTGTAAGTGTCACTTCCCACTCTTCTGTTAAAACGTTCGCGCCAATTTGGGCGTTTTCAGCTTCGACAATGGGTGCGGCGTCAGATCCAGAGCCGCAGGCGACAAGTAGCAAAATTCCTGTGATGTATAGTAACGTCAGTCTCATCTTTCGTCTTTTCGTATGGTCATTTTGAAGAAATAATGAAGATGCTACGCATTTTCATGTCAACTTTACACCGGCCCAATCGGTACACACAAGTTGCTTATCTTGTAGGTAGGTAACGACAAGCTCACAATTTCCCAATGGAATTCTGTTTTGTAAAAGCTCGATCAACGTTTGCTACAACAAGCGGCAACATTTGGAGGAGCACGGCACCATGACTGATTAATAGGATGTCACCCGACTGCACTTGATTCTCTTTGATGAGACGAGCAACAAATGGCAAGAATCGCTCTTTGATGTCGTTGAAACTCTCACCGTCCGGCTCGATACATTGGTCAAAATCCTTCTCTTCATCCCAAGCGCGAACAACCGCCTGATGGGCAGCCCAAGCCTCACTGTCACCACGACCTTCCATCATACCACAATCAAATTCACGCAGAGCAGGATACGTTGCTGGAGATAGCCCGAGCGATTCAGCAACAATCGCTGCTGTCTCCTGTGCCCTCAGGATTGGACTCGCACCAATCAGGCGTACATCATAAGAGTCAACAAGCCTTTTTGCCAAAGCAAAGGCTTGAGAGATTCCCGTCTGCGTCAACTTATGGGGCAAGTTTCGGTTCGAGATGATCCGCTGAACATTCGCTTCACTTTCGCCATGTCTGGTAAAGAGGATTCTCATATGAGTGTTCTCTCATTTTACGCAGCAAGCTCTTTACAGAACTGAACGAATCGGCCCGGTTCTTCATAGCCCAGCCGTTGACGTGCCTGCTGGCTAGCGAGCTTGGTAAGTTTACGCTTTAGTAACGGGTGTCCGCTAGATTGAAGAATGAATCCAACTTGAGGACTATATAATAGGATCCAAGCTCTGACAAATCTCTTCGGACGTTATTCTTATTCCAAAAACTCGTTCGAAGAGCTCTTACTGCAATTGTTGACGATGTCATCATTTTGTTGACGGAATCTCATAGAATGTTCAAGAAAGTAAGCGAGGAATGTACTATTTTTGGCATGCAGTATAAATAGTTTCCCGCAATTCCCACTTTCGTCCATATACTTTCACAAGAATCTCCACCGTCAGTGGTAAGAATTGTGTTGTGTTGGCAGCATTGCTGTCGATTTCCTCATTATATTTTCATCTGGAAGGAGAAGTCAACATGTTATTTCGTATAACGTTTATCTACGCATTCATCATCTTATTAGCACTATTTACAGCTTCCTTACTCATAGCACAGGCTGCTCACGCCAATGCTGCATTGTCGTCTTTGAGTTTAGAAGCGGGAAGTACCGGAGGGGCGACAGCGCAGGAAAAGGGTAAGAGCCAGATTTTCTTGCCGCTTGTGACATTCGTTTCGACTCACAACAGCGTTGCAGAATTGGAAGAAGAGATGGCCCCTACCACTGAAGAGAGCGATACTGAAGTCGATAGGTTCCCTTTGCCCTGGCGCTCGATCGACATGCCGGCGGGTCACTACTGCACTGGGGGCAACCACGGTGCCTCCGAGGCAAATGGCGGCCATGCCCGCGACTGGCAGATTCGTCGCCAGAAAGAAAATGGCGATTGGGTCAACAGGTATGCAGCGATTGAGGACAATCCGCATTGCCAAAATGGCGAACCAGGCTGTGACATATATGGCAGGTACATCATCTATCGCGTGCCGCTCTATGCACCAGCTGACGGGGAAATAATCAGTTGCTGGCGCAATTTTCCGGACAATCCAGAACCGAATACCCCGCATCCAAAGAGATGTTGTTAAGAACTTGTGGACGCTGATGGGAAGTGTCAAATCGGCTCCTGCGGTAGTGACGAGTGTAAAGAGGCAACGGAGTCTGATGAGCCTGTGTGCAAGGTCCGAAAATCTGGCAACTACATCGCACTGCTGACGGAAGATGGCCACCGTCTTTTTTTCGGCCATTTAGCACCGGGTACAATCCCTGAGAACCTGTGCCCCTTCGACAAGAAATTCATGAACAACGCCAATGTGAAACTGTGCGAAGATGGTCAATGTAGCGACTTTCCCACCGAGGCAATCATTCCAGAAGGCGAAAGACCCAAAGTCCGCCGTGGTGAATTCATCGGCCGGGCAGGCAGTTCCGGTGGCTCAACTCATCCCCACGTCCATCTGCATCAGGGCAAAATGGAGATCACCCCGACTGGCATACCCGTCGAGAATGGCGGTCACCGTCCCTATCTCATTGAAAACGCCTGGATGCGTCCCAGCGAGACACCATCGTGGATTAAGCTACAAGGAGACTGGGAGGTCAGAAAAACAGATAGCAACCCGTTGCCTCTCATCAAGCCCTCTCCCTTCCTGCGCACCGGCACAAAGACGGCTGGAACTACACATGCTGTCTCACTGGCTGGTAGCGTGACAAGCATCATCAACGACCAGAACAAACTACAACTGATCGCTTGGGACGTAGACGAAAATGGGAGCATCCTACGGCAGCAGTCGGCCACAGGGGTCGAAATCGATCTGGTCGCCTCCGCCAAACCAGGAACGGATCGGGACGTGGTCACAGCGGCCAGAAATGCTAGCGGAAATTTCAGGTTCGACTACTGGAAGGTGTCACCCAACGGCACGGTCAGCCATAAAGACCACGAAACAACCGGTCCAGTTGGAGATGTTGCCATCACGCGCGTTCCAACGGGCGACGGCGTGATCGTTGCTGTAAAGGCTGGCAATGGAAAGCTCAAACTGATCACTTACGAAACCGATAACAACGGAAATCTTGACCGCAAAGGCTCCATCGAAGGCGACGCCGTACGCTCCGTTGCGGTCGCCCGAATCCGGAAAGGCCGTCGCAGCAACGAAGATCCGTCCGATGTCTTCGTGGGCGCGGCTACAGCAGTCAAGACGCAAGGCGACAAGCTTCGCATTCAGACATGGCGCTGGAATGAAAACAGCAAGACACTGAGTGCTGTACACTCCCATACCGGAGCCGAAATTCTCGGTCAAGTGGCTATCTCAACTGTCCCCATGCCTGATGATCGACAAATGCTCGTGACCGCAGCGCGAACAGAATCCGGCATGTTGCTTCAATCCTGGAGCGTTAACTCACAGGGCGAATTCGAGAAGCGGTGGTCAAAGCACCTTGGAGATGCCCGTCATATTACGATCAATGCGGTATCAGATGGACGCTTTGTCACCTCGTTTGAGGATGGAGCAGGCAATCTCAAGGTGAAAGGCTGGTCACTCGGCCCTAAAGGGAAAATCGGTTACATTGGAGTTGAGGGCGCTGGAACAGTGAGCTATGTTTCGTCCTCCATGTTGCGCAGGAACAATGGCGAGACGAGGTTCATCCTGACTGCTGTCCGGGATGGCGCGCAAAATTTGCGACTAATTGTATACGCCTCAAACCTGTGATAAGATCGTGGGCATCGGGCATTGTGTCGGTCAATTGTAGAACAAACAGCCTGTTTGTTCAGTCTCACAAACGAGTAGCCTATTGTCCGAAGTTTAAGTGGCGTCTCCATAAGCATGAAGCTGAACCAACCAAGCAAATTGAAACTGTGCGTCAACAGATAGATTGGTTATGACACAACTTATCCCACTTTATCAAGACGATGGAATGTGGACATCTGTGATTTGTCACCGTAGATATGAAAAGATGAACCATGAAGCCATGGAAGGGATTGAAGAAGAGGCCGACAATCCTTCAATCTCTTCAATCTCTTTATGGTAAAAATGATTGCCCTTTGTCAGCAATATGCGATTCGATTGGCGCGATAGTTTGAGCTGATGTAGGATTGCTTACGTTGTCGTCAACTGCACTTTGACAACACCCTCTCTCGCCTGCGCCAATTCTATTGCACCCCTGAACTCATCCAGCGGCAATGTCTCGCTAATCAGCGGACTCAAGTCAATGCGCCTGGAAGCCGCCATCGAAATAGCCATTTGGAAGACATTGGCAAACCGAAAAGAACCAATATAGTTCAGTTCACGCGGCATCACTCTGTTAAGAGGAACGTGTGCATCGGCCTTGATTCCACCGATCTGAATCAAAGTTCCGCCCGGTCTTGCTATCTCAAAAGCCTGACTGAGAGCTGCTCCTGAACCTGCCGCTTCGATAATCAGATCGAATCCACCGTCGGTGAAATCCAGGGCTTGCTGAATCATCCATGGATCAACCGGATCGAGTGCCAGATTTGCTCCATTTGACATGGCGAACTTCCGTCGTGTTTCAACGACCTCGCTTAATGCGACTTGAGCGGCGCCAAATGCTCGTGCCACAAGAAGCGCCAACTGACCGATGGGGCCACCTCCCGCAATGAGCACAGACAGCCCTGAAATATCTCCAGCACGTTTGATTGCGTGCATCGCAACCGAGAGCGGTTCAATCATTGCGGCTTCTCCATACGAAAAGCTATCCGGCAGTGGATAACAATTTGGGGCAGGAAATGCCAGATACTCGCAGAAGAGACCATCGGGCGGTCGAGAGCTAGCACTGCCGAGATATTGCATGTTTGGGCAGAGATTGTAGCGACCGGACATGCAGTAGCGACACGTGTGGCACGGTCGCGATGGATCAATGGCGACCCGCGTTCCAATGGTTAGATCTGTTACGTTTGAGCCAACTTCAACGACTTCTCCTGCGCCTTCGTGACCCAAGACAAATGGTCGAATTTTGCCAAATTTGCCGACTGGGCCGCGTTCAAAGTAGTGAACGTCCGTTCCGCAGATGCCCATACGCTGCATATGAATGAGTACTTCATTTTCTGAAATGATCGGGATCGACCGCGTTTCAAGGCGGATATCGTGTTTGTCATGTAGGACGCAGCACTTCATTTGAGTAGGCATCGTGACGATTACGAAGTTAAGTGAGGCAAAACTGTTGCAGCAAAGAGCCAGGTTCCCTCCGGTCGTGGTACGTCGGCAAAATGGACGGTGAGTCGACCTCCTCCCTGTTCCACCACAGCCAACAGTTCTTCTGTCACTTGTTCGGGCGTGCCAACAACGAAGTTGTCGCCCAGAGGTCGAGAGTTTGGATCGTTCTTGTATCGTTCGAGATCTTTTTCTGTGTCGGCGATACAGATGCCGATATGGGGTACCTGGAGAATTTCATCATAGTCACGACCAACCGTACGACAATGTTCCTTCAGCACCTCTTGCTTGTGGGCATACATGGCTCGATCTTTGTAGACAAAATTCCACCAGTCGGCATGTTGCGCCACGACGTGCAACAGATATTTTTCGCCATCGCCGCCAACCATGATAGGGGGCAGCGGATCGGGCTTGGGTTCGCAATAAGCATCCACCAGCTGAAAATGCTCACCGTGATAATTGGCTGGACTGTCAGTCCACATGGCGCGGATCAATTCAATCGACTCGGCCAGTTGGGCAATGCGCACCCGCGCCGAAGGGAAGGGCCATCCATAGGCTTGATACTCTTCCTTATTCCAGCCAGCCCCAATGCCCAGGACAACGCGTCCGCCAGATAGGGCCTGAGCCGTGGCGGTCATTTTGGCCAAGTGGGCAGGATTGCGAAAGCTGTTGCAAAGAACATCATGTCCGTGCAGCTTGTCCGGATAGCGAGCGAGCGCGTAGGTAAACAACGTCCATCCTTCGGCGACATCAATGCCTGCGTACTGGACATGGTCGGGCATCCAGACTGAATCAAATGGTGCCACAACTTGATCGAGATAGGGAAATGTTTTGTCAACGAGCTTCGACCAGATATTGATACCGACAGGAATGGACATGTGGGTAGCTATCCTTTGCTTCTTATGGGTAGGCGGTTGTCAGTAAGATCACTTTACTTGAGTCAGTCATCGCTTTCTTCAGTTGCAGTTAATTCCTCGTAGGATGCTACTTTCTCATCGACGATTCGGGGTGGTTCAAAATTAGGTTTACACTTTTGATATATAGACAAAAATCTATATGAGACCGTTTTCTCTCTGAGAACCGGCGAAATCAGAGAATATAAACGTTCTTTCTGTTTCTAAAAGTGTAAACCTATCTATCCAGCTAAAATGAACCACCCCGACGATTCGCTCAAATTCTTCCAGAGATCCGGCAAGGACGGCCTGCTTCAGTAAATCTCTTAATAGCGCAAGGTTATCCAGTTCACGAATCGTTTCAATCAACGACTCTGGTGGCGTCTCGAAACGTAGATGAAGTATCTCAAGGACATTATCGCGAGAGTTCTCCAAAGCACCTTTTTCTAGCCCTCGCTCTTCCGCCATTCGCTCTATGCTCATTACATAACGCATTTTATATTGCTCCTCATATTGATCAACCTCTGACCAAAAGCTTCTTCCTAATACTACTGTGCAGCAATATATTGTGAAACACAAAGGAAATTCGTTATATTTCTGGGCATATTGCTAACAAAACGCAAACAGAATGCAAAGGAAAAATGAGATAGACTGAAGAGCCAATAAAATGAAGCAGTCTTCGATGAAAGGAAATCAAGATGAAACTTGCTCAAGCAGTCAATCAATATGACTACAGCCAACTGGAAAGCCCGCCGCTGCTGGAACTGACAGAAGAGCAACTGGCGGCACTGGCCGACCAACTCCAGGAGTATCATGCCATATATAGTCCATACTTCAGCCATGTGGCTCAGAGAGAGCATGCGTACCACTACATGCGAGGCTTGTTAGACCCCGAAATCAAACGCAAATCGGCCGAGAACATCGCGCTGGCGACAGTAGGAGAATCGGGTGTACGCCCCCCTGCAAAGCTTTGTGGGTCAGAGCCGCTGGAGCGGTGAAGCGATGCTGGCGGAACATACTCGACAGACAGGTGAGTTGTTGGGAGACGCAAATGGCGTCTTACTCCTGGATGGGAGCGACATTCCCAAGCAAGGAGAAGAGTCAGTGGGCGTCAAGCGGCAGCGGTGTGGCGAACTGGGCAAGATCGCCAACTGTCAAGCCGGAGTCTTCCTGGGATATAATAGCTCTCATGGCTATACCTTACTGAACTGTCGGTTGTATATCCCCCAAGAATGGTTTAGTGATGAGTATGCAGAGAAGCGGTACAAAACCGGTCTTCCCACTGACCTGACCTTCCAAACAAAAAATGAATTGGCTTGGTCCATGATTGAGCAGACGCACGCCCTGGGTGCGTTGCCCATCCGCTGGATCACTATGGATGAAGCCTTTGGCAAAGATACTCATCTGCTTGACTGCATTGATGGCCAAACCGCTTACAGCTACTTTGCTGAAGTGCCCAAAGAGACTCGTGTCTGGACCTCCAGCCCCCAGACCTATCTGCCCGCATCATCTGGACGCGGGCGCAAAGCTTCCAAGCTCCGCGTCCGGCCTGGTGAACCTACGCCTCTCACCGTTGCTCAACTCGCTGACACCTTCCAGGAGCATGAGTGGCAACAGCATGTTCTCAAAGAGGGCTCCAAGGGCTTCATCGTTGCTTCCATTGCTTGTCGCCGCATTGTCTCTGTCCGCAATGGGCTCCCCGGTTCTGCTCTCTGGCTCATCGTCCGCCGCAATCCCGATTGCTCTCTGCAATACTTTCTCTCCAATGCACCCCTTGAGACTTCCTTGGATGACTTCGCCACTGTTTCTGCTTTGCGTTGGCCCATTGAAACCATTTTTGAACAAGCCAAGCAGTTTCTCGGACTCAACGAATATGAAACTCGCAGTTGGCTCGGTTGGCATCATCATATGACCTTAGTCATTTTGGCCTTTGGTTTCTTGGCTCGTTCTCAGTTTTTCCTCAAATATGATGCCCCCGCTCTCACTTTGCCACAGGTTGTTGAACTTCTCCATGCCGTTCTGCCTAAACCTGTCTTGACACTCGCTGAGACTATCGAGCGCCTTCGCTACAAGCAACGTCGTCTTGCTTCCGCTAAACGCTCGCATTATCTTGTGCAAAAATCGAACATTATCGAGCCTTTACTTGATGCACAGTAGTACTAAGCCAGCTGGTAAAATCATAATCCAATCGATAAATCTCATCAATTCTAACACATCAGAGCGCTTGAAGCCTCGTTCATAAAGGCTTCTGACGACTTCGATTTTCCAGCGTAACCGTTCCTGAGGCTTTCGTTGCGTACTTTGTGTCCGCAAGTGCGCCATGACGGCGACTGCAAATGGATTGCTGCTTGTCTCTAACTCTGCCCATCGGGACTGATAATCGAGCAACTTGACTGACGGGAATTTCACCCTCATCTCGAAACCCCATCTGCCATACTTGTATTCGTTTGGCTTCCAACCCTCTTGGTTATCGGTTAGCACAGCGAAGCTGATCACTTCATGCTCATATCGATCAAAGAGTCGGACATTATAAGTAAACATACGGCGTTCAAAATCTGCTTCCTTTTGACCCTGCACTTCGATATGGATAAGAATCCAACTTTCCCGACCAATGGTGAGCCACACTCGAACCAGTTTATCAACAATCTGGCGACCTGTTTTGGATTCGCGCACCACCTGCTGAAGCTCTTTATCCAAAAACTCGTATGGACGACCCCAATCAATGTCGGTATATGCCTGTGGAAAGAAGAAGGCCATGAACTGCTCAAAATAGGATTCAAGGATCTCTTTCCACGGACTATCGTAATCTGCACGAGGGGTAGATGTTTTGGGTTTTGGCACTATTCGAACCCCAAATCAATCGATTCATCGGTCCCTTTGAGGATCAAGCGAAGGCCAGTCGCATCGTCAGCGACATCGAAAATGGCCGGACCTTCTCGCTCAACTCCAGTATCCTGCACGTTTTGGACGAGCTGATTGCTTCGATCTCCCCATCGTTCTACATCAGAGAGCCAGACCTGGGCATGATGGACGAGCCGATCACCAATCTTGTATTGCCTTCCTTGATCATCCTCGATCTGGATTGTTGTTTGCATAAGCATGTTCTCTTCATTGCCAACATTGACGAGCTTGATGGGGACAATGACCCAGACGCCGTCGGCTGTACGCGCAGCCTGTTCATACTGCGAGATGGTTTGGATGTTCGCCTCGGGTTCATCACCGATGACGCCGTCTTTGGATGGCTGATCCAGCAATGTAATCTCCCAGTCATCAGACAGAATCGTCTTGCCGACAGCGGCATTTTCCGCTGGAACTGGTGTGGGCGGTTCGTCGACGCCGCCGCCGCACCCAACCAGAATGAACGTCGGAATGATGAGCATCAATACCAAGCGCATATCAAAACTCTTTGGAAAACATAAACTGAACATTTGTCTCTGGAAACTGTTCTTCCAACTGACGCAAGTAAGCCAGATTCTGGTCAGGTTGTTCCAATTCCAGATAGATCTGATAAATCTTATACGTTTCATTGTAGCCCTCATGCGCGATCTGAAAACCTGTTAGATCAAGTTGCTGTCGGAGTTCCTGATCGTTAAACTGGAGCAACGCTTTCGGAATGTAGCCAGATGCAATATGAAACGGGACACCCTCATCGGTACCTGACCCAAATGCGTAATTGGTGATAATGGGACTTGCAGCGAGAGCCGCTTCGAAATGGCGCAAAAGGCTTGTTGCGATTCCTCGGCGTCGATAGGTGGGTAGGACAGCAATCCCACGTCCGATACATCCAGTCCCTTCAGTATAGCCAAATTTAATGCCAACGATCTGATTCGTTTCGATATCGACGGCAACATAGAAGATGCCCGTCCCCTTTTCCAACCTGGTGATCAGCTCTTCTTTGGTTGTATGATCTCGTGCGCCGAATGTCGCTTCGTAGACCGTCAGCGCCTCGTCAACTTCATGTGATTCCAGTGATTTGATCTGAATCATGATGAAAAGAGGGGTGATTTAGAATTTGCGTAACTAAAGCCTTTCAGAAAAAGAATTTCCTGTCGTTGATGGCATTTCAGCCAGTCAGCTCTCTGGCTGACCAGCTGAAATGCTGACAAGCTTCTGTTTTGCGTGGAAAAACATTATCTGAACATCTATAGAACAAATCGAGAAGATAACAAAAACGGCGAGTAGAACACACTCGCCGTTTTTGTTATCTTTTTCGGGGTGGTTCATTTTAGGCGGACAATTAGGTTTACATTTTTGGGGGTGGTTCAAAATTAGGTTTACACTTTTGATACATAGATAAAAATCTATATGAGACCGTTTTCTCTCTGAGAACCGGCGAAATCAGAGAATATAAACGTTCTTTCTGTTTCTAAAAGTGTAAACCTATCTATCCAGCTAAAATGAACCACCCCCATTTTTGCAAAGAGAAAAGATGTTTATATTTTCTACTCTGAATACTATGCTTCGCCAGCCAACAGCTTGTTCGTGTCTTCTTGCAAACCTTCCAAGGCAGCTTCCACGTTTGAATCACCTTCTGTCAGAACTGGATCGATCCACTTGGTGTAGACCGCGTTCCATTCCAAGCCTTGAGGGAAGAGCGGGAAGTGGGCATCATTCTGTCCACCAATCTCCCAGGCTGCGTGACCGTAATTGGGCAGACTTTCTTCCAGTTGCTGTACATTCCATTTACCCGAAGACTTGCGACCGGGGAAGCCACCAAAGCCGCTCACTGCCATGAAGCGCGCTTGGTCATCATCTGTGAGGAACCAACGCATGAGCTCATAGGAGACGGCTGGCCACTTCGATCCTTTGGGGACAAACCAGCCCACGTTGCCCTCGAAACCAAACCGACTGACGCCATCCGGTCCGACTGGCTCAGGGCCAACGCCAAGCGTAAATTTGTCGCCGATGGCCCCCAACGCCGCGCGACACTCGTCAGATAGCGTGGCCCACATACCGATTTTGCCTGAGGTGAAACCACCAAAGCTTCCACCAAATACTTGCTCATCAGCGGTCGTTGGCGTCACTTTGTGAACATGTTTAACATCGTAGGTCCACTTAAAGCATTCAATGGTTTCTGGATCCAGGAAACGGCCCTCGGTGATCTCTTCGTTGAAGAAGCGACCGCCCCACTCTTTGACGATGTTCCATTGGCGAATGGGATGATGCCCTAAGCTCAGACCAAATTGCATGCCATCATCGGTCTCTTTTGTGGCTTGGATAGCATAGTCGAGGATATCGAGCCAGGACCAGTCATCTGGTGGTGGCCATTCACCGATGATCGGTTCCATGATGTCACGATTGACCAGCATCGCGCGTGGTGCCCAGTCGATGGGTAGACCATACTGTACACCGTTGTAAGCCATATTGTCGACCGCTGCAAAGTGATAATCATCTGGCCAGTCTGGTGGCGGCAATACTTCGATGAAGTCATCGATGGGTGCCATCCAGTCTCTATCGGCAAAGACTGCCGTGCGGGTAAAGTGGGTGTATGCGCTGTCAGGATGGTCACCCGACGCTAGCAACACCGGTAGCTTGGTCCAATATTCGCCCCAGGGAGCGAATGATACTTCGTATTCAAGGTTGGGATAGTAGGTGCCAAACCAACCTTGCATGTCGGCCATATAGGATGGGCTGACATCGCCACCCCAGATCATTTGGTGGAAGGTGCCCGTCTCTTCCATGGGGGTGATGCCCGTCACCATGTCTTCACGTGGAATGTCGATGACTTTGATCGGTGCTGCATCACCACCGCCAGATGCAGCGGGTGCTGCCGCTTGTTCTTGGGGAACGCAAGCGATTAATGCTGAACCGGCAAGAACGGTTGATGAGAGTCGTAGGAAATCACGTCGACTCAACGCTCGTTTTTTCTCCGACATCTAATGCCTCCTTTGGTGATAGTTGTCGTATCGTAAATTATAAATCAGTAGACAGCAATCGTTAGATTCTTCGCTTCACTCGAGAATGACACGATTGAGGTCCACTGAAAATCGTAAATCACCTACCCCTTCAACCCTGTTGTCACAATTCCCTGAACATAATATTTTTGTCCAAGGAGGAAGACAATAATCAGCGGAATGACGCTGATAAAAGATGCCGTCATGATCAGATGCCAGGGTGTTTGGGATTGGAATCGAGATTGGAACATGGCCAATCCGAGGGGGAGAGTCCACTTTTCGGATGATGTGAGAATAATGACGGGCCACAACAATTCGTTCCAACTGCCCATAAAGGTAAAGATAGCCAACGTTGCGATGACGGGCTTGGAAATAGGCATGATGATCGTCCAATAGATGCGCAGACGATTGCAGCCATCGATCCGAGCCGCATCTTCTAGCTCGTACGGAATCGTCAACATAAATTGACGCATCAAAAAAGTCCCCCAGGCGCTTACAAGCCCAGGCACAATCAGTGCATAGTAACTGTCCAGCCAGTTGAATGTACGCATCAAAATGAAGTTGGGAATCAACAAAACTGCGCCTGGAATCATCATGGTGGAGAGATAGAGAATGAAGATTCTATCGCGCGCTGGAAAGCGGACACGTGCAAAAGAGTATCCGGCCAAGGATGAACTCAACACAACACCAACCGTGACCAAGATCGAGACATAAAAGCTGTTGCCCATGTAACGTGCAAAAGGACGATCACGAAAAACCGATATATAGTTGATCCATTGGGGATATTCTGGCAGCAAAGTTGGAGGAAATGTATAGACTTCCCACCGGGTTTTCAAAGAACTGAGCGCCATCCACATGAAGGGACCTGCAAAAATAATGGCACCTAAAAGCAGAATCGTAAACGCAGCAATATCACCCCATCGCTTGCGCCCGCTCACCCCTAACTCAAAAATAGATGAACGTGCTTTGGGTTTCTGTTGACTAACAGATGCTGTTGTCAACTTTACTTTCTGGTAAAGGCTTGAGTGACAAAGGGCAAACCGAAAGGGGCGGAAAAAAGAATCCACCCTGAAAAAACGGGATAAAATGTAAAAATAGTGCTCGGCTAGTTTAAGCAGCGGCATTGAGGCGGCGATGAGCGAGAACGCCTTTAGGTAAATGGTGTGAAACCGAGGCCTTTTTCCGAAAGTCAGGGTCGAGTTGGTCGGGAGTTGGAAAAAGAGCACTCGAGAGAACGCGGCGCAGCCTGCCGGGAGTTGAGGCTCTCGATCCCAGTAGCCAGTCGGTATGGGAGGAAGAGAAGCGGCTAAATGGGAAAGAAGATTGCCAGCCAGCAGCCCCAGTTCAGGTAAGCGGAAGCAAGCCTCATCGGCATGAACAAATTGACGATGTAAGCCAATCATCTGCTTGGAAGCCAAGGGGGGATGTTCAACAGGCCAGCGCTCCAGAGAGAAAAGATAAATGGTTTCAGCTTGTAAAGCCATGACGGTCGCCAGAACCAAAGGTGTGTGATAAGCAGGATCCTGAAAGACGTAAATCGAATAGGTGCGGTTGGCTGTATCCACCTTGGTTGTCCTGGGGACGAGATTGTGCCATGCTTGATAGCGAATCAGGCGACCACTATAGACAAATTGACCAAACGAGTCTGGAGTTGTGGCCTCGAGTCGCTTTCCCCTATAGCATCGAGAGAGCGGACGCACAATATCACCATATTCGGGTGGTCTGCCTTTTTCCTTACGTTCGGGTAACTCATTGCGGCGCGCTGTGCAGTTAATCGCTTCCCGAAGGACAAATCGGTCGACGTCGCTTTCTAGCATTTCTCTGATTGTAAACCCGGCATCGACCACCGCCACTTCGTCTGACTCCAGTGATTTCTTGGTCTCTTTCAGCAGCTTTTTCCGAAACTCACTTTCCTTTGTGCCTACCTCGCATCTCATGATTGCCTTGAGCAGTGGCACTCGTTTCCCGCCTATCTCCCCCGAGCTTATCATCACTCAAAGATGAGCGCGGGCAATGCCACGAGCCGTTGCCAGAACCCTGTGATATCTATGCTTTTCACTCGGTATCCTTCTAACTTTTTTGCCTCCCATTCCCTTTCCACTCCACTTCTTCTTGCCACGATGAGAGCAGGCTTGCAATATCCCATGATCCATATCGAAAGCTCCACCAGCTTCGCCGGAGCTCCTCATCTTCAAACCCGCTTTCACTCAATCCACTATGGATTGCTCCTCGACTTTTCAGAAACGACCCATTCATCATCGCCCACATCAGACGCATTACATTTACGTTTGTTCCCACCGGCGTTACTTGCAATACATTCATCAGTACTGCTATAGTTATTTCTGGCGCGGTTAGCATTCCTTCCTCCTTTTTGGGTTCTCTACCTTTAGGATGAAACGCTAACCGCTTTTTGTCACATTTCTCACCTCATCTCTTTTCTTTTACCAGAAAGTAAAGGTCAAAGCCTTTTATCCTCTTAGGCCAATCCAAAAAATAAAATATACGCGAGAAGGTGTTAAACTAGCTCTCCAAAAGGAGCAAAAATGACAATCTCGCCAGAAATGGTTGAAGTCTTGAAAGAGACGAAGGCCATGTTAAGTGGATACGAAAGAAGGCACTTCATGGCCCAAACGGTCAAAACGATATGCGAAGGGAGTCCGACGAAAGCAGAACGAGAGTTGGGCTGGAATCGGGCGACGATAGCCAAAGCCCTGGAAGAACTAGAAGGCGGCTTCTGTTATGTCGACCAAAGCCACCGACGTGGTCGCAAAAAAGCCGAAGACCATATCCCCACTTTACTGGCCGATATGGTTGAAATCGCCGATCAATTCAGCCAGACCGATCCCACCTTTCGACCCCCCCAATTGTACACTCGACTAACCGCCGCCGAAATGCGTACCCAGCTCATCGAGCAGAAAGGATACACAGATGAGGAATTGCCTGGCGAAGAGGCCATCCGCTTGAAGCTCAATGAGTTAGGCTATGGCTCAAACCGGGTCAAAAAAAGTCAACCAGTGAAAAAAGATCCCAGAGACCGATGCGATCTTTGATAGAATTCATCAGATCAATCAAGAAGCGGATGCAGACGAGACGGTTCTGCGCCTCTCTTGGGATGCCAAAGCGACGATTTTACTTGACCGTTTCTCGAGAGAAGGGATAAGTCGAGTGGTTGTCAAAGCGCTCGATCATGACTTTCAAGATAAGAAGACCGAGAAAGTCACTCCTTTTGGCATTTACCTCCCTTCAACCAAGGAACTCTTTCTTTACTTGACTCAGTCGAAAGTGACGAGTGACTGTATTGTCGACTGCCTGATTGATTTTTGGGAAAGCGTACGTGAACACTTTCCTCACGTCAAGACCCTCGTGATCAATCAGGACAATGGTCCCGAAAATCATACCCGTCGGACTCAGTTTATGTATCGTTCACTCAGTTTGTTGAGCACTATCGTCTCTCTATTCAGCTCGCCTGCTACCCTCCTTATCACAGTAAATACAACCCCATCGAACGGGTTTGGGGCCATCTTGAAAAACACTGGAACGGTTCTCTTCTCGATTCTCTTGAGACCGTTCTCAATTTTGCCCGTTCTTTTCGCTTTAACCAACTACAACCCTTCGTTCACCTGAATTCCACTCTTTATGAGACCGGCGTCAAACTCACTCAGAAAGAGATGGACCGTTTGGAACAACGCTTCCAACGTTTACCTGGTTTAGAAAAATGGTTTGTCCTTATTCCCCCTCTCCATTCTCTCGTTCGCGTATAATTATTTTTTTGGTTTAGCCTTATGATAGGTAAAGTCTAGAAAGTATTAGGACACGGATTTTCAAGGATAAACACGGATAAAAATCCTGAAAATCTGTGTCCTAATTCTAAGGATTTATCCGCTCTCACTTATAGATATTATGAATCAAATCCGTGAACCCAATTCTTGGCAAATCCCCACTGAACCAATGTAAAGAGCATGATACAGCCAAACAATATCAGCGCCATGGCGGATGCATAGCCCATCTTGAAATAGAGGAAACCATTATTGAAGATGTGGAGAACCATCGGTGTTGTACTAAAGGCCGGTCCACCACGCGTCATCAAATAGAATTGATCAAATGCCTGGAAGGCACCAATCAACGAAGTAATCAAGACAAAAAAGATGGCTGGAGAGAGCATCGGAACCGTAATGTAACGAAACTGTTGTGGGGCGGTTGCTCCATCGACAATGGCAGCTTCGTAGAGTTCTGCCGGGATGCCCTGTAAACCCGCTAGGAAGATGAGCATGGCAAATCCAATGCTCTTCCACCAGCCCATGAGAATGAGGGCTGGCATCGCCCACGTGCTGTCTGCCAGCCATTGGGGTCCTTCGATTCCCACCATGTGGAGCAACCAGTTGAGCAGGCCAAACTCTGGGTGATAGATCCAAAGCCAAATGATGGCGGCGGCGGCCATCAATGTTACGTGCGGGGTAAAGTAGACAAGCCGGAAGGTGAGGACACCGGGCATTTTGCGGTTGATCAAGAGGGCCAGAAGCAATGCAAAGACGATAGTCGGCGGCACCATGGCAAAGGCCCAGTAGAATGTATTACCAAGCGTCTTCCAAAAGAGCCAATCGCCGAACATGTTGACGAAGTTGCGCAATCCAACAAATGTGGGTGGCCATGTCAAATCATAGTCAGTGAATGCCAGGGCAACAGCGGCCATCATTGGGAAAAGGCTGAAAATCAAAAAACCCAAAAATTGGGGAGTAAAAACAGATATCCCTCGATGGCTTCTTTGCGTGCCAAACCACTTGTGTGTTGTTTGGGCAAGTTGACTGCTGTCGAAACAGGCGAAAGCTGGCTATCTGTCACCGCATTGGCCATAAGTGAAATTCTCCTAAACCCGTTGACTCTGTTGGGGATTCTTCCAATTATAGAAGATGTGGCAGATATGTCAAAACAGGGGTGTTCAACTTTGAGCTTCCTTTTCCACTATTTGCCAAATCCCGTCATTAGACTTGAGATGAATTGCTTTTGCACAACCAAGAAGGCCAACAGCAAAGGCAAAGAACCGAGGGCCACGGCCGCTACGGCCATTCCATAATCCTGATAGATACCTCCAGCCCGAATTGCCTGTACTACTAATGTAATCAGGAACATGTTCTCCCGGCTCAGAATCACAAATGGCCAGAGAAAGGCGTTCCAAGTGGCCATGAAGAGGAGGATGCCGAGCACAGTTGCCCCAGCCCGCCCCATGGGAAACCCAATCAGCCAGAACATTTTGGTGTCGCTGCAACCATCGATCTTCGCTGCATCAATGATCACGTCTGGCACACTGCCGATGAAGTATTGGCGCATCAGAAAGACACCAAATGCCGGCACGGCACCTGGAATGATCAGTCCATAAAATGAGTTGAGCCAGCCAAACGAGCGTATGACCAGATAGGAGGGGACGACAATTGCTTGGAAGGGCACCATCATGGTGGCGAGCAGAAAAAAGAAGAAAAAGTTACGCCCTGGGAACTGATACTTGGCAAAAGCGAAGCCTGCTAAGGAGCAGAACAACACACCCAGGATGACGCGGCTGGTGGCAAACAAGAAGGTATTGAGCATGATGCGCCCAAAGGGAAACCGCTCGAACAAGCTGACAAAGTTGCGTAGATCCCACTGCTTGGGCAGCAGCGTCTGATCCATTGTGATAAGCTCGGCGTTCTCTTTGAAGCTGCCGGTCAACATCATAAAGAAGGGATAGAGACAGATGGCGGCTAATAAGAGAAGAACGGTATAAAGAAGTAACTGTCCGAGCAGATTCGTGTCTAATTGGAAACGGTTTGAAGTTTGAGCTTGTTCTACCATCAATTGACCTAAACTGTAAAAAAACTATGAAGGATGCTATAATTTTGATGGAGGTAAGACACCATGACAAATGTACGTACGGATATGTTCATTGAATTTGATGAAGAGATTGCACCAGAGGAGTTGGCCGAATTGGGATCCTATAACCACAGCTACTTACAAGCTAAGTTGTCAGCACTTTTCTTCCTCATGGATGAATACGTTGCATTGACAGAACTAAGTCTTGATATAAGCACCCTGGATGATGAAGCTCTTCTGGCCAAATATCGAGATTCTATCAAACCAGATGTCTCTGTCTATTCGAAGCGCACGCCTGATTTGGTAGATGACATTCTGAAAATGGTAGAAATGCCTCTACTTACGATAGAAATACTTTCACCAATGCAAGGGGTACAGACACTCATTGATAAAGTGAAAGTTTATTTTGCTCTAGGCGTCCAATCATGTTGGCTCGTTTATCCATCTGTTCGTACGGTAGCAGTTTACACCTCACCAAAAACATTCTTATCTTATAACGATGGTGATATCATCGATGAAATACTAGACATTCGTCTACCAGTTTCACAAATTTTTAGTTAATTTTAACCTTAATCCTCTGTGTCGCCACCTTGTAACAACCCAATCTGCACAAAACTAACCGCCACCACGATGGCGAAGAGCACCACAGCAATCGACGACGCATAGCCCATCTTGAAATACTCGAACCCATTGCTCACCAATAAGAGCGTAATCGGCGTAGACGAAATGCCTGGACCACCGCCAGTCAGAACCAATGGCCCTTCGAACATGCTAAAAACACCGATGGTGGAAATGATCACCACAAAAAGAATGGTTGGTCGCATGAGGGGAACGATGATGGCCCAGAAGATACGGTTCGAGGACGCACCATCAATCAGAGCCGCTTCAATGTAGTCGGGCGAAATACGCTGTAGTCCGCCCAACATGATGACGGTAAAGTAACCAAAGCTGGCCCAATAGGCCATCAACGCAATGGAGATCTTGGACCAATCAGGCGACGTGAGCCACGGAATCGGATCGAGACCGAAGTTGGCGAGAAAGACGTTGAGCGTCCCTCCCTTCTCGGCCAAAATCACCACAAAGAGCAACCCCACAAAGACTTCTGAGATCAGATAGGGCATGATGTACGTTGTGCGGAAGAAACTACCCCACTTCAATTTGGATGAGTGGAGAATATAGGCCAACACAAGCACCAGCAGCGTCCGTATGGGAACGATGGCTGCCCAGTAGAAAATCGTATTGCGAAAGGTCGTCCAGAACCAATCATCTTGGAAGAGCGTCCGGTAGTTGCTCAACCCAATGAACTCTTTGGCTCCAATGATCTCCCATTTCTGAAAGCTGAGAATAAAGGTGAAGAGGATGGGCCACGCCCAGAAGATCAGAAACTGGATGAAAAAGGGCGCAATCCAGAGGTAGGCAATCTTATTCTTTTTGATTTGATCCCAGAGGGAAGTTGCCGCGACCATGTCACTCTCTCACCTTGTCATCTTCTCACATGCCTACCCCTTATCGATCCCGCGAATTTTTCCTGCCGACTCCATCACGGCTTGTTCCGGTGTTGCATCACCATTCAGCATACGCGTCAATGCTTCGTCAATCACTTTTTGTCCTTCGGCCATATTGGGATGCATGGTGATGACTTTGAGATCCTCACGCAGGGCGACCTCTGCCATTTGAGATTGGGCACGTTGTCCACCAAAGATATCCCACCCTTCACTCTTTTCTTTGACGGCTTCCAGTCCTGGCTTGTAAGCCCCAATGATCACAAACTGGTCAGAGAGTGCTTGCACGCCTTCTACAGACTGACCAAAAAACGCGGCTACGTCCCAGGCTGCCTCGGGGTTTGGGCTCAGTTTGTTGACGGCGAGATAGGCGCCATTGTGGCTGACGGCGTTGGTGCCGCCGTCTAAGAGCGCTGGAGCATGGCCGATGCGCCACTTGCCAAAGACCTCATCTTCCGGTACCAAAGCATCCATCATACGATGGATCCATGCATAAGGCGTCAGGTTGCCCACTGTCTCGCTATTTTTGACCTCTTCGAACCCTTCGGGACTATCAAAACGGAGTGGCGAGGTGAAGCCAGAATCCGACAGTTCTTTCAGCAGCGTTGCGGCATCAACACCTTTACCGGCGTCCGTATCTAAAATCACATCACCCGTCTCAGCATCGAAAACATCACCTTCCAGCATCATCAGCATGGCTAGATAGAGCTGGGTGTTGCCCGTGGCTTTGTCAACAAAGGTCCAATTCTGCCCCGATTGCTCCTTGATTGTATTGCCAACCTCGAAATATTCAGTGCGGTTGCTGGGTAGTTCCATGCCGAGATCCGTGAGTACATCCTCACGATAGTAGTTGACAAAAGTGGCAACTTCATAGGGGATTCCGTAAATTTTGCCATCGACTTTAACCGATTTGAAGATGTCCGGGCTAAAGCCGCCTTCATCAACCCGATCAGACAGGTCGACAGAAATATCGGGAAGCAGAAAATCCTTGACGAAGCGGTAGTGAACGAGCATGATATCTGGTTCTGGATCACCAGCCGCAATAGCCACCTTCATCTTCTGGCCATAAAGATTGCCTGACGCTGGGGTCGCTTCTAAGGTATAGTTGGGGTGTTCCTTTGCGAAATCTGAATTGTCGAATATATTTTGATTGGCATTCATCAAGAATGCACCGCCCCACATCGTGAGCATGACGTTCTCGTCGCTGGCCATGCCATCCCCGCCTGCGTCACTGGTAGACGTAGGACCTGGAGCCGCACAACCTGCCAATGCAATTCCCGCACTGGCTAAACCAAGCTGTTTCAGAAACGCGCGTCGTGAAATTGATGTCGACATGATCTTCTCCTTTGGTATACTGAGCGTGGCATTTACATATTGTTGTACTTTACACATCACACAGATTTGTGTCAAAAGCGTTGGTGGTCTATCTCATGCTCCTGTGAGTGTATATCATTGCGCAACAGAACTGTATTGATATTCTTGGTAATGCTATAATTCTGACGGAGGAAAATAGATTGTACCATGCAAAGCCATTCTGATCTGATACTGGTTCTGAGAAGTGTGATCGCTATTCTAGCGGTGTTCTCCGCGGCACATGCGTTGAGGCTGTGGCTGAACCCTTCCCCCAATTTACACAAGATTGGTTCACGCATTCGATTCTTGTGGGGAATGACAATAGTTTTCCTTCTAGCCGTCTGTTATAGCGACAAGATTCTTCTCTTATATCTTTGGCTGTTAGCCTTTTTGGCTCTCAAGGAATTCCTGTCGATTACACCAACGAGACGCGTTGATCGACGCGTGCTCTTTTTCGCCTATCTCTCCATTCCGATTCAGTTTATTCTCATCTGGCTGGATTGGTATCAAGTATTTATCATTTTTATACCCGTTCATATCTTTTTGATACTACCCATCATCATGGTACTTGCCGGCGAGACAGATGGCTTTTTGCGCGCATGGAGTACGCTCGGTTGGGGAATTCTGACAACCGTTTTTACTCTTGGATTTTTGGCTTATTTGGCGCTGTTGCCACCCCTTGAAGGAGTTGGAAGTAATACAACCGGACGCACCACAGGTGACGGTCTGAGTCTGTTTCTCTTTTTGGTTGGATTGGCCCAGATCAATTACGCTGTCCAATATTATTTTGGCAAGCGTGTCGATGATCCAAAATTGAGTTTGAAGGTAAGCCAGACGCGTAACTGGGCTAGTTTGATCGGTAGTATGATCATCACCGCTCCACTTGCATGGATTCTGGCACCACTGTTAACGCCTTTTGGACCTTGGGAGGCAATTGGGATTGGCACAATTATTTCGGCGGGTGCATTTGTCGGCTACGTAATTCTATCCGCCATCAAAGCCGATTTACAGCTGGCTGATCGCGGCACTATGGAACCAGGGCGTGGGGGCGTTTTGAATCGAATCGACACATTCGTTTACGCAGCACCACTTTTTTTCTATATCGTCTCGCGCTTTCATTATCAGGAAATGTTTTAGATGTTTATGCGAATTGTTCAGGCGATTACTTTTCTGCTCGTGGTGCGACCGCTAATTATGATCGTTATTGGTCTCAATATACGCTATAGCGAACGTCTACCGACTGACAGGCAGACTATCATCGCTGCCAATCACAACAGCCATCTAGATACGCTCACCCTGATGTCGCTCTGGCCGCTTACCAAAGTTCACAATGTGCGTCCGGTGGCTGCCGCAGACTATTTTCTATCTAACAAGGTGCTGGCCTGGTTAAGCTTGAACATTATGCGCATTTTACCCATCGATCGAAAGGGAGAGGATGAGACGAGCGATCCATTGGCCGAAATGGGGCAAGTTTTAAAGGATGGCGACTCATTGCTTCTCTTTCCAGAGGGCTCTCGTGGGGAACCAGAGCAACTGAGTCGTTTCAAAACAGGAATCGCGCGTCTGGTAGAGCGTCATCCTCATATTCCGATCGTGCCAATCTTCACCCACGGTCTTGGCAAATCATTGCCGCGTGGTACATTTCTCCTCGTTCCCTTCTTTGCTGATATCGCGGTTGGTGAACCCATCTACTGGCAAGGCTCAGTTGACGAGACAATGCAGCTCTACGAGCGCGCCATGAGTGAATTGGCACAAGAGTTGGAGGTTCCGGACTGGGAATAAGGCTTTTCCAACATGCTGCCCAAATTTCGCAGATTTGCACACTTTTGTCTGACGAGCGAAGTTTTAAGCGATCGAAAACTGCTTGAACTCCTCCGCATAGTCCGGGTGCCAGCGAGAGAGCGGGGGGCGGTTGTAAACCAAATCACCAGCCGCCCAAAGGATGCGTTCTTTGTCCATCTGCGGCGTCACTTCATCATCGGGGCAAATGATATAGAAATCGCCTTGCTCGAGTGCTTCCATCATGACACCCACCGTTTGATCGGGCAACCACGCACCGGGTTTGTGTTCGCGCTTTCCCGTTGTGGTCCACCCCGGAACAAGCAGATGGGCCGTGATCTGACAGCCTTCTGTGTTGCGCAACTGGTGTTGTAGCCCTTCCGTCAACGCCTTGACGCCCGCTTTCGTCACATTGTAGGCTGTATTGCCCGGCGGTGTTGTAATGCCCTGTTTGGATCCAGTATTGACCACCATGCAAGGGGTGCCTTGTTCGAACATGGCCGGAATAAATGTTTGGACGCCGTTGATGACGCCCCACAAGTTTGTGTGGAACACTTCTTGCCAACCTTCATAGTTTTCCCAAGGCCCACCCCCTGCCCGGACACCAGCATTGTTCATCAATAAGCCCACTTCGCCAAAGGTATTGTAGACCGTCTCTTTCAGCGCCTCTACGTCTTCCAGCTTGCCGACATCCATTGCAACCGGCAAGACATCTTCGGCGGTTCCCGGTGAAATTTCTCTTACCTCATCAACGACCTGGTTGAGTTCCTCTCCGTCGATGTCGGCCATACAGACCTTCATTCTCAGTGCGGCAAATCGTTTGGCCGCGGCCAAACCGATGCCGCTGGCTGAACCGGTCACGACAGCGACTCGATCGGCTGTTAAAACTGGATGTGTCATGAGCTATTTCTCCTTTGCGAAAGTTAAACGATTCTCGACGGGGCAAGATGGATGTCGTGCGTGGTGTCTGTATTAGGCGATTCCAGAAAAATAATGATCCACAGATTGACAGGATGAAATGGATTAGAAGAGTGAAAATCTAGTCAATCCCGTCCATCTGTGGATCATTTATCATTTGGATTGGCCTTACTTACGCTCCATCTCAGAATCATCCACCGACTCTATCGTCGCGTCCATGATAGAATGATAGGCTGGCCCAAGTAGTTTGGTAAGATCCTCAGACAAAAATGCGGGTTGGCCCAGACGCTTGAGCACAGATAGCTCCGTCACTGGTGGTCGGATGTTGGTAATAAAATGATCGAGAGGCTCTGCCATTTCCCAAAAATTGTCCAGGCATTCTTCGAGCGGTGGAACCTGCTTTTCGACAACATAATCTGGGCGTTCTTCTCCCAACATGCGCACATCATCCTGTGTACTGCGTCGCGCCCGGAGTGCATCCAGAATTTCTTCTTGTGCGCGGCCACGGAGCCGGAAAATGAGGAAGGGGTCTTCATCAAACTGCTCGCCCAAAATATAGTGTGTGGCTGCAACATGCTTGCATGGATTCGCATAGTCAGGACAGCTACAATCTGTACTCAAGTCACCACGTTTGTCCGGAAAAAGGCTCACGTCTGCATCTTCAAACGCCTCTTCGATCTCCTGCGGCATTTCACCTGCCAGCAGCTGAGCGGTAAAGATTGCGCGTTCCGCCAAGACATCGATGACGTTCTCCCACTGCTGGTCGGTCAATGGCTCTAGCGCAATGCGAATTTTGTAAGCATTGCGCCGTGAGCCCTGCACCCGTGCATCAATTCCACCTTTTTTCTCCTCAATCGAGAGAACTTGTCCCTTACGTGCATAAGTACGACCCCGCTGCAATCGACCTCCAGTCACCAACCTCTCCAAAGCGCTGATCCAGCGTTTCGCCCACCAGTTCTTTGTAAAGGAGCCGCGCTTGCTACGCGCCTTGATTCCCTGATCCGTCTCGATGGCTTTGGTTGGTTTATAATATTCGTAGTAGCTATAGCGCATTGTTGCTCCTTTGGAAAGACGAAGGCTGAGACGAAGGAAGAAATGGTGCGAGGGACATTCTTCTTTTTGCCTTACAATTTTCTAGAAAGGCGAAGGTCAAGAGGCTCCTCTATGAGAATATGTGGCCAATAAGCGGAGCGTACCGCAGAACTCTCTTCCCTCAGCCTTAACCTCAGCCTTCGCCTTTTTCGTTATTCCTCGATTGCCCTCTTTCTCAACGTCACCATCTCTTGCAAATCGTCTGTTGATAGCTCCGTCAGCCAGTTTTCACCAGAGCCAACCACACTTTCAGCCAAAGCTTTTTTGTTTTCGATCATCTCGTCGATCTTCTCTTCTAATGTGCCGGTACAGACGAACTTGTGTACTTGCACGTTGCGTTTTTGCCCAATGCGGAAAGCGCGATCGGTCGCCTGATCTTCCACTGCTGGGTTCCACCAGCGGTCAAAATGGAAAACGTGATTGGCACGCGTTAAGGTCAAACCCGTGCCGCCAGCTTTGAGTGAAAGAATAAAGAGCGGTGGTCCATCGGCATCTTCCTGAAACCGTTCAATCATAGAGGTTCGCTGTCGAGCCGGCGTGCCGCCATGCAGAAATTGCGTGGGGACACCTAATTGCTGTTGCAAATAGCTTTTGAGCAGATGGCCCATCTCGGCAAACTGAGTAAAGATCAGTGCCCGCTCGCCAACTGCGATGACTTCCTCTAAGAGCTCCACCATCCGCACCAGTTTGCCACTGCGCTTACCTTCTTTTTCAGCAAAGTGTCCGTCTCCCATGGACTCGCCGCTTACTTGGTGCAAAAATTGGGCCGGATGATTGCAGATCTGCTTCAACTGCATCAACATCCCCAAAACGAGCCCTTTACGCTCAATGCCATCTGACTCATTGATACGATTCATGGCCTCCTGCACAACGGCCTGATAAAGAGTCGCCTGTTCTGGCACGAGATGACAGAAAACCTTCATCTCCTGTTTTTCAGGTAGATCTTGGATGACAGTTGGATCGGTTTTGACTCGGCGCAAAATAAATGGATTGGTCAAGCGACGCAAGCGGGCCACCGCAGCTTCATCCTTGTACCGTTCAATTGGGATCGAAAAGCTACGCCGGAAATCGGTTCGCGTTCCGAGAAAACCAGGGTTCAGGAAGTTCATGATCGACCAGAGTTCGGAAAGCCGATTCTCGACAGGTGTTCCCGTCAACGCCATGCGGAATTGTGTAGTCAGGGCGCGAATGGTCTGCGCTTGTTTGGTCTCTGGGTTCTTGATATTCTGTGCCTCATCCAGAATGACCCCGAACCACTCAATCTGACTCAAGAACGCAGCATCTCGTCTCACAAGCGGGTAGCTGGTGAGGATCATGTCGGTTTGGGTGACGATCTCCTGAAATGCATCACCACGTAACCGCTCTGGACCCTGGTGAATATGAGTCCGTAGCGCTGGCGCAAATTGGTCTACCTCCTTGGCCCAATTTGTCACAACCGACGTTGGACAGACAAGCAATACAGGCCCTGGTAGCTGGCCTCGTTCTTCTTTATCTCGCAGCAACATCGCAATGGTCTGCATGGTCTTGCCCAGACCCATGTCGTCGGCCAGGCAAGCACCCATCCCCCAACGGCGCAAGAAGGTGAGCCAAGAATAGCCATACTCCTGATAGGGACGCAATTGAGCCAGCAGCCCCTCTGGTTGAGGAAGCGTTTCCATGCTTTCGCTGCCGGTAAAGCGGTCCATCCACTCCGCCAGCCACCCTTTATATTCCACATGCTCGATGGGCAACCCAGCAACGGCCTCTGCGCCCAATCCCATCTGCAGGGCCTCTTGGAGACCGACAGTGCCGGTTTGGTTCTGCTTCTCCCAGAAGTTGATGGCTGCCTCGATCTGTTCTGGATCCAGCTGGACCCACTGACCACGAATCTGTACCAACGGCGATTTGAGGGCTGCCAGTGCCGCAAATTCCTCCTGCGTGAGCGGTACATCGCCAATTGATAGCTCCCATTTGAAACTGATGAGGCTATCGAGCGTGACACCTGCTGATGAGACGATGTCTGCGCCAGAGCCAAGCGAGTTGCTACTCTCCATCCGTAGGCGTACACCCAAGCGCGTTCCTGGTTTGTTCCACCAAGGCGGGACAAGCACGCCAAAGCCACTTTCCTCCAACAGCGGAGCATGTTCGCGTAGAAAATCGAATGCTTCATTGGTCGAGAGCGCAACCGATAGAGGACTCTTGGTTTCCAGCCCGCGGGTTAGGGGTTTGAAGAGACGTGCGGCATAGCCAAGACCTGCCAGCAGTTTCTCTTGGGGCTGAGTGAATTGACGGTCCAGCAAGTTCAAGACATTGCCCTGACTATTCCAAACCTGATCCGCTGTGACCAATAAGCTTGGATCGTCTCTGGCCTGGAGCAGAAAGTGAAGAGGCCAGGAGCCATCGGTGCGCGGCTGATCTTGATTGGTTCTGGTTGCTAGACCATTGGAACGCCCGTTTGATGTTGCGTTCTCTGCTTGAGCTATTTGGAGCGGTGCCTCCAACCGAAATGCAATACGAAAATGGTTATCACCCGCCATATAGAGATTGCGTAACCAAACGTTGTGGCTGTTGTGGAGATGACGCAGCTGAGCAGCAGAACCTTGGACAACGGGCGACCCATTGAAGAGTGCACGCAGCCAGTTGTGAGCTGGTTCGGTCGACAGGTGGCTGAGATCGTGTGTCCCATCTACTTGCCGAGCGACCTGATCGGTCATTTCGTTCAAGAAGGTTTCGACCAGGAGGCGTGGTGGTGGTGCTTCGTACTCTGTATCCGCATTGGCCCGGCAAAGCGGCGGCATGGCCGCAAGAAGTTGGGAGATTCGTTGACCATCTTTGGGGCCATCTAGCACGGGCATCCAGCGAGCATGATACTGAGAGCGGCGCTCATCGATGGGTGTCAGGAGTGGGAGCAATTTTTGCTGTGCAAGGACTTCGGCAACGAGTGTGGCTGCCGTTGCCCAAAAGCGGCAATCTGTTCCGATGTGAAGCGTGGGCGTGATCATTGTCTCTTGTGGCAAAGCCATCAAAATGCGAAATGCCACGTCGAGGGTTAGACCGATTCCATCCACGAGCCAGGGGCGCAGAAGGGGCATTTGTTTTGTTCCTAGATCCCAATCGTGGATGAGTTGTGGCGATGGCAATGGGCCAAAACGACCCATCGGCAAGAAGAGTTCCGCACAACTTAACTCGCCATTCGCATCAACACCAAACTGTTGACTCAGCAGTTCTTGCATGGCGGATGCAGAGAGACAAAACGGATGGATGCGCGTCTTTTTTGTGCGACGGTCCATCTTTTCTAACTGTGGTAACTCGGCTGTTTCAGCCCAAAACAGGAGGGAGCCGGTTTCGTCCGGCGAATTAGGTGGTCGCCAGTGGGTGTGGATGACGTTCATGGGTGTGATTTAAAGTGAATAATGCCTACTGGATGATCCGTGAATATATTTTACCATAAGGCAACTCCAAAAAATAATGATCCACAGATGGAAAGAATTCATACCGCAATAACTCCGCTCAATCTTCTTAACATCTTCTCAATAACTCCCCGCTAAAATTATTCCTATAGATGTTCAGATAATGCTTTTCCACACGAAACAGTAGCTTGTCAGCATTTCAGCCAGTCAGCTCGTCAGCTCTCTGGCTGACCGGCTGAAATGCCATTTCCGGTGTGCCATCAGCTCAATCTGCAAATATGATCCAGATGAGCGATGCAACCGGTCAAATTAACTATCACTTTACCTGGGTATGGGGTGATGCAGTGCCAGCTCCGGACGGATGGAGTAGGTAGGTGACCACGGACTTGGGCTACCAAGTGCATGTAGAACTAGGATATGTGGTGACAGGCACCGCAGCTGCCTATGCTGAGCAAGCAGAGGCCAAACAAATTCGCTTGAACATAGAAGCACAACCTGAACTTGGTCACGTAGAGGTCGATCCTGAGCGCATGGCGCAGGTGCTGGGGAATCTTGTCAGCAATGCATTGCGCTATACACCGGAGGATGGGCAGATTCGACTGTTTACTCATCCAGCAGCGCCTTATATCCATGCACAGCGTCCGTCAACCCACGAATGGCCTATGTTTTGCATAATTTCGCTATGTTTCCACTGAATCAGTCTCTGATCTTGCCTTATTCTGGAGGCATCAAAATGCGGTTCTCTATCTCTTCCCTGTTTGATACGTCCGACACCTCCAGGCATTCGAAAAATAACTTGTTAAACTGCAGGTACTTATCGAGCCTGTCATTTTGTTCCTCTCGCCATTGGCGTTCATAACCAATGTCGCGGTGTTGAAGCATGATAGTACGCAGCCGCTCTGTGAATACCCTCCACTCTTCACCAGATGAAGAAGCATCTGGTACAGCTAGCTCATTTAAGTCTGTCATTAATGCTTGCGCATTTACTTTTTGACTCAATTCAGCTATTTGATTAATGTAAGCAGCATATTTTTGGTAAGCGAACACTAATTCTTTTTCACGAGAAACCAACCCTAAAAATTTTGCTGTCGTTAATGCGACAACTAAACGGAAATCTAATGCAAGTTCCATGTTTATGTCAAGAGCGCGGTCGAGATCGAGGTCGAGATTGAGGTCGAGAGCACGGGAAAGGGTATGGTTAATGTCAAGGTCAAGGGCGAAGTCGAGGGTACGGGAAAGGGTACGAGAAAGGGCATGGGCGTGGGAAAGAGTACGGGTATGGGAAAAGGCAAGTGCGAAATCGAGAACAAAATTAAGATAGAGATAAAAGGCTGTAATCGCTGACAGATTGTAGGATACATTGACCTTCGCTGCTATTCTATCAGCCCAACGCACAAGTGCAAGCAAAGAATCATCGTCTGCAATGAGAGCGTTGATGACATCCTGAAATTGTGTAAAAAATCTGCGAGCATCGTACAGTAAACTTGCCGTTAGCAAAAACACGACATGCCAGCGATCATCAACTAGATGTTCTTGTGTGATTAGCCTTTCAAGAGTGCCCCTAGCCTCATTGTCTACGATGTATTTAGCAGTGAAATACTCTTGCAGGGTCAGATGAGAGAAGGAGTAAATTCCTTTGGCGCGTTCGACGAAGATACCATGCTGAACTTCAATGGCTTTTAGTAGTTGCACGCCGTCAATTTCGCCTATTTTGTCTGCCAATGGTCGTCTCTTCAAATGAATTTCAATCCGTTCCTTCAAAAATTCTTGCGACAAAAAGTAATTACCTTGTTCAAAGCTCTCAGCGGCAATATCAGCAAACATGCGTTGCTTCAACTCAACTGACAAGCCACGGTAGATCGTATCACGTTGGATGTTGTGTGAACTATCCCATTCTTTCAATAGGGCGTCCAGAGCTTCTTTGTAAAGTTCAGCTCGACGCTTGGGAAAGTTCATTGTCTTATCGAAGACCAGACAGAGCAACGAGAGCAAGAGGGGGACCGATGCCAGTTCCTTCAAGCCTCTATTTTCTGATTTTTCAAACTCTCTAAAAAACGCACCCCTCTTCTCCTCGTTATCAATAAACCATTTATCTACATAAGTTTTTACTTGATCATCGGTAAAGTCAGCCACCTCCACTTCCTGAAAGTGAGGAAACTGGTAGTCACTAGCTGCGATGCGACAGGTGATTAAACACTGAGTGTTTGGGTACTGCTCACTAAACTGATTAAGTTGCTGGGTCAATTCGCTCCGCTGATTACCTTCTTGATTAACCTCGTCCAGCCCATCGAACAAGACAATGGCCTCTCCTTTTCTAAGAATGCCGTCCAAAAAAGGTTCGACATGAGGAAAACCATAACCATCAAATTGCTTAAGGATCATGTAGTACAAAGCAGTGTATAACGTTTGTGACCATTCTTTCAGTGTGATAAAGATAGGGAACTTATTCAGATTTCCCTTGGCTGCTTGGAGCACAATGTAACGGAGGAAGGTCGTTTTACCTGCCCCTGGTTTGCCCAAAATAAAGAGGTTTCCTGATTGCTTCACGACTTCTAACCCATTGTATCGCTCTTGACCATAGAGATGGTCAGAACGGGGTGGAAATCTCTTTTTAAGCGTCTCGATATCAAAACGTCGGTGGGCAGTTAACTCGTCCAAGATATAAACATCTGTGTAAATGTTTTCGAGAGAAATAGGTTCAGATTTGCCTAAGATGCGTGTCGTGGCGTGTAGCTGATGCAGATGGACTTTGTATCGATCCGTGTCTTGTTCGGTCCATTGTTGTGGCATTGTATCAGGCAGAAGGGGATTGACAATATAGTTGTTGATACTAGCCCCATCTCCAACGGCAAGACTACCATCGGCTACACTGCCAACATTAACCTGGTCACGATCTATATTGCCACCAGGTTGCGCGCACGGTGAACCTTGTAGTTTTTTCCCACACTTATGGCAAAAGAGTGCATCACTAGGTACGTTTGAAGTTTCGCATTTTGGACAGTGCATAAACTCACCAACTCAAGATGAATTTAGATTAGGAGTCATAATATGTTGTTGTTTAGCTAAGTAGAAATGTTTCATGTATCAAGAATCGCTTAGTATTTGCTGCCTGAATTAACACGTTTGGCGCAGCTGCAAGTATGAATCAGCACAACGGATGTTGCGAGATTTCTGTCATTAAAATGTAACGCCGATACACATTTCCCTGCGATATACTATAATCAGTAGCTAGAAAGTGGCACCTTTTTAGATGACGCGGTCACGTCAGGGCTACTTGCATTATCAAGCCTGCTAGGGCAATGAGTACTGCGAGTACGTCGATAGGCGTGGCCGCTTTGTCGTTAGGTGAACCTTCATCGATGTACTCGAATACACCCAACTTGAAGTGGCGTTTGATCATGAGAACTTCCTTTTATGCCACACCTATAACTATAGCATGGGCATAATTGAATATGTATTTCAGATTGATGACACTTCTTTTAGTGTCATGCTATTCACATTACCCATATAGCAAAGATATATGTATTAGCGTCGGCTTTTTTATGCTGTTGACGCAAACACAGATGCTGCGGTTTTTTGTATTGAGAGGTGATTGAGGTAGGATTGAGTTGAAGAGACTTGACGGGGTCATCTTGCCGCCCCACAATTCTACTTAATGTGAGCGTACCATGAAACAATTTCGATTTTCTGGTGGCTGCAACTGTGGGGAAGTTCGGTACAGACTTCTGAGAGACCCTCTCTTTGTCCATGCATGTCACTGCATAAAGTGTCAGAAGAATGCTAGTTCTGTTTTCGGAATGACCACCATCATCTTAGAACAAGATTTTCAACTTGATTCGGGTAACCTCGTTGCTGAAGCGATACCGGACGCCCCACATCGTATAAGGAGATTTTGCACATCTTGCAAGGATCATATTTTCACAACCGCCACCAATCACCCCGCAACGGCGCTACTAAAAACGGGAAGCCTAGTACTACTGTGCATCAAGTAAAGGCTCGATAATGTTCGATTTTTGCACAAGATAATGCGAGCGTTTAGCGGAAGCAAGACGACGTTGCTTGTAGCGAAGGCGCTCGATAGTCTCAGCGAGTGTCAAGACAGGTTTAGGCAGAACGGCATGGAGAAGTTCAACAACCTGTGGCAAAGTGAGAGCGGGGGCATCATATTTGAGGAAAAACTGAGAACGAGCCAAGAAACCAAAGGCCAAAATGACTATACTACTGTGCAGCAATATATTGTGAAACACAAAGGAAATTCGTTATATTTCTGGGCATATTGCTAACAAAACGCAAACATAGTTGGCTGGATCTTCCCGATAGTATTCCCCAATTTTATGAAGGATATGACCGCGCAACTACTTGGCCTACAGAAAGCCTCGAGCGGCTTGCGCAGGCGCTTAAGGCCATTCCAGAAAAAAATTGCCCATAAGATGGAACGCATCACCCTTTTCTACAAATACACTTCTTTTTGATATTCGTAATGAACTCTGTCGGTAAAGTTGATCCCATGTTCTTCAAATTGCTTCACAATTTCCAGATTGATGGCCGTGCGCGTTTTTAGATTCGACGCATCGGGTTTAATCCAATAGAGCAACATAATATCGCGCGAGACTTCGGAAACCTGAACAAAGCCAGTGACCGCAACGTCCGTGGTGTTTTCATGAGATCTTGCAATATCTTTGAGTAATTTAAGCGCTACTTCAATTTTGTCATGCTTGGTTGAAGGAGCCAATTTGTAGACAGCAAACATTTGACGCCCTGCTTCGCTATCGACGTTGACAACCGCTTGATTTGCAACAGTGGAATTAGGCACATTCACAACGCGACCCTCATAGCGTGTCTTAACCTTCATGGTTCGAAAGCCTATATTTTCGACAACGCCATCAATGGGTTCGCCTGACTCGCTGCGAAATTGAATGCGTGTTCCAGGTTTAAAGTGGCGATCAAGAAAGATATTCAGACCACCAATCAGATTGCCAACCGTATGCTGAGCCGCAAGCGCAAAGGCCAACCCGCCGATGCCAAGACTGGCAATGATCGCACTTGCATCATATCCCGCACTATTGATGGCAATAATCAGTCCCGATGTCCAGAGGAGAAACCGAACCGCTACGCCAACAATGGGTAACACTAAATCATCGATTGTATCTTCTGTTTGTTCTGCCCATGCTACCAGATAGGTGCGATGAACAAATGCATATAACCTTATCAGTAGCCAGGTAACGTTGAGTGTGAGGAGAAAGTCGAATCCGGTGTTTATCCCTGCTGTTAGCCAGTTTGGTAGGGTGACAAGATCCAAAAGCAAGTAGATTCCGGTAAGCCCGAATAGACCAAGTAAAGGGGATTGAATATCCTGAACAAAGCTCGAAACCTCTTTGGCACCACGCACGAAGCGAATCATGCGTAGCGATCGTAAAAAACGCAAGAACCGACCGACGCGCAATAATGAAACAAATGAAAAAGCTTCCAAATGCGCAGGGAGGAGCGGATTGAGTAGGATAGGAATCGTTGACAAAACAACTATAAAATCTAGCTTGTTCCAATTCTCTTTCCAATAGCCTCGGAAACTCATCAGGCGGATCTTGAGAACCGCTTCAATCACAAAATAGATGGAGCAAATATAATCGATCCCTAACAAGATTGGATTGAATGCTGAATTACGAATGACTGGCAGGCTGACCAGCAAAACGACCACTGAATTAATCAAGACAACCGATAAGACGGTGGGAAACCCAATCAGTACTTTCAGAAGAGGCCGTTCGTGAATGAGTTGTGTTTCGACTGTTGTTTCCACAGCCCCTTCCGGCTCAATTGTAACCATTTCGCTCATTTTATTCTCCCTACCAGTGGCCGCGAAATTACCATACGAGAGATAGCCCAGACCTAGGTTCTGTTGACAAATGGGTAAAGCGAACGGAACCAAGCTAAAGGGAAAGTCAACGAGTTGACAGAAAGAGAACTTGAGTCTCCCCCAAAAGCATCAGAAAGACGAAAGGAAAAAAGAGGTCCTAACGTAACCAGATAAGCGAAGAAGCAAAGAACAAAAAGCCGAGATAACGACTATCAAGCTTCTCGAAGCGAGAAAAGAGACGGCGAAGCCATTTGATTTTGTTGAAAAAACATTCGACCAGATAACGAACTTGGTAAAGATGTTGGTCATAGTCTATGGACTCAGTGCGACTGCTGCGAGGAGGAATGACGGGAATGGCCTCGACATCAGAGAGGATGAAGTCTCTCAAGTCGTCCGAATCATAGGCCTTATCAGCAATGACATAATCGCTCTTGTGGCCGGTGAGGAGGAGTTCTGCTTGAGTCACCTCATGTCGCTGCCCACCGGTCAAGACAAAATCGATGGGATAGCCTAAGCCATCAACAAGTGCATGGATCTTGGTACTGAAGCCACCTTTGCTGCGACCCAGTGCCTGACTTTCCTGCCCCCCTCGCTTGGCTGGTGCACCGGCTGCACAGGGATGGGCGCGGATGACAGTGCCATCTGGAATCAGCCATTCCAAGTCCGCATCTTTTGAGAAATAGGCAAACATCTCCGACCAGATGTTGCGGTCACACCAACGACTGAATCGTTGATAGATGCTATTCCAGTTGCCATATCTCTCGGGGACATCCCGCCAAGGGGCACCGGTCCGCAATACCCAGAAGACTCCTTCCATGAAGCGGCGGCATTTGACTCCTTTTCCGAGATAGACACCTGGATGTTGGTAGAGAAAGCGCTGGATTTTGCGCCATTCTCGATTGTTTATTCTTCTCCGTTCTCGCTCGATTGTTCTCGTTTCCTTTCTCTTTCTGCTTTTGATTCTTTGCTACCAGTCTACTCGATTTACGTTTGCGTCGCGTTAGAATTACGTTTACATAATGTTAGAATTACATTTGCTTTTTGTTTGATCATCCCTTTTCTGGCGGATTTTCTCCCTTTTTGTCTGTTTTTTTACTGATTTTTCATTTGTCAACAGAACCTAATATATCGCTCCTCATCTTGGGTTCAGCTGAAGATTCGAAAGAGTATCGCAACAAACTTCGTATACAAATATATGCTATACCACAAACGGGTGAATGTCGATGGTACCTTTGGGCTATTTTTTGACTACAATTCCCGCTCCTCGGCCGAACACAAGTAACGTTTTTGGCAGGATCTTGCCATTGCATGTGTTAGCTGAATACAGCGAAGAGGAGCATTGGTAATTGCTGATTTATTGTGAAGAAATTAATTTTTTAGGAGAGAAATGAGTGAGGGTATTATAAATGAGAGTGAGCGATATATTCAAAATCTATCTGGCTTCCATATACTTCGCATAGCCGAGGCGATATAGATCTGCCAACTCTGGATCTTCTTGGCTGAGGAAAGCAATGGCTGTATGAAGCGGAAGAACTTGTGCCTTAACGCCATCATCGAGTTCAACTGGATCCGATGGCATCTGTACAATCTCAACCTGTGCCCACATTACGACGCGGATACTGCGTGGATGAGGAAGGTGTGGGCGCAGGGCAGAGGATGCATTGCGCACACAATCAAACATGCAGAATGGCTCCATATTGAGAATTTTTGCCCCCGCCTCTTCAAGGATTTCACGATGGGCTGTGTCTATCCAGTGTTCGTCTGGTTCACATGTGCCACCAGGAATCCAGATGTGGCCATCCTGCTTTCTCACAATGATACACTGGTCAACGATGCCTTGATCGTTGGCGATCAAGGGAATGATCCATGCATTGGATGCGAACTGATTGGCCAATTGAGCATCGTAGTTACGCAGACGCACGAACATATTGCCACGTGTGGTTTCCCGTGTAAGATTGGGATATTGCACAAACACTTCCTCATTCATACTTTCTCAAAGCGGCCCATCTTCCAGCGTCAACACCCAACCGAGCCAAGCACCAACCTCGGCGTCGTGACCCCCATATATTGCCAACGTGCGGAATTTAGCTTCTAATTCATCCATTGTCAATTGGTTTGTCGGATCACCTTTGGGGTGGCGTACTTCGTGGCGTATGATTGTGTCATTTTCCAATTGCACGTGAAGACGAACGGGCCACTCGGCAGGGTATGCTTGTTCAAATTCAGGTGTTACTTTGGCTTGAATAAGTGGAAGCAACTCACGTATCTCTGGATCATGGATGATGGTCGCTGTAAAGTCTGTTAAGCCAACCTGTCCACGCAAAAGAGCCGCGGCCACACAATAATGCAGACTGAACTTGGCGGCATAAGGTGTTTGTGGATCAGGATTGTCACACAGATCGAGTGCGGCTTGATAGGTTTCGAGCTTGACCTGAATAATGCGATGGCCATTGAGTTGCCGACGTAATGCGAGCGCCGCATCAACGGCTGGGTGCGTGTGCCGACAAGATGCATGGGGTTTGATCGAGACACCACTGATCTTGAACTTTGGTAGATGCTTGGTCGGATCGTCGATATTGAGTCCTTCTAACACACGTTCTGGAACCGCTTCTGGTGCCATTGCAGCAAAAAATCCCCGCTCTCCCTCCAAAATTTGACGTGCGCCTGTAAATCCACACTTGGCGAGATCCGCGGCCAAAACTCCGCTTGATGCCGCGCGGCCAGCGTGAAGATGCTTGCTCATGTCGCCATCAGCATTGAACTGCCAAAGACCAGCCGCTTGTGTGCCTGCATTGCCAAAGGCCCAAACAAACTGCTTGGCATTCAACCCTAACAGCCAACCCGCTGCCGCCGCTGCACCAAAAACGCCACACGTTGCCGTATTGTGGAAGTAGTAATAATGCTCTTTTCCAACAGCCTCACCAATCCTGATGGCGACTTCATAGCCAGCCACAATTGCTGTCAAGAACTCTTCCCCGGTCCTATGTTCTCTCTGCGCAACAGCCAATGCCGCTGGAATAACAACCGCCGCTGGATGGACAACTGATCGTCGCTCCAGGTCATCCATCTCGACAATGTGAGACAAAGCCCCATTAACAAGTGCTGCGCCATCAGCCGACAGACTTCGATCCCCTCCCACAATGGAGCAGTCACCATCAGGCAAAGCTTCTGCATAATCGAGCATCATTCGTCCTGGTTCAGTGGCATGACCCGCCAATGTCGAGCCAAGCCAGTCGATTAGATAGAAGCGTGCGGCGTCAAATGTCTCTATTGGGAATTCTTGCGCGCGCCAAGACACAAGCTGGTCCGCCAACGATTCAGTAAGAGATTTGATCATGATGTTTGTTCTGTTCTTAATGACTACAGTGGATTCCAGGAAGAAGTGGATTCTGTGGCTTACCAACTGACGGTCTATCTCGAATCGAACCAATGGTTTTTGACGATCCGACAATGTCGAGCAATTGTAGAACCAACAGCCTGTTTGTTTAGAACCGGAATTAAATAACTTGAACACGATTCTTCGCTTCACTCGAGAATGGCTGTTCAACTTATTTAATGCTCATTCCTTAGCATCACCAACGAATAGACTCTATCATTAACCTGAAACAACGACTGACGCGACGGTTGTCTATCCCTTGAGTCCCGTCAGCGAAATTCCTTCAATAAAGGTGCGTTGGGTAAGGAAAAAGGCGATGACGATTGGCAACGTCACCAGCGTGCTTACCGACATCAGGTAAGGATAGGCAAGCCGCGTGACACCAATTTGGGAAATGGTACGGCGCAGGTTGTTGATCCCGAGCGCGATTGGATAGAGTTCTTCCTGGTTAATATAGATCAACGGTTGTAAATACTCATTCCAAGCGTTCATGAACGTAAAGAGAGCAACAACAGTTAATGCTGGTTTGACCAGGGGGAGAATGATCTTCCAAAAGATACCCAGCTCATTTGCACCATCAATGCGTGCCGCATCCGATAATTCCTGGGGAAGCGTCATATAGAACTGACGCAACATAAAGATGAAGTAGGGCGCGCCAAAGAAGCCAGGGACGACCAGTGGCAAATAGGTGTTAACCCAATCAAGATTCTTGAAGGTGATGAAAAGGGGCACCATCGTCACCTGATAAGGAATCATCATGGTTGCCACACAAATGAAAAAGAAGAAATCGCGTCCAATCCAGCGGACTCGTGCAAAACCATAGGCCACAAACGCCGACGAAAGCGTGACGCCGATTGTCAAAGGAATCGCAAAGAGGAAAACTGTGTTGAGAAGATAGCGATTGAAATTATGGGTTGACCAAGCATTCCAAAAATTTTCCCATTGGGCCGGGATCGGAATCCAAACCGGAGGCACAGAGAAAACCTGTGAGTCATTCTTAACTGCTGAGGAGACCATCCAATAAAAGGGAAAGATAAAGCTGAGCGCCAATACGATGAGGATCGTATATTTGAGCAGCTGAATCAACAGATTGTTAAATTGTAAACCAGCCTGCGATTGAGTCGTTACTGAACCACCTACCTCACTCGCCGACGATGCACGAATTGCCACGGGCTGCTATCTCCTAGAAAAATTTGAGTGTTTACCACAAAGTGTGTGAACGAACACTGTTCAGTCAGAAAACCGCCGCATTTACACACTTTGGGACACACTCCCGAAAATTTATCCTATACTTTGCTCTGTATGAAAACCGTAGTCTGGTCTCTCTGGTAGAGCTTTCGAAAACTACGGTTTTCATCACAACCGCGGAATAAGCTATTCGCTCCCGTAATGAACCCATCGGTTCGACGTACGGAAGAGTAGCACAGTAAAGAGAACAATCACAACAAAGAGAATCCAAGCCAATGCGGAAGCTTTACCCATGCGGAAGAACATAAAAGCATTGCGGTAGAGAAAGAGCGAATAGAACTCGGTTGAATTGGCCGGTCCGCCGTTTGTTAAAAGCCAGGGTAAGGTAAAATTTTGGAAACCGTAGATGAAACCGATTACCAGGTTAAAAAGAATGACTGGCGTACACATGGGAACCGTGATGTTACGAAATTTCTGCCAGGCGTTCGCTCCATCAACCGTCGCAGCTTCATAGAGAGAGCGCGGAACATCCTGCAACGTGGCGAGAAAGATCACCATCGCATTGCCTTGCGCCCAGATGTGAATCATGATGAGGGATGGTTTTGCCAAGGTAGGGTTTGCAATAAATGGAATCGTTGGTAAACCAACCCCCTGCAAGAATGCATTGACTGCGCCAAATTGCACATTCAATAGAAACTGCCAGACAATCGCAGTCACAATGGCTGGTACAATGGCTGGGAAAAAGAAGATAGTGCGAAAAACGGACCGCCATTTGATATCCGTATTCAGCAACGTGGCCATCAGAAATGCACCAACCACTCCAAGCGGAATCCCAATCGCAACATAATAGATCGTGTTATAGGTGACCTGCCAAAACGTGGGATCAACCGTGAAGATCTCTATGTAATTCCTTAAACCGATCCACTTTGCATCTCGCAGTAGATCATAACGTGTAAAGCTATAATAAAGTGACGAAACGAGTGGATAGATCGTCCAAAAACAGAGACCCAAGAGCCAGGGTGCGATAAAAAAGAGGCCTGTCCCAATGTTGCGCCACTCCGCTCGCGTCAGTCGTCGTAAAGGCCGCTGTGGCTTGATAGTTGCTGCTGACATAAGATGTGTAACCGTATTGCGTAATGCGTGATTCGTGTCTATGTGCCCAAGAATCACGCATTACGTCCTATCCTATCTAAATCGCTGAACCGAAACCTAGAACTGCGAACTCAGAGCTTCGAACTCTCTCTAACCAAAAACAGCTTCATATTCCGTTGTCGCTCGAGTTTGGAACTCGGCCGCAGCCTCGGCTCCCGTCAGATCTTTGCGATAAACATTTTCACGCAATTCATTCCATTGTGCTCGACAATACTCAGTGATTGGGCAGCGCGCAGGAGAAGACCATTCGGTTGCCTCTTCGATGGAATCAAAATAGAATTTGAGTCCTGGGTATGTTTCGGAATCGACTGTTTCCAGATAGCTCGTCAAGCCCGGCAACCAGCCAGCATTTGCAAAGATAATGTCACATGCTTCGTTGGTGTTGAGGAACTCGGAGACCTCGAACATCTTATCTGTGTGTGCCGCTTCTTGATAGAGAATCACATAATGACCACCCGTACCTTGCACCCTGACGCCTTTGCGGTCTGCCGGAACCGGTGCCCAAACAGCCCGATTATGTTGACCGACATCTGGCTTGGAAATGAAGCTTCCGCCCGGTCGCCAGTAGCCATCGATCATGATCGCTTGAACGCGGCTATTGTAGGAACCGCCCCACATACCCTGACCTTCAACCTGGCGCATCCCAGCCATATTGTCTGGGCCGACGACATCATAAAATGCGCCCATTGTCTCAAACGCCTGGGCCAACATCTCGTTGTCTAAGTTGAATTCACCAGACGCTGGATCAAACCAAGAGAATCCCCATGAAACGGCTGGATAGAAACCGTCCTGAATGGCCAGATTGCCGCCCATGGCATCATATGGGTCCAGACCGATCTGCTTCAGGTTACCGGCATCATCAAACTGAGTGAGCGTTTCATGCCAGACCATCAGTTCATCCCATGTCTCTGGCGGCGTATCTGGATCAAGACCAGCCTCACCAACCATCTCAGCATTGTAATTCAATGCATAGCGCAAGAATCCTTCGTTAGCTGGCACACCATAATGAACACCTTCGTTGTCAAAGCCATCGTTCCAAGAACCTTCAAGATACTTTTCTTTGCTGATAATATCGCTGGCTTCAACCATGTCCGCAATGGGAACCAGGACACCGCGTGCCATATAGTCCAAATATTGGACATTGGATGCACCTTCTGGTGGCGTCCCTGCTGAAACAGCAGTTAGAAGAGCCTCATCACCAATGCTTCCTTTGATTTCAAGCACGAAGTCGCCCAGAATCTCCTTCAGCGTATCAGTTTCCTGCATGGCATCCCAGGTCTGGCCAGCATAGTTGCCGCCCCAATTAAACCAGTAGCGAATCGTACCACCCTCGGCAGCAGCACCTGATGCGTCACTGCTGCTTGGTGCACTCCCACCACCGGGAACACAGGCCGCAAGGGCTGCACTACCTGCAACTAGACCTGTCGCACGTAGAAAATCACGTCGACTCATTGAACGATTGGTTTTCATCTGGTTTTCTCCTACTGTAATATTTGGTTATACTGAGCAGCGTCACGAAATAATATCGTTGACTTCGGCAAAAGGTCGATACGTGCTACTGCGAAGTATATAAAGTTAAGTTGGATTGCTCCAAGAGGTTGTTTCTGCAAGAATAGAATAAAAACGAGCAGGAAGCAAATATCTGATGAATCTGATGATGGAATTTGCGTCGAACACCAAACCCTGCTACTGTGAGTATCGATTCGCAGTAATTTTACACTATAGTTGATGGGGAGTTGCAACATTTCTGACCGACTCACTCTTCTATAGATCACAACAAGCCTCCCAATTGCCCATTGGTGGCTGATATAGCCTTTCAGAAAAAGATTTTCCTGTCGTTGATGGCATTTCAGCCAGTCAGCTACTCAGCTCTCTGGCTGACCGGCTGAAATGCTGACAAGCTTCTGTTTTGCGTGGAAAAACATTATCTGAACATCTATAGCTGATGACTGGTGAGGTTGTTGATTATGGTGAGTAATGTGATTTCTATGAAAAATATTCTTGATCAATACTTCTACGAACTGGAACGGCAGAATCAATTTTCTGGCGTGGTCCGCATTACACAAGGGGATGTCGAACTATACGCCGGTGCATATGGGTATGCGAATCGACCATGGCGGATTCGGAACAGACTCGACGTACGGTTTGATACCGCTTCGATCACCAAGCTTTTTACTGCGGTTGCGATTTTTCAATTGATTGATCAAGGAATCTTTACATTTGATACTGGTGTGACCGACTTTCTGGCATTTGAACACGACGTGATTCCGAAAGATGCAGTCTCATCAGATGTAACCATCTATCATTTACTGACCCATACCTCTGGGATCGGGGATGATTGCGAAGAGGAAGATGGGGAGATCTATGAAGAGTTATGGAAAACTAAGCCCAATTATTCTGTGACCAGGACGGAGGATTTTCTATCTCAATTTATCCATAAACCCGCCAATTTTGCACCAGGGGAAGGCTGTCGCTACTGCAACTGTGGTTATGTGCTTTTGGGACTCATGCTCGAAAAGGCGACGGGCCTAGAGTATCGCGATTATGTGCGAAAAAACATTTTTGCGCGTGCGGAGATGGCACAATCAGATTTTTATTATCGGCAACATGTACACGAAAATGTAGCTGATGGATATGATCCACTCAAAGACGAAGAAGGGAATGTCGTCGGCTGGAAAAAGAACATTTATTCATTCCCGCCAATTGGTTCACCAGAATCGGGCGCACTCGTAACTGCTGCTGATCTGGACCGGTTCCTGTGGGCAGTGAAAGCTGGTATACTCTGCTCAGACGAGTTGGCCGGTACCTTTTTTCAACCACAGGTACACCACAAGGATAGAGACGGTTGGACAATGATGTATGGGTATGGGATGTGGTTCCATGTGGATGAATCTGGTAAGGTCATTTGTTGTCAGAAAGAAGGCATCAACGCAGGAGTCAGCGGCATGATTCGTCACTTTCCCACACAGGATCGTTCGACAGAAGATATCAATGTGGTGATTCTTTCGAATATGATGGATGATGCCTGGGAACCAATCCAAAAGATACATCAACTGATCTTGGCTGAACAATAGCAATTGAGTGAGCACTTTTGTAACATGGAATCCGTCACAAGCTACATCCGTCACAATATCTTACATCAGCATACACTTTCCGATACGTGCCAATTTTCGCCTGTAATCGGTGGCTATTCGGACATGCCACCCGCTTGCCATCCTGCTGATATCGCTACGCCTTGGCTATCAATTCGTTGCACGTTGACCGGCGCACTGCGCTACGAGACAAAGAGTGGCGGGCGGTATGAAATCGACGCAAATTCCTATTTGATTCTCAATGAAAACCATCCGTACCGCATTGAGCCGGTTGTGACTGACATCCTTAGCGAACAATCCACCAAACTTTTTGCCGTTTTCTTTCCGCGTGCTTGGGCGGATGATGTGTATCAAAGTATAGTCAGTTCAACAGACAGGCTGCTAGAAGGGTCTACACTACATCCTGCAGGGCCATTTGAATTCTTCGAAAAACGGTTTGCACGTGATGAACTCGTGACGCCGCGTTTGTTGCATCTGCTTTCGATATTTCCGCAAGGATATACAAATAGTCAGCAATTGGAGGAAAATTTATATCATCTTCTGGCGGCTATGTTGCATGTTCAACGTGACGCATTTCGGGATGCAGAGCGTTTGCCGTCAGCCCGTTTGTCGACTCGTGTTGAACTCTATCGTCGCCTGCATCTTGCGCGTGATTATATGCACGCCAGTTTCGAACAACCTCTTTCGCTCACAGAAATAGCAGAGGCAGCTGCATTGTCTCCCTATCACTTTGCCCGCTGCTTCAAGCAAGCCTTCGGGCAGACACCTAACAGTTATCTGACCCAACTACGGTTGGAAAAGGCTCAAACCCTCCTGCGACACACGCCGCTTTCCGTGACAGAAATCTGTCTTGCCGTCGGCTTTCAGAGCCTACCTTCGTTTGTGAATCTGTTTTGCCGTCGGGTTGGCGTTTCACCTCGTCAATATCGTAAAGAGTCAATATCGTAAAGATGCTCAATTTGTAGATTGACTCTTATATAATCAACTGAGCAAGATTCGATAAGTATTCGACTCGCCCCACTGATAGAATAGATACATGTGGTAGAATAGAAACAGAAAAAGGGGCAATCAACATGAACCAAACAAATGGATCACTTTCTCAAGAATTGGTGGATGAATTTGTCAACATTGCGCATGGATATGGTCCCAGTGGCGATTTCGAACAGGTGAGGGAAATGGTCGAAAAATATCCTGATCTTGTGCATGCCGTTCACAGCGATGGTGATGAAACTGGGCTCGGCGCAGCTGCACACATGGGGGAACGCCAAATCGTTCAATATCTATTGGATCGGGGTGCGACGCTTGACATTGCCACTGCAGCAATGATGGGGTGGCGCGAGAAAGTTGCTGATTTTTTGGTGCATGATCCGACCCTTGCGACGGCAAAAGGTGCGCATGGTTATGCACTTCTCTATTTTGTGGCCCAAAGCGGCGATACGGAGATGGCTGATTTAATTCTAAAATATGGTGGAGGTGAGGGACTCAAGTATCCTTTACAACCACTGAATACACCATCGATTCACGGTGCCGTGCTATTTGGTCATCCGGAAATGACGCAATGGTTTTTAGAACGGGGTGCAGATGTCACAGTACGAGACTATGATGACCGAACACCCTTGGAGGCGGCCGTAGAGCTTGGATATGATGAGATTGCAAATCTGTTACGTAACCACATTGGTCTGAACAATTTGGATCGGTGTCGTAACTGCGGAGAGGTGGGGCAAAGAGTCGTTTCAAGACGAGACGGCAATCGTTGGGCTGAGCATACTACATATTACGCGTGCCATGCTTGTGGCGTAGAGATGGGATCACAAGAACGGAATGAGTGACGGAGTGACAAAGTGATCGACTATAAACCAGAACCACTAGACAAACCATACTATCTCGTCCACGGCACCGACAACACCTACTACGCATGTCGTTCGGAGGAACCCCTGCTGTCGCTTAAGTGTATGTTTAATGGTCCTGCGACATACGAGACGGATGATGGCAGGCGCTTTGTGGTGGATGACAGCAGCTATTTGATTCTAAACCACCAGCAACCCTATACAATGGTCAAGGACGCGGTAACGCCCATTGAATCGTTCTGTATCTTCTTTAGCGAAGAGTTGTTCAATGACGTTCAGCGAACAGCAACAGAACCTGACCTACCTCTTTTGGACGAGCCATCTATTGATTCTGTTCAACCGGTTCACTTCTTTGAAAAGATATATCCTCATGATGATCTGGTTTCACCCTACATCCATTCGATTCGGTCCAAGGTTCAGCGTGAGCGTATCGATAAGCGAGCGCTCGAAGAGACAATGCACGGCTTGTTAATCTCCATGATGCAGACACAGCGGAATCTGTTTCGAGAGATTGAGCAACTGCCTGCGGCTCGATATTCAACGCGTGTGGAACTCTATCAGCGGCTTCATCACGCGAGGGATTATATGCATGCCTCGCTGGCTGAATCACTATCACTGGCGGATATCGCCCAAGTCGTGCATCTATCGCCCCACCATTTTCTACGCAGTTTCAAAGAGGCTTTTGGCATAACACCCCATGCCTACTTGATCCAGAAGCGAATCGAACGGGCACAATACCTGCTCGCTCATACGACTCATCCCGTCACAGAGATCTGTCTCGATGTTGGGTTTGAGAGCTTGAGTTCATTCAGCAATCTCTTTCGACGCGAAACTGGCTTGTCTCCGCGGGCCTATCGGCAGGAGACAAGAATCCTAAGTAAAGTCTAGAAAGAGATTAGAAATGGGAAACGGATTTTCACAGATACACACGGATAAAATCTTGAAAATCCAATCAATCCGTGTCCAAATACTTTCTCGGGTTCACTCAAAGAGGACAATATAAATAATGGAAAATCAACCAACCCAAGACCAAATAAAGGAATTTGTCTTAGCTGCCCACGCCAATTTGGACAAAGTCAATACCCTACTCGAAGCGGAGCCACAGTTGCTGAATGAACGGTATGTCGAATTCAACGAGACGGCCTTGGAAGCAGCTTCCCACATGGCCAATCGACCGATTGCTGAGTATCTACTCGCCCAGGGTGCACCATTGACAATCTGTACGGCTGCCATGTTGGGCAAAATTGATGCTGTTGCCGAGTTTTTGGATAAGGACCCAACCCTGGTCCATGCCAAGGGCGCCCACGGGATTCCTCTCATCTATCATGCGGCGCTGAGCGGAGAGACTGAAATCACTGAATTGTTGCTGGTGTTTGGTGGAGGTGAAGGGCTGGAACAATCCCTTCATGCGGCGGTGAAATTCGGACATGCGCAAATGACGCGCTGGCTATTGGAACGCAATGCCGACATCAGTGTACAGGACTTTCAAGGGCGTACGCCGCTTCAAGTCGCAACTGAGAGTGGATATCAGGAAATTGTCGATTTGTTGTCAGCCCAGCATTCCCGACTTTGCACAACATCATAACGATAAGCCGCTTTGCGATCGGGTGGTGGAGAAAGTTTGGTATCCACATGATATCCATTCTTCTCAAAGATTCGTTGGCTCGCTTGGTTGTGATCTGCAATGTCACAACCGAATACAAAGTCCGCATTCTGCATAGTAAATGCGAAGTTGGTTAAGAGTTGAATCACCTCGCTGCCAATTCCGCAACCCCAGAGAGTTTTTTCGCCAATGATTAAATCAATGCGATAACTGTTTTTCTCTGGGTATTTGCGCAAAATACGTTCCAGATTCATTTCTTGTAGCCAACAATCTCCGACCGCTATCCCCTCGCGTTCGATGATGAAGCAGTAGGCATGTTGTGGAACGCCTCGATAAATCTGTTGAATCTCGTCTAAACTGTAACTCTCGGCATCTGCGCCTTCTGCAAAATAGAGAATCTCCGGGTCGCTATTCCACTTCAGAAGAATTTCCCAGTCGTCTTCTGTCATGGGGCGCAGAACGATCTCTTTTCCATGAAGGATTGTGTTGTGAGGTGCAAGCCTACTATCCACGACAAAAGTCACTCATTCTTGTCCTTTATTCCGTTGTCGGCGTCCCGCAATCCAATTGAGTCGACGTCGTAATCGGCACATTGTTCTTTCCATCAAAAACCACTGCCTGATTCACGATCTGCGGTGGACAGGAGGAGGGCGGTATGTTTTCCTGAACAATCGCATCAAACTCGAGAATGGCCTGCTCCCCCGGTGCCAGCGTCCCGTTAAAGAAGACCATTCGACTCTCTTGATCAAAACCACAGCTGCCTTCCTGTGGCATACAATCTATGTTCGCAACGCCCTGGAAGATATCGGGCAACTGATCCTGGATTATCACATCTGTTGCCACCGTCAGCTCGGGATGAAGCGGTGCGGCGATCGTGTAGCGGATTGGCTGCCCCGGCGTGACGGTTTGCGGTTCGGCTCGCTTCACCGGCACGCACTGCACAGGCGTCACGTCTTCTGCCTGATAGAGCGCAACACCATCAAAGATCTCGATTCGGTTCACAATGTCGGGCCAATCCAGCGGGACGCTCTCACTCGGCACCACGGCGTCGAACTCGATTGTGACTTCTGAATCGGAGGTGAGTTCACCTTCCCAAGCAACTGTGCGCGTCTCTGGATCGAAGTCGCAGGTTCCACTTGAGCAGTTCAAGTTGTCCATGAAGTCAAGATTATCTGGCAATGGATCGCTCATTGTGCCTGTTGCAGGGCCCGTTAGTGTTGGATTGCCATGAACCGTGATCGAATAACGTAGTGGCTGGCTCGGAATTGCTACGTCTTGAGTCGTAACCTTGATCGGGGCAACACAGGTGAGTCCCACGCCCTTGGTATCCAATTTCCAGTGAACGTGATGATATTCCTCGTTATGAACCTGGCCTTCATCATTATGCTCGTCGTGGACCATCAAGTTAAACGAATAGTCGCCCGGTTCGGGGCAGGTCCATTCAACAGTTTGTCCCTGGGCATTCGGGTCATCGCTCGAACTGTCGTTGTCGTCGCGGTCGCAATCTTCGGTGCATGGATCGTCAAAGAGAACGGTCGATGTCATGGGGTAGGTCGGTTTGGGTGCCGGAATATCAACGGTCGTATCTAAATCCCAATACCATGCCTGTGGAATATCGTCGCCCGCCCTGCCATCCGAATCTGATGAACCAGCACCACTCAACGTGACAGTCTCGCCAACCTCCAAGACTGCGAAATCGAAACAACCCCCAGCCCAAATGATGCAGGCATCCGCCACTGGTTTGTAGTAGCGGTGCAGGAATTCGTCCCACTGGCTCTCTTGCGGGAAGCGGAATTGGGCATTGATTTCGGGGCGTGGGTGGGTGTGGCTATCATCGGGCTGACGGAGCTTGGCGATCAGGATCGCATCATCTTTGGCATAGATCACCTGCGACGGCAGTGGATTGTCAAACCCGCATGTACGGTCGCCTGCATCAGGCGCATCTTTGCAGCTGGCGTCTTCTGGCAAAAGTTGATCATGTGGGAAGTAGATGGTCATGCCGTGGCTGTTGGGGTGAGATGAGCCATGTGTCTGGCTGAGCACAATTCCAGCACCGACGGCCAGCCCATCGACGATTGGTTGGGTCTGCCCTTTGTATTGAATCGGCACGGACAACGCCTGAATTTTCTCCGCAAAGTGACGGAGGTCGATATAGTTGTGATCCTCCATCTCTTCCGTGGCTTCTCGCCCTTCGTGCTTGATCTTGATCTGCACATTGTCGTTGGGATTGTTGCGAGCTTGGATGTCCTCGACGCCTGTACGCAATTCTGCTCCAAAGGCGCTCACACAACCAAGAAGAGCATCAAATGTATTACATCCATTGGCTGCGCTCGCTGCGTTTGTCGAACGGATGCGTTCACCACCTCCGCTGAGCTGCACAGCGCTTAAGGTATGCTTCGGATCTGATTTGTCGCTGGTATAATATTTGCCGTAGACATTGACTGCGTGCTGACTGAGTCCGGCGGCATCCATCTGCGCCACCTTGTCACAGTTCCATCCATCTGCTTGACGTTCGCAGTTGAGGCCAGTCAGAAACTCTTGATAAGGCCAACCATCATCCATGATACGTTCTTCAGATGCCACCATCACATCGACTGAGTCCTTGGCCTGACGACCGACTTCGATCAAAGCCATGTGACCCATGTCGAAGCCCAAAAGGTGCAGGTTGCCAGCCACTTTTGTGTCGTCTGGTTTGTACTGACTACCTTCATTGATTTCCTTTTTGACATCAGCCAGGGCGGACTTAATCTCGTACATCTCCAGCGCATCAAACTTGGCATCAGCTGCATCGGCAACTGTCCGTTTGTTGTCGTTGCCGGGACCGAGTGCCTTTTCGGGATTCACCTTCCAACCATAGCCGCGCCCATCACCCCACAGGATCAGGCCGTATTTCTTGGCTGGAAAATAATCGACCCCCCAGGCCATGAATTTTTTTAGCGTGTCAGGATCACCCATGTTGACTTCGGCACGCTGGGTTGCCGTGCCTGGGTTGACCAACGTCAGCACCTCTGATGGTTGTTTGGCAATCGAGTATTGCTGTTTTTCATCATCGTGATCCTTGCGAATACAGTAGAGCACTGCATCGCCTCGATGGTCTGGTTCACCAGCCTCGGATCCATCCTTGCCGTCCCACGCCCGCTGATCATAGTCGACCAGCACCAGCACCTGAAATTCTTTCATCGACTCTTCTCCAGAGCCAGTCTGTTCCAGATCATTGATGGCTTTGGCGGCGAGTGCATCCAGATCTCGACCGCCCTCTAATTCCGCAGGCATATAGACCATCAGCGTCCACTCTTCTGGCGTGATGAGGCGGATCGTAAACTGACCAGCACCCGTCACTCGACGCACGATCAGAAAGTAGAGACCATCCTGGCGCACCTTAAACTCGATCTCTTCATTGGCCGTGTTGGCTGCAATCGCCTTGATTTCATCATTGCTGCCGGCTTTCTTGGCAATCACAGGGTCGCCATTGTTGTCTGGGGTTCCTTGATAAAGATAGAGATCATAATCGGCTCCACCGGGTCCTTCCAACTTGAGTTTATATTCTTTGCCCGCATAGAGATGGAGATGACGCGCCCAAACTTTCTTGTCAGTCAGACCAGCACCAAAGCGATCGGTCTCCATGGCGCAAAATTCTTGTGAGACCGCTTCGAGGGCGGCGTCAATGGCCACACGGCCATACCCCTCTTTGACATCTTTGCCACCGCGGTCCCAGCCTCCATTGGGCTTGCCCGCACGTGGGTTATTTGTTGCACCAGCATTTTTGAACCAGGGATCATTGAGCGGATTGTTGTCGTTTCGGCTGAAGCTTGTGCCGTTTGCTGTATTGGTGGCACCATCGGCACCTTGACTAATCACCACATCTCTGCCCGCGTCATAGATCTGATTGAGCGGCGCAACATCGCGGATCACTTCATCTGAACCAAATTGGCGAACACCATCCCCATTCTCATCAAACCAAAGCCACTGTGCTGGAACGGTTTCGCCTCCAGCAACCTCGTATGTCGCCATGAGAACAATCGACTTGACGAGCCGCGCAAATTGCTCCTGATAGACCCATTCCCCCGGATCCTCGTCGATGATGTCATCGTTGTCATTGTCGATGCCGTCCCAGCGATCTTCATCCGCACCGCCTTCATCATCGGTATCAATGTCACTGTAGTCGGTCATGGCGTCGACGATCAGGGCGACTTCACCTGCGACGATCGGGGCAGCTTGCGAGGTTCCCACCATTGCGCGGTAGCTGTGACGACCAGGTGTGACGCCATTGCCGTTATAGACGCCATCCCGATTGACGTCAAGCCATAACTCACCCGTTAGCTGATTGACTGGAGGACTGGCGTGAGTATCGACACAAGCATCACCGCCTGCCTGAAATCCAGGGGTGCCATTCCAATTATTCCACGGTTCACCGGCATCATATCGCCAATCACCATCTTGATCGAGAAAGATATCTAGATGTGAATCCAACTGACCGTTTCTGTTTAGATCGCGACAGCCGTCGCCTGGATCGTGGACTCCATCAGCGTCCAGATCGAGAAAGGGTTCCAGATGGTTGCTGTCTACTGAGAGCATCTGGGCTGTCCAATTGAAGTTATTGTCAATCACCCAAGTACCGCCGGGTGCAACGACATCTGGTTTGGTGACGCGATAGAGGGGATCGCCATTGCTGCTAAAGTGGGAGATCTGATCCGCATCATTCACCGCCCCAACTGTCAGAACCTTTGGCATGTTGCCAGGGGTCGAGACGACACCACCGCCATCAAAATCAGCAAACTCGTTTCCGGCGGCATTGATCAAAACAACCCCGGCTTGGACCAACGCCTGACTGGCACGTCCCCAGGCCCGCGAGGATGAAGTGGGGATGAATGAGCGATAACTCTGATTGACGGCAACCACATGGTATGTGGCCAGTTGACCACGCAGCCAGTTCAGCGCACGTGTTGTGTGCGTCGAGCTCGTGCTGACCTGTGCCAATCGGACACCCACGAGTCTTGCATTATAGGCTACACCCCTCATATCCTGACCAGCGGGTGCTGCACCACCACCACTACCAGCCGCAATGCCTGCCACATGGCTTCCATGTCCATGTGCATCAAGCGGTGCCGCAATGGCCCGTGGATCAAAATCTTGCCAACCGACAATTTTGGTTCCCGCGTTGAGTGCACCCCAGCCACCTACCAGCGTGGAGACGTCTTGAAAAGGACCAAGAGCCGTGTGTGAGGCATCCAATCCTGTATCGACAATGGCGATTGAGGTGAGGGGATCACCCATAAAGGCCAGCATCGTATTGGTCATCGGCAGCGTCATCCCGCTTGTGTCTCCCTGCCACACGCGATTGGCGCGCGTGTTTCTGGTGGCAATGTCGAGAGCAGGCCCAATGGAGAGATTTGGTTCGATGAAATCCAGGTCAACCACTGCTGCGTGATAATCCAAGATGCGGTCCGCCGGCATGGTACCCATGAATCCGTCGATCAGAGGGAGTTCTGTTTCGATTGTTCCACCATGTTGGAGAAAAAGATCCTTGTCTGTCTGCATGACAGGGCGTGTGAGCATCACCAAGATCTCGATTTCTTCATCGTTGGAGACTGCAATGCTTTCGGCTAGCCGATCGTGCATTTGATCGAAATTTGTATCGGCAATGAATGGCTCTGGAAGCACCTGATCGGACGCACGTGCGACCGTCCGATCATCTTCCTGGTAAACACAGTTCATTTTAGCAACTTGCTCGGGTGCCAGTTGTTGATCAGTGGCAATCACAAAAGTACACACGACTGCATCTGGACCACCGCTTTGCGTTGCACTGAAGATTCCCTGCGCGTCGATATCAATGCTGACTGGTTGTACGGTGCCAGCATTAGCCTCAACTGAATAAGTGAGTGCGAGGTTGCGCAAAGAGCGTCCCACGTTATTGTAAACTTGATAGGTGACTTGGACTTTTTGGTCTGCTTGGGGTTCGATTGCGCGTTCAATACGCGGGTAAGCATAAAGCTGTGTGCTATTGGCCAGTCGTGGCGGCGGTTCAGTCGTTGGTGTTGGCGTGGGTGAGGTTGTTCTCGTGGCCGTTGATGTGAGTATTGGTGTGAGAGTCGATGTTGCTGTGGTTTCTGGATCCACCGTTGCCGTGGAAGTCAGTGTAGGAGGAGGCGTTTCGTTGGGATTTTCGTTGTTTGAGGCAATGAGAGGGAGAAAGATGTCTTGATCCTCTTGGCGAATGAATGGAGCGATGCCTTCCTCTTTTGGTCGCTGATGATCCATCTGCGTTCGTGCCAATCGACTTGCTTCTGGCTCCAGTCTTGCATCGACTGCGGCGACTGCCGTCAGGCTTGTCAACAAGACCATCAGAAGGATTCTCCAGCCACTCTTCGCGACGTTGCGCTGTCTATTCATTTTTTCCCTCACATAAGTGAACCCGAGAAAGTATTTGGACACGGATTGATTGGATTTTCAAGATTTTATCCGTGTGTATCTGTGAAAAGCCGTGTCCAATTTCTAATCTCTTTCTAGACTTTACTTATACCGCACTCGTACATAAAGTTAGAGATATTTGCCTGAATTGCCCGATTATAAACGGTCAAATTTATCTAAGTGTATGGCTGTGATCCGTATAAAAGAACGCTCACTCATCGATCCGCTGTCGAATTCAACAAACTTTCCACATGCTGACGCAAGCCATCTTCAATCGATGTGCTCGGAATCGATAGACCGCTTTTTTTCAGCCTACTTATATACCTGAATTCGGGGTTCGAATTAGACAAGGGCAGGGAGAGCAAGGTCATCAGCGCGTAAATTGAGAGAAGGCTTTTGTGGCTGCCAAGAGTAAGAAATGAGGCCACAAAGAACATTGACGAGAAAGTTGTGAGGGCTGCGATGGCGAGTGTGAGAGATTTGAGAGATATTCTTGAGCTGGTCATTGATGGTCTCGATGATAGAGCGTTTGCGAGAGAAAATGCGATCCAGTAAAGTGAGAAGAGCCGGTTTCATGTTTTCTTGATGGGTGTGACGAGTCGAAGATTGTGGTGTTCAAGTAAGTCTGTGGTGAGCCATTCGGCAATGTAGCCCTTATCGCCGAAGAGTTTGCCCCAGAGGTCTTGAGCCATGTGGGGAACAGGTTTGCGGTCATCGACGTTGGCAGGCGTGATGTGAAAGGAGAGAATCTCCCCACAGTCGTTGACAATCAGATGCAGCTTGAAGCCATAGAACCAGCCCATGGATGTCTTGCCTCGTTTGGCGAGTTTTGCAAAGACTTTGTGACGAGGAATGCGCAGATTGTGACAGACTGGCAGAGGCGTTGCATCCACGAAATTGATCCCTGTTGACTGACCCAACCGACTCCGCATGTAACTACAGAGTGGCACCAGTGTCCCTGGTGTGTACTCGACGAATCGACTGTAACTCACCAGGTTGGGAAATTCGCTCTTCAACTCTTTTTGTACATGCTTTGTGTAATATTTCTTGAAGCATCTGTAGTCTGATTGATGGAAGTAGATTAGGATCGTCATGATTTCACTCAAATACATCTGCCGTTTGGGTCCACTCGGTTTCTCTCCATTCTGCAGCAGATACAACGCCCACGCTGGCTCAAATAGCAGGCAGAAATCATCGACATCTGTAAATAGTTCGAGTATACTCATTTCTAGCACCTTTCTTTGCTGGTTGATGGGTTTTGCTATCTTCATTTTACCAGCAAAGAAAGGTGCTTTTTCCTTTTTTCTAACCCCGAATTCAGGTTTATATCATAGAACCGATGACAAATAAAGCTGGCCTGACCTGGGTTTTCAGCCAAATAGGCCCCAACCGGCACCTCCTCAATTTGTAACTCTGTACCCAAGATAGTGGCAATAATCTGATAATAGGTGCGAGATTCGATGATGTCTGGCCCCACTGTGCCATAAATCTGTTGATGACATGACTCATTGCCAGGCAAGCTCAGAATCAAATCGGCTAAATCTGGGGCAAAGACTGGCTGTTGTAGAAAATGGCCACCACCTACCAAAGGAATAGTTTCTCCCCTCCGCAATCGGTTGATCAACTCCGCATCGCGTCCGTGAGGAGGAAGACACCCCAGCAGTGAACCAGGTCCGTAAATGTGACCGGGACGGATGATTGTCCATTGCATGCTCCCTGTATCGCCGTTGACAAAGGTCAATTCATACAAGCGTTTCTTGCCACCATAGCTGTCCGGGGCAACGTCAACAAAATAGCCTTCTGCATCTTCGGGTTGGGGAAACTGCCGTCGAGGTGGGTCATAAACAAAATCGGTGGAGACAAAAACAAAATAGTTTGCCAGAGTGGAAAAGAGTTCGATGTCCTGTTCTGCATCGCTCGGGTCAAATCCAATACAATCGACCACTAAATCCCAACTTTGATTGACAGAATGGACGGCATTTGCAAAGGCCGCATGATCCTTGCGGTCTGCAACGAGCGACCGAGTATCGGCAACAGGCGGGCGCTGGCCCCGTGTAACGGTGTAGACCTTGTGTCCGGCAGAAACAGCGACGCGTGCCAACGTACCGCTGAGAAACCCACTCCCGCCGATAATGAGGATGCTGAGAGACATGTATGCTCCTTTCTATAGATGTTCAGATAATGCTTTTCCACACGAAACAGTAGCTTGTCAGCATTTTAGCCGGTCAGCCAGAGAGCTGACGAACTGATCAGCTGAAATTCCATCAACGACAAGAAAATCTTTTTCGGAAAGGCTATAGTTGTGAATATCATGCCGTAGATTGATCCAAGCGGCTGATCGGCCCACCAAGCCGATAGTGCTCTACCAAGGCTTGTAACTGCTCTTCATTGCATTTTGGCCGCGAAATTTCCAACGCGACATCTGTGCGGACTGGCACGATTTGTTGCATAAGGCCGATGTATTCTTGTGCGTCCAGCAAGCTTTTTGCGAGCCGTGGTGACTGTGAATCGGCGTCTGACAGGATTGCCTCCATGCTCTCATATTGCTGAATCAGCTTTGCGGCGGTCTTTTCACCAACCCCTTTGACGCCCGGAAGACCATCAGATGGATCGCCACGCAAAATGGCAAAGTCGACATAACGCTGTGGCGATACGCCATATTTGTTGGTGACAGCTGCTTCGTCGAAGAACTCAAGCTTTGTCACGCCGCGCACCGTGTAGAGGATGCGAATGGTGGGCCCCGCCTCGGTTTCATCCCGCACAAGCTGAATCAGATCCCGATCCCCTGTTACAATATCAATGCGATCTTGGTCACTGGCTTGGGCACATAGGACACCAATCGCATCATCCGCTTCCCATTCAGGTGCTTCGACAACCGTTGCTCCATATGCATCTAACACACTGCGCAACAATGTAAATTGAGGGGGCAACGTTTCGGGGTCCTCTGGACGGTTTCCCTTGTAATCAGCATAAACGGCCACACGACCAGCCGGACGCCAGTCGGCATCAAAGACATGCAGCAACTCATCCGGTTGATAGTCGCGCAGGAGGCGTGCGCTCATATCGAGATAACCATGAACCGCGTTGATTGGACGACCGTCGCTGTCGACCATCGATTGAGGCAGCGCATAGAACGCTCGATACATGAGACTCAGTAGATCCAAATTTCAGGTTTTGAGAGAGAATTCTGGCGAAACAGTTGACATAAATACAAATTTGCCGGTCGATATCTAGTTTTTGCGTTAGATTTGGGCGATTTTCAGATATGAAATAGGTTGTTTTCTGTAACCGAAATCTGAATAAATGACTCCAAAATCCCTGCAATCTCGACTGAAAATAGCCAAAAACGCCAAATTTGGATCTACTGAGACTATAAGTGTCGAGAAGGAGTTGGTGTGTCATGGTACTGGGTTATCCCGATTCTATACTGAGCTAATTATTTGCGGTTCTTCAGGCATAGAGAGGGCGTAACTTCCCGGAGGAGGTCAGGCATGAGGTCGTCAACGAGACTGTTCTTGACCTCTTCCTGTTAGGTAATATAGGAAAGGGAGATAAAATAAGGGAAGGCAAAAGCAAGGAAAGCCGAAACTTATTGGACTCTCGACCTGGCAAAAAGGACCAACCTCTTCCCGCGGTGCGACCGCCCTTCCCGGACAGTCCGCCAGGTCGACGCCGTGCAACGTCGAAAGCGTGCAGCACCTCGAGTGCCATAACAGGAAAACGGAAAACAGCGTCCAAAGTTGAGGAGCTCAGGCGATACGGGAGAGGAGGTCCAAGATGAAAGTGAAAATGGGAATCGACTGGAGTGAAAAGAAACATGATGTGATGATGTTGGATGAGACAGGACGAGCGCTGGGCTATGCGCAGATAGAGCATAGCCAGAAGGGATTTCGCCAAATTGAAGAAATGAGAAAGAAGACAGGAGCGAGCCATGATGAAGTGACAGTGGGACTGGAAACAGCGCATAATTTGCTGATTGATTATCTCTGGTCGAGCGGGTACAAGAATGTCTATGTGGTGCCGCCGAATGTGGTGAACAAGAGTCGGGAGCGCTATAGTCAAAGTGGTGCGCATAATGATAAGAGTGATGCCTATGTGATAGCAGATTTGTTGCGGACCGATGTCCATCGATTTTATCCTTGGTCACCTGGCAGTGAATTACTCCAGCAGATGCGAGTGGTCAGCAGTGCCACACAATACTGGACCAAAGAGACTGTGGCCTTATCCAACCGTCTGCGCGCTTGCCTGTTGCGTTACCATCCGGCGCTGCTTGAGGTCTTCAGCAACTGGCCTTCTCGGATTGCCTGCCACCTGGTTCTGACCTATCCAACGCCAGAGCATGTGCGCAACTCCACCTATGAAGGCTTCCAAGAGTTTCTCAAGCAGCACCGACATACGCAACCCCGTAAATGGGTCACTTGTTATGATAAGTTAACCGCCACTTATCCCACATCAGCTCCTGCATTTGTGCCAGCGTATCAACGAGAAGCTCTTCAGCTGGCTGAATGTCTTTTGCTTGCACTGCGCTATGAACAAGAGACCCTTGACCAGTTACAGTCACTTTTTCTGCAACATCCGGATCAGCATATCTTTGCTTCTTTACCTGGTGCTGGCCAGCTTTTAGCTCCCAGTCTTCTGGTCAAGTTTGGCGAAGACAGGAAACGCTTTCCCTCTCCCATGAGCCTTCAGTCTCTGGCGGGAACCTGTCCTGTCACCAAACAAAGTGGCAAAGTCAGAACCGTTCATTTCCGCAGAGCTTGCGATCACGACTTTCGTTATTTTACTCAGCAATTTGCTCGCTGCTCCCGCAAAGAGTCTTCTTGGGCCGCTGCTTTTTTACACCGCCGCTCGCCAACGCGGTCTCAAAAAAGAGTCATGCTGATCGCACTCTCGCTAATCGCTGGATTTGCATCATTTGGAAATTGTGGCAAGACAAGAAACCTTATGATGAATCTTTCCATTTGCAGCAACGAGCCCATCGTCGCCAACCTATCGCTTAATTGCTTCTAATTTTTTACTATGTATCGCCTTTGGGTTCCTTGCCTTTGTCCTCATCTATATGTTGACATAACACGCTGCTGGTTCTCTCTATCAGTTCTTCTTCAACGCGCCCTTTTGGAACTGCCATTACATACAAAGCGTGTCCGGAAAGTTCGGGGCACTTCTTTATCAACCCCCTGAATTCCTGAAGAGCCATTATTATATGGCGCTGCTGATCTGAAGGTGGTATATATATCAATCATACCATGTACTCCACCTATTCAAGCAAGAATAGTTTCTGCTTAGGTTATTTAGTCGCACTACTCGGCTAAAAATGGGGAGTGTGTCCCAAAGTGTGTAAATGTGGCGGTTCTCTGACTGAGCAGTGTTCATTTACAAACTTTGTGGTACACACTCTAAAAATGAGGAATTGATCATGCTCTAATTTGCCACTGGTGTCCAGGTCGGCGTGGGTGGTTGAGGTGGTGTTAGATTCGGTGTAGCCGTTGGCTCTTCACTGACGGTAACTTGAATTGTTAATTGATCCCCAAGTACTCGAATGTTGCTGTCCACTCTTTGGCAACGAATGATGTGTCTCCCGCTATTCACAAACTCAACAGTCACTCTGGCCGTTCCACTTCCACCAAGTTGGATCGATTCAGTTGCATTCGTCTCAGTAATAACGAGGATGTTCGTTCCTGGTTCACCAACGACAACGACTACTACGGCTTGGTCCACGGTTACAGTATTATCTAGAACATCACAAATTAGGGGTCTCGGCGTTGCCGTTGGAGTTGGGGTTCGCGTCGCCGTTGGAGTGAAAGTTGGTCTTATTATTGGGATGCTTTGCTGGTCTGCATTTTGCGTTGCGACAGCTACAGCAGTTTGCGTTGCTTCTGCAAATGCAGCTAACTGAGACTGACGAAATTGGGTGGCGATTGCTGACGGAGAATCTGTGGTCGTCGTGATGGTTGATGTAACGGGAAGTCGCTGTGAGGAACTGCCGCTGACTTCTAGAGTCATTGTCAACGTGGCTACAGTTGATAATGTATTCGAGGATGTCGCGGAGATTGTGTTTGTTGGAACTGGGGTCATCGTTGCCGTGTCAATTGCCGCAGATGTAGGCGCCTGTGTTGCCGTCTGTGTTGGTAACTCAATTACGTCTGGGGGGGCCGGCGAGCTGATAAGTCGTTCAAAAAGGTTGCGGATGGCAGATATTGTCTCTTGATAGAGTCCATCATTGCCCCTAAACAGACCGACCGAACCGACGAAAATGACGACGATAATCACCGCCGCGACAAATGAGTAATTTACACATCCCCAGAACAGACTAATATGATGACCGGGCGGCTTTTGTGCCTCTTGGTTAACGTGAATCCGAGGGTCAGTGATAATCGTGTTCTCTCGTACATCATGTCCAGCTGCGATTCCTTGCCCGTGACTGTCCACCTCAATTGCATGGCTCCCTTGGCCGATTGCCACGCTACGAGCGTCTTTGATCTCGCCGATGGAATAAGCGTCTCCTTCAATTTTGTCGCGACCGACCTGATCGCGATTCGCAACAGTAGCTTCTTGCAAATCCTGATGGCAATGAGGACACCGTTCGGTATCTCCAGGCGCAATTTCACGTTTACAATTTGGGCAAAGCATGAGCAGAATATCCAGCTGAGACGAGTTATGCCGACCATAAAGAATACATCATATATCTTTACTTTCTGGTAAAAGAAAAGAGATGAGGTGAGAAATGTGACAAAAAGCGGTTAGCGTTTCATCCTAAAGGTAGAGAACCCAAAAAGGAGGAAGGAATGCTAACCGCGCCAGAAATAACTATAGCAGTACTGATGAATGTATTGCAAGTAACGCCGGTGGGAACAAACGTAAATGTAATGCGTCTGATGTGGGCGATGATGAATGGGTCGTTTCTGAAAAGTCGAGGAGCAATCCATAGTGGATTGAGTGAAAGCGGGTTTGAAGATGAGGAGCTCCGGCGAAGCTGGTGGAGCTTTCGATATGGATCATGGGATATTGCAAGCCTGCTCTCATCGTGGCAAGAAGAAGTGGAGTGGAAAGGGAATGGGAGGCAAAAAGTTAGAAGGATACCGAGTGAAAAGCATAGATATCACAGGGTTCTGGCGACCGAAGCTGCAAGGGAAAGTGAACCGACTCTATAACTCAACGGCTCGTCGGGCATTGCTCATCTTTGGAGTGATGATAAGCTCGGGGGAGATAGGCGGGAAACGAGTGCCACTGCTCAAGGCAATCATGAGATGCGAGGTAGGCACAAAGGAAAGTGAGTTTCGGAAAAAGCTGCTGAAAGAGACGAAGAAATCACTGGAGTCAGACGAAGTGGCGGTGGTCGATGCCGGGTTTACAATCAGAGAAATGCTAGAAAGCGACGTCGACCGATTTGTCCTTCGGGAAGCGATTAACTGCACAGCGCGCCGCAATGAGTTACCCGAACGTAAGGAAAAAGGCAGACCACCCGAATATGGTGATATTGTGCGTCCGCTCTCTCGATGCTATAGGGAAAGCGACTCGAGGCCACAACTCCAGACTCGTTTGGTCAATTTGTCTATAGTGGTCGCCTGATTCGCTATCAAGCATGGCACAATCTCGTCCCCAGGACAACCAAGGTGGATACAGCCAACCGCACCTATTCGATTTACGTCTTTCAGGATCCTGCTTATCACACACCTTTGGTTCTGGCGACCGTCATGGCTTTACAAGCTGAAACCATTTATCTTTTCGGCTCAACCGGATCTCAGGTCAACCCGCTTTGGTTTCGATACGACTCTGCCACTCAACCGGCGCTAGCCATTTTCAATTTTGTCAACCCCCTGAATTCCTGAAGAGCCATCTTTTCTATCTGGAGCGCTGGCCTGTTGAACATCCCCCCTTGGCTTCCAAGCAGATGATTGGCTTACATCGTCAATTTGTTCATGCCGATGAGGCTTGCTTCCGCTTACCTGAACTGGGGCTGCTGGCTGGCAATCTTCTTTCCCATTTAGCCGCTTCTCTTCCTCCCATACCGACTGGCTACTGGGATCGAGAGCCTCAAGCCACTCCCGGCAGGCTGCGCCGCGTTCTCTCGAGTGCTCTTTTTCCAACTCCCGACCAACTCGACCCTGACTTTCGGAAAAAGGCCTCGGTTTCACACCATTTACCTAAAGGCGTTCTCGCTCATCGCCGCCTCAATGCCGCTGCTTAAACTAGCCGAGCACTATTTTTACATTTTATCCCGTTTTTTCAGGGTGGATTCTTTTTTCCGCCCCTTTCGGTTTGCCCTTTGTCACTCAAGCCTTTACCAGAAAGTAAAGTTTACCAGAAAGTAAAGTATATATGAATGGTCGAAATGCGCAAACATTCTGTTTCAAATCTTGCGCATTTCGTTGATCTGTTCATGTTTGGTTGGTTTGCTGTCGATAATTTTTTAATGGCCTGTTGAGTGAGCGATCAATCAAACCACAGACATTTGCCCCATGTCCCGATAGATCACCACAACTCACAAAGTAGGCTTTGCAGCACTGCATAGTCCGGCGTCTCAGCGAAACTGCGTCCGGTGTAGCCCTGTGGCCACTCTGGTTGGGCTGGAGAAATGTGGGCAAGAGCACTCATCATCCAAAGATGGCTCACTGACTTGAAACCGTTCCGTTCTAGAAATCGTTGCGCTGCTTTCTCTTCTTCATCCGCATAGATCAGGACATGTTCCATACCAAGCTGGTGTCCACGCGCAACGGCACAAGCCAAAAGTTCGCTGCCAATGCCTCTCCGTTGCCAAGCTGGATGCACTTGGACCCACGCAAGGTAACGCTCTGGAACGGTATGGTATCCGTGGCTATACCCTTGGAAAATCTGGGGTTCTTCTGACGAGACAGCAATCCAACGATCCTCTTCGGGGTTTTGGTTTGGCTCACTTATTTCCTGATGGACGTCTTCTTCAGTGAACGTTCGATTCGTTCCATCTGCTGCGGAGATTAAATCGCGTAACTGAAGATAAGGTGGGATATCTGTTTTTGGATTGAATTGTCGAATCATTGTAAATCTAGCCTCAGTAGATCCAAATTTGGCGTTTTTGGCTATTTTCAGTCGAGATTGCAGGGATTTTGGAGTCATTTATTCAGATTTCGGTTACAGAAAACAACCTATTTCATATCTGAAAATCGCCCAAATCTAACGCAAAAACTAGATATCGACCGGCAAATTTGTATTTATGTCAACTGTTTAGCCAGAATTCTCTCTCAAAACCTGAAATTTGGATCTACTGAGCCTATACTCTGTTAACACATTATGTGAATCGAGCATAAATCCCAATTCATGGTAAAGAGCGACTACCTCTTCAGAATCGCCAAAGGTCCACAACTCAAACGGTCCTTGTTCTTGTTGATTGCGTAACCAATACATGGTCGTCAAAGCCAACGGGCGTTGCAAATCCAGATGACGATGCTCCGTTACAACGCCAGGCGAGTCAATCACCTTTTTGGGTCGACCTCGTGTTGGGTCATTCTCCTCAAATTCGATCATGCGGCCATAACAAACGCCTGCCACATCTCCATCGGGCGCAAAGGCAATAAAGATCGAATCTGGATTGTAGTAGTCAGGCGAGTTTTTTAGACCCTCGGCAATGCGTGCTTCATCGACAGCACCAGGAACATTCTCTGCATGACCCCACATATCGTGATAGGAACGGTTTTGGGCAGCAACCAGGACAGACAAATCTTGCACATCGGCAAACGGACGGACTTGATAGCCATCAGGCCAAATGACGTCTGACAGCGGCACGTCGGCCGGTGCCTTGAAGAAACGATTGCGTCCCGCGACCACAAAGCCATGATGGGTTAAGAATGCCGAGGCAGCTTGATCGGTACCGAATGAACCACCCGTTACATGGTTGGCACCATACTCACGCGCCCTCTTCTGGGTGTACGCCACAAGAGTGCTACCGATTCCTCGTCGACGCCATGCTGGATGAACAACGACATTTGTGACAACACGCTCTTGTGACTGGGCGAAAACCCATGCGTAGGCAATGAATTTTGTGGGATCATCTGGGGCTTCGGCAACCCAGCGATCTCTGCTTGGATCATGACCACCCCAATTGAGTGTGGCACGGAACGACTCCTCGGTGGTGTCATTGCCAATTTGATCAATTGCCTCAACCTCAACACGCAGATCGAGCATCGCCGGTATATCTTTCTCAGGGCGAAAAAGACGGACTGTGAATGGTTGTTTTGTTGCTTGGATTGTCATCATATCATCCTATCATCTTGTCATTGCACGAAGCGCACGTCAGCCGCCGACTCGAGCTTTGCGAACCAATCGCCCAATACAGAATTATGATGAGCAATAATCTGCGCAGCGCTCATCTCGTCTCTGCTCCATGTACTGTGTCCATCTTGTACAAGAACGATTTCGTAGCCCTCGCTGCATGCTCGGCGACAAGTTGTATCGACACAATACTCGGTCTGGAGACCGGCGATGACGAGCTTCTCAATCCCTCTGGTTGTTAACTCATCTTTGAGTGTGGTTTCGAAAAAGGAATCTGGCATGGTCTTCTGCACAATCGGATCCGTAGGTTCGGGGCGAATGTCCGGGTGAATTTCCCACCCCAGCGTCCCGGGTTCATCGACTTCACCGGGATCGCCGCAGTGTTGGACATAGACAATTGGGACTTGCGCTGCGCGTGCTTTTCCGATGAGCGATTGGAGTTTCAAGAGCAGTTGTTTGCCTTGATATGCAGGATCAGCTTCGTCAAACATGTTGTTTTGCACATCGATGATAAGTAAGGCGGTTTTTGACATGGTTTGTCCCCTCTGAGAAAAAGTTGCCGGTTCCTTCGAAAACGAAGTCAATGCGTATTGAGTATAGCATTTTGCGTGATACCAATTTAGCTGATTGGTTCAGTTGCAAGATTTGGCTTGAGTATTCGGATGCCAATTCTTTACAGAGCAATTGGCCCTCACTAGACATCTTCATAAAGCAAATCTGTGGCAAACGAAGCAAGATATGTTTTGCCAAACAGTCTTAAGATGTCAGACGAAACTGCACGACTGCAACGACTCAGGACCTTGGACTCCACCACCTTCCTGGTCGGTTTGAGGCGCAGCTTCGCTAGTTGTTACTGATTTTCTGGAACCAAAATCTATTGATTGATCAGTTCATCTATGATATTATCACATTATGCGGACAGAATCGATCCTGATTTATCCTGATTGCACATCGAATTTGGAAGTTCTCAAGAGCAAACTATCTAACTCTCAACCAGACCATTTCCCAAACGAGTATCACGCACCACACAATACGCACCGCGTCCCATGTACCACCCAACAACCCGTCTTCTCACAATTCTCGAACTGCTTCAGTCTCATGGCGAAATAAGTGGCGTGGATTTAGCGGCGCGGCTCGAAGTTGATGTTCGTACCATTCGGCGTTACATCACCATGTTGCAGGATATGGCGATTCCGATTGAATCGGAACGTGGGCGGCACGGTTGCTACCGATTACGCCCGGGCTATAAACTCCCACCACTGATGTTGTCTGGCAGCGAGGCGCTTGCCGTTACGTTGGGATTGGTGATGACGCGCCGTCTGGGGCTGGGAATTGATCCGGTGAGTGTTGAAGGGGCGCTTGCCAAGATGGAACGGATATTGCCAATCGAGTTGAGTCAGCAGGCGCGAGCCGTTGAAGATGTTCTTGTGGTGGAGACACCTTTGCCCGATCTGGGACCCGATAGCGAGACGGTGATCCAGCTGAGTTTAGCTGTTCAACTCCAGTCTCGGGTTTGGATCAAACATGGCTCGATTTTGGGCAATGAGGCCGAACGTTCGATCGATCCCTATGGTTTGCTCTATCGAAATGGATATTGGTACACGGCCGGGTATTGTCACCTGCGTCAAGCGTTGCGTGCGTTTCGGCTAGATCGGATTGCGTCTGTTCGACTGGAGGAGGATACATTCGAGCGTCCAGCCGATTTTGATATATTGGCCTATGTCGAGGAGGCGATTGCCAATACACCCGGCGCGTGGCAAGTTGATGTGCTACTCCACACTACAGTTGACGAAGCGTGCGTCATGATTCCACGTGCATTAGGCACGCCAAAACAAACTGCTGAAGGGGTTCTCCTGTGTTGTCCCGTCCAGGATCTCAATTGGTTTGCTTATTTTCTGGCCAGACTCGATTGCCCACTACAAGTGCTTGGACCACCAGAAGCGCGCGAGGCGTTGCAACATCTGGCAGAAAAGATCGGCAAAATGACATCCAAATTGCAGGTCACTTCTCTGAAGTGACCTGCATCAAGTATCCTGGACTTCTCTTGGAACCCATTGTTCCCTTGAAGCTTGTCCCGCCGGAGACGGGACCTACGTAGAACTATCTATTTTCGATTGCGGTGTACTAGATTTGCAACGTCCAGCCGAAGCGGTCCGGGATACGTCCATATTGAAGATCTGTTAGTTCTTCATATAAGTGGGCTGCGACAGAACCAACCTTGTTATCGTTGATGATGTAATCTCTGTTCTGGTAGCCAAAGCGCCCAACTGGTGAGATCACTGCAGCCGTTCCGCATCCGAACACTTCGCTGATCTGGCCGGACTCGATATCGGCCAACATTTGCACTGCATCGACCGTCTCTTCGTTGACCTCATAGCCAAGATCGCGACCAAGAGTAATAATCGAATCGCGTGTAACGCCAGCCAGAATACTATCTGACAGTGGTGGGGTGAATATCTGCTGATTTTCATACACAAAGCAGATATTCATGGAGCCAACTTCTTCCACATAACGTCCTTCAATTGCATCAAGCCATAGCACCTGATCATACCCCAGTTTGGATACTTCCTCACCCACCATGAGGCTTGCTGCATAGTTGCCACCTGTTTTTGCGGCGCCAACGCCGCCACGTACGGCCCGTCGGTATTGGTCGGAAACGAAGACCGAAACCGTATCAAACCCGTTTGGAAAGTAGGCCCCAACTGGTCCCGTAATGACCGCATGAAGATATGAATCGCTGGCATAGACACCGAGAGCTGCTTTGGAGGCAAACATAAATGGGCGAATATAGAGCGAGGCACCAGACTGCTTTGGCACCCAATCGGCCTCAAGCTCCACGAGTTGGACAATAGCAGAGAGATGATCTTCTTCATCGATTGTGGGCATGGCTAGCCGGGTTGCGGATTGATTGAAACGCCGCATATTCTCCCAGGGACGAAAGAGGTTGACTCGTCCATCCGGTCGTCTGTAGGCTTTAAGTCCCTCAAAGATTTCTTGGGCATAATGAAAGACTGCGGTAGACGGATCGAGCGAGAATGGGGCATAGGGACCGATCATTGCATCGTGCCAACCTTTGTCCGTTCTATATTTCTGGGTAAACATCCGATTGCTGAAGACACCCCCGAAACCAAGTTCTTCGGGCAATGATTGGATTTCGTGTTCATCGAGAGGAAGAATCTGAATTTGCATATCTCATTACTCCTTTATCCAAAACTCCGTCGTTTGATGCACATTCGAGCGATGAACGTTATCCAACTCCATGTCGTTCAACTAGCGGTTTGATTTGTCGCTCATAGTCATGAAACTGCTCGGCTTTGCCCCGATGCAAATAGAGAAACACAAGGAGCGTGACGGGTCGACTTATTGCTGCGTTCATGAAGCAATTGTAGTCACCGCGCCGTTTTATGAACAGACACAATTGAAGCAAGTTAAACAGGACAATCGGAACGATTGATACATCTTTCCTGATCTTTGTTTGAAAACCGCAGGTTGTCTTTCTACTTCGCCATCCGCATCTCAATCTCTTTCTTACGTACGGATGCTTTGGCAAATGCACGAATTGTGGCTGTTATCCAAAAAACTGACCAGGCCACCATCAAGATGCCAGCAATTGGGATGCGCAATTCATCCATGATTGATTCATATTTGACTTTATCAGACGTGATGCGGATAAACCCGCGCGGCGTAGCACGTCCCCCCGCTCCACCTCCACCGCCGCCACCCTCGTCTCCAGTGGTTTCAGATTCGGTCTCTTCTTCATTCATTTCATTATCTTCACCTTGGTCATTGGCGTCGGATTTTCTACCGGAGCGACCATAACCACCGCCATACCCAAAGCCAAATTCGACCTGTGCAACGGGAATCACTGTGACCCCATTTTCCGTGGTCGGTGTACCGAAAACAGCTTCAGCACCGATGCGCTCAACCAATTGCTCAATCGGTTTCGTATCTGGAAGATCCTTAACTGTCATTGTCTGTTCTCCTTATAGATGCCTCACTATACAGCGGTTGTGATGAAAAGCCGGAGTTTTCCGAAGTCTTACCAGAAAAACTAAACTCCAGATTTCATACAGAGCAAAGTATAAAACTGACGTTACTAAAACTTCGGACAATAGAAATGTTTTTTCTCGATGGACAATTGTCCAAAGTTTAAATGATGTGGCTATTAGATTCTTCACATCGTGAGTACTTCGCACAACTACATGAAAGGAATGACACGACTGCGGTCTGCTAATTACGGTTCAGTCACTTGGTTTTTTCCAATCGCCACATGATGAGCCAGCATATTGTGCTAATGGCAATTGACAGAATCGCTATCGCAAAAAGCGGTGTACGGTTCGGATCCTCAATCGATATCGTATATGTATCCTTTTCGTCGTTCACTTGAATTTCAGTAGGGGTGATTCTCAGTAAGGCATTGCCAAAGCGCGAAACGTCTTGCTCCCCAGAAACATGCAGACCTCGCAGATGCGCCACCGGCACAATCGTGCGTTGTCCAACAGTGATCGATTTCCCGACCAATTGTTCATTCAGCCTAGATTTTCGTGGGATTGTCTGTTGAGATTTAGACATATTCGATTTCCAATCTTTGAGTGTCCAGATAAAGTTTGCCGGCCCAACATTTAAGGGATTGAACGTTGGCTCATCCATGGAAAAGATCTCTCTTCTAGAAAGTGCGCAACTGTGCCATAAAACTGTCGAATGATCAAGGAATTGCACACTTTCGTCTGATGAGCCTTGGACGTCTGAGTTGAACGCTTCTATTATAGCATAGTTCTCAAAGGAATGATGAAGGTAATTTCGCAAAAGGTGAATGGACATGATACACTCTTCGAATAGGTTCCTATTTAAATTTATGAGTGTGTCCAATTTAATACACCAGATCTGGAGAAATTGCTTGTGCCAAATCTAGAAACATTTCGTCAAGAGACCCGCTCCTGCCTGGAAGTGAATTGCCCGGAATCGATGCGCCAACCCGATCCTGGTTCCAAAGAGGCATTTTACGGTGGCCGTCAGCCGACGTTTATCAATGATGATCAGCGCATCTGGTTTGAGCGAATGGTTGAGAAAGGCTGGACGGTGCCTCAGTGGCCACAAGAATACGGTGGAGCAGGACTGAACGACGAAGAACAAAAAGTACTCAGTGAAGAGATGAGTCGACTTGGCTGTCGTCCACCGCTTGTGGGCTTTGGGATCTGGATGCTTTCTCCGGTGCTCTTTAAATATGGGAACGATGAGCAGAAAAGAAAATTTTTGCCTCAAATCGCACGAGGTGAAGTCCGGTGGTATCAGGGATATAGCGAACCTGGGGCGGGATCAGATCTTGCTTCGTTGGCAATGCGTGCTGCCTCGGATGGTGATGACTATGTTGTCACCGGCTCCAAAATTTGGACCACGTACGCCAACTTGGCAGATGCCATTTTCTGTCTCGTCCGCACTGATCCCGACGCACCAAAACATCGCGGCATCAGCTTTCTCTTGATTGAAGATATTCGTGTTCCCGAGGTACAAATCTCTCCCATTGAGTTGATCAACGGTCATTCTCCTTTCTGTGAAACTCATTTTGATGGTGTACGCGTGCCAAAAAAGAATCGGATTGGTGAGGAGAACCAAGGCTGGACCATTGCAATGAATCTATTGCAACATGAACGCACCGGAATTGGGCTTGGACATGTGAGCAGCGGTATATCGATGCGGGACGTTGCGCTCGAATCAGTTGGTCTCGATGAAACAGGCAAATTGCGCAATCCCATTCTGCGCCAGGAACTTGCACGGTTGGAAATACGTGGGGAGGCGATACGTGCAACCGGGGAACGCGTGGCAGAAGAATCAAAATCAGGCCAAGGTCCGGGACATGCCTCGGCGGCACTCAAATACACCTCCACTGAATGGAACAAGTCACGCTATGAACTGCTTATGTCATTAGCTGGATTTTCTGGACTTGGTTGGGAAGGAGAGCAATTCCAAGAAGGTGATCTTTCTCGCGCATGGCTACGCACCAAAGCCAATACCATTGAAGGCGGTACATCAGAGATTCAGCTGAATATCATTTCCAAGCGTATTCTTGGATTGCCAATGGGTGGTTGAAATGACTGATATTGCTATACACGAAGAACTTCAGCTTCTGCGCGACTCGGCCAGGAGTTTTATTCAGAAAGAGTCCCCAGTCAGCGCGCTGCGGAAGTTGCGGGATAACCGTGACGAAACAGGCTTTTCGCGCCAGTTGTGGCAAGAGATGGCAGAGCTAGGCTGGGTCGGCATGACGATTCCAGAACAATATGATGGCATGGGGTATGGGTACATAGGGTGGGGACCGATTTTGGAGGAGATGGGACGTGGCCTCGTGGCATCGCCCTATTTCTCAACCGCCGTGTTAGGTGCAACGGCTGTCCAACTGAGCGGTCGCGATGAGCAGAAGGAGTCTATCCTGCCGGAGGTCGCGTCTGGAGAGCGCCTGTTGGCCTTTGCTTTAGAAGAAGGAGACCACCATGCACCCGAAAGCACCGCTCTAGAAGCCACACGAACTGATAGTGGTTATGTGCTCAGTGGACGAAAACGCTTTGTCCAGGATGGACATGTGGCAGACCATCTCATCGTCACTGCACGGACCAGCGGACAACCAGGAGATCGTCGCGGGCTGAGCCTATTCCTCGTCGATGCGGCCGCTGCTGATATCGAGATTGATCGTACAATTATGGTTGACACCCGAAACGCCGCTGATATTGCCTTTAATGAAGTTGAGGTCTCCAGCGCATCTCTCCTAGGAACTGCTGATGAGGGTGCCGAGATTCTAGAAAAAGTGCTCAATATTGGACGAATTGCATTGGCGACGGAGATGTTAGGTGTGGCGCAGGAAGCATTTGACCGCACCATCAACTATTTGAAAACACGACAGCAATTTGGTGTCTATATCGGCAGTTTCCAAGGACTACAACACCGTGCTTCGCAAATGTTCTGTGAGCTGGAAACAAGTAAATCGGTTGTACAGAAAGCCTTGCAAGCCATTGATGACGATACGCCTCATTTGGCTCAAATGGCAAGTCTCGCCAAATACACGTTGGGCGAAACAACCCAGTTGGTGACGCGTGAAGCGATTCAAATGTTTGGCGGCATCGGCATGACGGATGAAGAAGAGATTGGCTTTTTCATCAAACGCGCCATCGTTGCGGAGAAGACATTGGGAGATCACGCCTATCATCTGAATCGCTATGCGTCTTTGCAAGGATATTAGGCGCTCTAGATTGATCATCGCTCTAGCGGCGCAATCGGCGTGTCGGCAGGTACACGCAACCCGTAACACGTGACACGCAATGCTCACTAATTATATCCGTCAACTTCGCCTCTTCAACTATGATGTGCGCATGTATATGATTACTGCCGCACTGATTGGGTTCAACTACTTCGGAATCGTCTCCGTTCTTCTCAATCTTTATCTTTTGCGGTTGGGTTATGGACCAGGCTTTATCGGTCTCGTCAATGGCAGTACGGCATTGGCGTTTGCCCTCTCATCTTTGCCATCGGGTGCATTGGGCAACCGATTTGGCTATCGCAAGATCGTTGTGGCCGGAATTGGATTAATTGGTGCGGGGATTGGTCTCCTTCCTTTGGCAGAACTGCTATCCGACTTTTGGCGTGATGCCGGGGTATTGATGGCGCGCATCTTGGGGGGCGCAGGCTTTGCGCTTTACATTGTGAATGCCAATCCATATCTAGTTGTCGCGACAAGCACAGTGGAACGTGATCATGTCTTCTCAATGCAAGTTGCGCTTCTACCGCTGGCTGGATTTATCGGTAGCCTTGTTGCTGGTGTATTGCCAGGATTCTTTGCTTCCTATTTGGACACCACGCTCGAGCAGGCAGCCCCTTACCGCTATCCACTCCTACTCGCGGCCCTCCTCCATCTGCCAGCAGTTTTTGCCCTATTGACAACGCGCGAAATTCCGAGAACGAGAAACGTCAATAGGATATCCAAAAATAAAGCACCAGAGACACGAGACGAAAACCCGTCAAATCCGCACTCGACAGAGTCATCCACGCCTGAATCAAGACAAGTGCCAGTGACACCCTATCTCATTATTGGTTTCTTGGCTATTAGTGCCTTATTTCGCATGGCGGGCGAGGGAGCGGCACGCTCATTTTTCAACGTTTATCTCGACACAGAACTTGGCGTCTCGACGGCTCGCATTGGCCTTCTCACAGCGTTTGGTCAAGTATTGGCTGGGCCGACCGCGATGGCTGCTCCCTTTCTCGTGATGCGTCGCGGCAAAGTCCCCACAGTTGTCTTGGCCACGCTTGGTATCGCCGGAAGTCTCCTCCTGATGGCTCTCATGCCTCATTGGGTCAGCGCCGGTCTCGGCTTTATGGGTGTTGTTGGCATGCTCTCCATCACGCGCGCGGTCACGAATGTTGTTCAGATGGAAATTGTCACGGCAGATTGGCGTGGCACAACTTCTGGTGTCACTTCTATGGCCATGGGGATTGGGTTTTCGTCTATTTCATTAGGCGGTGGATATATTATTTCGCGTATGGGATTCCAATGGCTCTTCCTACTAGGCGCCGTCTCCGTCACATTGAGTGCCTTGCTCTTTTGGGGATATTTTCGCACGCCACGTGGAGAGTATGCGCGGGAAACGCTGTTTGACGGATCGTGAACGAATTAAACATAAAGGCTTTACGCGAGATAGTGTACTTGACAACGTGATTCGTGATACGTGGTGCGTACTGGATCGCTTGACGTATCACGTACCACGTATCACGAATTCATCGCTTGTACACTTTGTCGCGAAGACCCAACATAAATAGGACTTACGCAGTTGAGCGTCGTGCACCAGAGAAACCAAGGATTTGCCAAATCCCTGGTTTCTGACTGACTTGCGTAAGTCCTATATAAAGACGAATCCATTGTTTCAATTTGTATGAATCAATGGTAAAAATAATCGTTCCTGCTTGCCGTCTGCTGTCGGCGTGGCGGTCGATGTCCTGGTTGGCTTTGGTGTTTCACTGGTTGGCGTGGCAGTCGGTGTGCTGGTTGGCGTTGGCGTTCTGGTTGCTGAGATTGCCTTCAATTGCACATTTACATTGCCCTGAAGCCCTACCCCATTCACTGAGACCGGATTTGCTGAGGCCAACTCCGGCTTGTCATTGTAATATTCGTCCGCATAAAGCACCCCTGTGCTGCATCGATCCCGTGCAGCAAACTCCACTCGATAGTCACCTGGACCCACACCGCTTGTACGATAGATTCCACCCCGATTCGTCTCCCCATCCGCGACCCGATTGCCCAACTCGTCGTAGCCCCGAATGCGAACATCGTTCAGCGGCTGGCCATTTTGTTCTGACGTTACACGACCCGTTAGTTGGCCACCTGGTTCTAGCACAGCATTGATGTTCGGCACGTGTTGAGGAGCCTTGACAGAAACCTCTGTGGCGTCTGACAAAGTCGACCGATCATTGTAGTAGGCGTAGGCGTAACGGGCTGACTCTTCATGATCCTCTGGCATAAACAGGATTCGATAATCATCGCTGAGTAAACCAGCCGTCTTGTACTCACCCTTTCCATCTGTTTCCGTAATTTCCCTCAATCTGCCATTACTGTCATAGAACCAAACATCCACGTCATCTAGCGGTAACCCTGTGTCCGCGGCTGTTACCACACCCGAGATTTGTCCGCCACGGGTCAAGACAGTGTCCTGATTTGCAACGATGCGTGCGCCACGTATTGCAATCGCCTCGGCCTGTTCGAAGGTTCTTTGATTTCCGGAATATTCCCATAAATAACTCACACCAGGTTCAGGAAGAAAAAGCAAACGATAGTCACCATCTGCCAATCCATTTGTGCGATACTGCCCGTCTTCATCGGTTTCCACAGTGCCTACATAGTAATTGCGTGTAACGTCATAGATTGAGACATCCACATCCTTCAACGGTTGTCCCGTATCTTCCGCAGTGACTCGCCCCACAACGCGTCCACCAAGCGGCATGATCAAACGTTCGATCCGTTGCTCACCTGGCTCAAGTTGATGGGTACCAAGTTGAACCAAGCGGTATGGTGCAGACGGGGAATGATCATCAGGTTCCAGAGCCATTGTGAATGAGCCACTTGCTAATTCATCAATATAGTAAATGCCCAAACGCCCCGTATCATCATTGCCGTGCACTGGACAACCATCTACGTCAATCGAGACATCCTCAAGTGGACGAGATGTATCCTCCGCAATGACCCGACCAGCGATGAGGCCACTACCTGCCTCATCTTTGGATAAAGAGCCATCAACGTTGTCAACCAATTCAGGGGGACTGAGCTCAATTGGACCAAGCAAGTCGGCAGAGGATGAGATCTCGACCCAATAGGAACCTTTGACAAATCCGGGCGAAATATAGCGACCCGCATCATCGGTCTGACTTCCTGCAATCCGTTCCCCACTATCAACTGAATAGAAAACGATATCATGATCACTGATTGGTGCGCCACCTTCGGCGCGGACAATTTGCCCCGCAATCTGTCCACCTTTCGCTAATGAAGCTCTTACCTGACTGATGTTGGGGGCGTTTACACGCACTGGCGTTGCCGACACCAAATCTGGTTTGCCGCCTGAATAGGTCGTTGGGTACGCTGCGGCCGTCTTTGTGGAATCAAATGGCGGTGCATATCGGAGGCGATAATCGCCATTTGGCAGTCCTCGGAACACGAAGTTGCCAGTCATATCATCTGTTGTTGTCCCTGCCACGCGTTCACCATTCGCGTTGTAAATCACCACTCCTACGTCACCCAGCGTTTGTCCCGTATCGACAGCAGCAACAGTGCCTGAAATTTGTCCGCCAAGAATCAGGGTGGCGTCAATATTGCCGATAGTCAGCAAAGATTCCACGTGGACTGGGTCAAATTGACCCATGCTGGACTTGCCGTTGTAGTAAGCCTTTTGATAGAGATCAGACACAGAGACAGTTGAGCCATTGGGTGGTTGAAATTTGATCCGATAGTCACCCGGAGGCAACTCAGTGAGCTGATAGAGTCCATTCTGATCGCTAAGGTCACCGTCAACGTAGCCAGTATCGTCGTTGCCGCTTGATGCGTGATATGCACGTACGTGGACCCCTTGCAGCGGCAATCCGCTGTTTTGAGCAAAAACGGTTCCAGTGATTTGGCCATATGGAGGCAGTGGCGTTAATGCAGCGTTGATATCCTTGACAATGGACGCATCGGTGATATTGACAGGAGCCGCAGAGATAAAGGTCGAGCTATTGTCATAATATTCTTCCTGGTAGCGAGCCGAATCGCCGTAACTCGGCGGCTCAAATTTGACTCGATAACGACCCTTGAAAAATGCAGTAGTCGTATAGAAACCTGCCGCGTCCGTTGTGGCTGAATCGATCATGAAGCGCTCGGCGGCATCATAAAATTCGACCGAGATATTCTCCAAAGGCGAACCCGTCGCTTCATCGGTTACGCGTCCCGCAATCTGACCGCCAGGTTCTAATGATAAATTGATATTCGAGACCAACTCAGGTGCCGTGATGGGGATGGGGTCTAGATAATGACCCGGAAGATATTGGGCAGAGAGGCCACCTGTCGCAGGTCGTGCCACAATCCAATAGTGTCCATCCACAAGTTTGGTGACAGTATAGGCACCGCTGGCATCTGTGGTGGTCGAGTCGACGAGATTACCACGTAGGTTATAGACAGAGACATGGATTGCGGGAAGAGGGATGCCCGCATTCCGTTGGGTGTTTGCCACTGTCACCTGTCCAGTGATTCGACCACCGCGCTTGAGCTGGATGTTAAGATTGTTTCTGACTTCCGGTGCAACCAGCGCAATTGTGTCCTCAAGCGATCGGGATAAATACTCGCCTGACAAGCCAACTTCGGGTGTTGTCAGCTTCAAGCTATAGCTATCCGAGGGCAGGGCCACAATGGTATAGAAGCCAGAAGCATCGGTTCTGACGCTGTCAACAAAGCGTTCGTTGCTATCAAAAATTGTGATCCGAACGTCTGGTAGGGGGATATTTGCCTCTTGCGCCGTCACTTGGCCTTGGATCTTCGCACCCCGGCGCAGATCGGCATTCGCACTCTTTGTCTCTTCTCCCACGATGAGAATTGGTGTGGCGCTGTTCAGATCCGGTTGGTCGTCGTAAAATTTCGAGAGGAATTCCGCAGATGGACCAGATGATAAGGGGGTAAATTCTAACCGATATGCACCTGGGGGAAGGGGCTGAATCCGATAGAAGCCCTCTACATCAGTGGATTTACGCTCCACTTGCCGTCCGGCTGCATTATAGAGCCGAACCCATACCCCTTCTGCTGGTACACCTTCACCGATGATCGTGCCTTCGATCGTGCCACCTCGGATTAGATCGGCATTGACAATCATCGTCTCACCCGCACTGATTGTGACGGGGGTAGCAGAGCCCAGGTCGGACTTGCTGTCATAGTATTCGGGTAAAAAGAGTCTAGATTCACCACTGCTCCGCGGCTCGAATTCCAATCGATATTCTCCAGGAAACAGTCCCGGCATTTGATAGAAGCCGTTGGCATCGGCGAATTCACTCTTGACCAGCTCTCCGGTTGAATCATAAAGCCTGACAGTGATTCTTTCCAAAGGCTTACTTTCGCCCGTAATCGTCCCTTTAATCGTGCCCCCACGGACGAGACCAGCGCTGGCCATCACCGTCTCGTCTGCGGCAATGGTGATAACCGTGGCAGAATCTAGATCGGCTTGATTCTCATGGTATTCAGGTAAAAACACGCTTGCTTCACCCCGGTTTGGTGGCTCAAACTTTAGACGATATTCTCCGGGGAATAATCCAGGTAGACGATAATGACCGTCTGCTTTGGTTGATACACTCTTTAGACTCTTGCCAGTTGAGTCGTAGAGAAAGACATCGACATCTTCCAAAGGCCCATTTTCACCAGATATTGTGCCTTCAATCGCACCACCGCGGCTTAGCACAACATCTGCTGTTATGGTCTCATCTGCAACAATCGGGATCATCGTAGCAGAGTCTAGGTCAGGCTGATCATCGTAATATTCTGGCAGAAATTCGCTTGACGCACCGCCACGAAGTGGCTCAAATCGCAATTTGTATTGACCAGGAGACAACGGTTGGAACAGATAATCGCCACGAACGGTTTTAACGGTGCCGCTCAACTGTTCATCTCCCTCCATGTGGAATAGAGAAACAGTAATATCATCCAGCAGGTTTCCTTCACCCGTTATGGTCCCTTCAAGCGTACCTCCTTGGACAAGTTCAGCGCTGATGGTCACTGTCTCTCCAGCAACAATTTCTATTGTCGCGGCGGAATCCAGGTCGGGTTGGCTGTCATAGAATTCAGGGAAAAATTTGCTGGGTTGACCGTTTACGGTTCCTGGCATAAATTCCAGACTATATTGGCCTGAGGACAATGGGTAGAAGCGATAGTTACCGTTACTATCCGTCAAAGCACTCTTCACAAATTCCTTGTCCGCATCATATAATTTGACAAGAATATCTTCTAATGGCAGATCCTTACCCGTCACTCTACCTTGAATTACGCCGCCCGAGACGAGATCTGCATTGATCGTCACGGTTTCACCGGCAACAATCTGTATATTTGTGGCAGTCTCTAAACTCGGTTGGCTGTCATAGTACTCGGCAAGAAATTCGCTGACGACGCCGTTCATCACAATGGGTATAAATTCCAATCGATAGTTTCCTGGCACCAACGATTGAATACGATAAAAGCCATTGGCATCGGTCGTGCTGCTATCAACCCGATCTCCGTTGCTATCGTAAACGTTGACTGAGATATCTTCCAAGGCGACATTATCACCAGTTACGACTCCCTCAATTGTGCCGCCTCGTTTAAGCGTTGCATCTGCCACTGTTGTTTCGTCTGCTGTAATCGTGATGATCGTGGCTGAACCCAGATCGGATTTGCCCTCATAATATTGAGGGAGAAACCCATTCGCTTCGTTTAAGCTTGACGGTTCGAATTTCAATCGATATTCCCCAGCGAATAATGGCGAAAACTGATAGTAACCGTTGGCGTCAGTGAATTTACTCATGATTGTGGCGCCAGTTGAATTAAAGAGCCGAACCCGCACACGCTCTAAAGTCATATTTTCGCCACGTACAGTGCCTTCAATTTTGCCCCCTCGGGCAAGCTCAGCATCTGCCGACACCGTTTCATTCGAAATGATCTCGAGCACCGTGGCAGAGTCTAGACTGGATTGATTGTTATAAAATTCGGGCAGATACTCATTCGAGGGGCCGTGACTTTGCGGTGCAAACTCCAGCCAATATTGACCTGGCGGCAACGGCAGCAGGCGATAGCGCCCGTTAGAATCGGTACTGTCTGAAACGTTCGTCCGTCCATCGGCATTATAGACTTTGACAAATACGCTTTCAAGAGGTGTGTCGTTGCCGGTCACAGTTCCCTCGATGGTTGCGCCAAGACTTAGCGTCGCATTGACGATGAGCGGTTCACCAGCATCCAGCGCAATAATCGTTGCCGATTCTAGATCTGGTTGATCATCGTAATATGCGGACAAGAGTTCGGTTGGCAAGGGATCAAACTCTAATTTATACTGACCTGCTGGGATCGCTTGAAAGTGGTAGCGGCCGTTGGCGTCGATGAATTCGGTCTCTACATGTCGACCATCAACATCGACCAGCCTTACAAAGCCGCGCTCGACCGGTTGCCCATTGTCACCCCTCGTCAACGTGCCGGAGATCTGACCCGTATTTTGCAAAATAGGATCGTTTGAACTCAATTGATCGGCCTGGGCTGCTGCAATCTCTAGGACATTCTCATTCGTCGATGCTTCACGAACATTGGCCTGAGTTGCGATAGACACCATCAGAAAAATGGCGTGTTCTCTCCGGGCTTCACCCTCAACCTCATCGATATCGACGGTAAAGAGCTGATCGCCTTCCCACGGCAGCGGACGGCCATTTAAAGTCAGAATTTGCAGGCGGTAGGCGTCGATTTGATGCGACGGGAAACGAAACGTGCCGTCTGGTGCGGCACGCACCTCATCCGCGAGTCGACCATTGCTCATGAGAAGCTGGACGCGTAGGTTGGCACCAGGCGTGTTTGCGGGGTCGATGATGTGGCCAGTGATGGTCACCCAAGGGATGGCTGATTCTGCTGGCTGAACAACTGCTGGTTCGGTCGGTTTAGAATCATTTTGCACCGATTGCGTTTCTGCGATTGCGCTGCTTTTTGATGATGCGGCATTGGGGAGTATGCTCAGGGTTATCGCCGCCAGTATAAAATAGGTCCATATTTGTGTTCCGGGTGGTTTCATGATGGTTTGTCCTTTGGGGATTACTGCTGTATGATGGGCAAGAAGACCCGATGTTGTTGCTCAAGTTGTATCGGCTCGACGTCGGGCATATAGAGACCAGGGGTGCTGAATAATGGAACAATTGGCCCATTCCGGATTGGTTTCTCGGTATTCCGGTTTATAATGTTGTGGCTTTGCGCCGCTTGCACGATGACACCTGGCTCTATCTCCACGGTCAATTGATAATCAGCAGCCGTATAACCATACACTTCAATCTGATACAGACCATCAATGGGTGCAACCAGGCGGATCTGATCTGTGCCGACATCTAGATTGCTGACCCAGGGAGGTCGGGTTGCATGATCCGGTGCCCAGATGTAGAGATCGGGATCGCCCGATATCGGCGTAAGTGTGGCAACCAACTGCTCTCCCTGCTTTAGCTCATGGCGATAGATCCGTGCCTCATTCGGCTCTACTACATCGCTTGGGGGTAGATGTGTAATAGACGCCTTATAGGGAAATAAGGAGATATTGCCTGCCATATCACGGGCCCACGCATGCAGATATTTTGTGCCCGCCGAAGACTGTAGCTGCCAAGGGAAATTAGCATGGCTCTCATCAAACGGCAACCAACCAGAGTTGTGGGTTGGCACCCAATGTTCAACCTCTGTTAGATATTCAAACTCGACAAAGAAGAGTGTCTCAATGCCGCTACTTGGATCTGGATCAGACACAACCGTGTCCAAGGCAACGTTTCGACTGGTGGTATCGGGTGCACCTTGATTAATTGTAAAGCTGTCTACATGGGGCGATATCGTTTCCGGTCCTGCTGCTAAGACGGTCACAGAACGCACAATCACGTTATTTGTTTCGTCTGTCTCGGAGACAACATCCTCTGGATCGATGACGGCGTACAGATCATATGACCCCTCTACGACCGGTGTCCAGAACACAGCGGATGTATTTTGGGAGCTGAGGGGCGACATAAGTGAGACAGTGCCATCACCTAACAATTCGCCTCCATTATCTGGATTGCCGAGATAGAATCGTACGGCAACATTTGTTAGCGGATCTTTGCCCCCTGACGACGAAGGAAGAGTGCCATCTGCACGCTGGTTCCAGCCCGCAATGTGTTCGGATCCGTCCATAGCTCGTACTCATAGCCGAACAGATCATCATTCGGTACTTGGGTGGGGGTTGGCGTGTGAGTCGCAGTAGGTATTTTTGTATTCGTGAATGTGGGCGTTGGTGTGTTTGTCGATGTGGGAGTGACTGTGGCTGTTTGTGTCAAACAGGGTGAAGTAAAGCAGACCAACGAGAGATTGTATTCACCAATACGCGAGCCATCAAATCCATCATAGGCCAAGATGTGGTAGTCGCCATCGATGGTCAAATCGCAAAGCGAAATCTCAGCAGTCGTTCCCCCCCAAGCACGACAACCAGCTAGTTCCACGCCATTTGGATTATAGAGTCGTACACCAGACCACAAATTGCTTTTATTGCTCATACGGACGATGACCTTGCTATCCGCGCGGGCTGAAAATGTATAACTATCCATTTGAGCACTCGTCTGGATCGTTCCTTGGCTCACGACGCCGAAAAGAATTGGTTCTGCATTGCCAGGATTATTGAGACGTTGAACAAATAGATGATAGGCACCAGTCCGGGAACCATCAAATCCATCATAGGCCAGAACGTGGTAGAGTCCATCGACTGGCAACAGACATGTGGAAATTTCGGCAGTTGTTCCGCCCCAAGCGCGACACCCTGTCAACTCGTCCCCATTGGGGTCATGCACACGAATGCCGGACCAGAGATTGTCCGTATTGGTCATTCGCACCAGGATTTTATCACCGGCCAACGCCATGAATTGATAGGAGTCAATTTCCGACGGAAGTTCAATGTTGCACTCAATGGCTTCGCCAAATGAGATGGTTTTCGGACACGAATTGATTGTAGACGTTGTGGTCAGGAGCTGTGTGCTTGCTTGAACAGGGTTGTTCATTGCAATAAATAAAGCGATGCTCAGCAACAGTCCTCCGATCCCAATGGCAGCACCAATCGCAAAGCTACTGATTTGGATATCGAGAAATCGCGCCCAGTGTCGATTCCAGGGACAGGGTGCTGTCGGTGAGATAGGAACCGGTGAATTGTGAGGAACGTATTCGGGAAGTTCGATATGGTTCATGAGGAGAGTCCTTTTGTCCTATGGAGAGAAGTTGATGTGTGAAGCCGGCTTTGTGCCTATCCGAAAAGTTCTGTGACGAACTGTTCTCGCTTGAGAAAGTCGTTGGCCCCACATCTACTTTTCGGATAGGCTCTTACTCAATTTGTTGCATTGACTTCGAAGATTCCTGCATTTTTGCGAAAATTCAGTGAAGGAAAAGATAAATATAGAAATGCTAGAAGCAACATATAGATTCAAAACAGTAAAATGTGCTATACTGATAAACTCCTTGAACGCATCCTCTTTCTCACATACTGAGCACTGTCATAAATTTAAAATAAATTTGACGGTTTACAGTAGAGCCGAACAGGCGAATTTGATCTAAATTTATGAGCTAATACGGTATAAGTCGGGTAGATCATGAATATCGATGCCTTACTGCAACATTGTTTTCACATTATTCAATCCTTGAATGAAGAACTGGCGTGGTCACTTCAGCCAAATGATCTGACTGCGCTTGCCGATGCCATCTTGCCCCATGTTTCAAAAGCCGCTGACCAGAGCGACGAAATAATCCGTACAATCGCCCGCAATTATTGGAAGGATGGCCCCATGGTTGAACAAATGCTATCGGCCGAAACACCGGATCACGAGATGCTTTGGGGAATGTGGCGAGAGAAAATGCTTAGATGGATCGCACATAAGGGCGTAGAGAGTGAAGAACAGGAGGAATTTGTTCAGAATGTTTACATCCAAACCCGCAAGGCCCTATCCACATTCAATTTTCGTTCACAGTTGCAGACATATCTGATCGGCATCACCAACAATTGCTGGCGTATGTGGAATCGGGATCGGATACAGGCTGCATCTCGCATTGATGCACACAGTGACGCACTAGATAGAGGTGACGCGGAGCAAGAGATTCGTGATTCGGATTCATCGTTCGAGACAGCACTAGAACTTGAACAAGCCCGGCAAGTGGTTCATCAGATCATGACCGAGATCGTCAAAGGGCAAACCTTGCAGATTCTCTATTTGTATTATGGTGAAAAAGATTATATTGATGAAGAAACAAACCAAAAGCAGAGGTGGACCGATCAAAAAATTGGCGAAAAACTTGGTAAAAGCGCACGAGCAATCTTCTCACAGAGGAAACGCTCCATTGATAAATTGCGCCAGGATCCTCGGCTAAAAGCCATCGCCCAGGAATATTGGGGTATCAATTTTGATGATTTGGATGAATGAAGTAGATAAAGTGCAGGAATCTGGCAAGCGCTTGCAACAAATAAGATAGAACCAGAAATGTCTGGTCACATCAAAATACAAAACCAAAAATCTTATGAACTGTACAATTGCGATTAATCAATTAACTGCATGTATTTTTGCATCTCAATATGAGGATGCAAAGGGAGCGAATTCTCTCAAATCTTCCAGTCTATCTGATGCTGTCATTGATCACGTAGTTACGTGTCCAACGTGTCAACACGAACTGGAGAACCTTGTCGATTCCCTGACAGAACGGCCAGAACATATTCAACGTTTACTTCGTCAGTTCCGATTCCACAGCAATGAACTCAACGCCGATGATCTCGAACGGCTGGCAGCCTACGTAGATCGTCAAGCGCGTGGACTCGATGCCGCACTCCTGGATCCACATATTCACGAACAGATTCAGAGCAGAACAGCACTGCGCCAACAATATGAATTGTTAATTGAGACAAAAGAGGCGGAAGAAGAAGGTGCATTTGGGTCACCGATCGTATATCCATCTTTTGGTCAGCAGCGGCAGCAAGAAGCACAAAATCAGCGAGAAATGACTGGTGTCTCATTTATCTGGCGGCATGTCAATGAGACGCTATATGAACTGAACGATGAACTATCAATTCGGATCAGTCACACGCGAACGGTCTTTGATGAATTATCTACATCCTTAAACGCTCATTTGATGCCTGTCCCTGCATTAGCTATGCGCGATCAGACAAGTAAAGACACAGAGCTTCATGCACCCAACCAGTTGTTGGAATTGCCCCACCCGGAGGCGAATCTCGTGATCCGGCTCAATATTGAGCCAGTGATGGACGGTCAGGGCGATCTGATCTTGGAAATCTGCAGCTTGTCTCCCTCAGCACCTCTGGAGCAAGTAAAGGTGACTCTGCGCGACGAAGATGAAAATCTGCTCGAGAGTACATCCACAGATCAAAACGGTCTTGCTACATTTGGCGATTTAGAAAGCGGTAAATATACCGTGTTGGTTGAGCATGAAAGCCATCGCTGGCACCTAACGGTCACGCTCAAAGAATAGACATTATAGGGATTGAAAATAGGACACGGATTTTTAGGATGTTCACGAAGTGGGCGTTTCGCCAACACGGATCATCTCAGAATCAATCCGTGAAATCTGTGTTCATCCGTGTCTCACAATCTCAATCCTTATAATCTCTAATAAAATTCTCTTTTTCCTTTACAGTATCAGTAGATCCAAATTCCTGCGGAGTAGGCGTTCTCTATTACACGCAGTAGACATAATCCTGCATTTCTCAGTCAAAACAGACTCGAGCGTGCCAAATGGTCCGAGATTCTCTACTGCGTCTTTTTTCGCCATTTGAACGCTCTACCTCTGAGAAATCCTACTGCGTGTAATCTCTAGTGCTGGCCACGTTTGAGAACAAGCCGAATTAGAGAACGCCTTTCCAAAGGAAAGGTGCGCTCTCTCCTCATCATATTTGTTTGTGAACCATTCCCAAAATTCTATTTGCAATTCCCGTGCTTGTACATGTATCACAAAAGTAAGTCCCGTCCCCGGCAGGACAAGCGGGTAGACAACGATGCGTTTCAAGTGAAGATTCAGAGCTCTTGGCACCCGTCACTTCAGAGAAGTGACCTACGATTGACTCACCCCAGAACTTGAAGCTTAGGCTGCGCTAGATATCAAATCGAATCATGACGAATTCACCATCATCCATCTCACTTGTGTCGAGTTTAGATAGGGAAAGCTGCAGTTCGTGCTCTTTGTATCGAATTACTATCTGGTCGATCAATTGCTTTGCGGGCAACGCTGTAAATTTGAAGCGACCATGCCGATCTGTCTTTGTGCTCCGGTTTAGCGGTGGGATGATAACCGACGCTCCCGACAGGGCAATGTGATCCGGTCCCTGAACGATTCCGTTTAGTTCAACAAGCGGTGATGTTCCAACAACGAGCGGCTTCCGTACATAATCTCGCTCTGGTCTCGGAAGATTTTGACGCAACGGCACGACCAAAACAAATGCTGGTTTGGGGTGGATACCAAAGGCCAGCCAGACATCTGATGGAATTGGCTCAAACTGGGCCTCAAATTCAGCATGATCCATGGCAGCAAAGGCCAACAAACCCAGCAAGCGGTGGGCTTCCTCGTCGGTCTCGGCCCAGGTTGTGACGATATAACGCAGCAAGATCTGATTGGGAGTCCGCTCGAGCCCACGCAACGGCGGATTTTCACTCAATTGCCACAAATAACAGTTCACGCCACTCCCGAGATTTGATCCACCAGGAACACGCAACGAGATGTCGATGCTTCGTGAACCATCAGACACCACCTCTGCTATCCATTCTTTGAGCGTCCGGTCAATCTGGTCAATCAATCTCGTGATCTCTAAAATCTATTGTGGGGTTGTGATGTACAAAGACAAAACCCTCGACAGATCGCTATATTGGCGTCTGCCGAGGGTGCAAAACTTGGATTCAACGTGATGATTCGACAGCATCTACTGCAATACTCATAATCGGTGGTACAGTACAAATTGTGTAAATTACGGATATCAGTCAGGGAAAATCAGAATTTACACACAATTTGGCGTACCACCCTCATAACCAGTTAACAGCCAGTCTCGAGCGGTGGCCACTGATCTCTTCGTCGATTCGCCCATCTCCTAAGCGTGCACAAAATCCAAATACAAAGTCAGGGACAGGATAATGTGTGCATTTGTGGTAGACGAACCGTTCTATTCAGTCACGCTGAGTGTACAGGAATCAATTTGGATTGTCAAGAGGTTTGTTGATCATTCATTTCTCACAACCAAATCAAACCATGCAGGTGGACATACTTCGGTGAAATAATAAACTTCTGCTTCGTCCCACCGCTCATGCCATGTTCTGAGAAAACTTGCTTCTTCTCGCATCGCAAGCCGGGCATGACGCACATCAACGGGCACGTCGATCAATACAGAGAACGTGACCAGGTCGGAGAGTTCTGGCCGCGCTGAGTAAGCACCGTCAAGCAAGATCAGATCGGCTGATTCGCGTTCCTCATAATCGGTACGCATCCCATAGGTTCCGTCAGCGCGAAGACCCGCCTCAAAGTCAAATGCATGCCATTTAGCGACATGTCCAGCTAAGAGTGGTTCAAGCGCCTCGGAACGTAGGCGTCGCCAGTTAATGCCGTCGCGCACTTTTTCTTCGTGGCCACGTGTATCCCATTCGGGATCGGGAATATCAGCAGCAAAAAAATCGTCGCTTTGAATCAATGTCGCATCCAGTTCCTGTGCAATCATTGATGCAAGAGTCGATTTGCCTGACCCACTCCCCCCATCCACCGCAACAAGGATGGGAGGTTGCCGGTCCAGCATCAGCTGTTGGATTTCTTTGATCATTGCGAGGTATGCTGTGGTTAGATCATCTGGTAACATTTAGTTGCTTCTCCCCAACACGGGGTGGTTCATTTTAGCTGGATAGATAGGTTTACACTTTTAGAAACAGAAAGAACGTTTATATTCTCTGATTTCGCCGGTTCTCAGAGAGAAAACGGTCTCATATAGATTTTTGTCTATATATCAAAAGTGTAAACCTAATTTTGAACCACCCCCCCAACACGTCCAAAAATCGTTCCACATCCTGCTCATCATTATAGAGATGTGCGGAGACCCGCACTCGCGTCACGCCGCCATACCCGCCCCAGATCAACACATTGTTCTCCGCCAGTCGGGTCGTAACGGCATCGATATCGGGTGCAATGAAACAGATATTGCCCGCCCGTTCGGCTGGTTGTCGTGGTGTCATCACCTGCCAGCCCAGTTCCCGTAATCCATCATGAATCTTACCGCTGAGCAACAGTGCGTGCGTCTCAATGGCGTCTGGTCCAATCTGGTCAAGTGTGTCCAGTGCGTTCTCCAAAATGTAGAGCCCCATGAAGTTTGGGTTGCCCGCCAAAAAGCGGTCGGCACCTGATCGGAAAGTGTAGTCGGTCGGTGCATCCCAGTTCGGAATTGTCTCTCCCGTATTCCAGCCCAGAAAAGGTGGTGTCAAATTGGGCACGCGCTTTTGATTCCAGTAGAATATGCCAACACCGTGGACGCCCAACAGCCATTTGTAGCAACTTGAAACAAGAATGTCAGCATAGTGTGCATCGACTGGTACAACGCCAGCAGCGTGGGTGGCGTCCAACAAGAGAAGGGCGTTTGACCCGCGGACGAGTCTAGATAGCGCAGGTAGATCTTGTCGCTGCCCGGTAAAGTAGCTGACGTAACTGATGGCAACGACACGCGTTCTCTCATCGATGGCAGTCGCAATATCGTCAAGTTCAAGACGCCAGTCCCGGTGACGCACGATGCGCACTTCCACACCCGCTGATTCCAGATGGGTCCAGGGCAGCACGTCCGAGGGAAATTCAACATCACCGACCACAACATTGTCACCGGGTCGCCAATCGAGCGCATGGGCCACGAGATTAATCCCTTCAGATGCGGAGGAGAGAAAGGTCACATCATCTGCCGTCCCCGAAAGTAGTTGCGCCACCTTTTCTTTGCACCGTCGGAAGGTCTCTTCCTGACGCTCACGACTCTCTTCGCCCAATCCTTTGTCAGCAAAAAAACGATCAACAGCCTTTTGATGTGACTTGAGGATGGGTGATTCACCCCCGGTCGCCAGGTGAACAAGGTCCTCGAGACCAATGAATTCGGTTTTTGGAATGAGCATGATATAGTCTCCTACAATAGGTGTTGCGCGGAGCGTATTGCGTTGTAGACTTCGTGTTGGGGATAGAGTCCGTTGACGTTGCCTGGGCCTTTTCCTTCACCCCCCATGATGTGTAGGCAGCCATTGGCGACGATGCCATTGTGACCGCTTCGTTTGGTTGGCATGGATGTGCCCAGACGCCACTCATTGGTTGTGGGGTTGTACTCGCGTTTCTCAACATTTTCCATTGGTGTCCTAAATTTCATCAGCCATGAGGGGGTTTACAAAGTTCATCCATTTCAATATCGATCTGTCGTTAACGGTATTGAACAAACAGCCTGTTTGTTCTGCTTATTTTCCGTAGCGCAAACAGCTTGTTTGCGCACGCCGCGTATACTCCAATCGTTTCAAGTAGCGATCCATGTTTGTACTGCGATCCATTCGCCAATTCGCCGCACTCGTTACGACTTTTTCCCTTCGTTAACGGTATTGAACAAACAGGCTGTTTGTTCTACTGGATTGCTGCATTTCTTAGTGGTTGTTGAGATATTCACACTTTGTACGCAGAAAAGGTAGTCGCCGCCGCGGTGGAGGCTAATTGGTTTGGAGTACGGTGCTTGGTCTGGCATCCAGGGAATGCCTTCGGTGTAGCTGGGACGGAAGTGATCTTGATTGCGACCCACAAAGACGGGACACCAAGTGACAAATTCTTCGTCAATGAGGCCAGCATTCAGCATATTGGCCAAGACGGTTGCACCCCCTTCGCAGAGAAGGTTCTGGATGTCGTATTCTTGGTAGAGTCGCTGTGTTAGGTGCAGCAAGTCAACCGAATCTTGTCCAAATGTGTGAATTTTGACAGTTGGTGGAGGAGCCAGTCGTCTAGCGTTTTCGGCTCCGCTGGTGGTAGTGGCCAAGATGATCTGGCGATCTGACTGGGTAAAGCATTGGGCGTTGAGTTCGATGGCCCCATCCAGGGAGAGAACGACAAGGATCGGAAGTGGTTTGTGTCCCTCTGCGTCTCGTAGGGCAGCAAAGGCTGCTGCGTCGCCGGGGCAGATAAACTGGGCGGTCCACGGGCAGATCGTATCGGCTGTCTCAAAGTGCTCTTTTTCGAGCCGGATCGTCGTGTCTCCGATCAGAAGGGCGTCGGCCCACATCCGTAAGAGCCCCATGAGCCAGCGATCATGAGGGTTTGCTTTGGTCACATGGGGTGCGTCTCTTGCGCCAGGCTCATTGTATGAAATTCGCCCATCGCGCGAGATGGCCAAATTTGAATAGATATAAGGCCGCCCTTGTGGGCGCAGCACTTGCCAATCCCCTGGATAGATGCGACGAAAGGCGTCTGGCAAAGAAGGTTGTGCGGACGGTTGATCAGCAAAAAGAAGTTGAAATGGTGTATCTAGACCATTCGGTTGAGTCATTTGTTTCTTCCCAAAATAATGCTGCTCTCATGTAGTTCAGATCCTGTCACTTAACCTTACGGAGATAGCTGGCGATTGTCGTCACTAATGGACGGGTCTGGTCGTTGAGATAAAAGTGACCACCGGGAAAGAGGTGTAGTGCAAAATTCGCTTGCGTCAATTCTTCCCATGCCATCAACTGACTTTTTGACGCACGGTCATCATCCTCCCCACCAAGTGCAATCAGCGAAAAAGGCAGCCTTCTTTTCTCACTATATTGGTAGGTCTCAACTAGGGTAAAATCAGCGCGTAGCAGCGGGACGAGGAGTTGACGCAATTCTGCATCTTCAAACATCACTGCTAGAATATTGTTATAGCGTTTCTGTGCTTCGGCCAACAATGCGTCATCTGTCGGCAGGATATGAAGTGGCGTTGTTGTTTCAGGTAGAAAGGGCGCACGTCGACCAGAGACGAATAGATAAACAGGCGTCTGACCAGAATGGTCGTATAGCTGTTGTGCCAGTTCATGCGCAATAATCGCGCCCATGCTGTGACCGAAGAAGACAAAAGGTTTGTCCAAATAGGGTAGCAAGTTGGGGATCAGAGCCTGGACAAGTTCGTCAACATCGGTCAATGGTCTTTCACGAATGCGATTTTCGCGTCCAGGCAACTGCACAGCGCAGACTTCAACGTCGGTTGGTAGGTGTTGATGCCACGTGCGATAGACAGAGGCTGTACCGCCGGCATAGGGAAAACAAAAGAGGCGTAAGCGGGCAGATGGATTCGAATAGCTGATGCGGAACCACGGATTGGCGGACTGTGTAGAGATAGTCATAGTATTCGTTTGATATTGCTCGATTTAATAGGATTATCAGATCGCAAGGAGTCAATAAAAGTATGTGTCAAAGCACATGATTCGGTCTACTGAGATGCGTTTTCTTTGTCTTCGTCAGTTTCCCATTTATCGATCGATCGTGTTTTTGTATTAAAATTAGCCCCAATACCGGTAATTGCTTTGCCGCGCAACTGATACTGCCGTTGACTATATCCCGAATGTTGATGTGCTAGTCGGCAGTGATTTGAGCATTGCATTAGACTCGCTTTTAGACAATCTGATTGAGTAATGTGCTTTCTCCTTGCCACAAACGATTTAGATTTTCCAATAAGATATCAATGACATTATCCTCATATTTTCGCGTCTCGCCTGCAGTATGAGGTGTGATGATCACATTTTCCATCGTCCAGAGAGGTGAATCTGCAGGCAACGGCTCCTCTTCGACAGTATCTAGACCAGCACCAGCGATGATGTTGTTTTGGAGTGCGTCGATGAGGGCCACTTCGTCGACACAGCCACCACGCGCCATGTTGATCAGATAGGCACCTGCATGCATTGCGGCCAAGGCTTCAGCGTTGATGATCTGGTGGGTCTCTGGCGTGAGCGGGCAATTTAAGACCACAAAGTCGGCAGTTGGCAGTTGTTCTAGCAGGTGGTCAGGTGTATGGATTTCATCAGCAGGTCCTGCGGCGGTAGCGAGGTTGCGCTTAATTGCGACGACGCGCATATCAAACGCTTTGGCGAGTTTGGCCACACGCGATCCAATGTCGCCCATGCCAATAATGAGCAATGTTTTGCCGCCCAACTCATCCTCGCGCACGGTCAAATCGGACAACATGCCACGCCAGTGGCGTTGATGTTGATTGTCGCGCCCGGTGTGAATGTGGCGCGCAAAGGCCAGGATGTGGGCCATGGTGTGTTCACTCACGGCATTCTTGTTGACGCCGCGTGCACTGGCGAGTCGAATGCCGCGCTGGCGCAGTTCATCTTGGGGAAACTGATCATAGCCCGCACCAATGGATTGGATGAAGCGCAGCCGTGGAGCGTTTTGCAGCAGGTCATTCTGCCAAAAGCCAGAAACGACCAACACATCGGCTTGGTTAATGTTGTTTGCAAGTTCGTCGGGTGACCATGCTTGGAAATGGGCAATGCCAGTATTGCGTTGTTCGAAGATTGTTGCCATTTGGTAGGCAACATGGGCAAAGCAGATGGTGAGTTGATCTCTTGAGGGTAGATTAGAAGACATTGGATGCTCTTTCAGTTAGTTAACTCGATAGTTGTGAAATGAATATTTTCCAAATTTGACAAAAGAGACAAAAGTCATCTCAATAGATTGCATCAAGAAAAAAGTGCGAAAAAGGAGCCATCAAGATGCAATTGCCGATAGTGAATGTAGCGCCACTGGTCAGGGAGCATAGCGAAACCTTTCGTTCAGTATTTGCCAATCGTAAACAGTTTCAGAATGCCTACAAACCTGTCACCATTGATGGTCGTACTTACTATACCTTTACCATGACTGTGCGTATCCCTTCTATCGGCAAGGTACGCATCGTGATTAGTTTTGATAATCCTGAATTGCAAGGCAATTAGGCCGTTTTAGTGACCAATCGCACTGATTGTAATGCCAAACGCATTCTCTCGATTTACCTGCTTCGTTGGCCTATCGAGACGGTTTATCAGGATGGTAAACAACTGCTTGGCCTTGATGAATATTGCATGCGAACTGCCCACGCCTTTCAAAAACATTGGTCTCTGGTCTTCGTGGCTTATTCTCTCTTGCACCTTGATTGTTTGGGACCATCATTGGCTAAAACTCAATTCTCGCCCAGCAAATCCCTTGGTGAGGCTACTCGGCAGCAAGCTCAGTCACTAATTCAAGATCTCATCTTGACTGCACATCATGCCTTGAATGACGGACAGGAGATTGCAGAGGTCTTCGCTACCCTTTTCGCCAAACAGCAGGCCTGCTCTGCTTAATTTTGACTTTGTCAAATCCGGCACCTGCTCAAAATACAACTATCGAGTTAGTTAAGAATGAGAATTTAACAATTTGTGCATTTTGTTTGCGATTCGAGATTAGGAGATTAGAGATTGCACGAGCCCAATCTCTCAATCTCTAATCTCTCAATCTCCAGAAGCACAACTTATTTACGACTCATTCCTTAGTACTACTGTGCATCAAGTAAAGGCTCGATAATGTTCGATTTTTGCACAAGATAATGCGAGCGTTTAGCGGAAGCAAGACGACGTTGCTTGTAGCGAAGGCGCTCGATAGTCTCAGCGAGTGTCAAGACAGGTTTAGGCAGAACGGCATGGAGAAGTTCAACAACCTGTGGCAAAGTGAGAGCGGGGGCATCATATTTGAGGAAAACTGAGAACGAGCCAAGAAACCAAAGGCCAAAATGACTAAGGTCATATGATGATGCCAACCGAGCCAACTGCGAGTTTCATATTCGTTGAGTCCGAGAAACTGCTTGGCTTGTTCAAAAATGGTTTCAATGGGCCAACGCAAAGCAGAAACAGTGGCGAAGTCATCCAAGGAAGTCTCAAGGGGTGGTTCATTTTAGGCGGACGATGAGCCAGAGAGCAGAACCGGGGAGCCCATTGCGGACAGAGACAATGCGGCGACAAGCAATGGAAGCAACGATGAAGCCCTTGGAGCCCTCTTTGAGAACATGCTGTTGCCACTCATGCTCCTGGAAGGTGTCAGCGAGTTGAGCAACGGTGAGAGGCGTAGGTTCACCAGGCCGGACGCGGAGCTTGAAGCTTTGCGCCCGCGTCCAGATGATGCGGGCAGATAGGTCTGGGGCTGGAGGTCCAGACACGAGTCTCTTTGGGCACTTCAGCAAAGTAGCTGTAAGCGGTTTGGCCATCAATGCAGTCAAGCAGATGAGTATCTTTGCCAAAGGCTTCATCCATAGTGATCCAGCGGATGGGCAACGCACCCAGGGCGTGCGTCTGCTCAATCATGGACCAAGCCAATTCATTTTTTGTTTGGAAGGTCAGGTCAGTGGGAAACCGGTTTTGTACCGCTTCTCTGCATACTCATCACTAAACCATTCTTGGGGGATATACAACCGACAGTTCAGTAAGGTATAGCCATGAGAGCTATTATATCCCAGGAAGACTCCGGCTTGACAGTTGGCGATCTTGCCCAGTTCGCCACACCGCTGCCGCTTGACGCCCACTGACTCTTCTCCTTGCTTGGGAATGTCGCTCCCATCCAGGAGTAAGACGCCATTTGCGTCTCCCAACAACTCACCTGTCTGTCGAGTATGTTCCGCCAGCATCGCTTCACCGCTCCAGCGGCTCTGACCCACAAAGCTTTGCAGGGGGGCGTACACCCGATTCTCCTACTGTCGCCAGCGCGATGTTCTCGGCCGATTTGCGTTTGATTTCGGGGTCTAACAAGCCTCGCATGTAGTGGTACGCATGCTCTCTCTGAGCCACATGGCTGAAGTATGGACTATATATGGCATGATACTCCTGGAGTTGGTCGGCCAGTGCCGCCAGTTGCTCTTCTGTCAGTTCCAGCAGCGGCGGGCTCTTCAGTCTATCTCATTTTTCCTTTGCATTCTGTTTGCGTTTTGTTAGCAATATGACCAGAAATATAACGAATTTCCTTTGTGTTTCACAATATATTGCTGCACAGTAGTACTAACAGACCCGAGCTAAAAACGTACCAAGGAAGCTCCCGCCAAGAAAATAGATTGCCGCGGCCCCAAATCAGCATCAACAGGAAAATGACAAGCCCACCGCTTCCGTACGTAATGAATACACTTTCGCGTGGACCTATCCTGTCAGTCATAATGCTCATAAATTGTGCCTGAAGCGTGATGGCAATCCCACAGATTAGAGTGATAAAGAGAAGTACAAATAAGTTTGTCACACTGAAATAATAATTCTGCAAGCTGACGAAAGGTGCAAACGCACTGTTATTGTATACTTGGCAGCATGGAATCCACAAACGTTAGAGGGAAAAACTCTGTTTTGGTCGCAAACACAGCGTACGTTCGTTGATTCATAGGAAAAATCATTTTATGTTAAAATGGTCAAATTACCGTTGTCACTTTCCTCAAGAAAGGTACTTAAGATCCATAATGACTTCTACTCAACTTACGAATTCAGATCAATCAATCCGTTCGGAATTCTGTTCGCAAGCGTCCTGCGAAGATAATGAACAGATTTTTGGTACGGCTGTCTCCGAAACAACCATATGGCTTGCGCTTGAATATCCATATGCATGGGGTGCAAAGGCATTGGCTGAGTGTGCATTAGAATCAGACGTCAAGTCGCACCTAGAGAACTGGCAAGAGCAAATTCCGGGTGTTCGTTTACAGATGATTAAGAGAGATTCATTATCTACCAGTACACCAGACGTTGTGTACCAACTTCCAGAGCAAGAAATCTCGTTTTTTGTCGGTCTTGTACATGAAGAGAGTTCTCGTCTTTTTCGCTTCTCCCTAAACAAATATAGCGATTTGCTTGATATCGATCTAGTTAGTCTGATCTCAGGAGGTGGTCAAAGCGCGTATCTGGTTAGTCAAGGCAAGGCGCTTGAAATAGAAGACTCTTTGTATTTGGTTTGTACAAATGGAAAGCGCGACCGATGTTGTGCGAAATGGGGTTTACCAATCTACCATGAGTTTGCGGATCTCTTACCTGATGCGGCTTGGCAGACGACCCATATCGGCGGTCACCGTTTTGCAGCAACCATGGTCTGCTTGCCGTCAGGGGTTGTCTATGGTCGGCTTCAGCCCGGAGAAGCCAGGAAGGTTGTGGACGCGGACCTAAACGGTGCGATTTATCGTTTGGATCGATACCGCGGGCGTTCATGCTACAATCAGATTGTACAAGCCGCGGCATATTACTTGCACCGAGAAACAGGTTCATTGCAATTGGAGACTCTTCGCTTCATCAACCTCGCATCGACGGAGGAAAACCAGTGGACTGTTCGCTTTGAGGCAACGGATACTCAGATAGCTCATAGTGGTAACAATGGCAAAAGTATTCATGAATTGTATATTGAGCGCCATCTGACGCCAAAACCACTCATGGCGAGTTGTGGTAAAGAACCTCAAATTGCGGCACAGTTTTTACTTCACAATCATCGAACTCTCACGACAATCTAAGAATTATATTAGTCAATATGTAGTATTTATATGCAGTATTTATGATTGTAAAGCAGCATCAATTTAAGTTTAACCCGTATCGATTATTGCAAATGCCGCCCGAGAAGTCAGTCCGGCGGATGAATCCGACCCGTTTCATTCAGCTTGGTGGCATTTCTAAGGTTGAAATTGGGGGTGGTTCATTTTAGCTGGATAGATAGGTTTACACTTTTAGAAACAGAAAGAACGTTTATATTCTCTGATTTCGCCGGTTCTCAGAGAGAAAACGGTCTCATATAGATTTTTGTCTATATATCAAAAGTGTAAACCTAATTTTGAACCACCCCTGAAATTGTTCATGTATCGCTGAACATCCCGGCCCTGCCCGAAAAACTGACAAGGGTACGCTTTGCTCAGATTTCGGATATCCATTTAGGTCCATCTGTACGCGGAGAGCATTTACTAAACCTTGTCCAACAGATTAATCGGTTGGCTCCCGATTTCTTAATGCTAACAGGTGACTTTGTCACGAAAGACGGGCGGTATGCATCAGAAATGATCGATCCACTCCATCAGCTCATGATGCCCGCTTATGCTGTCACGGGGAATCACGATTGTGGCCACAATCAATGGCTCATTGAAAAAACGCTATCCGAAACCCCTGTTCATTTACTACGGAATCGAGCAGTTGAGATTCAGGACGGTTTATGGCTGGCGGGTTTGGATGATGTCTTATCTGGGTTTCCCTATTTGCAAGGTACATTACGAGACATTCCAAAGGGAGTGACGACGCTTCTTATGGTCCACGAACCTGACTATATTGATCTAGTTACACGACTCAATGCGCCCATTGTGGCCCAATTCAGCGGACATACACATGGTGGACAAATTCGCATGCCTCGACTTCTTCCAGATCCGCATGGTTTCCAGAGTTGGGCACCACAATTGCCGCCTTTGGGTAGGCGATACCCCATCGGCCTATACCGAGTTTGTCGACGGTTTGTTTACACGAATCGTGGGATAGGTTTTTCAGGAAAGCCGTTGCGCGTGAATTGCCGACCTGAAATCACGCTATTCACATTGAAATCAACCTAACTGTCAGCTTACGCAGGAAAGCATAGTTTTTTCTTTGTCCGATAGGACAGAAAGAAGAGCTAGTCAGAGATGAGTGAATTTTGCATCCGATGGAAGGGGTGGTTCAAAATTAGGTTTACACTTTTGATATATAGACAAAAATCTATATGAGACCGTTTTCTCTCTGAGAACCGGCGAAATCAGAGAATATAAACGTTCTTTCTGTTTCTAAAAGTGTAAACCTATCTATCCAGCTAAAATGAACCACCCCCGATGGAATACATCCTACAGCTATACAGTTTACAATCAGTTAACCTACGGAGTATATGATTAAGGGTGATGATATGTCGAAATGCCCATACAATTTTCAAAAATCGTTTGACGTACCGACTCCCGTGTGATAAACTTGCAAAATCCATAACAATTGACCATGATCTTAAGATCAGTTCAAAATAAGATACCATGAATCCCAAAAGAGTACGAAGCGGTTTAATCTATTTGCTATTATTAGTCGCCTTGGGTGCTTTTCTGTATACATCGTTTGGCTATAATTCATCCCAAGCCGACCAAGAAGTCCCGATTGCGACAATTGCCGATCAGATTCGTAACGGTGATGTGAGCGAACTTCAGATCAAGGACGATCGCGTCACAGCAATTACGAAAAACGGTCTACAAAACTCGCGCAAAGAATTAAATGTTGGAATCGTTGAAACCTTACAAGCTTTAGGCGTTTCAACGGAAGAGTTGAATCGCGTTGTGATTAAGGTAAACCCGCCAACTCTTTGGGAAAGTTGGAGTGGGTTCGTCTTCGCTTTGCTGCCACTGATTTTGCTAGGTGTTTTCTTCTTTTTCATCTTACGACAGGCTCAGGGTGCCGGCAATCAGGCATTTAGTTTTGGCAAAAGCCGGGCGAGAATGTTTACGGGCGATAGGCCGACTGTTACCTTTGATGACGTGGCAGGAAGTGAAGAAGCCAAACATGAGCTGCAGGAGGTTGTAGAATTTCTGAAAGAGCCTCAGAAGTTTGCTGCATTGGGCGCACGCATTCCAAAGGGTGTTCTGCTTGTTGGGCCTCCTGGAACAGGAAAGACGCTCGTTGCTAAAGCCGTCTCCGGAGAGGCCGGCGTTCCTTTCTTTAGCATTTCTGGCTCCGAGTTTGTGGAAATGTTTGTTGGTGTTGGTGCAAGTCGTGTACGCGATCTGTTCGAACAAGCCAAAAAAGAATAGCCCATGTATCATTTTCGTCGACGAAATTGATGCCGTGGGTCGTCATCGCGGTGCCGGTTTAGGTGGTTCTCATGATGAGCGAGAACAAACGCTCAATCAGATCCTCGTCGAAATGGATGGTTTCGATACAGATACAAACATCATCGTCATCGCTGCAACCAACCGGCCAGATATCTTAGATCCAGCGCTATTACGTCCCGGACGTTTTGACCGTCGCGTAACGATGGACGCACCTGATGTGAAAGGACGTCGTGCGATCTTGGAGGTTCACGTTCGTGGAAAACCTTTGGCAGCAGATGTGGATTTGGATACTGTGGCCAAACAGACACCTGGATTTGCTGGCGCTGATATCGAAAATCTTGTTAACGAAGCAGCGATATTGGCAGCTCGCCGGAATCGACGTTCTATCGGTATGCCAGAGTTTCAGGAGGCTATCGAACGAGTGATGGCGGGTCCAGAGAGACGAAGTCGGGTTATCCGACCGAAGGAGAAAGAAGTCGTTGCCTATCATGAAGCAGGCCATGCAGTGGCAATGTATTTTTTGCCAGACCACGATCCAGTACACAAAGTGACCATCGTTCCGCGTGGAATGGCTGGTGGGTATACGATGAGCTTGCCGGAAGAAGAGACGAACCTGGAAACGCAAGCGACCTTCCTCGATCGGCTTGTGGCTTTATTGGGTGGTCGCGTTGCAGAGGGAATTCGCTTCGGCGACGTGACGACTGGTGCCAGCAATGATTTGGAGCGCGTCACAGCCATGGCGCGTGCGATGGTAACGGAATGGGGCATGAGCAAAAAGTTAGGTCCTATTCGTTATGGAGAACGCGAAGAACTCGTTTTCTTGGGTCGTACAATGAGTGAGCACCGCAATTATAGCGACAAGATTGCACAACAAATAGACGAGGAAGTACGTCGAATTGTAGACGATTCCTACGAACGATGTCGCCAAATCTTAACAGAACATTGGGACAAAATGAACCTTCTTTCTCATCGTCTGCTCGAAATCGAGACAATTAATGCACCGGAATTTGAAGCGATGATGCGAGGCGAAGATCCCTTTGAAAAAGATGAATCAGAAGCTGACGATGCATCAGCCGTTCCCGACGTTGTGATCGATGACAATAGTCGCGATGCAAATAACCGAGAAGACGGCAGCTTAGATCTTGGTAGTGGAACACTACCCGCACCAGCATAAAATTACACACATCGGATAATTGACACCCAAATCGAGGAGTCCCATTGGAGCCGTCAAAGCTCAACATTAGCCAAAACGGTACATCAAAATCTGTCACGCAGAAAATAGTGACATCCAAGACCTCGCCATCTGTGGGCGAGGTCTTTCCCATTGATGATTCACCTCCATCTAATTTAGATGGCAAACAAACGACAACTCCTCAGCAAAACCGTACCCAACCAACTGTTTTTCCCCAGGATCATGCGGGACATTCAATTCAAACATTTTTGTACCGTGTGAGTCGCCACGTCTTTGCAGGGGCGCCGCTCATACGCTGGCTCCTCATTTTGATCTTTCTCTGTGGTATTGTTGGGTTTGTGGGATTTGGTGTTGGCAGATGGGTTGTAGTTCCACTCTGTTTATTGTTAATTTTGGTCCTCTTATTTTTGCTGCGCCAGTGGCGGCGGGTCGATTTCGTCCAGTTTGAGGAGTTGCCACCGTTTAACGTGATATCTGCACCGCTAACGCCTGATGACAAGATTCCGGTACATTGTACAGGCTACTTTAGCGTTGAAAACAAATCTCAAAGATTTACCTGGTTACCTGGTTTTTACCGCACATTTGCGACACGCGAACATGCTCTTCTCTGCAAAGTAGATTATCAAAAGTTTCTGGGGATTGGTGAATGGCCATCAGATGATGTTGGTATGTGGTATGTGTTCTTCTATCCGCGGGACATTGAACGCATTCAATGGGGACGGCTTTACTTTGATAACCAACCGCGCCTTGCGGTCGCTGTGGACCGTCGCGTCACAATTCCAGCGACAAATCGCTTACAGCGCGATAAGGATGTGATCGAGACGATCTATCTAGCCTGTGCAACCGAAGATGATGGTCGAAAAATTGTGGCCGATTTGTTACATGATCTGCCGAATTCAATCTTTGTCTAAAAATTGGACTTAAATCAGTTGAACATAGATTCCTTTGGCCTTGTTCAGAGCCTGGTCTGGATCCTCGAAGAGTCCTGAGTCTCCGAAGGAAACAAGCCTTCGCTGCACTCGAAAATGATATATTCAACTGATTTAATGCTCGCGCCCTAACTTCTGTGCGACAGTTTATTGGTTATCTTCGTCTGGTGCGCTTGAGCAACTCATTGTCAGCAAGCGCATTGGTCCTCGTCGGCACCTATATGGTTATCACTCCCCCTTTTCCATTACGCGTTCTGATTGCCGCAACTGCGATGTGGGCGATTACTGCGTTTGGCTACATGACGAATGACCTATTCGATTTGGTTGAGGATCGTATCAATAAACCCAATCGCCCAATCCCATCTGGTATGGTCAATGTTGCTCATGTACGATACGTTTCCGGGCTCTTAGCAGCAATTGCTCTCGTACTCAGTATGTGGCTTGGCCCATTCGAGTTTTTGGTTGCGTTCCTGATTCTATCTTTGCTCACTCTCTATAATTTGCGCCTAAAAGCAACTGCTGGTCAAGGGAATCTGTTGATTGCCTTGTTGGCTGGCTGTGCCATATTGGTTGGACCGATTGCACTCTATGAACGAACTGCCCTTCATTTAGAGGTTGACAGACTTGGATTGCTGATTCCCCCGGCAGCCGTGCTGGCTACATTTGTCGCAACGCGTGAAGTGCTCAAAACTATCGAAGATGTTGAAGGGGATCGCCATGCAGGCAAGGAAACAATTGCAACCCGCTGGGGCGTCCGATGTGCTATCCGCATCGTTTCTATCTTAGCAATTGCAACAAGCTTGCTAGGGCTTAGCCTTATCTGGATTTTAAACTACTCTGTTATCTCCCTGATTCTATTGCTCATTGGCGTTATAGGACCTTTACTTTATACAATCATCTATCTCGAACAGAATACTACTCCCAGTCGCGTCCAGCGCTGTCTTGCCTTGCTCAAAGGAAGCTACTTTGTTGGAATTTTGGCCTTGCTACTAGCTTAATGCCTATGATTTGTGGGTCTTTGAGGTTTTATGGGGTAACATTGGATGGTTTGTTGGTTCGCTAGTTTGGACACCAACCATCTAGCCTCAACACCTAGAACTGAGAACAATGTCAAATGGATTGCAACGTCCTTCTTGGGATGATTATTTCATAGATATAGCCTTCTCTGTCGCGACGCGCAGCACCTGCGATCGTGCCCATGTCGGCGCCGTCATTGTGCGTGATCGGCGCATTCTGACTACAGGGTATAATGGTGCGCCAGCTGGGCTACCTCATTGTGATGACGTGGGACATTTGCTTATGGAGGATCACTGTGTGCACACATTGCATGCCGAGCAGAATGCTATCATCCAAGCAGCCTTGCATGGTGTCAACATTCAAGGTGCAACAATCTATGTTACCCACCAGCCATGTTTGACCTGCGCAAAAATGATCATCAATTCAGGTATTCAAAGAGTTATCTATGCGGGCAACTATCCCGATGAACATAGTCTTCTGTTCCTCTCAACTGCCAACGTCGAGTTGATCCATCTCCCACGTGAACGTCAAGAAGATACTGTCTTTACGAAAGTTGAGCATGACTAGGAATCGTTGACATTTGACAGCTCTCCTCAGAGAAATCATTGCCCATAGCGACCAAGGCTCTGAGAGCGCACTCTAAATGTCAACAGAACCTAAAAGAAGAGTGTTCAGCTGATCTAATTCTTGAACTGTACCGCACTCGCTCATAAACTTACAATGCACTCACTGCTCTACCCGGTGACGAAGATCCGATGGACCACAAATCAAAAGAGTCCGGTCATTGTGACCGGACTCTTTTAATTTATACAGTATCAACGAAAGGAGCAAACAAGGAGATACTTACATCAACTACTATGACGAACTACAATTTATCGACCAACATTCGTTCGATTTCTAATTGTGGAAATCGAACATTTTAAGGAGGCCATGCACTCAGAGCATACCATAGAAAGCGCAATACGTTTGTGACAAGTCGTTTGCAGACAAATTATCGGTTCAACAGGAGCTCATGTGGTTGATCCGCTTTGGTTTCGATACAACATCGTCACTCAACCGGCGCTAATCTTCCTTGTATATGTCAACCACATAAGACCCCAAAGACAAATATATAGCCGTATCAATTAACGACGCGATTATGATGTTGTTCCCCATCATACGTAAAACAAACTGCGCCTTTGTCTTCTACCTCCGTCATTAGATGTACGGGACGTTGCCATAGAGAATATAAGTTTTCCAACGTATCAGAGGCATAGTCAAGGCGCAAATCAATGCCTTCCCAACGATGCTCCACATAGAGTTCTCCGCGATTCTTGTAATTGGCATCAACGATCTCGATATTGGGTTCACCAAAATTGGTGAGGTTAAAGAGAAGCTGTCTCTTGATATCCTCAAAATCGCGACTATCGATCTCGTAGCGTCGCGTCCGTCGATTGTAGAAATAGCGGAAGAGATTTTGTTTTTCCGCAAATTCACGAGTTAAAAATGTATCGATAAATCCGATGTCGTTGTAGATCTTACGCACCTCAAAGATCTTCTCACGACCCAACCCAAGTTGACGATCCCACTTTGCTTTTTCTCGCTGGTCGCTACACTCTTCATATTCAAGCCCAAAGGCCCCTCTATTCCAGCGATCCTCGATATCGCGAAAGAGTTCAATCCCTAACTTATAAGGGTTCAGCCGTCCGGGTGAGGTAGCCAACGTTCCCGAGTGGTGATCGGCATAATCGATCAGCTCACCATCTTCAAGCGAGTGCTTGGTCATAATATGTGAATGCCAATAAGACGCCCAACCCTCATTCATGATTTTTGTTTGGCGTTGAGGCACGAAATAGAGAGACTCTTCCCGTATAATCGAGAGAACATCCTGCTGCCACGATTTTAGCGGTGCGTTTTCCAATAAGAATTGGAGTACATCTTTTTGTGGATTGACGGGAAAATGAGTTTCCTTGCGCTTTTCGTCCTCAATTTGTTGACGTTGACTCTCTAAATATTCACGCGGGTTGATAAATGAATCCATGTAGTTCTTGCTGGGCAAACGACCAGTGAGCTCCTGTCCATCTGCCTCATTGTTTTCTCGTATGCTGATATTGGAATCATTATTCATACGGCTTGCAAGACGTTGCACCCCCGGTGCATGGATATCGACCAGATTTTCAAGAGACAGGCAGCGATCCAAAAAGGCTTCTACCTCATCGATTCCATATTTATCCACATAACGATTAATTCGAGTCGCATGATTTGCCATCTCGTCCAACATCTGGCGATTTGTATGAGCAAACCAAAGGTTGTTCTTAAAAAAATCAGCGTGCCCATAGACATGAGCCATCACCAGCTTCTGATCTACTTCTAGGTTGCTAACGAGTAGATAAGCATAGCAAGGGTCGGTATTGATCACCATCTCATAAATACGATGAAGACCCCATGCATAGCTCTTACGCATGCGTTCATATTCCATCCCGAAACGCCAGTGAGGATAACGGCGCGGGAAGCCATCATAGGCGGCCACCTGATTCATTTGATCAAAGTCGAGCATCACAAAACGCACCTCTGGAAAATCCAGACGGGCATCCAGAGCATGGCCCTCGATCTTCTCCTTGGCTTGCTGCAAATTGTCTGGCAGTTTGCTACTATTCAACACTTTTTTCACTTACCTTTCCCCAAGAATGTCTTGATGGCATCATAGATCGCCTCTTCATTGGCGATACGTGCTGTGATCATGTTTTCGGCATCAAATTCCTGGAGATAATCGATAAATGCCCCAGCATAGGCACTGTAGCGGTATTCATCAACCTGTCCATAGCAGTAGAGATTGGAGATCGGAAGTAGATGTTCGCGTATGATGTTGAGCGAGATGGTGTTATCACTATCCCAATTATCTCCGTCTGAGAACTGAAAGAGATAGATGTTCCATTCCGCAGGATCGTAATGATTCTGAATCAAATGATAACAGAGTTTTAAAGCAGATGAGATCATGGTGCCGCCGCTCTGACGCAGATGGTAGAAGGTATGCTCATCTACTTCCCCGGCTGTGGCATCGTGTACAATGTAGCGGCGGTCTACATTTTTATAGTTTGCTTTGAGCCACGTATCAATCCAGAAGGAAGTTAGACGAACAAGATGCTTCTCTCGATTGCCCATTGAGCCGGAAACATCCATCATGTAGATAATGACAGCATTCGATTCCGGGACCTGCTTACGAATAAATGAACGATAGCGCTTATCATCGCGGACCGGAATGATCACCGGATTGTCTGGATCATACGCACCAGACGCAATCTGCCGTTTCAGCGCCTCGCGATATGTACGCTTAAAGTGACGCAACGATTCTGGTCCAACGCGTCGTATGTCGGTGTAGCGTGCGATCTCGCTCTCAATGTTCTTGTTTCCTTTGGGTTCAATGCGCGGAAGTTCCAACTCTTCAGCCAACATCTGAGCCAGCTCATCCAGTGACAGCTCAACCTCAAGAATATGCTGACCAGGCATATCGCCAGCTTCGCCAGGACCATCGTTGGGATCCGCAGAACTCAGCGGATCGCCTGGTTGACCATCACCTTGGCCAACACCGCCACTACCATTTCGGCCAAATGTGAAACGTGGTAGATCGACTTGAGGCACCGGGATGCTGACGAGATCCTTGCCTTTGCGACCGATCAGCTCGCCATTCGACATATATTTGCGCAGATCACGCTTAATCTTACCCCGCACAATCTGGCGAAAACGGGTATTATCCTGCTCTATAGGTAAAGGCATTGACTCTATCCTTATCTGTATCCGGAAAGCTCTGCAGCATTCTGTTCTTATCTGCCTTTCTATATAAATTCACAACTGCTTTCCGGGCAGCTTATCAAACTAAAAATCACTCTCTTTTGCATCGCCCCGTGCAAAAATGCTAGCCACATAGTTCAAAACATCGGTAGCCGATGTATCGTTATAGCCAAAGTTCTTAATCAGACGTGCTTTGACTACATCAATTTTTTCTTGTGTCTCGGGGTCAATGACACTACTCACAAGGCTTGTTAACTTAATGCTATCCTTCTGGTCCTCAAAAAGTTTGAGCTCCAGTGCTTTGCGCAACCTTTCGTTTGAATCCCATTCAAAGGACTTCCCTTCAATTGCCAACGCACCAATATAGTTCATAATTTCGCGTCGGAAATCATCCTTGCGGCTGTCAGGGATATCAATCTTTTCTTCGATTGAACGCATAAGCCTCTCATCGGGTTCTTCATCACGTCCTGTAAAGGGATTGCGCATCTTCTCTCGTTGCGTATATGCTTTCACATTATCAACATAGTTCCCTGCAAGACGTCGAATCGCGGACTCGTCAGCGGTAATCGCACGCTGCACTTCATTCTTGACAATTTCGTCATACTCCTCACGTACAACAGATAGGAGTGAGACAAAGCGCTCGCGATCTCGATCATTCGTGATCAACGAATGATGCTTCAACCCTTCTTCTAATTCACGCAAAACCATAAAGGGGTTTAGTGAATCGGTATCACTATACGCAACCAATGCGTTCGAGATCTTATCCTGAATATAGCGTGGCGATATACCCTGTAGCCCTTCTTGCTCAGCGACCGATTTCAACTCACGCACTGTATCTTCTGTAAAACCAGGCAAAGAACGGCCGTCATAGAGCTTCATCTTTTGCATGATTGTCAGATTTGGTTGCCGCGGCTCATCCAAGCGCGTGAGAACAGCCCACATTGCTGCCACGTCTAATGTATGGGGGGCAATGTGCTTGCCATGCACGGAATCCTTGTTAAAGTCGCGCTGATATATTCTGACTTCATCACTAAAGCGCGTCACATAAGGCACATCAATCTTAACGGTCCGATCGCGTAGTGCCTCCATATATTCGTTGGCTAACAGTTTACGATATTCAGGTTCATTGGTATGCCCAATGATTACTTCATCAATGTCGGTTTGCGCAAACTTCTTGGGTTTGATCTTGCGTTCTTGAGATGCGGTTAGAAGATCATAGAGGAAGGCAACATCAAGCTTGAGGATCTCGATAAACTCAACAATGCCGCGATTGGCAATATTCAATTCACCATCAAAGTTAAATGCACGTGGATCCGAATCTGAACCATATTCAGCAATCTTCCGATAATTGATATCTCCCGTCAGTTCTGTAGAATCCTGGTTCTTTTCGTCCTTCGGTTGGAAGGTTCCAATGCCGATCCGATCTTGCTCAGAAAGAACGAAACGGCGCACGCGAACATGATCAACTACTTTCGACCAATCACCATCATTCTGTTCCATCAGTCTCTGATAAACATAGCGGCAAGAAGGACAGAGATCGCCCTTGATGTTAATGGCATATCCGGAGTGATTTTGGGCATTGAGTTCAGAGATGATTGCCGAACGCGAAGCAATAGGAATCAGACGAAGTGGATCCTCGTGCATGGGACATTCCAATCGCTCATCTGGAGTATTCCATACAAGGGAATAGATGGCACCCTCATCCGTAGCAGAGTAAGCCTCCAAACCTTTTTTAAGTAGGCGGACAATGGTGCTCTTTGCGCTTCCAACTGGACCGTGCAGGAGCAGTACACGACGCTCGGTGCCATAGCCGCGCGCCGCTGATTGAAAGACTTGAACGAGATCCATCAAATAATGGTCAAGTCCAAAAACAGCGTCAGCCCCATTGTCGAAGGGGTCATCGAAGAATTTGTAGTGAATTAACTCTTCACGAAATTCCGTATACGCCTCGGTACCATATGACAGAATCATATCATACAGCCGTTGATAAGCTGTACGCGCGACGCGTGGATTCTGTCTCACAATGTCCAGGTATTCAGCAAACGTTCCCTCCCAATGCTGCTCTTTGAATGCCTGGATATTCTGCATATCACGTATCGTCAGGATCAGATCATTACCAACTACACTCATGTGTGCACCTCCGCACAAACTAAAACCGCTCATCGGCTGAAAGGAGACAATTCGATAGATTCTCAGAGTGAAAATCGTCCATTTGTCATCTTTTCATAGATGAGCCGATAGAGCAACGGCAAAAGTCGGGTACAAAAAATGACCATAAGGGGTGAAATCCTAGAGCAGCCCTCTGTTTGCATGAAAAATTTGTACCCGACTTTTGCTGCTACTGAAAAAAAACAGGTCCTTCGGTCCTCACAAGGTACAGGTTGGGGAGATCAACCATTAGGCTGATTTATTCAAAATTTGAATACTGACTTTTTATTTTCTGTTTAGAAAGGCTCACCGAAGAAATTGTGAGATCGTGGTTTCGCTAAAAACCAACTGATTCGTTCGCACGAATTTGCCTGATAAGCATTAAAAAGGGTCAGTCTAGGCAGGGCCGCTAAGAAGTTCTAGTTTTTAAGTGACGGGCTACATCCTGAAGAATATATACAGATCTGCTTATCTACTAAAGTATCCTTTACAAAACTTGGAATGATATGAATGTGACTTAAATATTTGTAAAATCTTTTTCTGCACAACTATAAAACGAATCGGCTTGTATGCATGTTCCGAGACTTCTTTTTGGCTCATCTGCTACAAATATGTACCACAATCATTACGTTTGACGAATACCAAGTGATTGATACACATTTGGGAGATGAACGTCGTTTTCTCGAATGTATGCTACATTATATGCTGTTTTAGAGTCTATGCCGCGTAAGGCTAACTACAGGATACCAGATTTTTACATCATAAGCAACCATGCTTTTCAGCACCCTCTTTGTATATTACAATGGGCTCATCTATGAATAGTGTGTAAATATGCGATCAAACTGTCGAGTGATCAGTAAATTGCATACTTTCGTCTGATGAGCGTTACAATAGAATAATGAATCCAACTATTCGAGCCAGAATAACATTTCTAACGATTATTATATTACCAATCCTACTTTTTGTGCTCTACCTCTTCTACATATTTTCTATCCGCCAAGCCACTGAAGAATGCCCACCGTCCTGCCGGAACGCCGACTACCAGGAGCAATCTCTGGAACAAGCCAATTTTATCGGTGTAGATCTACAGGAATCGAACTTTTATCGTGCGGATCTAAAACAAGCCAACTTGGCAAGGGCAAATCTTTATTTCGCAAATTTCAAAGGGGCAAACTTAATCGAAACGAATTTACAAAATAGCAACCTGCGTGCAGCACTTCTCTCTAACGCCAATCTGACAGGAGCCGATCTACGCGGTGCCGATCTTGGTGGTGCTCGTCTAGATCGAGCAGTTTTGTCCAACGCCGATTTTCGTGGGGCAAATGCAAAATCTACCGATTTTCGTAGTGCGAATCTTACCGGATTAATCATCGACGAACAGACCTTACTTTCGAATAAATGGCATCTCGTCTGGGAAATTGTAAACCAACCTCAAAGTGAACGGGAGTTGATCCGTGCAGACCTGAGTGGCGCAAATCTACAAGGTGCCAATCTAGAAATAGCGAATCTACGGGAAGCAAATCTTCGTAACGCCGATTTACGAAATGCCAACATGTCAGGTGCCCAATTAGAGGGAGCACGGTTGCATCAGATGCTTTTGAATGACCAGACGAAAATCGATGCAAAATGGCATCAAGTCTGGACTATCGTCAATCAAATTAAACCCGAGCGTTTGCTTTCTCATGCCGACCTAAGCGGAGCAAATCTCGACTATGCATACTTACGCGGAGCAGATTTATCCAATAGTGACCTGTCTAAAGCAAACCTGCGCGAAAGTGATCTACGCATGGCACATTTGCAGGGAGCAACTTTCTATAAAAGTGATCTGACCGAATCATCTCTACGCATGGCAAATTTGACCAGTGCCGACCTTCGTGGTGCAGATCTGACGGGTGTTGATTTAAGTGGCGCCAGTTTAGTTGGGGTTCTGATTGATGATGAAACTATCTTATTACCGCAATGGAATCAGACGTGGGAAATCGTAAACAACATTCGGGATGAACGTAACCTCTCAGGTGCGTTCCTCAATTGGTCCAACTTATCAGGAGTACATTTGGTCAATGCTGTTTTGGTGGAGGCACGTCTGCGGCACGCAGATTTGACCAATGCCAATTTACAAGGAGCAGATCTGACAAGGGCAGATCTGCGAGATGCGAACTTGACGAATGCCAATTTATTCGGGGCAGACTTAACAGATGCTAATCTTGACGGCGCTCTTTTAGAGAACACAATCATGCCAGATGCTCAGGAATAGACTGAAAGACGTGCCGTCAACTGCTGAAAGATACCCTTTGGCTCACCAGTTGTATAGACTACGTCCAGTATTTCACAATCTAGAGTAAGCTTCTTGCCCTCTAGCTGAAATCGTTCACCAGGACGCGGGATAATGGACGTAGATTGCTGCTGGTGATTGTTCGTAATAGTCGATCGTAAGTCAGCATCTGCCTCAACGTATCGGCTCAGCAAAATACGGGAAACGTTTCCAAGATTCTGTGGATCTGACTTATCAAAAAGCCATATATCCATAGCGATTACATGCTTCGGATCACTCAATAGAATCCCGTTCTTTGTATTTACACCCATTCCATATTCACCAATTGAGCCACCACCTATTTGATCACCGGGAATCGAACGCATTTCGTCATAGTCGACAACCCCTTGATGGTATTGGGCCACAAACTGGTCAATCATTGTACCGAATAATGATTGCTCAGCCATTTGGAAACCACCATCGGGTCGAACTCCGCGTCCTGGACGCAGCGTGTGCGTATGGGACCATGTTTCAGTATCGTCAATTTCATCGTTCGGATCATCCACAAATGGTATCGTTTGCTGATCTAAATCATCATTCAGTATAGCAGAAAATCCGCCAACCATTTCGTCTTTGTCCTGATTATCTGTTTGGTGCTCAAAATCAATCTGACCCATGTCGTCTTGTCGGACTCTGACGTTGCTTATCTTGTCTGTATATCCATAAGCAGCGTCCTCGCCAACTTGAATCTCGCCTTGATTATGGGCAACATCATTCCCCTCGGAGCGTATCGTTTGCTGTGTACGATATGCAAGATAGATACCACCGGAGACAAGTAACACCCCTCCCAGAAAAACGAGAACCCAATTTAACCAGTTTATCATGCCAGAACCGGTGGATGCAGTTAAGGCTTCATTTTCTTGTGGCTCCAAATCAGCAGGTACCGGCTCTACGATTACTGGCTCTGAGCGGCTCAATTCATTGCTCAAGGTCCTCTCATTTGTCCGATCCTGAACGAGGGGGGCTACAGCAACACCGAAAGCGTCAGCCAATTGGGTTAGATTACTAATCCGGATATTTCCATCTTCCTGCTGAACTTGGGCATAAGCATCTGCTCCTGTAAAAGGTTCTCCATAGATACCCTCGCTAGAGGTGCCAGATGCAAAGTAGGCGACTGCTGCAGGAATCGCCGTCGAAAGATCAATCCCATCCAACCGTCGCCGAGCTACATCCAAAGAAGACCCATCTTTTGTTGCAACATAAGCATCCGCAACCGAAGCGAGATATTGGGCCTGTGCATCTCTATCTAAATGAGTGGGTCGAATGTTCGTCCAGTCTACTGGCCAAATCACCCAACCTATGAGTAATCCAAATATCAAACCAACAATAACACCCAATCCAACCAAGGGACCAATCATATTGGACTGATCACCGGAAAGGAATCGTCTATTTATTGAGTCAGCAGTCGAATCCGTAGCCGTTCTCAATGTTCCGCGGATTCGCTCTTGCCAGTCCTGATCCGATTGCATGAATGAACTCCTTCTGCTTGCCCAAAAAAGTCATATTTCGTCTCTGCTTTGAGAGACAAATAGCCACATCATTTAAGCTTCGGATAATTGCCCCTCGATAGAAAATGATTCTATTATTCGAAGTTTAAGTGGCGTCTCTATAAGTATTTTTCATTACAACCGCAGTATATACCGCACTCGCTTATAACTTTAACATAAATTCGTCTGTTCTACTCGACTGAAATCGGTCAAATTTATGTTAAAAAACTGGCAGTGCTCAGTATAGATGAAAATATGGCCTGTGTTGTGTGGCGGAGCTACGGGAAACCATATTTTCATCAGAATAGTAGGATAAGTCGTTAAAGCAGTTCCTGGCGACCGCGCGCCTTTAACTCTTCAACAACAGTCTTCACCTTTTGCATCTCGCTTTTTTGGCCTACCAGAAGCGTATCACCAGTATCCACAACGACCAAATTTTCTACACCAATTAGTGCAATCAGCTTTTCATCCTCGTGACTATAAACAATATTCCCTGAACTCTCTACAGCCAAAGTTTCTCCTCGAGCAACACAGTTTTGGTCAGCATCAAGCGAACGCACCGCCTCCAATGCATCCCAGCTACCGACATCGTTCCATCCTGCATCTAATGGCACAACGGCAACCCGCTTTGCCCCTTCCATTATGGCATGATCGATGCTTATACTTGGCATATCGGCCCAGACAGTCTCAAATTGCTCCTGCTGTCCAGCATCATTCAAATATTGACCAATTTGTTCTAGTTTCTGGGCAATGTTCGGTTGCTGTCGCTTGAATTCATTGATCATGCGGCGCAACTGACAGATAAACATACCACCATTCCAATAATAGCCACCTTCGGCAAGAAACGCTTCTGCTGTCTGGCGATCGGGTTTTTCCAAAAATCGCTCTACATGTCGCGCGGCCGGCACGCCAGAAGCAGATACAGAGAGATCTTCTATTCTGTCCGTACTTTTGATATAGCCGAATCCGGTATGGGGAAATTTTGGTTCTATACCGAGAGTTGCCAGGTAACCTGCTTCCGCCGCCTCGACTGCACACCGCAAGGCAACTTGAAACTTCTCAATTTGTATAATCGTTTGGTCAGCGTGCAGAAACGCCACAACCTCATCAGGATTCTTGTTCTGAAGATGGACACAGGCCAGTCCTATAGCTGGACCAGTATTCCGGCCACTTGGTTCTACGATGATATTTTCAGAAGGGAGCTGTGATAGTTGTTCTCTTGCCAGCTCAGCATACTGCTGCCCTGTTACAATGTAGATCTGCTCGCTGGTGACAAGATCGCCAAGCCGAGCGACTGTCTCTTGGATCATCGTTTGACCGGAGCCGATGATATCGCTAAACTGCTTTGGGTTAGACTCCCGACTGCGAGGCCACAGGCGTGTCCCAATACCACCGGCAATAATTACTACATACATAACTGCTGTCACTCCTTTGTGCATAGCACATGTTAAAAAGGACAAATAAGAGAATTAGAACGACAGTGTTCTAGATAATTTAGAGTGTGTACCACAAAGTATGCAAATGAACACTGCTCAGTCAGAGAACCGCTGCATTTACACACATTTGGACACACTCCCATAATTTATGAAAAGTACTTGACTATTCATAGTCAAGTACGAACATAACTCATTGGACTGACTTGGCGCACAAGCCCTTTTAACTCCATCATGGCAAGTAAGCTACTTACTTGAGCAGAAGTCATGGCAGAGCGACGCACCAATTCATCAATACCAGACGGCTCGGAAGACAAATGGGAAAACAGTTCTGCCTCGAGAGGATCTGACGGTACAGCCTCGCGTGTACTCTTTTGTTCATGAACCTGAGTGAAGTCTAGCGCCTCTAGAACATCATCCACCGTCAGCAAAGGAATTGCACCTTTCTGAATCAATTCATTACAGCCTACGCTACCAGGATGAAGAATGCTGCCCGGCACGGCGAATACATCTCGTCCTTGATCCGCAGCAAAGCTGGCTGTGATCAGCGCACCACTCTGCTTACCAGCTTCAACCACAATGATCCCGCGGCTCAGGCCACTGATAATACGGTTACGAGGTGGGAAATTACTGGCTTCTGGTCGGGTTCCCAACGCGTATTCACTAACAACTGCCCCCTTGCGGCTGAGTGCCAACGCCAGCGAACGGTTTTGTGCTGGATAGAGTTGATCCACCCCACTGCCTAGCACGGCAACAGTACGCCCCCCTGCATCAAGAGCGGCCTGGTGTGCAATCGCATCAATTCCTAGTGCCAGGCCACTCACAACCGTTACGCCATTACGTGCGAGTTCCGTGGCAAGCTGGTGCGCAACCTCTCGGCCATATGCACTAGCACGTCTTGTCCCAACAATCGCAACGGACCAACTATCTTGAGTCTGAAGTTCACCACGTACATAGAGGACAGGTGGTGGTAAATCGATTTGAAGTAAATTTTCAGGATAATTATCGTCATCCCAAGTCAGAATCTCTACGTTTGCTCTCTGAACGCGTTGCCATTCGCTTGCCAAATCGAGCGTTCGCCGAACCTCAAGCAGACTTTCGAGACTACGCCGATCAAGCTCTGTCGACCGCAGTTGCTGAATTGATGCATTCCATGCTAGCTCGAGCGAATCAAATGAATCCAACAGATTCTTGATACGCGCCGAACCAATACCGGGTACTTTATTAAACGCAATCCAGTATGCTTTTGGGTCCACGTTTCTACTCATCTAGCAAACCGGGTTGTAATCGAACAATCAATACGTTTTCGTTCAAGTCAACTTGTTGTACAACATCTGCAATCGCAGGCAACAAGAGATCCTTGCCGCGGTTCACCTGAGCATCTGTTTGCACAACATAGACCTCATTTGCACCTGTCAATAGAACATCTTTGACCTTGCCGAGAGAGCGTCCCTCTTCTGTTTGTACTTTCAAACCCATAATATCATGAATCCAAAAGACACCATCCTCCAACTCCATGGCATCATTTTCATCCACAAACAGCCAATAATTGCGCAATTGATCTGCTTCATTCCGAGAATTGACACCTTCGAATCGCACCAACATATGGCTTTTGTGTGGACGTGCACCCATTATTTGCATTGGAAGTAGCTCATCACCCAGCCTTAGAACCGCACCAGCTTCGAATCTTTCGGGAAAATCTGTGTGAAGCTCAATTTTGACCTCACCACGTAGGCCATGAACCCCAATAATCTTCCCAACAGCCAGATAACCGTGCGGCACAAACACTCTTTGGTTTCGTCGCACAAAATATTCGCCTTTAGGCGATTCGGATTGAATCAGTCTGTTTGTCATAAGGTAACCATGTTGATTTATGGGGTGGTTCAGAATTAGGTTTACACTTTTGATACATAGATAAAAATCTATATTGAGGTCATTTTCTGCCTGAGCATGGCTCAAAGTAGAAAATATAAACATCTTTTCTCTTTGCAAAAATGTAAACCTAATTGTCCGCCTAAAATGAACCACCCCTGATTTATTGTATACAAATACGCAAAACAGCGGAAGGGTTGCCTTCCGCTGCTCATCTGCTATATACCTCATATCGGCACAAAATTGTCAGCTCGCGAAGTGGTGATATACGCCACATCTTGATCTCTTAGGGGCCTAGTTGTTTGGGCCTGTCTGTACTCAACCATCAATCACATATCGACAGCTTTTTGTCGATGTTGAGCCGCTAAGGACCTATAGATTTGGGCCTGCAATTGTGCAGGTCGTCGGCCCAAATTGTGCCGACGGCGGCACTCAACAATCTTGTTCATATCGACAACTTTTTGTCGATGTTGATTCGTTAAGGGCCTATAGGCATCTAATCAATTTCTAAAATGATTGGCCGATCATAATCCCGCGTAGCAGCTCGCAAGACCGAACGAATTGCATTCGCAACGCGTCCATTTTTACCAATCACACGCCCCATATCTTCCTGTGCAACACTTAATTTCAAGATCGTGGCTCGACGAGTCTCTTTGGTATAAACCTCAACTTGATCGGGTTCTTCCACCAGAGATTGGGCAATAAATTCAACTAGACGTTCCATTTTTTCTTCCGATGAACGTTTCTGTTAATTTTTCTTGAGGCAACTATTTCACAGTACACGACTAACCGTCTGCATTCTCCCCGTCCTCAGAGTCGGGATCATCAACAGCTGCATCTTGAATCATATCATCGCGACTATCCTCTTCATTTGCAACGACATATGCTTCGGCAGTCACAGTTGCATCATCAGTACCTGTGGAAACAGATGCGACACTTTCTTCTACGATTTCCCCTACCTCCTCGGTCACTGTGTCATCATATGGCACAGGCTTTCCGTTGCCATCAAGTAAGTTTTCACTTTTTAATAAGCGAGCGACAGAATCGCTTGGCTGTGCTCCCACCCCCAGCCAATATGCAGCCCGTGCATGTTGTAAAACGACTGTTTCAGGTTCAGTTCGAGGGTTGTAGGATCCAATCGTTTCAATGAAGCGGCCGTCACGGGGAGAACGCTTATCAGCAACAACAATTCGATAAAATGGTTTCTTTTTCGCCCCCATACGGCGTAGTCTAATCCGAACCACAGGCTTTTCTCCTTTAGTGCTTATCCGAAAAGTTCTGTGACGATGCAGCCTCATTCGAGAAACTGGTTAGACTCACAACCACTTTTCGGATAGGTTCTTAATTTAATCCAAACATTTTTAATAAATTCTCGCCGCCGCCTCGGCCACGGCGCTTTTTTCCTTTGTTGCCACCAAGAATTCCCATCTGTTTCATCATCTTCTGCATCTCTCGGAATTGTTTGAGCAACATATTGACATCCTCAACAGTTGTTCCGCTCCCCTTGGCAATACGGCGACGCCGACTACCGTTCAAAACTTTGGGCACTCGTCGTTCCTGCATGGTCATACTGTTGATAATCGCTTCTGTCTTCTTGAGACTTTGTTCCGCATCATCCATATCAATCTCTTTCGCCATCTTGCCAATACCCGGAACCATACCAATAATATCCGTAAGAGGTCCAAGACGCTTCATTTGACGTAATTGATCTAGAAAATCCTCAAAGTCAAACTGACCCTCTTGCAGACGTTGTTCCATCGCAAGCGCATCTTCTTCCGTGATATTCTCCTGGGCTCGCTCAATCAGCGTTAGCACGTCTCCCATGCCTAAGATTCGGCCAGCCAGTCGATCCGGTTGAAATGCCTCTAAATCGGGGATTTTTTCCCCCGTTCCCAAAAATTTGATCGGAACCCCAGTTACCTCGCGTACGCTTAATGCGGCACCACCCCGCACATCGCCATCGATCTTGGTCATAATGAGACCTGTCAATGGAACTCGTTCGTTAAAGCCTTCCGCCACGCGTACAGACTCCTGACCAGTCATCGCATCGACGACAAGTAACACATCAGACGGATTTGCTACCATGCGAACCTGCTCCAGTTCCCGCATCATCTCGTCATCAATCTGAAGACGGCCAGCTGTATCAAGTAGGACCACTGTGTAAGCTTTTTCGCGTGCCACTTGCAGGGCATTTTTCGCAATCGTCGAGGCAGCAACGGAAGTCCCCTCGCTATGAACAGGCACATCAATCTGTTTACCTAGAACCTCAATCTGTTGCACGGCAGCAGGACGATAGATATCGGCTGCAACCAACAAGGGGCGCTGTCCAGACTTGCGCAAGTTTAACGCCAATTTTGCCGCCATTGTTGTCTTACCTGCACCTTGTAGCCCAACCAACATAATTGCATGGGGTGGTTGTCCTCCCAAATTAAGCGGCGCTGGTTTACCCAAGAGTTCAATTAGCTCTTCATTCACAATTTTGACGACCTGCTGTGCGGGCGTCAAGCTGTCCATGACTTCAGAGCCAACGGAACGCTCTTTGACACGCCCCACAAACTCTTTGACGACTTTAAAGTTGACGTCAGCCTCCAATAGCGCCAAACGGACTTCGCGCATGGCAGCGTTTACATCGCTCTCGCTTAGCTTGCCTTGACGAGATAGTCCATCAAAAATATTTTGAAGTTTATCGGACAGATTCTCAAACACAATACAGCCTTATCTTTATCAGAATATCCTATGACAATAAAATAAAATCGATCGTTTGTTCCATACACAAACTGTCAAATCCTTAACCCACAAATTGTACTGCGAGAATGCCTAATGGTCAAATTAAGCAAGGTTTATCTCCCAAATGTGTGTAAAGTGCTTCACTGCTGATAGACAAAACAAATGAAGTCGTACGATGCAGAGAAGGCGTTCTCTAATGTTCCACCCGATTGAAAACAGTTAACTTTATTTGAGAGCTATGGCAGTGCTCAGTATAGCGTGATTATCAGCGCAAATTTGTGGTGGATGAACCATTAAGCGTTCGGTCCCTCGGTAGGAGAGGGCGGTTCGGGAGTATGTGTTGGCGGATCTGTTGGGATCGGCGTATTCGTTGGTGGCACTGGTGTTGGCGGATCTGTTGGGATCGGCGTCGCTGTTGGCACTTCTTGCACAGGAGTATTCGTCGGCGGTATTTCTGTGGGAGGCACTGTTGACACGGAGGTACTCGTTGGCGGCGCATCTGTTGGTGTGGGGTCATTCTCTACAGACTCTTTTGTATTGGTTGGTACGGGCGTAGCCGATGGTGACTCAATATCATCGGTAGTCGGAGGTTTGGTCGAATTCGTTGTATTCGTGGGAGACGGAGTCTCTGTTGGCAACGTCGCTTCTTGTGTCGGAGTCGCCAACTCGCTGGTCGGAGTCGCTGTTGCATCGCTACTAGATATCGTAGGTGTGTCAGTCGGTTCCTCTGTCGGTAAATCATCCTCTTCGTCGTCGTCTTCATCTTCCCCTTGCTCATCAGGCGTTGGGGGCGCCGTGGGTTCCTGTTCAGGTTCTGATGTCGGTGTGGGCGTTTCGGTTGGGGTCGGTAAGTCATCCTCTTCGTCGTCGTCTTCATCTTCCCCTTGCTCATCAGACGTTGGTGTCGCCGTGGGTTCCTGTTCAGGTTCTGATGTCGGTGTGGGAACATCAGGCGTTATTTCGCTCGTTGCCTCAGTTGTTGGCAAAGGCTCGTCATCAGTTTCTGATGGAGCAGGCGTAATTGCCTCCGGTGTTACTTCAGGCGTGATCTCAATCACAGTCACCGTTACATCGGGTGTTTGTGTTGCTTCAATCGTCTCTGTCAGAGACGGTTCTAATGTTGGTGTTTCCGTCGCTGTTTCGGTTGGGGTTGCTGTCTCGACCTCATCACCGGAATCCGGTCTACTTGGAATTATGGTCACTGTTATGGTAACGGTTGACGATACTGTTGGTGCCGGCGTAAATGTTGACGTTGGGTCACTTGGAGTCACCGACGTTGGCGTGACTGTTGGTGGTGTCACGATGACTGTTATAGTAAGCGGCACCTCTGGCGTAATCTCTACTGTAGACGTTGGTATCAAAGTCGGTGTGAGAGTCGGTATGTCAGTCCATGTTTCTATGGGTGCTTCAGTGATTGTAGCTGTCAGGGTTGGCGTCTCAATCACAACGACAGCAGTTGATGTTGGCATCACATTTGTGGGTGCAAATGTAGCAGTTTCTAGCGAACCTGCAGGGACAAAAAATACACTACCGGTTCTTATCTGATTTGGCACAGCAATACAATTGACTTGTGCCAGCCGTGCCGTCGAAACACCAAATCGTGCTGCAATCGCGCTCAGGTTATCGCCTTGTTGTACGCGATATCCCTTCCAGCCACTTGGGATAGAAGCAGTACATCTCGGTGTTGATGTAAACGTTGCGGTCGATGTCGCAACCACTAGCGGTTCGGGCGTTGCGGTTGGGGCGACCAGTACGCGCAGGGACTCTCCTTGCACAAACCCTGCTTGTCCCGGCATGATGCGATAGGTTAACTCAACTTCCGCACCCTCAGTTAGCAGTCCTTCGATGGTCATTTGGGTAAAGACACCATCTTCGTTGGCATCTGGCTGATACCGAGGTAATACAACAGTTGAGCCAACCACCAACAGCTCTGAATTTCGATATCCGTGGAACATTCCCGTCATTGTCGCAACTATGACAGCTTCGTTGCGATCGGACCGCTCTTGTGCCAAACGGTTTGACCGCTCTTGTGCCAAGCGAACTTCCTCAGCACGGGCTTCGTCTTGGGCACGCATAACAGATCTTCGTTCAGCATCTGGCACTAGTTCGAGACCTACTCGTCGGGACCATTCTTTCAGTGGGTAGGCAAGGTCGCCGGGAATTGAGGCCCATGCAACCGTAAAGGCGCTCGCAGTACTGAAGAGCATTAAAAGTAAAATGGTCATCGCAACCCGCGCCAAGCGACCTGTTGGATGAAACAGGGCATTGCGAATCGATTCGATGAACAATGACCAGGATGATGGCTCAGGTAGACTCTCGCGAATGGCTCTTCCAAATTCCCGCCCTGACGAACGAACAGGAGTGATCGGTTTATCTGTCGTATCTATCGTTTGACTCTGCTGCGGAGTAGCAACTGCCGAATTGTCGACAGATGCCTCAACAGGGGACATCTCAGCACGAAAGTCTGCGGCTCTTGCTAAGAATCTATCGCGTGCTGAAGCCCGACGTGGTATAGGTGGGACAGGGGTTGGTTCGGCAACGACAAGTCTTGTGCTATCCGTGATCGACAGGAGACGCTTGAGCTCGTTTTGAATATCAGTTGGATATGATGAGAGAATCTGCTCTAATCCCTCGCCATTTGCCTGTCGTTCAAGCGCTTCGGCCAACAGCGACATGAGAGCACGATGTTTTGCTGCATGATCAAAGAACTCTGCACGAGCAGCAAGACGACGAGATGGAGAAGGCAGCGGAACTGGCTCTTGTGCAACATGATGTGTAGCAACAACAGTATCGAGGAGGCGCTTGAGTTCAGCACGCTGACCGGCCGGATATGAAGTTAAGATCGCCTCCAGTGATGTGCCGGCTTCCAAACGATCGAGCGCTTCACTTAGGTCGGTAACCCGGGTTCGGTGGCGCGTAGCTGTGTCCAAGAACTCTTTTCGGGCGGCGACGCGATGTGACGGTACAGGAAAAGGGATTGATTCCTGCGCTACGAGCTGGGTACGCTCTACAACAGCCAGCAAACTATTTAGCTCTTCTCGATAATCAGCTGGACATGATGCCAACACATTGTCCAGCTCATCGCCAGCCTCTAACCGCTCAAGGGCATTGGCAAATAGATTTTCGAGTTCGGTCTGTTGAAACTCGTCCTTACTCTCCATTCAATGGCTCCGGGTCATTTGCCCAGTCCGAATGTGTCCTTCTCTCTTCTCTCCTCATGCGCGAAATGCGACGTATACAGGCAATGGATACCGTTCGCTCACAAGTGTCAACGTCAATGAATAGGGTCTTCTCATCAAAAAAAGCTTTGTTCTGTCTCGACCTTGAGAGATACAAAGCTCATAGAGACGCCACTTAAACTTCGGACAATAGAACTGTCTATTGTCGATGGGCAACTGTCCGAAATTTAAATGATGTGGCTATCAGTTTAGGTGATAATCGTCAATCACTCGATATGTAGACATCATCAAACTAGCTTTTCATTTCCCAGTAAATCGCGCAGGGTCGAAACCGCGCGATATTGGAGAGCCTTAATCGCACCTTCCGTCTTAGCCATCATCGTAGCAACTTCAGCGATGCTATATCCTTCTAGAAAACGCAAGCTAACAACCTCAGCCTGCTCGTCAGTTAAACGTCGGATAGCAGAGCGTAGTCGCTCCGAATCAAGCCTCAGTTCGGCAAATCGTACTGGATTGTCTTTTGTCGATGGAAGAGTAGGGAAATCATCGATGGGGACTTGTTGTTGGCGATCGCGTCAGCGATAATGGTCGACAACCAGATTATGTGCAATTCGATAGAGCCAGCCAGAAAAAGAACTATGCCAAGCTTTGCTTTGGCGAATTGCTTCTAGCATTTTTAGGAATACTTGGGCTGTCAAGTCTTCAGCAAGAGATGGTTCTCCAGTACGCCGATAAATATTATGTACTCGATAGTTGGGGGTGGTTCAAAATTAGGTTTACACTTTTGATATATAGACAAAAATCTATATGAGACCGTTTTCTCTCTGAGAACCGGCGAAATCAGAGAATATAAACGTTCTTTCTGTTTCTAAAAGTGTAAACCTATCTATCCAGCTAAAATGAACCACCCCGATAGTTGTGAAATGAATATTTTCCAAATTTGACAAAAGAGACAAAAGTCATCTCAATAGATTGCATCAAGAAAAAAGTGCGAAAAAGGAGCCATCAAGATGCAATTGCCGATAGTGAATGTAGCGCCACTGGTCAGGGAGCATAGCGAAACCTTTCGTTCAGTATTTGCCAATCGTAAACAGTTTCGCCACTTTGAAAACTATCTGACGGGTCTGATGGTCTTGGACAACAAAAGCATGGCAAATATTGCCCGTTGCATTCTAGATAGTGCAGATAAGACGAATGTATCACGGTATCTGAGTGAAGCTCCTTGGCGAGCCGAAAAACTCAATGATGAGCGTATAGGTTACATGAAGTCAGAGACAGCACAATACCAACGTTCAGAGTCAGAATCGGTATTAGCGATTGACGATACACTATGTGAACACGTGGGAAGTCTGTTCGAGTATATCGACACCCACTACAATCATAGCAATGGTCAGCATCCACTGGCTCATAACTTAGTCACAAGTCACTATGTCAGTGGCGCTGTTCGTTTTCCGGTCGATGCAAGTATCTACCGACGGTACGAAGAGTTTACCGACTGGGAAGCATTTGTGGGAAACCATTTCCCAGTGACTGAGATTCCCAAGAAAAAGAAAGAACGAACCGCTTTTCATAAACGAGTGGATAGCCACCTATTAACTGACCCCGCCTTTCGAGGGCTAGACGAAGCGTTTAAGACCAAGATAACCATTGCCAGTGAACTGGTTGAAAAAGCTGTTGAACGAACCCTTATCTTTGGTTGGGCTCTCTTCGATGGTTGGTATCTCGCTCCAGATCTTCTAGCTGTACTCGATCGTCTGAATAAAGATTGGATCAGCATCTTGAAGTGCAATCGCAATCTGGAGACAAATAGCTTTCGTTTGCGAGATGAAGACGGTCAGCCAATAACTTTCGAGGGGCCACATATTAAAGTCAAAGAGTTGGTCCCCTACATCCCCCCAGAATGCCTACAAACCTGTCACCATTGATGGTCGTACTTACTATACCTTTACCATGACTGTGCGTATCCCTTCTATCGGCAAGGTACGCATCGTGATTAGTTTTGATAATCCTGAATTGCAAGGCAATTAGGCCGTTTTAGTGACCAATCGCACTGATTGTAATGCCAAACGCATTCTCTCGATTTACCTGCTTCGTTGGCCTATCGAGACGGTTTATCAGGATGGTAAACAACTGCTTGGCCTTGATGAATATTGCATGCGAACTGCCCACGCCTTTCAAAAAACATTGGTCTCTGGTCTTCGTGGCTTATTCTCTCTTGCACCTTGATTGTTTGGGACCATCATTGGCTAAAACTCAATTCTCGCCCAGCAAATCCCTTGGTGAGGCTACTCGGCAGCAAGCTCAGTCACTAATTCAAGATCTCATCTTGACTGCACATCATGCCTTGAATGACGGACAGGAGATTGCAGAGGTCTTCGCTACCCTTTTCGCCAAACAGCAGGCCTGCTCTGCTTAATTTTGACTTTGTCAAATCCGGCACCTGCTCAAAATACAACTATCGAGTTATGTATAAATCTTTGTCTCATACCGATCATAAAGTTCACCAAGCACGTATTCATCAAATTGCATTGCGCTCGCTAATAACTCTGTTTCAGTATAATTACCTAGCGACATGGCCTGTGGTTGGTGGTTCGTACGAATTGGCCCTCTGTTCATGATGACGCTCAGTGAGCAAAAAAATTACGGCGAATTTTAGAATTCGATCTGATGAATAAAATATATGGCTCCTCATCCAAGTGATCAGAAGGGGGCGAAATGTATCTTCGTTCGCTGTAGCTGGGATTTACCTGATTCTTATTGGGGATACTACCATGTTTACCATATGGGTTCATGTGAGGAACAATAGTGAGAAACTATGTTTCCTCTTGAGGAGGAGCGCTCACCTGAGCCTGGGTTGTACGCCAGTACACCTCATAGATGCGTTGAAGAGCGGTAAAGTTTGTGAAGATGGCCAATATCCAAAGTACGAAAGTTAAAGTTGAAATGGGAAATACCCAATTTGTTAGTAATCCAATAATCAATAGCATGACTCGTTCTGGACGCTGGAGCCAGCCGACGTTACACTCAATGCTCAACCCTTCAGCACGAGCACGAGTATAACTTACCATTAAAGAACCAACGATAATAAAAAAGATTAACGTTAATTCTGTCCTTGCATTCGTTTGAGTCGAATAAAAGTAAGCCAAACCAAAAAAGGTAATGCTCTCGGAATATCGATCAAGCGTGCTATCTAGAAACGCGCCAAATTTGCTGGGTCTGGTCAAACGAGCCAAAACACCATCTAACATGTCACCCGCAGAGGCAATCAAAAGAAGTAATCCGCCGCTGATGAGTGAACCAGTCGCGATAATCACCGATGATAACACAGTCAAAATGAAGCCAAATAACGTAATCGTATTTGGCGTTACTTTCGCAGCATGCAACCGTTGTGCAAGCCAGCGCATCGGCTCTGCGATAATCCAACGCGCATATTTATTAAGCACGAATCACGTCCTTGATTACTTAGCAATCGTTCAAAATTTAAGCTAGTGACTAACGGCGCGTCTAAGACTTAGATAAAGATTCCTGCACAATCAAACATATTACGCTTATCTTACACGTTACAGGAGCTTTCGTCAATATTTTCCTGCAAACACAGACCGATCGCATGGGAATCATCCAAATCGTACAGCTTGACCGCCCTAATTCTTGCGTTGAGCTACCACTTGCCCAAATAATTGCAAAAGGAAGGGATGATGCTGGGCGGGAATTTTAATGAGGCTCTCCGCCATCATCTGTGCATACTTCGCGATTTTAGAACTTCCAGATATTTGCAACCATCCCGCTTGTGCTTGCAATCCGGCTTGTATTGACAGCAGTACATCATGGCTCTGTTGATGCTGTATAAATTGTCGAAGCAATTCTGTAGTTTGCTCAATAATCGGTTGATCTTGATCAAGAATTATGGTATCCCAAAGCGGCCGCAAAAAGAGTGCAACATCAAATTGCCAACTGCTCATAACAAGGTGTTCTAATAACCGCTGGCTAGCCAACTCCAGATCGGTTTCTTTTATCGTGTCCAAAGGTAAATCTTGCCAGATCTGCTCTAATTCATCATCGATCTGAGGAGGTGCAAATTGCCAGAGAAGATCATTGTACAATGTATATTCGCCGAAAAGAGGCTGCCACGCACGGTCTGCCCAGTGTACCGTTAGTGCTTTTTTTACGAGCCAACGCCCATAATCGAAGGGAGCCTCCAAGAGTACGATAGATTGATTCTGATTTCCCTGAATCGAGAGCAACTCCCCTATTTGACAAGGTTTCGGTAACTTTGTCACCTCCATCTGCTCATTCGCAGATGTATGGATCACTCCCATAAATTGATTGATCACAAGACTCAAAATAATACCAAAATTTTTCTCATCTTGCGAGTCAGCATTTGGAGCATAGACAAACCAAATAAATTGATTACCACCACATTCTGCTGGTCCCAATAAAGCGCGCCAATTACGGGAAGAGACAGGTTCATACCGAGTGCCACTAAAACGCAATTTTCGCAACTGCCGTTCGACTTTCTCTGCCAAATCCGGTCCCAAGGTCGATTGGAGCGTGTGCAATGTATAAGCAAGCTGTTCACCTACTTCATTCGGGGATAAGGCTTCAAGTTGGCGCAGTGCATAGTGCGCAACAGATGGTCGATCATCCTGGGCAATCAGCCTCAAAAGCTCAATTTGATCTCTTTCTGGAAGACGGGCCAGATGATCGACAACCAAATAGGCCACATCCTCTTCCTCTTCTCGCATCTGGGTGACGTACTCCAACAGAATATGACGATTGACCCTGGCCTCTTCAATTGCATCACACAAACTTTGGAAAGCCAGATCATTTACATCACTAATGTCAGCAACGGCGTTCGGCGAAACATCCTCGCCTAGATATCGTTCCAAAATTGAAACGGCATTCATGCGTGCTTGTGGGTTACGCTTTCGGTCAGCAGCTACTGCCTGCAATGCAGGAACAACCTCATCTGGAGGTAGAAGGGTCGCCAAGTGCCCCAATCCACCACGCAGTTGGTTATCCGCATGATCTAAATGCTTCGTAAGCGTCGTTCGGATCAGATCTGGCGAATAGGATCGAATAATCTGGCGCGAATGTTCGATAATCTCTCGTTCATTTGACAGCTCTGTAAAACCGCCGATCTCATTTTCTAATTGACGCCTTGTCTGGAAGGTGTTGATAATCTTGTCGGCCATATAGATATAATCGCTCATCAGATGAAATTGTGCAAATGCACGATACCAGTCAATGCCTCACGAAATGAGCCACTTGCGACCCTTGTGCGTTAATGTTACACTAAAGCCTATGTCTCAAGCACTCTATCGCAAATGGCGTAGCCAAACATTTCAGGAAGTTGTTGGGCAGGAACATGTAACGCAAACTCTACGAAATGCGCTACATGATAACCGTGTTGCCCATGCCTATCTCTTCGCGGGACCACGCGGCACGGGCAAAACTAGCTCTGCCCGCATCTTGGCCAAAGCGCTGAATTGTACGTCGACCGAAAAAGAGCGTCCCTGCAACGAATGTGCGAGTTGTGTTGCGATTACGGAAGGCCGCATGATGGATTTGATCGAGATCGATGCCGCCAGCAACAACAGTGTCGACGACGTCCGTGAGCTGCGCGACAAGGTAGGGTTTCGGCCTGCTGAAGGACAATACAAAGTTTATATTATTGACGAAGTCCACATGTTGAGCACGAGTGCCTTCAATGCTTTGCTCAAAACATTAGAAGAACCCCCACCTCATGCTCGTTTTGTCCTGGCCACAACTGAGCCACACCGCATACCCGCCACAGTCATCAGCCGTTGTCAACGGTTTGATTTTCGACGCATTCCGGTGCCAGAAATTGTTGCCCATTTACAACATATTGTTAATGTGGAGAAATTTCAGGCTGAGGATGATGCATTGACAGCAATTGCACGCAGTGCCCAGGGTTGTATGCGGGACGCGATTAGCTTGTTGGATCAGATGTTGAGTCTAGGTTCAGATCGGATCACATTGGCACAAGTGCAGCAAGTGCTAGGAACGGTCAACATCGAGAGTGTTGGCACAATGGTTGAGGCAGTGACCAATCAAGACGTAACAAAAGGTTTGGTGCTCATTCAACAATTGCTTTATGAAGGTGCGAGTTTGACTGAATATTGTCATCAAATAGTTGAATATCTACGCGGGATACTCGTGATCCAAATGACCGGGGATCCGGCCTTGTTGATCGACCTGCCAATCGAAACGACAAAGCAGATGCAAATTCAAGCGCAACAGCTCGACCAAACAACAACGCTGTTTGCAATTAAACGATTTGGTGAAGCCGCAAAAGAACTAAAGGGGGGATATCATCCGCAGCTTCCACTCGAAATGGCGCTGATTGAACTCATCCGAGGTGGAACAGTACATGGACCAGCAGTGTCCGATTCCCCAACATCGATTCCTGTCTCGCCCCAATCAGCAAACCAGAACGCATTGGCATCAACACAGTCCGCATCTCCACAACAAACGATTCCATCTGAACAATCTAAGTCACTCGACAAAACTGCGAGGCAGTCAGCAACCAGCGAGAATTCTACCGTCAATCCGCAAGTGGCCCAGGATCAACAGATCGATAGCAACGAAGCCGGTCATGAGCCAAAGAGCGAAGATAGTGAAGATGCACCTCCTCCCTTAGACAAGGCAGCGGTTGAAAAGCTGCACGGTCAATGGGATCAGTTTCTCGCTGATATACGCGAACAGTGTGGGTTACGCGTGCAAGGTTGTTTACGCAGCGTCCGTGACATTGCCATTGCAGAATCTTCTGTGGTTTTTGCTTTTGGCAATAATACTTTTTCTCATGGAACAATTATTGAGCCAGAAATCGAGCGGCAAGTAACCGCTGTGCTCTCTCATTTTCTCGGTCGAACCATCACGCTTGAGTGCCAAATGGGTATGAAAGCACAGCTCTCCAGCCTACACAAGTCTGTGCAGACAGCTGTTGATGATGATGATGGCGGTGTTGACCCACTCGTGGAATATGCGGTCGCCGATTTGGGAGCTGAAATCATTGCGGATTCTGAGGCCGAGAGTCAGTGATGTTAAGGAATGAACATTAAATAAGTTAAACAGTCATTCTCGAGTGAAACGAAGAATCGTGTTCAAGTTATTTAATTCCGATTCCTAAGAATGTACGCTCATCTCTGGGAATGTGTCCCAAAGTGTGCAAATGCGACCGATTCGCTGACTGATCGGTGCCTGTTTACACACTTTGCGGGACACACTCCGTCTCTCAAATGTGTGCCAAAGATCACTTCCTTTTCTGAAAAATCTTTCGTTGTTCTAACGTTTTCTGTGGTGGCGAGAAAAATACTACAACGGATGGAGATAGGAACGGATTCTGTGTGTTGACGAGACTGTTCTGTCACGAGCAAGAATATACGTTTGTGCTGAGAATTGAGTCGACAAGAATGTTTCGATTGGAGCAACTACCTTCACTGGCAGGCAAAATCAGTTCCTATCCACATCCGCTGTAGTAAGTGATTCGATGTCCAACCACAGAATCCGCTAGAACCAGCATCTTTCGGTGCGCACATTTGTGGTAGGTGAGCCAGAATGTATTGATCAAGGTTTAAGAGATTTTTCTGAAAGTTAGCTCATGCCGCATATTTGGGCAGATGAGCCAAGGTTGAAAGGACAGTTTATCATGGCAAAGAAGAAAAAATCCCGCGCAAAATTAGCCCGTCCTCGTAAAGGGGGTGGTTTCGGTGGTGGAGGCGGCGGCTTTGGTGGGGGCGGTGGCGCGAGTGGTGGCAACATGGGCGGCCTGATGAACCAGATGCAAAAACTCCAAGAAGAGATGGAAAAGACACAAGATGCTCTAGGAGATGAAGAGGTAACGGCTACCTCTGGTGGCGGGATGGTCACAGTTGTGGCATCTGGTAAACAAGAAATCCGCTCCATCTCTATTGAACCAGATGCAGTTGATCCTGATGATGTGGAGATGTTAGAGGATCTCGTATTAGCTGCCGTCAATGAAGCGCTCCAGAAGAGCCAAGAATTGGCAGAGGAAAAGATGGGTGGTCTGACAAGTGGCCTCGGGTTGCCGCCAGGGTTGGGTTTGTAGCGAACGAGGCTTTGGCAAATAATGCAACCATTAGTTGAACCTGTCAGCAATCTGATCGAAGCCTTTAGCCAACTACCCGGCATTGGTCCCAAATCGGCTAGTCGGCTAGCCTATTTTTTGTTGCGCAGCGACAGTTCGATTGCGCTCAATCTAGCCAATGCTCTCACAGAATTGAAAGAACGGACGTTGTTTTGTTCCGTCTGCCAAAATATCGCGGACAGAAATCCTTGTGCGGTCTGTGCAGACGAAAAGCGCGATCATGGGTTGGTCTGCGTTGTTTCAGAACCACTTGATGTGCAAGCAATCGAACGAACGCGTGAGTACAACGGCTTGTACCATGTACTTCATGGTTCGATCTCACCTACCGAAGGAATCGGTCCTAACGATCTGCGGATATCCGAGTTGCTCCAACGCATCCAGCGCAGCCTATTGAATCCTACAGCTGAAACAAAGATAGAGTCCGAGTCAGAAACAGTAGCCGAAGCAAACCCGACCAATCTACTCGGAATCATTCATACCGTACCAATCCGCGAAGTATTGCTTGCGACCAATCCCAATCTTGAGGGGGATGCAACGGCCATGTATATGTCGCAACTAATCAAGCCATTAAACATTCGTGTGACACGTCTAGCGCGTGGGTTGCCTGTTGGCGGAGATCTTGAATATGCTGATGAAGTGACGCTCGGGCGGGCACTCTCTGGGCGTAGTGAGATGTAGTGGAATCCCAAATTGTGTGTAGATTCGATTTTTCTCTGGGAAGACAAGCAGCTTTTACACAATTTGGGATATGCCATCGAGAGGTAGAGACATGGTACGTGTTGCGTATTGTGTGGAGCGTATTCCATTGCTGACTCGTTTGGGAAGAACGAAGACGGTTGTCTTGGAACTTGGAACCGGCACACAAACAGGCGATTGATGAGCGACCAAAACAAATTGACAGAAAAGAAAGCAGAGTGGCAAGAAAACCGACTTGACCCTCAACTTGCGCGTTTTCCAGAGCGACGTGAACGCTTTACAACCAGCAGTGATGATTTGACTGTGGAACCACTCTATACGCCTGCATCATTGAACGAATCTTCAATTTCTGCAGGCGATGCGTATAGCGATAAATTAGGATTTCCCGGAGAATATCCTTTTACCCGTGGTGTCCAGCCCAACATGTATCGAGGCCGCTTCTGGACCATGCGGCAATATGCGGGCTTCAGTACGGCAGCCGAGAGCAACCAACGCTATCTATATCTCATTGAGCAAGGGCAAACTGGTCTATCAGTGGCTTTTGATCTGCCGACCCAGATTGGCTATGATGCCGATCATGATTTTGCGGATGGTGAGGTTGGCAAAGTTGGTGTCTCCATCAGTAGCTTGCGAGACATGGAAACTCTGCTGGCTGGTATCCCTCTCGATAAAGTTAGCATTAGTATGACGATTAACGCACCTGCAGCAATTCTGTTGGCAATGGTGATTGCCGTTGGCAAGAAACAGGGTGTTCTCGTCCAAAATCTGCGGGGGACAATCCAGAACGACATTTTAAAAGAGTATATTGCACGCGGAACTTATATTTTCCCCCCGCAACCATCCATGCGTTTAATGACAGATACATTTGCTTATTGTGCAAAGCACCTGCCCAAATGGAACACAATCTCGATTAGTGGGTATCACATGCGCGAGGCTGGTTGTACCGCCATCCAAGAAGTGGCATTTACGTTAGCCAATGGCATCGAATATGTTCAGCAAGCAATCAATGCTGGACTTGATATTGACAGCTTCGCCCGTCAGTTAAGTTTCTTCTTCAATGCGCACAACAATTTCTTAGAGGAAATAGCCAAATTTCGAGCAGCCCGTCGTTTGTGGGCGTCTATTATGCGCAAACGCTTCGGGGCTGCCGATCCGCGCAGTTGGCGTTTACGTTTTCATACCCAGACCGGCGGAAGCACCTTGACGGCTCAACAGCCCGACAATAATGTTGTACGCGTTACGCTGCAAGCACTAGCAGCTGTACTGGGTGGCACCCAGAGTCTGCACACAAACGGCATGGATGAAGCTCTGGCGCTACCCACAGAAAAAGCCGTTGAGATTGCATTGCGAACTCAGCAGATTATTGCCCATGAAAGTGGTGTCGCCGATACGGTGGACCCGCTTGGCGGTTCTTACTACATTGAATCACTGACGGATGCAATCGAAGAAGGAGCACGGGCATATATTGAGCGAATTGATGAGATTGGTGGAGCTTTGGCGGCTGTAGAAGCGGGGTTTATCCAGCGCGAAATTCAAGAAGCCGCTTATCAGACGCAGCGTGCAGTTGAAAAGGGAGAGCAAGTCGTTGTCGGCATGAATCAGTTTCAAACAGACGATACGCCACCCGATAACTTGCTGCATGTTGATGAAAGCGTTCAGACGTCTCAGGCCACAGCGCTCGCTCAGCTACGGACAGAACGTGATCACAACTTTGTGCAGCAGATTCTTGAACGCATTGAAATGGCAGCCCGAGATCCGGAAGCACCATTGATGCCTCTCTTCGTAGAAGCGGTTGAAGGTTATGTAACTTTAGGTGAAATTTGTGATAAACTGCGCACTGTCTTCGGTGAACATCTGTCGGAAAGCTGGATATAGAACAGAGTGTCCCAAAGTGTGTAAATGGAGACTGCTTAGAACCTATCCGAAAAGTGGTTGTGAGTCCAACCAGCCTCTCGAGTGAGAATACATCATCATAGAACTTTTCGGATAAACACTGAGGCTAAACCAAAAAAATAAATAATTATACGCGAACGAGAGAATGGAGAGGGGGAATAAGGACAAACCATTTTTCTAAACCAGGTAAACGTTGGAAGCGTTGTTCCAAACGGTCCATCTCTTTCTGAGTGAGTTTGACGCCGGTCTCATAAAGAGTGGAATTCAGGTGAACGAAGGGTTGTAGTTGGTTAAAGCGAAAAGAACGGGCAAAATTGAGAACGGTCTCAAGAGAATCGAGAAGAGAACCGTTCCAGTGTTTTTCAAGATGGCCCCAAACCCGTTCGATGGGGTTGTATTTACTGTGATAAGGAGGGTAGCAGGCGAGCTGAATAGAGAGACGATAGTGCTCAACAAACTGAGTGAGACGATACATAAACTGAGTCCGACGGGTATGATTTTCGGGACCATTGTCCTGATTGATCACGAGGGTCTTGACGTGAGGAAAGTGTTCACGTACGCTTTCCCAAAATCAATCAGGCAGTCGACAATACAGTCACTCGTCACTTTCGACTGAGTCAAGTAAAGAAAGAGTTCCTTGGTTGAAGGGAGGTAAATGCCAAAAGGAGTGACTTTCTCGGTCTTCTTATCTTGAAAGTCATGCTCGAGCGCTTTGACAACCACTCGACTTATCCCTTCTCTCGAGAAACGGTCAAGTAAAATCGTCGCTTTGGCATCCCAAGAGGGCGCAGAACCGTCTCGTCTGCATCCGCTTCTTGATTGATCTGATGAATTCTATCAAAGATCGCATCGGTCTCTGGGATCTTTTCACTGGTTGACTTTTTTGACCCGGTTTGAGCCATAGCCTAACTCATTGAGCTTCAAGCGGAGGCCTCTTCGCCAGGCAATTCCTCATCTGTGTATCCTTTCTGCTCGATGAGCTGGGTACGCATTTCGGCGGCGGTTAGTCGAGTGTACAATTGGGGTCGAAAGGTGGGATCGGTCTGGCTGAATTGATCGGCGATTTCAACCATATCGGCCAGTAAAGTGGGGATATGGTCTTCGGCTTTTGCGACCACGTCGGTGGCTTTGGTCGACATAACAGAAGCCGCCTTCTAGTTCTTCCAGGGCTTTGGCTATCGTCGCCCGATTCCAGCCCAACTCTCGTTCTGCTTTCGTCGGACTCCCTTCGCATATCGTTTTGACCGTTTGGGCCATGAAGTGCCTTCTTTCGTATCCACTTAACATGGCCTTCGTCTCTTTCAAGACTTCAACCATTTCTGGCGAGATTGTCATTTTTGCTCCTTTTGGAGAGCTAGTTTAACACCTTCTCGCGTATATTTTATTTTTTGGATTGGCCTTAGTCAGAGAGCCTGCTCCATTTACACACTTTGTGGTATACACGCAATATGGTGATGGATTTACGATATAGCAATGATCGACTATTTTCCTTTGATTCACAAATACATATCACCAACGAGCGCTGTTTATCCTATTTATATGACTCATTGTCATTTGGTTGCCAATAAAGCTCTAACAATTGCACGGAAATTGGGGCTGTCAGATGAAAGTCAGCGGTTCATTGAAGAAGCTGCCATGCTGCACGATATTGGGATCATCAAAGTGGACAGTCCGGGAATCTATTGCTATGGTGAACTACCCTATCTTTGTCATCTGACTGAAGGTAGTGCGATTCTGAACAGGGAAGGTCTATCCAGACATGCGCGGGTTGCGGAATGTCATGCAAGCACGGGGATTATGCGTGAGGAAATTTTAGAGAATGCGCTCCCACTTCCACCAAGAGATCTTGTTCCCGAAACAGTAGAAGAAGAGATCATTAGCTTTGCAGATTTCTTTTACTCGAAAAACATCAAACGTCTTTGGCATGAGAAACAGCTCGACAAGATTCGCGCCAACGTCAGCAAATATGGACCCGCAAAAGAAGCAAAACTCGAGGAGTGGATCGAGCGGTTTTTATAATGTTCAAACGAATTGATCATGTGGGGATTGTCGTCAATAGCCTTGACGAGAGTTTAGAAACTTATTGCGACCAACTAGGATTTCGCTTACTAGAACGACAGAACTTACCGGAGCACAAAGTCGAAGTCGCCTTTTTGGATGCAAAGAATGGGACGATTGAGCTTCTCGCTCCTACCGATCCAACAAGTGGCACGGCGCAATTCTTGCAAAAGCGCGGCGAAGGGACTCATCACATCTGCTTTGAGGTCGATGATATCAAAAAAACGCTGTCGGAACTGCACGCCCAAGGCACACGTTTGATTGACGAAGTGCCGCGTCAGGGGGTTCACGGACTGGTAGCCTTTGTTCACCCCAGGGCAGCGCACGGAACAATGATTGAGTTATTACAGAAGGATACCAATTGATTATGACAGAATCCACGATTCAGGATTTAAGGGACGAGCAGAACCGATTAGACGATCGACCCAAAGAGACGAGTGTAGATGAACCAGTCGACAACAACCATGCAGCGTTGACAGAAGAGATCGGCTGGGCAGCACTCAAAACTGTTATTGATCCTGAAATCTTTCAAAACATTGTTGACTTGGGACTTGTCTATGGATTGGATGTCAAAGAGGACAATCATGTAGATGTGACCATGACCTTGACAACGCCTCACTGTCCAATGGGTCCACAGATCATCGAAGACGTCGAGCAAACCCTTGTTGAACATGGAGCACGTGCAGTTCAAGTGAACATCGTTTGGGACCCCATGTGGACGCCCGATGCAATGACGGATGAATTGAAACGTGAGCTTGGAATACTGGATGAAGAGTTTGGTATAGAAGAAGAGGATCCATTTGAAGAAGAGTATATTCCAGAGCCACCACAGCCGAAGAAAAAGGGCTTGCTGAGTCGACTATTTGGTTGGTAACAAAGAACAATGCTCCAACATGCCTTTGAATTCTCTATATTTTCGTTTCGCCAACCCCAATGGCGCGCCCCAGAGGCCTTATTGACTCAGACGGTTGTGTTATTGCTGGGCTCTGTGCTTTGGGTTTTTCTCTATGGATGGCTCAGTCGTTATTTTTGGATTCATGGAATTCAGCTGGATCAGACAGGACTGGTCTTGATCGGATCCTGTATTCTTCTCGGCGTTAGCATTGCATTGGGATGGTATCGAACCATCAAATTTTGGCAGACGCCTCTCGCTCCAAAGCAAATCCGCGGTCCGCTCACGCAGTCTCAGATGCTTGAGCTATCGCCTGCAGAATTCGAAGAATATGTTGCCAATACGATTTTCGTTAACCAGGGCTATATTGTCCACGATACACCTCACGTGAAGGACGGTGGGATCGATATCCTGTTGGAAGACGAAAATGGATTGAGAGCTATCGTTCAATGCAAACGCTATCGAGGTACGGTTGGTGCGGGTACTGTGCGAGGGCTCTATGGCACCATGATTCATGAACAGGCCGCCTATGCTTATCTAGTGACGACAGGTCGGATCAGCAGCGATGCGCGTAAATGGGCTGAAGGAAAACCAATTGGACTCATTGATGGTGAGATGTTGGAGCGCCTCGTGCAAAGAGTTTTCCATGACTAAGCAATCGCTCATTTTTGCACACCGCGGTGCCCGTGAAGCAGCACCCGAAAATACACTTCCCGCGTTTGCCAAGGCGCTGGAGATGGGTGTTGATGGTATTGAGTTGGATGTTCAATGCAGTTCGGATGGAGAACTTGTCGTCATACACGACTTCGATGTCGATAAAACAACGAACGGTGTAGGACCGGTAAGTCAGTTTGCAGTTGCCGAGCTGTTAAAATTGGATGCAGGCAGTCATTTTGACCCAGCTTATTCCGATATTCGGATTCCACGCTTCGTCGACGTACTGGATCTGGTGCAAGACAGGTGCATCATCAATGTCGAAATTAAAAGCCGCGATGCAAAGGGCGGACCAGAAGTGGAACCACTGGTCGAACTGATTCAAACGCGCAACCTCTATGAGCAAGTCATCGTCTCCAGTTTCAACCCACCTACTCTCATCAAAATGCGCTGGACCGATCCCAAAGTCTCGCTTGGGCTCCTCTATTTTGAGCCATTGCCATCCTACCTGCAAAAAGCATGGTTCAGCCCAATCATCGCTCCAGAAGCTCTTCATCCTCATCATACATTGATCGATCAAGAATGGCTGGGGCAAGCCAAAGCAGATGGCTATTCAGTCAATACCTGGACGGTCAATGATTTGGACGAAGCGCAAAGATTGGCAAAGCTTGGCGTTGATGTCATTATGACAGATGTGCCAGACCAGTTGTTGGCCAAGTTACGGTCAATCCCATGACGACCGCATCCGCGCCAGGCAAAGTCATCCTCTTTGGTGAACATGCAGTTGTTTACGGTCGTCCCGCAATTGCAGTTCCCGTTTGGGATGTCACCGCCACCGCCACCATCACACAGCAAACGCCCGGCAGCGGATGCATCGTAGTCGCCCACGATACCGACCAAATTCTTTCGCTGGCTCATAGTGGAAATGAAGAGCCGCTTGCCGTTCTTGTCCGTCTGGCCTTGAAGCATCTTTCAATCCGTCGTATGCCCGACTGGCGGATTGATCTCCTCAGCACGATCCCCATTGTGAGCGGACTGGGAAGCGGTGCAGCAGTCAGTGCGGCGATTGTACGCGCTCTCTTTGCTCATACGGGGCGTCAGGTTCAAGCCGAAGTTGTGAGTCAACTTGTTTATGAAACAGAGAAGCTCTTTCATGGAACACCAAGCGGCATCGATAATACGGTGATTGCCCACGAGAAGCCGGTTTGGTTTGTCAAAGGAACCCAGCCCGAGCCATTTACGCCTGTTGGATCGATCACACTTGTCATTGCCGATAGCGGCATCTCAAGTCCCACCAAAGAAGCAGTGGGTGATGTGCGAATGGCGTGGCAAGCCGACGCTGTTCGCTATGAAGAACTCTTCGACACAATCGGACAGCTCGTCACTCGTGCAAGAAGCGTTTTGGAGCAGACAGACCCAGCGAGACAAGTCGAGCTCGGTTCGCTCATGAATCAAAACCAAGAGATACTCCGTGATATCGGTGTGAGTTCTTCTACACTTGATCACCTCATCCAAGCTGCGCTCAATGCGGGTGCACTTGGGGCCAAATTGAGCGGAGGTGGACGAGGTGGAAACATCATTGCACTCGTAGACGAGCAAACAGCTTCGCCTGTTCAGCAAGCGTTGAAAGAGGCGGGAGCCAAGCGAGTGATAGTAACATCTGTTGGGTGAAGATCGAGTCTGTTTTATATTTTTCAGGTAGAACAATGAGAACCGTGATATAATAGATAATCATGAGGTATACTTACCAAACGCATCAATATATGGCCAACGAATCTGGCACCGTCATCAAAGACTGGGGTGGAAAACTACCTGTTGCGCTCACCATGCCCAATACCTATTATGTAGGCATGAGCAGCTTGGCGCTCCAGCTTCTCTACAGTTGGTTTAACGGCGAACCAGATCTGCTCTGCGAACGAATCTTCTGGGAGAAAGGCGCGCTGCAAGCTGGTCAGCCGCTGCTTTCACTAGAGAGTGCACGTCCAGCAACTGATTTCAAGCTTTGGGCCTTCACGATCTCGTGGGAGATGGACTATTTCAATGTCGTCGAATTGCTACGCCAGGCTGGTATATCGCCTCTAGCTGCCGACCGTCTTGACTCAGCCCAATGGGACGGCACTCCATGGCCACTCTTGATTGCGGGTGGTCCTGGTGTCACCATGAATCCCGAACCAATGGCCCCCTTCTTTGATGCAATTCTGATAGGCGAAGGAGAAGAGGCAGTTCCGGCACTGATCGATCTCTGCCGCGATGGCTTAGATGCCGAACGGGATGCGCTATTGGCAAGCCTCAATCGAACAGCAGGCTGGTATGTCCCGGCATTGCGTCCCTCAAACCGTAAGCTGCGTGACTTTCAACCAGTTGAGCGGCTCTGGGCGCGTAGCCTGCCCGACCACCACACCATGTCCACGCTTTGGACGCCAGAGACAGAGTTTGGCAATATGCACCTGATGGAAATTGCCCGCGGCTGTGGACGAGGTTGTCGCTTTTGTTTGGCAGGCTATGTCTATCGTCCACCACGTGAACAGCCGCAGGAAAAGCTCTTGGCCTCTGCGCAGAAGGCCATCGACAATGGCTACACGAAGATCGGTTTGGTCAGCGCTGCCGTGAGTGACCACACGCAGATCGATGAACTGGCCACCGAGTTACAGCGGATGGGTGCCTCTATCAGCGCCAGTTCAATGCGGATGGATCCCATTAGCGTGCCGCTCATTCGCGCAATGGCTGAAAGTGGAGCCAAAACATTGACCGTTGCGCCCGAAGCAGGGAGCCAGCGTCTGCGAAACGTGATCAACAAAACCCAGACAGAAGAGCAGATGATGCGGGCCATTTCGCTGGCACAAGAGGTCAATTTCCCACAACTCAAGCTCTACTTCATGGTCGGTCATCCAACCGAGACAGAAGAGGACATCCAGGCCCTAATTGATTTTACGTTGCAAGCACGTACGCGGTTCAAGCGACGGATTGCAATCAATGCAACACCGTTTGTGCCCAAAGCACACACCCCCTTTCAGTGGGCAGGGATGGTCTCGTCCAAAGTGCTTCGTAAACGTCAAAAGATGATTCACAAGGCGCTGGTTCGTCAGGGCGTGCAGGTACGGGCAGATTCTCCTGAATGGGCCGAGGTACAGGCTGTCCTTAGTCGTGGGGATCGTGCCTTGGCACAGGTCTTGCTCGAGATTCCATCTGGTGGGCTAACAGTGCGTACTTTCTTCCAGACGATGGAGCGTCTTGGATTAGAGAAAGAACATTACACAGGCGAATGGGATGTGGGCTCACCGCTCCCGTGGGACATTGTGCAGAGCGGCGTCAGCGAAAATTACTTTCACTATGAGCTTAAGCTCGCCGCACGGGACGAAACGGGGTTGAGCTGCCCACCCGATTCAGCAGGCTGTCTGAGTTGTCAGGTATGTGACACGGAGTGGGCATTTCGCTACGGTGAGAACGCTCAGCGCCCCATACCAGCCGTGCACGGCGGTCCATGGCGAGCGCAGGATTGGTTGCCATTGACCAAGATCAAGAATGGGGGCACTGTGCGCTAACGTTGATTGAACCGGATCTCTACCAGAAAGTAGCTATGGAGGCACGAACACGTGGTGTATCTCCTGAAACATTTGTTAACTTATGGGTAGTCGAGCGGCAATTTCAAAATAGGGCGTTCCAGGTGACAGTCACTCACGAATGCACTGAAAGGGTTGATGAACTTTCGTTCTCGCCTTTGCGGAAGGTGACCGTCACTTCACGACCCAGCGGGCGTGAACTTCCGCCGCCAAGTGGGAGATTTCGGGAGTGACTGTCACCTGGCCCACCACTGTCCCGTTTCCAATTTGAAATTGCTGGTAGTCGAGCATCTAGCTGGACTTGAAGCGGTATCATAAAATTCACCTCAACAACCAGTACGTGAAAAATTTCGTCAGATATCTATTTCTCTTTTCCATACTATTCAGCGCTTGTACGTCACTCCAGCTTCTATCGCCTTCTGAAGCACCAACCGACCAAGTCAAAGATGCATTTTATTACAATCAGCGCCTGGGTCGAGGGATTAACTTGGGGAATGCGCTAGAAGCACCGTATGAAGGCGCTTGGGAGATTACGCTACAAGCTCAATTCTTTTCCGAGATAGCCGCGGCAGGGTTCGATTCGGTACGTATCCCGATTCGTTGGTCAGCCTATGCGGCGAAAGAGCCACCCTATCAACTCGCCGACCGCATCACAGAACGCGTCGATTGGGCCATCGATCAAGCATTTGAGAACAATTTGGTCGTTGTGATCAACATTCATCATTACAATGAGATCGCTACCGACCCAGCTGGACAACGCGCGCGTTTTTTGGCAATTTGGCAGCAATTGGCCGAACGCTATCGCGATCGACCAGATACGCTCTACTTTGAAATCTTGAACGAACCCCACGACAATTTGAGTGGATCAGCCTGGCAATCTCTGTGGCTTGAGGTCTTTGCCATTATCCGCGAGTTGAATCCGACACGGCCCGTAATCGTGGGGCCCCATCAGTGGAACAATATTGGACAACTTGCCACGCTCGACATCCCAGACAATGCCCAGAACCTGATCATTACCTATCACTACTACAACCCCTTCCAATTTACTCATCAAGGAGCGAGCTGGGTAGCGGGCAGCAATGCGTGGCTTGGGACAGAGTGGACCGGCTCAGATGCACAGGTCAAAGCAGTACAGCGAGATTTCACGCGGGCAGCCGAATGGGCTGAGACGAAGAATATGCCATTATTTATGGGAGAATTTGGTGCCTATCAGCGCGGCGATATGGAATCGCGTGTGCGGTGGACAACCGTTGTGCGAGAAGAGGCAGAAGCACGCGGGTTTTCATGGGCCTATTGGGAATTCGGTGCGGGTTTTGGGGCTTATGATCGGGTGAATCAAAAGTGGAATGAGCCGTTAATACGAGCACTGATCCCAGAAGGGGTAAAATAGACTCAGTCGATCCAAAATGTGTCGGTTCTTTGGGAGTTCAGGGGTTGACAGGCGAAGAAAGCGTTCCAAAGTGGGTGTAATCAAATCGTCATACAGGGAGACACAAGTTCCGTTACATACTCTGTGATACGTTCAGTCTTCAAGGAGAAAGAGATGGCAAATCGAACAACCATTGGGCGCGGCCTGCCCATACCGTGGGAACAGGTGCAGGGGGCAGTCTGGCTAATTGGCCTGGCCATCATTGCGTGGCAGGGGTGGTGGTGGCCCGGTATTCTGGTTTTGGTTGCGATAAGCGCATTGGTTCAGGGTGTCGTTGAGACAGTCCAAAAACAGCAAAAGGCGGAGCGAAAACTTGAGAAGGAACGTTCGATTGCTCTACCAGACCAATGCCCGAATTGCGGGAGTCCGACGAATGCCGAGAATGTCAAATGGACAAGCAAAACAGCAGCAGATTGTTCGTTTTGCGGTACCCAGTTGCCCACCACTTCGGGGAAAGCAATTCCAAAGTGATGCCCTGTACCTCTATAATTATTTGAAATTGAGCAACTATTTGGCCATGCTTTGTTGCAAAGTTGCAGGGTGGCTAGTCGAACCCTGCAACCTTGCAACAACTTGTCGGTTTGAGGCGGATCTGTGCTGAATAGTCACAATTGGAAAAGAGTCGATGCAACGTATCACCCATTCAAATGGTGTTATCACCTATACCTTCGACTTTGCTCTTCAGATTGGGATCCCCATTCACATAAGTACTCGTCATGGTGGCGTCAGCCCAAAACCGTGGAATACGCTCAATTTCAGCGTCAGTCGAGGTGATACGCGCGAGAATGTAGAGGCCAATCGTCAACGGCTGGCGGTCGCCCTGGGGATCAAGACCGATGAACTAGTGCGCTGTCATCAAGTTCATGGGACAAATGTTGCTATTGTGGGTTGGGACAATGCTGGTCAGTTTTTGGAGCAAACTGACTGCCTCGTAACAAATACCTGTGGGTTACCCCTCTCATGGGTCTTTGCCGATTGTGTGCCCATCATCTTCTTTGATCCTATTCACAAGGTTCTGGGTGGCTGTCATGCGGGTTGGCGTGGAACGATCAATGGAGCAGCGACGGCAACGCTTTGGGCGATGCAAGCAGCTTATGATACGAATCCAGCAGATGTGTGGGTTGGGATTGGACCCAGCATTGGTCCTGAGAGTTATGAGGTTGGCTCTGATGTAGTCGATCTGGCGTACGTCAAGCTAAAACGCGCCGGCAGATTTTTCACTTACCCAACTGGCAGCGAGAGCAATCCAACGTTCGATTTATGGCAGGCGAACGCAGCACAATTGGTTGATATAGGTGTATCACCAGACCGGCTCGAGATTGCTGAAATTGACACAGCTCAAAATACGCACGATTTTTTCAGTCACCGGGCAGAGAAAGGCCAGTGTGGACTCTTCGCAATGGTGGCATGGTTAGAGAAATATTCGGTATCTCATGAAGGTATGATATAAACTACACCGTTGACGTAGTATTAATTGTATGGCACAATTGTTCTATCGTTGTTCCGAATCCGTGGCTATCGGCTGGAGCAGAGCCATGATGTTAAAATTCGCCCAAATGCTCGTGATTGGATCTATAGTGCAATCAATCAAGTGTGGTATTTGTCTGGGGTATGCATATGGTGCATTTTGTTCATCACCCAATTCGTCTCTATATCCAACGGGCGATGGTCTTTTGCCTTGCGTTTGGGCTATTTGGTTTACTTCTATGGCTCGTTCATATTGAAACCATTGCAGCTGAGTTTGTAGACAATCAAGATGCAGCTCGTCAAGATTTGATACGCCAACGCGAGACTTCTCTCACCCTCTTGCAAAACGACAGTTTCGAGTGTACAGAAGGCTATACACCTCAAATGGATGCTGGTGGACAAGAAATATTTGTTCCCAACAATTGGACCCTTGTCCCGATTTCGGGTACACCGATTATTCATAGTACGCAGCTCTTCTTCGAAAATTCGTGCGATGGCAACAATTTCCGCGAGCGCATCGATGGAATTGATAGCATTGTGATACGGGCACAAGACATCGAGACCAATCCCGCGCCAGGTAAACCCTTTGATACAGCATTCTACCAACAAGTGAATGTGATGACAGGGACAGCCTATAGTGTAAGCGGTTGGATGTTGAGTCTATGTGGTGGAAGCACTGTCCCAAGCGACTGTCCAGATGGTTATTACATCAATAAAATGTTGGGAATCGATCCCACTGGTGGTGTCGATCCATTGGCCGATCATGTAGTTTGGGCCGGAAATCGCGATAACTTTGTAGATGCCAACAATCAGCGTATTGGTTGGGTCAATTTGCGAACCGTTGCCAAAGCACAGAACAACAAGATAACTGTCTTTGCTCGAATTAGAAGTCCCTTTCAACACCACGGCAATCATGCGTTTATCGATTATGTGAGCCTTGTGCAAGCACCAACGGCAGAGCTTGTTTTACCCAAATCAGACCCCTTAACCGGAACGCTGCTAATTCCTGAAGTTGTTGCCGTACGTGGTAGTCAAGCGGAGGTACGTTGGGCGGGTCAGCTTGGCTCTGACATCCCGCAAGTAAAAGGAAGCAGTCACCAGCTTGTCTATGATATTCAGACACGTCAGGGTTCAGATGAATGGCAAGATTTCGTAGACTCATTTGTTGGTGTTGGATGTCAGGTTTTCTCAGCTTCTCCAAGTGACCAAACTCACGAACTGCGCATACGGGCGCGTGCCCTGCAACTAAATGAGAAAGGTGAATCGTTTGGTCATCGTTTTCCTGGACCTTGGAGCAAGCCAGTTTCTGTGTTGTTTCAAGCACTTCCACTCGCTCCATTAAATCCAAACCCCGTCTATTTACCCATTCTGATCGGCGTCGATCATTTAACATGTATTGAGTAATGCACCGAGCGACCAATCGTAGAACAAACAGCTTGTTTGTTCAGCACTGCAAACAACTGGACGCCGCCGTCCAGCCAACGTGATGATTGACGGCAAAACTTGCACAACCGCTATTGGTGCAGTATGATCTTCTCCATGCCCGATTCTCAACGGGAGTCCACTTCCCCAGCTTCTGAAACAGAGAAATTGCTCTATCCAGATGCATTGGCACGCCGCCGCACGGTTCTTGTTGCTGTGATGAATAATGCTGATGATCTGCGTCGCGCTGCATCGGAGGGTTGATATCGAATACCGCAGCGTCGAGCACCAAAACGAGTGGGAGCAGACTTCTTGGCCTTTTACCAAACCGGTGCATTTAAGGGAGAACCAGAGGCACAAACTGTATCTTTTTATGCGCCAACACGGCGCTATCGCCTGCTCACGCGGGCCGAACTCGTGCCAGAAGATGTGGATCATCAGCGCGCAAATGAGTATTACTTTCGCATCGAGATCGGTGCTCTTCAGCGATTAACCCAGCCCATTCCAGCGGCAAAGATGCGCCGCGTCACGTTTATTCATACAACCTTTGATCGACTATTAAAAGCTCAGGATGTAACCGAGCTATTCTATCAAGAGGATCCCTTCGATCGTCTTTGGTCTGCATTGCGTGAACATAAACTCCGCCCCTTAAAAAATCGGATTATTGGCGAACGCCCGGTCGACATTACCTTACGTGCCCGCGGGGGCTATTTGGGAATCCGCTGTGGAGACGAAGAGTTCCTACGCGAAACATTGGTTGAACCATTACCCGATCGATGGGAAATGTTGACGCTTTCACCCGTACAGGTCGAGCAAGATCTGAATGAGTGTCTGCGCAAAATCGGAGCGGCGCTCATTGGATTGGGTGGCTCGATGCTGAATTGATGATTTTGAATGTGAAGAACACATCCTGATTTTACGACAAAGACGCGTACGCTCAATGATGTGTGCTGTGTGCTGCGGAGTATCTCGTAAAGTAAAATAATTCAAAGCCCTAAATTAAGTAAGTTCATACAGTCATGTCAGACACATCAGCATTGCGTTCCGATCATGAACAACTCCTCGAATCTGAATCCTCTTTCCAACAATTTGTCTCCCAAAACTTACGCTGGAATTTTTCGGTCAACTTAATCGATATTGTCTTTATTACAGCAGGATTGAGTCTGATCTCCCGCGAGACGGTTATGCCTATTTTTGTCAGCAACCTCACCGATTCTAAACTCGCAATTGGTCTTATTCCGGCCATCTATTCTTTTTTCTTTTACATCCCACAACTCTTTAGCGCAAATTTCTCTGAACGTCTACGCTATAAGAAACCGTTTGTGATGCTATTAGGTGGACTTGGTGAACGAGTACCTTATCTTCTGATGGCCATCGCCATTTGGATGCTGGCCATGCCCGCCCCCACAGTTACACTTGCTCTGTTCTTTCTGTTACTCGCCGCAACCGCAGTCACCAATGGCTACGCAACTCCGGCCTGGTTCGACATGGTTGCCAAAGTGATTCCAGTTCAAGTACGTGGCATCTGGTCGGGCATCGGCCACGGGGTTGGTGCACTTGTTGGCATCATCCTACTTGGCATCGAAGGGTGGTATTTTGGTGTGGTTGATTGGTTAATGAAAGCCTTTGAATTTCCCAACAACTTCGCACTCCTCTTTGGATTGGCCGCTGTGGCAACTGGCATCTCCTTTATTGGTCTAGCGCTCAATCGAGAGCCGCCCAGCCCGATTGTGAAGAAACAGGTCTCTATGCGCAGCTACTTGCGGCAACTACCTACAGTCCTCCGCAATGATGCAAACTACAGTCGTTTCCTGCTCAGCCGAACAGCGATCCATCTGGGTGCAATGGCAACGGGCTTTTTTGCCGTCTATGGGAAAGAAGCGTTTTCCGATAGTGCAGGTGGACTCGCTGCACTATCGGTTCAGCTCACGGTTACTCTTGTGGCAAGTAAAGCCCTTATGAATCTGGTTTGGGGTGTGGTGGGTGATCGCCTGGGGCATAAAATGGTTCTCACATGGGCGGCCTTTGTGATGGCAATTGCAGCACTCATTGCATGGACAACAGCATCTTATGCTTGGCTTCTCTTGGTTATGTTCTTAGTGGGTGCAGCCTTGGCGGCAGATGAAGTCTCAGGATTAAACATCATTCTGGAATTTTGCAAGGCAGAAGATCGACCAACCTATATTGGCCTCACGAATACGTTACTCGCTCCAGTTGTCACGATTGCACCTCTAATTGGTGGGTGGTTAGCAGGGGGGCCAGGGTATCAGACGCTTTTTGGAGTCGCCTTGATGGTCTCTGTTATTGGGGGATTCATGATGTTGGTTTGGGTGAAAGAGCCTCGATATGAGAGTGGCGAATAACTATACTCAGTAGAACTTTACTTTCTGGTAAAAGAAAAGAGATGAGGTGAGAAATGTGACAAAAAGCGGTTAGCAGTTCATCCTAAAGGTAGAGAACCCAAAAAGGAGGAAGGAATGCTAACCGCGCCAGAAATAACTATAGCAGTACTGATGAATGTATTGCAAGTAACGCCGATGGGAACAAACGTAAATGTAATGCGTCTGATGTGGGCAATGCTGAATGGGTCGTTTCTGAAAAGTCGAGGAGCAATCCATAGCGCATTGAAAGAAAGCGGGTTTGAAGATGAGGAGCTCCGGCGAAGCTGGTGGAGCTTTCGATATGGATCATGGGATATCACAAGTCTGCTGGGGTCGTGGCAAGAAGAAGTGGAAAGGGGAATGGGAGGCAAAAAAGTTAGAAGGGTACCGAGTGAAAAGCATAGATATCACAGGGTTCTGGCGACCGAAGCTGCAAGGGAAAGTGAACCGACTCTATAACTCAACGGCTCGTCGGCATTGCCCGCGCTCATCTTTGGAGTGATGATAAGCTCGGGGGAGATAGGCGGGAAGCGAGTGCCACTGCTCAAGGCAATCATGAGATGCACGGTTGGAACAAAGGAAAGTGAGTTTCGGAAAAGCTGCTGAAAGAGACGAAGAAATCACTGGAGTCAGACGAAGTGGCGGTGGTCGATGCCGGGTTTACAATCAGAGAAATGCTAGAAAGCGGCATAGACCGATTTGTCCTGCGGGAAGCGATTAACTGCACAGTGCGCCGCAATGAGTTCCCCAAACGCAAAGGAAAAGGCAGACCACCTGAATATGGTGATATTGTGCGACCGCTCTCTCGCAGCTATAAGGGAAAGCGACTCGAGGCTACAACTCCGGACTCGTCTGGTCGCTTTCTCTATAGTGGTCGCCTGATTTGCTATCAAGCATGGCACAATCTCGTCCCCAGAACAACCAAGGTGGATACAGCCAACCGTACCTACTCGATTTACGTCATTCAGGATCCGGCCTACAACACACCTTTGGTTTTGGCGACCGTTATGACTTTGCAGCCTGAAACCATTTATCTTGTCTACCTGGAACGCTGGCCTGTTGAACATCCCCCCTTGGCTTCCAAGCAGATGATTGGCTTACATCGTCAATTTGTTCATGCCGATGAGGCTTGTTTCCGCTTACCTGAACTGGGGCTGCTGGCTGGCAATCTTCTTTCCCATTTAGCCGCTTCTCTTCCTCCCATACCGACTGGCTACTGGGATCGAGAGCCTCTTGCGCCGTGTTCTCTCGAGTGCTCTTTTTCCAACTCCTGACCAACTCGACCCTGACTTTCGGAAAAAGGCCTCGGTTTCACACCATTTCCCTAAAGGCGTTCTCGCTCATCGCCGCCTCAATGCCGCTGCTTAAACTAGCCGAGCACTATTTTTACATTTTATCCCGTTTTTTCAGGGTGGATTCTTTTTTCCGCCCCTTTCGGTTTGCCCTTTGTCACTCAAGCCTTTACCAGAAAGTAAAGTAGATCCAAAATTTGTCTTTTATTCGCGGAGGGAGCATTCTCTATTACACGCAGTAGACATAATCCTGCACTTCTCAGTCAAAACAGACTCGAGCGTGCCAAATGGTCCGAGATTCTCTACTGCGTCTTTTTTCGCCATTTGAACGCTCTACCTCTGAGAAATCCTACTGCGTGTAATCTCTAATGCGGCTCTACTCGACTGTGACCGGCGTTAGAGAACGCCGCGCCATGCATGGCGACTCCGCAGGAATTTGGATCGACTGAGACTCAGAGAACACAATCGTAACACTCTTGAGTGGAGCGACGAATCTAACGATTGCGGTCTACTGATACTGCGGTTGTGATGAAAACATGGCTTTTCCTGGAACTCTACCACACAAAGCAAAACCATGTTTTCATACAGGGCTCAGCTTAGAACCTATACGAAAAGTGGTTGCGAGTCCGATCAGTTTCTCGAGCGAGAATAGATCGTCACAGAACTTTTCGGATAAGCACTTAATCGTACAAACGAGATCAAGAAATGCCAATGTGGTGTTGCCGCAAGAACATACTAACCCTGTGAGATGTAATCGATTCAACAATTCCGCGTCTAACGGCTTCCTTTGCCAATGTACCAGCTGTCCAAAATTCAATTTCCCGACCGCAGACGCGAGGCGATTCTGACACCAGGTCAATAATTCGGGCGATCTGCTCATCTGTGTAAACAAGCGGTCTGCGGCGACTTTGGTTCTCGTTTGTATCCGATTTCCAATTCGAGAGCCAATTAATCGTGATCTCTTTTAGGCCAATCCAAAAAATAAAATATACGCGAGAAGGTGTTAAACTAGCTCTCCAAAAGGAGCAAAAATGACAATCTCGCCAGAAATGGTTGAAGTCTTGAAAGAGACGAAGGCCATGTTAAGTGGATACGAAAGAAGGCACTTCATGGCCCAAACGGTCAAAACGATATGCGAAGGGAGTCCGACGATAGCCAAAGCCCTGGAAGAACTAGAAGGCGGCTTCTGTTATGTCGACCAAAGCCACCGACGTGGTCGCAAAAAAGCCGAAGACCATATCCCCACTTTACTGGCCGATATGGTTGAAATCGCCGATCAATTCAGCCAGACCGATCCCACCTTTCGACCCCCCCAATTGTACACTCGACTAACCGCCGCCGAAATGCGTACCCAGCTCATCGAGCAGAAAGGATACACAGATGAGGAATTGCCTGGCGAAGAGGCCATCCGCTTGAAGCTCAATGAGTTAGGCTATGGCTCAAACCGGGTCAAAAAAAGTCAACCAGTGAAAAAGATCCCAGAGACCGATGCGATCTTTGATAGAATTCATCAGATCAATCAAGAAGCGGATGCAGACGAGACGGTTCTGCGCCTCTCTTGGGATGCCAAAGCGACGATTTTACTTGACCGTTTCTCGAGAGAAGGGATAAGTCGAGTGGTTGTCAAAGCGCTCGATCATGACTTTCAAGATAAGAAGACCGAGAAAGTCACTCCTTTTGGCATTTACCTCCCTTCAACCAAGGAACTCTTTCTTTACTTGACTCAGTCGAAAGTGACGAGTGACTGTATTGTCGACTGCCTGATTGATTTTTGGGAAAGCGTACGTGAACACTTTCCTCACGTCAAGACCCTCGTGATCAATCAGGACAATGGTCCCGAAAATCATACCCGTCGGACTCAGTTTATGTATCGTCTCACTCAGTTTGTTGAGCACTATCGTCTCTCTATTCAGCTCGCCTGCTACCCTCCTTATCACAGTAAATACAACCCCATCGAACGGGTTTGGGGCCATCTTGAAAACACTGGAACGGTTCTCTTCTCGATTCTCTTGAGACCGTTCTCAATTTTGCCCGTTCTTTTCGCTTTAACCAACTACAACCCTTCGTTCACCTGAATTCCACTCTTTATGAGACCGGCGTCAAACTCACTCAGAAAGAGATGGACCGTTTGGCACAACGCTTCCAACGTTTACCTGGTTTAGAAAAATGGTTTGTCCTTATTCCCCCTCTCCATTCTCTCGTTCGCGTATAATTATTTTTTTGGTTTAGCCTTAACTCTTCATCGCGAAGATTCTGCTCGTCACGCTCGCTCATCTCATTCTGAGTGACCGCCCAACGTCTACGCCACCTGCTCACCGTACTTGACGCAATATCAAGATGCTGCGCAATCGCTTGATTCGTCATGTTTTGGGCAGCTAACAGAATGATCTGGGCCCGAACCACAATTGGTCTGTCGACATCTAGTTGATATACAAGACGCTCTAGAATGCATCTTTGGCGGTTAGATAGTTGGATCATAGGTGGTTGAATCATGATACGGGTAAATCTATCGCTGAATCAAGGGTAAATATGACGACTCAGTGACTCGTAATATTGCCACCGCCTCATTTTGCGCACCACGCAAGTTATTCACAGATAGAACAACGTTATACGTCCCAAGCGGAAGTCCGTTTGGCAGGAAGAGCAGGCTGCCTCGTCCCAGCAAACTACCATCAGGACTCCACCAATTGAAGCTCTCTTCCCCAAATGTCTCACCATCTAGATCGACTGCTTTTCCTTGCAGGACAATCGGCTGACCAGATCGATAGGTACGCTCCAGATCTCCCAGAATCATGACCCTGGGTGGCTTATTCACAATTGGACCGATGCGTAAATTCCCCGTCGCTAGCTGTGTACTGTTGACAGCAACGACTTCGATGAGTCCGCTGTGGCTAGCGGGCAGCTTTTCCTTGCGAATGGTAAAGGAGGTCGTTGGTTCTTTCACGTTTGTGGCCAACATCTGCCAAGTCTCTCCATCATTTGGGCTATAGCGGATCATGATGACTGGATAGTCTGGATCTGATGCTTCCCATGTGATGGCAACCTCATCACCCAAATCGCGAATGCTAGACGTTAAGAACGGTGGCTCATCAACCACAAGCAACTCGTCGAGCAGCACCTGATCCAGCCAAAGCTGAATCTTTGTGCTTCCACTTATCTTTGGCACAATGAGGCTGAAACTACCTTCTTGCCGAGCAAAATCGTTTATCGGTTGAACAATCTGGACATCGTCGAAGGGCCAGATGATGTTTCCCCCCTTCATCTTCGATCAGATCGGGGGCAACGCGTGATGAAGCGCTCCCGTGTCGCCCTTGATCGTTTCACCGGTCACCAACCACGCGTCTTGCGCGATCTCTTCGCTAAGAGAGGCACTCTGCACTTGGTTACTCGATGACACCAGCTGATCGAAAATGCGCTGGTAGTTGTACGCCGAAATCCACTGTTTTGGTTCACTCTGTTCAAAACAGTAGCTCATCACCTCTTTGTGTCCGCTGGCAATCAAGGTCATGTCCGAGATGTAGAGACCCACATCGCCTATCGAACCGTCAGCAAATGGATAGCCTGCCTCGCCCGTCACATTGCAAGGTGCGTGACCTAGCCCCATATTGTGACCCACTTCATGGGATGCCATATGGGACTGCACAGTCATGTAGGGATTTGGAAAGCCAGCATCACCTTCTCCATTGCCGTCAAAGTCCACAATCATACCGGTTGCTTCCAACCCAACCGCCGCCATACCAGGGCGATATCCTTTACCACCGACTGGTGCAGATGGAGCCATTGTGCCTGGATAGCAGCAGGCTGGCTCGACCTGAACAATACCATAGTAGATGGGGAAGGGCGCATTGGGGTCGGTCACTTCATTGTTGCGCAACTGACGGATTTCACTTAGCAGATCGGACCAGCCTTGGGTTGTGTAGAGGTCGCCCGTAAATTGATATTCGCTATGCAGTGTATACTGAACGCTCGGGACTGGATACATCTCTTCGATAAACCCAATGCCGAAACTGGTTGTACCATCCACCGATGGACGATAGACCTCACCGGTGCCATTCAGCTGAAAAGCGATGGGAACCAGGACAATTTCAAGTGGTGGCACCTGATTCAACGTCAGCTCATGTAGACTCGTATTGTTTGTACTCGTCGCTTCGGTTACTGTCTGGGCTGGATTCAGCGTCGCCTCAATCGTCAGATTGCCAGCCGCCAGCCAACTGCTTGGGAACAAGAAGTTCAACGTATGTTCCAACGTGGCACGGTCGGGCGTCAATGGTGCTGTAATGCTCCCGCCTATGTTAAATGGACTCAACGGTGAATCGGCCACCTCCACACCATTGCGGAATGCGCGCAGTTGGGCGGTTACACCACTCACTGGCGCATCATATCCATGCAGACCAACCGTCAATCTTGCCACAAGCGGCTTATTCGCCACAAGAGAAACAGCGTTGTCCGTCGTCTGAATCGCCTGGGTGAATTCCATTCCAGCAATCGTCAAATCCGGTGCTGAGTTTGGTGGAATTGTCGGTGTCGCCGTTGGTGTACTGGTTGGCGTTGGGGTGGCCGTTGGCGTATTCGTCGGTGCGACGGTGTCGGTCGGGGTTGGCGTTGGGGTACAAGTTGCTGGCAGTGGTGGCATCGAGAGTATTTGCGTCAATAGGTTGTTGCTCTCATCACTTTCTGCAATCGCGAACGTGGCGTCCACCAGCGCAGTATTCTCGCCGAGAAGATAGCCGCCCAACCAGAAACTCGCCGCAGCACCACTCGCCAAACCAGAGATCGCTTGGTCAACACCATTGATGCGCACGACAAAACCACCAGCTGCAGTTCCCCCCAAATTCACAACAGAGACCCGTAGCCCAAATTGAGTCGAAACATAATTACAGTCAGAGCCAGTCTCTAATTCGATAGCCATAGATTGCACCACAAGTTCGGGCAAGACAGGCGTCGGTGTGGCTGTCGCCCCGGGTATCGGTGTGGGCGTGGCAGTTGACACACCGGTTGGTATTGGTGTACCAGGAGGAAGTGCCGTTGGTGTACACGCTGGCGGCAAAGTCGGCGTTGAGAGTGACTGGGTCAGCGTGTTGTTGCTCTCATCCTCTTCCTCGACTGCTAATGTCGTATCCACAGAGACCGTGTTGTTCCCAGGTATATATCCAGCTATCCAAAGGCTCTCGCTCATCCCACTTGTCACACCATCAACAGCTTGTGGTAGGCCATTGATGGTCACCACAAAGGCTCCGGCATCTACAGATCCCACATTCGCAATGGTGACCCGCAACCCAAATTGCTCAGAGACATAGTCACAGGCGCTTCCCGTCTCCAACTCGACGGTAATAGAACTCACAATGAGATCGGGCAGCAACCGTGTAGCTGTCGGCGTTGCTGTATTGGTTGCCGTATTCGTTGGCAACGCTGTTGGTGTCGGTGTACTCGTCGCCGTTGGCGTATTGGTTGCCGTTGGAGTTGCTGTATCAGTTGGCGTTGGAGCCGGTGTGTTCGTATGTGTTGATGTCGGCGTACTTGTATCAGTCGGTGTATGAGTGGCCGTTGGTGTCGGCGTCGGGACATCATTGTCCACAATCGTCACCGTCTGCGGACTGCTCACATCTGTGGCTCCTTGAACGCTAGAGATGGCCACCTCGAAGGTTTCATCCCCCTCCACTTCTGAGTCATCCACCGCGGTGAAGAAGACACTGGCGCTCACGTCTCCCGCCGGGATCACAATTTCGGCGATGGATGGTTCATCGTAGTCGATGCCATTGCCCAGTGCCGTATCGTCGATAAAGAAGAGGCTCACTGTCACATCCCAGGTTGCACTCACGTCCAGCGTTGCTGTGATGGCACCACTTGCTCCCTCTTCCA